>NZ_JBIOKZ010000001.1:0-720027 GCF_044142885.1 Pseudorhizobium flavum
GCGCTGGAGAACCGCCGGCTCGAGCAGGAGGCGAATGCCCAGCGCTCGCAGTCGGAAGAGCAGCGCCGCCGCACGGCCGAGCAGGAGCGCATCCGCGCCGAAGCCATGGCACAGGCAACCACGGGTCTGGCAGACGGCCTGAAGCAGCTTTCCGCCGGCAATCTCGGCGTCCAGCTGACGCAGTCCTTCGCCGAGGAGTTCGAAGGCCTGCGCGAGGACTTCAACCGCTCGGTCATGCAGCTTCGCGAAACCATGACGGCAGTGGCGGAATCCACCAGCTCCATCGACAGCGGATCGCGCGAGATCAGCCAGAGCGCTGCTGACCTGTCGAAGCGCACCGAACAGCAGGCCGCCTCGCTGGAAGAGACCGCCGCAGCCCTCGACCAGATCACCACCAATGTCGCCAACTCCTCCAAGCGTGCCGAAGAGGCCCGTACGGTGGCGATCCAGGCAAACGAAAGCGCCCGCCATTCCGGCGCCGTCGTCGCCAATGCCGTCGATGCCATGGGCAAGATCGAGCAGTCATCCAGCCAGATCTCCAACATCATCGGCGTCATCGATGACATCGCCTTCCAGACCAACCTGCTGGCGCTGAATGCAGGCGTCGAAGCGGCGCGTGCTGGTGAAGCCGGCAAGGGCTTTGCCGTCGTTGCCCAGGAAGTTCGTGAACTGGCACAGCGTTCGGCAACCGCTGCCAAGGAGATCAAGGACCTGATCCGCAACTCGTCTGCCGAGGTCGGCAACGGCGTGAAGCTCGTCAGCGACACCGGCGAAGCCCTTAAGACCATCGAGAGCTACATCGTCACGATCAACCAGCACATGGACGCGATCGCCACCTCGGCTCGCGAACAGTCGGTCGGCTTGTCGGAGGTCAACACCGCCGTCAACCAGATGGACCAGGTGACCCAGCAGAACGCCGCGATGGTGGAAGAGGCCAATGCGGCCGGTGCCACCCTCGCCAACGAGGCAAGCCGCCTGCGCGGCCTGATCGGCCAGTTCCAGCTCGGCGGCGCGGCCTCCTACCAGCCGGCATCGCAGCGGGCATCGGCACCGGTCGCCAAGGCCGGAGCGAAGTCCGCCCCGGTCGCCTCGCCCGCCCGCAGCATGATGGGCAAGATCGCCAATGCCTTCTCGGCCAAAGGCTCCGCCGCCGTCAGCAACGACAGCTGGGAGGAGTTCTGAGGCGATCTGACCTCAGCTGAATGAGACAGGGGCGGGTGGCGCAAGCTGCCCGCCCTCTTCTTTTGAGGTCAAGGCTGCGGCGTGCCCGCATCGATCATGCCGCCGTAGATTGGTTTTTCCTTCCCACCGGCAAGAAATCACCGACTAGAAGTTCCATTCCATTATTCATGTCTAATTAAGGCGAATGGGAAAGGTTCAGCTCGTCTTCAGAGGTGACGGGCCGAGAAGCTGGGCAACGTCAACTCGCCGATCCTAGCAAGCTCCTGTCGTCCCTCTGAAGCTCTGACTTCATGCACAGGAGCATACGGTGTTCGGCCTCATAGCAAATCTTCGAACGATGACGAAGCTCGTCATCGCTTTCAGCTCAATCCTGATCGCAGGATTGATCGTGAACCTTCTTAGTCTCACTTCGTCGAACACCCAGCAGGACGCGACGCGCTGGACGGAACATACTTACCAGGTCCTTCGCGCCGTCGACGACATGATCGCCGGGATGGTGAACCAGGAAACCGGCTTGCGCGGTTATCTTCTTGCTGGGGACGAGGCCTTCTTGGAGCCACAGAAGGCGGGAGAACTCCAGTTTAAGAAGGCCTTCGAACTCGGCAAGAGCCTCACCTCCGACAACGCCGTTCAACAGAAGCGGTTCTCGGACCTCGAAGCACTGGTCAAGGGTTGGGGCACGGAGGTACTTGGCAAGGAGATCGCTTTGATGCGCGATCCCACGACTGTCGAGCAGGCTCGTGCGATGGAAATTGCTGGCGCAGGCAAGAAGTACATGGATTCAATCCGCGCGATCGCCAAGCAGATATCCGATGAAGAAGCTTCATTGCTGGACGCTCGTGCAACCGCCTCGTCCGACGCCGCTAATCGCACCTTCTGGAGCATCATCATCGGCCTCGGCGCGACCGTAGTGATCATCGCAACTTCGCTCGTCCTGCTGTCCGCAACGATGATCCGCCCAATCCAGGCGATCACTGCTTCCATGAAGCGGCTTGCTGGTGGCGATGCCGACACGGCGATCCCCTATGCCGGCCGCACCGACGAGATCGGCGAAATGGCGGCAGCCGTTGAAGTCTTCCGCACGAACGCGCTGGAGAACCGCCGGCTCGAGCAGGAGGCGAATGCCCAGCGCTCGCAGTCGGAAGAGCAGCGCCGCCGCACGGCCGAGCAGGAGCGCATCCGCGCCGAAGCCATGGCACAGGCAACCACGGGTCTGGCAGACGGCCTGAAGCAGCTTTCCGCCGGCAATCTCGGCGTCCAGCTGACGCAGTCCTTCGCCGAGGAGTTCGAAGGCCTGCGCGAGGACTTCAACCGCTCGGTCATGCAGCTTCGCGAAACCATGACGGCAGTGGCGGAATCCACCAGCTCCATCGACAGCGGATCGCGCGAGATCAGCCAGAGCGCTGCTGACCTGTCGAAGCGCACCGAACAGCAGGCCGCCTCGCTGGAAGAGACCGCCGCAGCCCTCGACCAGATCACCACCAATGTCGCCAACTCCTCCAAGCGTGCCGAAGAGGCCCGTACGGTGGCGATCCAGGCAAACGAAAGCGCCCGCCATTCCGGCGCCGTCGTCGCCAATGCCGTCGATGCCATGGGCAAGATCGAGCAGTCATCCAGCCAGATCTCCAACATCATCGGCGTCATCGATGACATCGCCTTCCAGACCAACCTGCTGGCGCTGAATGCAGGCGTCGAAGCGGCGCGTGCTGGTGAAGCCGGCAAGGGCTTTGCCGTCGTTGCCCAGGAAGTTCGTGAACTGGCACAGCGTTCGGCAACCGCTGCCAAGGAGATCAAGGACCTGATCCGCAACTCGTCTGCCGAGGTCGGCAACGGCGTGAAGCTCGTCAGCGACACCGGCGAAGCCCTTAAGACCATCGAGAGCTACATCGTCACCATCAATCAGCACATGGACGCGATCGCCACCTCGGCCCGCGAACAGTCGGTGGGCCTGTCCGAGGTCAACACCGCCGTCAACCAGATGGACCAGGTGACCCAGCAGAACGCCGCGATGGTGGAAGAGGCCAATGCGGCCGGTGCTACCCTCGCCAACGAGGCAAGCCGCCTGCGCGGCCTGATCGGCCAGTTCCAGCTCGGCGGTTCGGCCTCCTACCAGCCAGCATCGCAGCGGGCACCGGTCGCCAAGGCCGGAGCGAAGTCCGCCCCGGTCGCCTCACCCGCCCGCAGCATGATGGGCAAGATCGCCAATGCCTTCTCGGCCAAGGGCTCCGCCGCCGTCGCCGTCAGCAACGACAGCTGGGAGGAGTTCTGATCGACGCGACATAATCGGAGTAAGAAGGGCGGGCCGCAGGTCCGCCCTTTTCTTTTCAAGGGAACAATGACCGCGATAGGCGTTCCGCTGCCAGTCGTTGCCCCGTCACCATCCAGTGCTATCAGCGCAGCCTCCACTCCGCGACCTGCGGAGAGAACGTTGATGGATCATGGGAGATTAGCGTGGCTGGTGTGATAGAAAGCGAAATCGGTGGCGTGTTCGTTCCCGTGAGCAACGTCGAGACGGCCAGAGACTGGTATTTCCGTCTGCTGGACCGACCGATCATTGGCGAGATTCTCTTCGGCCACCTCTGCGTCATTCCTATGAAGAGCGGACCGGCGCTCGTTCTCGACAGCAAGGGCTTCGTCGGCCCGCATTGCAGCAAGCCTGCCTTCCACTTCAACACAGATGACGTAGAAGCTGCACATCGCCACGCGCTGGCGGTCGGCGCCGCCCATCTATCGCCCGTTCAGGACAGGGTTTTCTTCACTCTGAAGGATCCGGACGGCAATCTGCTCATGGTCGCCGACGTTCCACCAACGCCACGCTTTGAAGGCGGCAATTGAGACAAGCGGGGCATCCGCTTGCCGCCTGCTCTCAACTTCCTTCCCGTACCTCCACCATCGCCGTCAGCGTCGAAAGACGGTCGGCATCGCGGGGCAGCTTGTCCATGCGCAGGCGCGAAATGCGAGGAAACCGCATCGCGACGCCGGACTTGTGGCGGGTGGAGCGGTTGATGCCCTCGAAGGCGACCTCCAGCACGAAGCCGAAATCCGGCTCCGCCCGCACCGCCCGGACAGGACCGAAGCGCTCCACCGTGTTGTCGCGCACGAACTTGTCCAGCACTTCGAGCTCGGCATCCGTGAAGCCGAAATAGGCCTTGCCCACGGGCACAAGCTGCTCGCCATCCGGGCTCTCGGCCCAGACGCCGAAGGTGAAGTCGGAGTAATAGCTCGACCGCTTGCCGTGACCGCGCTGGGCATAGAGCATCACCGCATCGATATTGTAGGGATCGCGCTTCCACTTGAACCACGGCCCCTTCAGCCGCCCGGCCTGGTAGGCGCTGTCCTTGCGCTTGATCATGACCCCCTCGATCACCGGATCGGGCGGATCGACGCGCAGGCGGTCGAGTTCCTGCCAGTCGGAGAAGTCGACGAGATCGGACAAGTCGAAGCGGTCGTGTGGGGCCTTTTCGATGACCTCTCCCAGCCGCTCGCGGCGCTCGAAGAAGGTGCGGGCGCGGATGTCCTGGTCGCCCTGAAACAGCAGGTCGTAGGCCCGCACGAAGGCGGGGTAGTCGTCCAGCATCCGGTTCGTGACGGTCTTGCGGTTGAGCCGCTGCTGCAGGTCCGAGAACGTGCGGGTCGGGCTGTTGGAGCGCATGGTACCGCCAACAAGAAGTTCGCCGTCCACGACGCCTTCGAAGTTGATCGAGTCCACGATGTCCGGGAAGGCACCAGTGATGTCGTCGCCGGAGCGGGAATAGAGCTTCTTCGTGCCGCCATAGCTCGACATCTGGATGCGGATGCCGTCCCACTTCCATTCGGCAGCGTAATCCTCCGGGTCCAGCTTCTCGAGATCACCCTCCTCCACCGGATTGGCCAGCATGACGGAGTGGAAGATCGCCGGCGTCGCCAGCACCGGCTTCTCCGCCCGGCCCTCCAGCCAGGCGAAAAGCGGCTCGTAGGGCGGACCCAGGCCGTGCCACAAGGTTTCGATTTCGGTGACGTCCTTCTGGCTCTCCCCTGGGCCGCTCATGTCCGACAACGCCTGCTTGGCGAGCCGGGCGGAGACGCCGATGCGAAGCGCCCCGGTCGCGAGCTTCAGGAAGGCGAAGCGGCTGGAAGGGTCGAGATGATCGAGGAGATCGCGGACGGCGGCGCGGACTTCGGTCCGGCCGAGCGAATTCATCATCGTGACGACTTCGCCGAGCCGCGGCTGCTCTTCGTCGGTCGTGTCGTCCTTCTCGCCGCCGTCCCAGACGAGCGCGATGGTTTCGGCAAGATCGCCGACGTAGTCGTAGGAATACTGGAAGAGGACCGGATCGAGCTTTTCCAGCACCAGTTCGCGCAGGAGCGCCGGCTTGATGTTCCTCAGGTCGAGCGTACCGGCGAGCGCCGCCAAACCATAGCCGCGATCGGGATCCGGCGTGTCGCGGAAATAGTCGGCAAGCAGCTTCAGCTTGCCGTTGCGCGACGGGGTCAGCACGAGGCGGTCGAGGAGGTTGGAGAAGGCCTTCATCAGTCTCCCTCGTCTTCATAGCCGACGAGGTGGAGCGGGCGGGCCGGGATGCCCTGCAGCTCGCACCAGCGCACCAGCGCCTCCTCCCGGCCGTGCGTCACCCACACCTCGGAAGGTCCGACCTCCCTGATGGTCTCCAGGAGCTCGGGCCAGTCGCAGTGGTCGGAGATCACCAGAGGCAGCTCCACCCCGCCCTGCTTGGCGCGCTGGCGCACCATCATCCAGCCGGAGGCAAAGGCGATCAGCGGCTCGTTGAAGCGCCGCGCCCAGCGATCCTGGAATGCCGAGGGCGGACCGACGACCACGGCGCCCTTGAAGGCATCGGGATCCTTCTTCTCCAGCGTCGCGGGCCGGATGTCGCCCAATTCGATGCCCTGTTCGCGGTAGTAGTCGCAGAGCCTCGCCAGCGCCCCGTGGATATAGATCGGCTCCTGGTAGCCGCAGTCGCGGATCAGACGGATGACGCGCTGCGCCTTGCCGAGCGCATAGGCGCCGATCATGTGGCTGCGCTCGGGAAACTGCTTCAGCGAAGTGAGCAGCTTGCCGATCTCGCCCTTCGGGTCCGGATGGTGGAAGACCGGCAGACCGAAGGTGGCCTCGGTGATGAAGACATCGCATGCGACAGGCTCGAAGGAGGCGCAGGTGGGATCCGTGCCACGCTTGTAGTCGCCGGAGACGTTGATCCTGAGGCCATCCTTCTGGATGAGGATCTGGGCCGAGCCCAGGACGTGCCCTGCGGGGTGGAAGCAGACGGTGACGCCGTCCACCTCGACGCGCTCGCCAAACTCCACCGCCTGTTCTGATCCGCAGAAGTCCTCGCCATAGCGGATCCGCATGATGTCGAGCGTCTGGCGCGTGGCCAGAACCTTCCCATGCCCGGCCCTCGCGTGATCGGAATGGCCATGGGTGATCAGCGCCCGCTCAACGGGCCGCACCGGATCGACGTGAAAGCGGCCGATGGGGCAGAACAGCCCGGCCGGGGTGGGATGAAGCAGCGCCTCTGGTTTCATTCCCTCAAAGATAGTGCGCAACAGGCGACTGCAAAGATCGCTTCCCGATGTCGCCGTCAGTCGCTGGCAGGAGCATAGGTCCAGACCTGCAGGCGATCACGACCGTCGTTCTTGGCGCCGTACATGGCGCGGTCCGCCCGTGCCAACAGCGCCTCGGGGGTGTCTCCATCCTCCGGATAGAATGCAGCCCCCATGCTGCAGGTGACGTGGACTTCTTCGGACTCGAACATGACGGGTGCCGAGATGACCGCGCGCAGCTCGTCCATCCGCCGAACAACGCCCTCTTCCCCCTGGCCGATTAGGGAGAAGACGATGGCAAATTCGTCACCACCAAGCCGGACAATCAGGTCGTTGGCGCGGATGCAGCGCGGCAGGCGTTCGGCGATCGTCTTCAGGACCTCGTCGCCGGCCGCATGGCCCAGCCGGTCGTTGATCTGCTTGAAGTTGTCGAGGTCGATGTAAGCGACCGCGACCTTGCGTTTTTCGCGGCGCGCCTCGGCAAGAATATGGTTGAACTGGATCCAGAAGAGCGCCCGGTTCGGAAGACCTGTCAGGGCGTCATGATGCGCCATGTAGCGAATGCGCTCCTCCGCGCGCATCCGTTCGATGGCGATGCCGGCAATGTCGGTCGCCATGGCGGTCAGTTCGAGCTCGAGCTCCGTCGGCTCGCGCACAGAACCGGAATAGAGCGCGAAGGTGCCGAGGACCCTTCTATCCGGGCCGATGATCGGCGTGGACCAGCAGGACCGAAAACCGAACTGCTGCGGCAGTTCGCGATAGTCCTCCCAGAGGGCGTCTTCCAAGGCATTGCTGACGATGACCGGCTCGCGCCGCCAGGCGGCCGTGCCGCAGGAGCCGGCATGCGGGCCAATCAGGAGACCGTCGATCATTCGGACATAGGCTTCCGGAAGGCTCGAGGACGCCCCATGCCGCAGCCGGTCGGTCCCCTCGTCGAGGAGCAGCACCGACGCAACCACGTCGTCCAGTTCCTCTTCAACCAGATCGACGAGAGAAAGCAGGACCTTGTCGAGCGGCTGGCCGCGCGCGATCATTTCGAGGAGGCGGGCATGGCCGCGCCGCAGATCCTCCTGCCGCTTGCGCTCAGTGATATCGCGGGAGATACCGATCAGCCCGACGATACGGCCCTCAGCGTCCCGCAGCGGGGTCTTTGTCGACTGGAGCCAGCAGGACATGCCGCCGAATGCCAGGCGATGCTCGACATTGGTCATCGCCTCACCGAGCGACATCATTCTCTGCTCGGCGAGAAAGAGCTCCTCCGCCACCTCCCGCTCGAACAGATCGAAATCGGTCTTGCCGAGCATTTCAACGGGATGAGCTATATTGTTGGCGCGGGCGGTGGCGTCGTTCGCCAGCACGAAGCGGCTGCGGCGATCCTTGACGTAGATGAGTTCAGGAAACTGGTCGACGAGGGAGCAGGCGTCCAGCCGGTCGAGGATCGCGAACGTATCCGCCAGTTCCGCATCCGTAACGACCGTCAGCAGCCGCTGGCGGAGGCTCTCGAGAGTGACCGAGGTATCCTGCGAATGCGCGCTTCTTGACATTGGACCGTGCATCCGATGTCTCTCCCAAACCGCTTGCTAAAATGAACGCCCCCAACGTCAGGAAGAGATTGCAGGACAGATCCTTAATCTTCTTTAATTTTATCGTAACAATTGTTCATCTCGCCAATCGAATTCAATAACGGGCGCATATAAGCAGGTCCTTACTCTCCGGAGGTGCGGATGATTTCCAGACGAAAGCTTTTGCTCGGCCTCTCGTCGGCGAGTTGTACCCTTCTGCTGAACACGAGGAGCGGACGAACAGCCCCAGCCATGTCGCTGACGGATCTGCGCGGCGCGATCGATGCGGGAGCTGCGGGATTGAGGTCGGGTGGCGGCGAAGAGCAGACCCGGAAGTTGCGGGAGCTGATCGCGCAAGCGAGCCAGGCTGACCAGTGGGTGTTCCTGCCGCCGGGGCGCTACGAGGTGAACGATCTGGCGCTGCCGGACCGGACCCGCCTGATGGGCATTGCCGGCGCCACCACCCTCGCACTTGGCGGCGGTGGGCCATTCATCCGCAGCGAACCGGGTACGCGGCGCATAGAACTGGACGGCATCACGTTCGACGGGGCCGGTCGACCTCTGCCTGATCAGGTGCCCGCCCTGCTTCACCTGCGCGACGTTGCCGACCTGACGATGGAAAAATGCACCGTGGAGGGCAGCAGCAAAACGGCCCTGCAACTGGAGCGTTGCGGCGGCGTCCTGAGGGCTAACCGTATCTCCGCAATCAGCGAATACGGGCTCTACGCGATCGACAGCACCGGCCTCGGGATTCGGGAAAACCTCCTGTCCGGCTGCGGCAATGGCGGCATTCTCGTTCACCGTAGGGAGAAGGGAGAGGATGGCACGATCGTTTCCGGCAACCGCATCACGCGGACCGGCGCAGGTTATGGCGGCACCGGGCAGTTCGGCAATGCCATCAACCTCTACCGCGCCGACGGCGTGATCGTATCGGGCAACCACATCTCCGACAGTGCTTTCACGGCCATTCGGGCGAACGCCGCTTCCAACGTCCAGATCTCCGACAATCACTGCCTGCGATCAGGCGAGACGGCTATCTATTCCGAATTTGGCTTCGAGGGAGCGCTGGTGACCGGCAACCTCGTGGACGGAGCGGCAAACGGCATCAACATAGCCAATTTCAACGAAGGTGGACGGCTGGCGATCGTTTCCAGCAACATCATCCGCAACATCTCGCTGGTCGGTCCCTATGAACACGACAGCGTCGGCTTCGGGATCGGCATCGGTGCGGAGGCCGACACGGTGGTTTCCGGCAATGTCCTCGAGAACGTTCCGCGTTTCGCCATGCTGGTCGGCTGGGGTCCCTACCTGCGCAACGTCTCCGTCACCGGCAACATCGTCCGCCGGGCGCGGATCGGCTGCGCCGTATCGGTCGTGGAAGATGCGGGCAGCGCGCTCGTCAGCGACAATATCTTCGATGGCGTGGAAGACGGCGCCATTCTCGGCTTCCGCTGGCATGACCGTGCTACGGGCGAACTGCTTGGTGGCGAGGAGCGTTTTCCCCACCTGACGATCGAGGGCAATCGCCGGGCCTGACCGATCGAAACAATTCATGGCGCCATAACGCCGACCGGTCTTCCGTTCAGCCACCTGCCCCCGTAGCGTGGCGCAGCTTTTCCCAGGAGGACGTAAATGCTGACGATCTACGGAGTCTATCGCTCCCGTGCCACCCGGCCGCTCTGGCTCATCGAGGAACTTGGTCTTGCCTTCCGGCACGTGCCGGTGATCCAGGCCTATCGGCTGGCCGATGCTTCCGCGGCCGGGGCACCGGTGAACACCCGCTCTCCCGAGTTCCTGGCCATCAACCCGATGGGTTCGATCCCGTCGATGGACGATGACGGCTTCGTGCTGCACGAATCACTTGCCATCACGCTCTACCTTGCGAAGAAGCATGGCGGCGCGCTCGGACCGAAGGACCTGCAGGAGGATGCGCTGATGGTGCAATGGGCGCTGTTCGGCGCCACCAGCATCGAGGAAGACGCACTCGACATCCAGATGGCCATCGGCAAGGGCGCGATGGAGACCGAGGAAGGCCGCGCGAAGATCGCCGCTTCCGCCGCCAACCTCGAGCGCCCCTTCGACGTCCTGGAGGATCATCTCAAGGCCAGCCCCTTCATGGTGGGTGGGCGCTTCACCGCCGCCGACATCCTCGTCGCGGAGGTCGTGCGCTACGCGCAGGGCCATGCACCCCTGTTCGACGCTCGGCCGTCACTGAAGGCCTGGCTGGAAACCTGTCAGGCGAGGCCCGCCTTCAAGGCAATGTGGGAGAAGCGCCTGCAGGAGCCGGCGTGACGACCTCCCGGTCGAGCGCCTGCATTTCCGCCCGCAGCCAGTCGGCAAAGGCACGCACCTTCGCGGGCTGACGGATACCTGCACGGGTCACGAGGTAGTGGCCCATGCCTGTCGCCGCCTCCAGGGCAAACGGCTTCACCAGACGCCCTTGCTCGAGGGCAAAGCTTGCCAGCGTCTGCCAGGCGAGCATTACCCCCTGCCCCGCCATGGTCGCGTCGAGGCAGAGCGAGGCGTCGTTGAAGACGTGCCGCGTCGTCATCCTGCGGCCTGCGAGACCCGCCTGCTGCAGCCAGACGTCCCAGGAAAAGGCCGAGGGGCCATCGATGATCGCCGGCAGTCGGAGAATGTCCGCCGGCTCCCTCAGCTCTGCGGCCAGGGCCGGCGCGCAGACGGGGAAAACCCGCTGCTCCATCAGCAGTTCAGCATCGACGCCCGGCCATACCCCACGCCCGACCCGGATGGCGAGGTCGACATCTCCGCCGTTCAGATCGGCAAGCGCCGTCGTTGCCTCGATGCGCAGGCGTATCAACGGGTGCCGACGGGAGAAGCTTTCCAGCCGGTGGACGAGGAAGCGCGCCGCGAAGACCGGTGCAACGGACACCGTTAGAAGGTTCTCGTCAGCCGGCCGCCCGAGTGCCACGCCCTGAGAAAGTGCGCGAAACCCTTCCGTCAAACGGGCGAGCATCGGCCGTGCGGCATCGAGCGGAACCATGCCCTTCGGCTGACGGAGGAATACCGAACGTCCCAACTGGGCCTCGGCCTTGATGACCTGCTGGCTGACGGCGCCGATGGTGACACCCATCTCCTCAGCAGCCGCCTGCAGCGATCCGAGACGGGCGACGGCCTCCACGGCCCTCAGGCCGTTCAGATGCAGCATGTTCAGGTTCTTCATATAGATTTTCTACAGCAGAGTGCTGAAGAACTCAATT
This sequence comes from Pseudorhizobium flavum, assembly GCF_044142885.1. Taxonomy (NCBI): domain Bacteria; kingdom Pseudomonadati; phylum Pseudomonadota; class Alphaproteobacteria; order Hyphomicrobiales; family Rhizobiaceae; genus Pseudorhizobium; species Pseudorhizobium flavum. The sequence continues at coordinate 11,504 of NZ_JBIOKZ010000001.1, forward strand.
GAATGCGCCTGCTCAGAGCTGCATGATCAGCCGGCAAGGACATATTGCCAGGAGGCACGCTATGCGCCCGCTACAGATTATCTCCAGCGCACTCGCTTGGCTGAGCTCCTCCGAGGAAGCTTCTGCCGAGGGACTCGACGTGCTCCGTCATCCTGACCTTGTCCGTATGTCGGAGCGTCAACTGGCCGACCTGCCCTTTCCGCGGCAGCCCAAAACTTGGTCCCAGGGTATCGGCGGTGCATTGGAACTCAGACGCTGCGCCTGAGATCAGTCGGGCCGTTCGACGGAAAGCGCCTTCTGGACGGCGGGGCGCTCCATCATCCGGCGATAGTGGTCCGCAACCTTGGGGAACTCTTCCCTGTCGATGCCGAGGCCTTCGAGCCAGTCGGCCATGGTGAACAGGTAAGGGTCGGCGACCGAATAGGCTTCGCCCAGAACCCAGGGGCCTGTCAGGAAGTCGTTCTCCACCATGCCGAAATACATGCGCATGTTCGGCACGACCTTCCGCTTCATGGCGTCGAGCGCCTCCTGCCCATCCGCCCAGCGATAGCCGCGCTTGTTGTGGGCGTAGGCCACGTGCAGCGATGAGGCGATGAAACTGTTGAAGCCCTGCATCCGCGCAAATTCGAAGGGATCGTCGAGGGGCGCGACCTTTGCGTCAGGTGCGGACTGGGCGATGAAGGCGAGGATCGCCGGGCTTTCGATGAGCGTGCCTTTCTCCGTCACCAGCGCCGGCACGCGGCCGTTCGGATTATGCTTCAGGTATTCCGGCGAACGCTGCTCGTTCTCGGCGAAATTCACCCGACGCACCTCGTAGGGAAGACCGGACTCCGCCAGCGCGATGTGGCTGGCGAGCGAGCAGGCATTGGGCGAGTAGAACAGCGTGTACATGGCAATTCCTCCATCGATGATGCCGGTGATCTGGCGCCGGCGGCGCCTCTATCAAGTCCTGATCGAGACGGCAGTTGGCACCGACAGGTCAGGCGAACAGCGCATCGGTGACCCGGATGTCGCCGACATGGATACCGTTCCAGTTCTTCATGGACTTGTTGGCCAGGGCCATGAGCGTCTGGTGCGTCTCACCGGCCTTGTCGAAGTAGCGGGCGATCAGCGCGAAGATCATCGCCTCGGCGGCGCGCGTCGTACCGTCCTCACATTTCACCGCCATCGCCACGCCCTGTTCGGGAAGTGCTGCGATGAATACGCCCTCGGCACCCGTCTTGGCAAAGATCTTGCCCGGAGCGACCTGCATCAGCTTGGTGCAGGCGCGCTTGGTGCCGGCAACATAGAAGGGCTCCGCCATGCAAGCTTCCATCAGCCGCCGCGAGGCCTTCGCCCGGATGGGCTCCAGCCCCTGCCCCGTCACCATCTTGGCGAAGCCGTGCGCGAGGCCACGAAGCGGAATGGCGTAGCTCGGGATCGAGCAGCCATCGATGCCGCAATTGTCATGGCCGAGGGCGGCTCCCGTCAGACTTTCCATCGTGGCGCGGATGTCGGCCTGCAGCGGATGGTCGTAGCCGACGTAGCCTTCAACCTCGTAGCCGACGTGCGCGCAGGTGCAGACGAAGCCGGAATGTTTTCCGGAGCAGTTGTTGTGCAGGGCATTCGGCTTTTCCAGCGTGCGCGCCTGGTGGATCAGCGTCGCCTGGTCGGAGGACCAGTGGGCGCCGCATTCCAGCGCGGAGGCATCGCGGCCGGCACGCTCCAGCATGGAGGCTGCTAGCGCCACGTGTTCTTCCTCACCGGAGTGAGAAGCACAGGCCAGCGCCAGTTGCCGATTGCCGAAGCCATAGGCGTCCGCGGCGCCGCTCTCGACAAGCGGCAGCGCCTGCATTGCCTTGCAGGCGCTGCGGGGGAAAACGCCGCTTTCGACATCCCCGAAAGCGAACACCGTCTTGCCGTCACCGTCCACCACGATGCCTATTCCGCGATGGCGGCTTTCGACGAGCTTGCCTCGAGTGACTTCGACGGTAACGGGGTTTTGCATTGGTCTGCCCTGAAATTGCTGGTTTCAATCGGTCATAGCCGACCGCGATACGACTTGCACGAGGTCTTGCATGAAATACCTGAAGCGGCTGCTTCTCATCATCTTCATCGTCTATTTGCTGCCGACCTTCGCTTCGGCAGGCTGGTGGGCAATCCAGGATCGCCCCGGACGGTGGAGCGAAGCACGCTGGTCGTCTGCCGGGATTCTGCCGGAAGCAGGGGCGAGCGAAGAGGCGGCGATTTACATCTTTTCGGCGACGACCGGGGGGTTGAAGGGCGCGGTCTCCAGCCATGCATGGATCGTCACGAAGGAGAAGGGTGCCGACAGCTATACGCGCTACGACAAGGTCGGCTGGGGCTCGCCGATCCGGCGCAATCACCGACCTGCGGATGCCTACTGGTATTCGAACATGCCGCAGCTGGTGAAGGCGGTGACGGGTGTCGAAGCGGAATTGCTGATCCCGAAGGTGGAGGGTGCCATCGCCGCCTACCCCTATGCGGAGCCCGGCGGCTACAAGATCTTTCCGGGGCCGAACTCAAACACTTTCGTCGCCTTCGTGCTGCGCAACGTGCCCGAACTGGGAGCCGTCCTGCCGCCGCATGCGGTCGGGCGGGACTACCTGCCAGACGGCGATTTCGTGCATCTGGATACGGACTGGCGGGACGTCCATCTGACGCTCGGCGGCCTTCTCGGCCTCTCGGCAGGGGTCCGCAGCGGATTCGAACTGCATTTCCTGGGATTGGTCGCCGGGCTGGACATCGCCAATCCGGGAATCAAGGTTCCGGCGCTTGGACGGATCGGTCTCTGACCCACCAGACATGCAAAACGCCCGCTTTGGGCGGGCGTTCACATCCGGCGAGCCTTCTCGCGATTAGAGGCCGGCGGCCTGGCGGGCGACGCGATGGATATCGCACTGGGAAATCCCGAGGTCGCTGAGGTCGCGCGGGGTCATCCGGCTCAGTTCAGCTACTGTACGGCGGTACTGGCGCCAGTTGTTGAAGCTGCGTGCTATGTTCATGATAAATCCCCCTTTCAATGGGCTTCGAAGCTCCGGCGTCGTCCTTGACGCTCCGTCCTGCTTCGATGTCCCGTAGATAGGTTCGCGGGCGGCGCATGAGTAGCGCCCAATAATCAGCCCACCCATGCGCGCGACGCATAGGGGCGACGCACGATATTCCCGTAGATAAAAACGAAAAAGGGCCGCGCGCGGCGACCCTTCTCGTGAATTTGGTCCGTTCAACGAACCCGGCCGCGCGAGGCGTCCGAAGGAAGATGCGTTCAGGCCGAGGGCTGCCCCGTCATGACCATCACCTTTCCAAAGTCCGAAACGCAGACCGAAATCTCACTCGACATTGGATCACCTTCCTTTCAATACGTTGACGATGATCAAAAGGTAGGCGCTGCGTCGCATGTATGCAAGGCACGTTATGTGACAATCTTCGGATGTAAGTGAGTTGAAGTCTCCCCGGCTTCGTCTAGCATTCGCCAGCCTGCTGATTCACCCTATCGCAGATCGAGGATGATCTTTCCGATATGGGTGCTCGTCTCCATCAGGCGGTGGGCCTCCGCAACCTGGTCGAACGGTAGGACCGTGTGGATCACCGGTGCGACCTTGCCAGCTTCCAGGAGCGGCCAGACCTGATCCCTCAACTCGTCGCGGATCGCACGTTTTTCCTCAGCGGTGCGCGGGCGCATGGTGGAGCCGGTCACCGTCAGGCGTTTCACCATGATCGGCGACAGATTGGCCTTTTCGGCGACGGCGCCGCCCAGGAAGGCGATGATCGACAGGCATCCGTCCCTGGCGAGCGCACTGAGGTTGCGGTTGAAGTAATCGGCCCCGATCATGTCGAGGATTGTGTCGACCCCCCTGCCCCCGGTCTCGGCCTTGATGACCTCGACGAAATCCTCCTCGCGATAGTTGATGGCATGCTTCGCGCCCAAGTTCTCGCAGGCTCGACATTTCTCCGCCGAACCCGCCGTGGCATAGACTTCAGCGCCGAAGGCGCTGGCTAGCTGGATCGCGGTTGTGCCGATGCCGCTGGAACCTCCATGGATCAGGACGCTCTCGCCCTCGGTGAGACCGGCCATCTGGAAGAGATTGGCCCAGACCGTGAAGAAGGTTTCAGGCAGGGCTGCGGCCTTCACCGCATCATAGCCCTTCGGAAAGGCGAGGACCTGCCCCGCCGGCAGGGCGCAATACTCGGCATAGCCGCCGCCGTTGGCGAGGCCGCAGACCCGATCGCCGATGGTGACATCGGTCACCCCCTCGCCGAGCGCCACCACCCGGCCCGCGACTTCCAGGCCCAGGATCGGGCTCGCATCCTTCGGCGGTGGATAATTGCCGCTGCGCTGGGCGACATCGGGACGGTTGACGCCCGCCGCCTCGACCTCGACCACCACTTCGCCGGCTCGAGGCTGCGCTACCGGACCGGTTGCCAGCCGCATCACCTCCGGGCCGCCGAAGCCCGTCAGTTCGACGTAGCGCATTTCCTTGGACAGCGACATGGCAGTCTCCTCATCATGGCAGGAGATGGAGACTTAGGACGCGCCAGCGACGCTGGAAAGCCAGTCGCCGTCGCGGTGTCAATTTGTCTCGCCGAAGGTGGATATGGCCCTCCTGCGCATTCACTCCGACAAAAACTTGATTGATCACTCAATCAAAACTAAACTGCCCCGAAATCGGAGATGCGTCACATGCCCCGTATCGGAATGGAGCCGCTGCGCCGTAAGGCGCTGGTAGACGCGACGCTGCGAGCCATTGGGCAGCATGGGTCGCTCGACGTGACGATGTCGGACATCGCACGGGAAGCCGGCGTTTCCCCCGCCCTTGCGCATCATTATTTCGGCAGCAAGCAGCAATTGCTGGAGGCGACAATCCGCAGCCTGCTGACGCGCCTGAGGGCTGATACCGTGACCGCGATGGAGCATCTCGACACGCCCCGCGAGCGGCTGTCGGCCATCATTCGCGTCTCCTTCCAGGCCGACCAGTTCGCCCCGGAAACGGTGGCCGCCTGGCTTGCCTTCTACGTGGAGGCGCAGCGGTCCGAGGAGGTGCGGCGGCTGCTGGTCATCTATTCGAGGCGCCTGCGCTCGAACCTCCTTCACAGCCTCGAACGCCTCTGCCCACCGGATGATGCAGCCCGGATCGCCGAGGGCCTCGCGGCGATGATCGACGGGCTCTATATCCGCCAGAGCCTGCGTTCCGCCCCGATCAGCAGCACGGCGTCGATCGCGCTCACCGAAGACTATCTCGACCTGCAGCTTCGCCCCTTCCTGCCCGCGAAGCTTTCCTGACGATCGACGCCGCCCCCTAGGAGAAGAAGATGCGCGCACAGCCGGCAGCCAGCCACTTCATTGACGGCGAATACGTGGAAGACGCAGCCGGGACCGTCATCGAGAGCGTCTATCCCGCGACGGGTGAAGTGATTGCCCGTTTGCATGCCGCGACGCCGGCAATCGTAGAGCGGGCTGTCGCCTCCGCCAGACGGGCGCAGGTGGAGTGGGCGGCGATGAGCCCGACCGCGCGCGGCCGCGTGCTGAGGCGGGCGGCGGACATCATGCGCGAGCGCAACCGGGAACTTTCCGAACTGGAGACGCTGGATACGGGCAAGCCGATCCAGGAGACTATCGTAGCCGATCCGACCTCAGGGGCCGACAGCCTGGAATTCTTCGGCGGCATTGCCGCGACGGCGCTGAATGGGTCGCACATTCCGCTCGGCGGCGACTGGGCCTATACGAAGCGGGTGCCGCTCGGTGTCTGTGTCGGCATCGGTGCCTGGAACTACCCGCAGCAGATCTGCTGCTGGAAGGCGGCGCCAGCGCTCGCGGCCGGCAATGCGATGGTATTCAAGCCATCGGAGACGACACCGCTCGGGGCGCTGAAGATCGCGGAGATTCTGGTCGAGGCCGGCCTGCCCAAGGGGGTATTCAACGTCGTGCAGGGCGACCGTGAGACGGGCCCGCTCCTCGTCAATCACCCGGACGTGGCAAAGATCTCGCTCACCGGCTCGGTGCCGACCGGCCGCAAGGTTGCAGCAGCTGCTGCCGGGCAGCTGAAGCACGTGACGATGGAGCTCGGCGGCAAGTCGCCGCTGATCGTCTTCGATGATGCCGACATCGACGGTGCCATCGGCGGCGCCATGCTCGGCAATTTCTATTCTACCGGCCAGGTCTGCTCCAACGGCACCCGCGTCTTCGTGCAGAAGCGGATCAAGGAGCAGTTCCTCGTCCGGCTGAAGGCGCGGACGGAGAAGATCGTCATCGGCGATCCGATGGACGAGGCGACGCAGATGGGGCCGCTCGTTTCCCGGGCACAGCGCGAGAAGGTGCTCGGCTACATCGAGAAGGGCAAGGCAGAGGGCGCGAGACTGGCCACAGGCGGCGGCATCCCGAACGACGTTTCGCGCGAAGGCTTCTACGTCCAGCCGACCGTCTTTGCCGATGTGACCGACGGGATGACCATCGCGCGCGAGGAAATCTTCGGTCCTGTCATGTGCGTGTTGGACTTTGACGACGAGGCCGAGGTGATCGAGCGCGCCAATGCCACCGAGTTCGGCCTTTCCGGCGGTGTCTTCACAAGAGATCTCAGCCGCGCGCACCGCGTCGTGGACCAGTTGCAGGCGGGGACGCTCTGGATCAACACCTACAACCTCTGCCCGGTCGAGATCCCGTTCGGCGGCTCGAAGCAGTCAGGCTTCGGGCGAGAGAACTCCGCCGCGGCGCTGGAGCACTACACGGAGCTGAAGACGGTCTACGTCTCCATGGGCCCGGTCGAGGCGCCCTACTGAGGAGATCGGGATGACCAGCGCAGACTTCGTCATCATCGGTTCCGGCTCGGCGGGCTCCGCCATGGCTTACCGGCTGTCGGAGGACGGCAAGCATTCGGTGATCGTCATCGAGGCGGGCGGGTCCGACATCGGGCCCTTCATCCAGATGCCGGCGGCGCTTGCCTGGCCGATGAGCATGAAGCGCTACAACTGGGGCTATCTTTCCGAGCCGGAACCGAACCTTAACAATCGACGTATCACCGCGCCGCGCGGCAAGGTGCTCGGCGGGTCGTCCTCCATCAACGGGCTCGTCTATGTGCGCGGCCACTCGGAGGATTTCAACCGCTGGGAAGAGCTCGGCGCCCGCGGCTGGGCCTATGTGGACGTGCTGCCCTATTTCAAGCGGATGGAGCATAGCCATGGCGGCGAGGGCGGCTGGCGCGGCAAGGACGGTCCGCTGCATGTGCGCCGAGGCCCCTTCGTCAACCCGCTCTTCCACGCCTTTATCGAGGCGGGCAAGCAGGCGGGGTTCGAACTCACCGACGACTATAACGGTTCGAAGCAGGAAGGCTTCGGGCTGATGGAGCAGACGATCCACATGGGACGGCGCTGGTCAGCGGCCAACGCCTACCTCCGGCCGGCGCTCAGGCGACAGAACGTGCACCTGGTGCACGCATACGCCCAGCGGATCGTCATCGAGAACGGCAAGGCGGCCGGGGTGGAGATCGAGCGGCGCGGCTCTACCGAAGTGATCCGCGCCAACCGCGAGGTGATCATTGCCGCCTCCTCCTTCAACTCGCCGAAGCTCCTGATGCTGTCGGGAATCGGACCTGCGCAGCACCTGCGGGACATGGGGGTAGAGGTCGTGGCCGACAGGCCCGGTGTCGGCGAAAACCTGCAGGACCACATGGAATTTTACTTCCAGCAGGTCTCGAAGAAGCCGGTCTCGCTCTATTCGTGGCTTCCGTGGTTCTGGCAGGGCGTCGCCGGCGCCCAATGGCTTCTGTCAAAGGGCGGCCTCGGCGCTTCCAACCAGTTCGAAGCCTGCGCCTTCGTCCGCTCCGCAGCCGGGCTGAAGCAGCCGGACATCCAGTACCACTTCCTGCCGGTAGCGATTTCCTATGACGGCAGGGCCGCCGCCCGTAGCCACGGCTTCCAGGTGCATGTGGGCTACAACCTGTCGAAATCGCGCGGCAGCGTGACCTTGCGGTCGCCTGACCCGACCGCCGATCCGGTCATCCGCTTCAACTATATGAGCCACCCCGAGGACTGGCAGAAGTTCCGACACTGCGTGCGGCTGACCCGCGAGATCTTCGGCCAGCAGGCCTTCGACCCCTATCGCGGCCCGGAAATCCAGCCAGGCGAGGCGGTCCAGACGGACGATGAGATCGACGCCTTCCTCAGGGAACACCTGGAAAGCGCCTATCACCCCTGCGGCACCTGCCGGATGGGCGACCGGGATGATCCGCTGGCGGTGGTCGATCCGAAATGCCGGGTGATCGGCATCGACGGCCTGCGCGTGGCGGACAGCTCGATCTTCCCGCACATCACCTACGGCAACCTCAACGGCCCCTCGATCATGACAGGCGAGAAAGCCGCCGACCATATCCTCGGGAAACAGCCGCTGCCGCGCTCCAACCAGAAGCCCTGGGTCAATCCGCGGGCGGAGTTCAGCGACCGCTGATCGCTTAGATGAAACCAATCCACCGTCCGGCGATGATCGCCCCACCCCAGATCAGAATCGAGATCGCTGCCCCCACGCGCAGCACCTTCGTCGGCTCCGCCCCTCGGACTGTGGCCCGCCATGCCCGCGTGAGGTGCACTGCAAGGATGTTGATCAGCCCAAGCGCGATCAGTGCGAGCTTGGCGAGGAAGGCGGGATTGGCTGCGTATTCTCCGGGCCGTACGGAAAAGAGCCCGAGGCCCGTGAGCACGGCCAGGCCAAGACCTGTCGCCGCCACCCGCGAGAGATAGACCGCCGTCGGCGCGAGCGGCAGCATCCTTGCCAGGCCGAGGATGCGAAGGTCGAGCGACAGGATTGCACCAAACAGGACGCCGATCGCCATGATATGCGCCGCATTCACCAGCAGATAAAGGGTTGGCGAGAGGATCAGAGCCCGCGCGGGATAGGTCTGCGACAGTGGCTCGAGCCAGTCCACGGGCCGAGCCTCAGTTGGTCTCGATCCGCTCCGGATAGATGTCATAGGTCTTGTTGCCGACCATGACCCGGACCGCCTTCATCCGCAGTTCCTCCCGGTCTTTCGACCGATTGCCAATCAGGGTGACGGCGTCGCCCACATCCGCCACGCCTTCAACGAAACCGGACCGCTGGGTCTTGCCGGGGTTGCTGAGTTCCACCTTCCAGACCCCGCCGTCCGCCTGGACTTCCATCGACGGATGCGGAGGCGCGAAGGAAATCGCCGTGATCGTGCCGCTGAGCTCGATCTGCTCCGCCTCTGCCCAGGACCACCCGTGGTGCGCCATGACCATAGTGCTGGCGAACGGGGTGAGAACGGCCGTCGCTATCGCTGCCCTCAAGAGAGTGCATCTCATCTTCAATCCTCCTTGGCTCGTTTCGCATGAAGATGTCCTCCGCCCTGCGGAACGCCATAGGTTTTCACCGGGAAGTGAACGCGGAGTAACTCGGGCCCGATGGGATCGTCGAGTCTTCCCGGGAGTGCGCGATACCAGCCAGCGCCACCCTCCCGGGCTTGCCGAGCGAGGCAAGAAGCTTAGTTGCTTCCCTTGGCTGAGGCGCGCCGTGTCAAGCCAGCGGGAGGAGACAATGCCGCAGCGACGGAGCCGTGCAGCAAAAGTGACACTTAAGGACGTGGCGACCAGCCTCGGCGTCAGTTCGATCACAGTCTCGAGGGCGTTGCGGGAGCCCGAGAAGGTATCGGAGACGCTTCGCGAACGGATCATCGCCCAGGTCGACGATATGGGCTATGTACCGGACTTCGCGGCCAGGGCGCTGGCCAGCCGCCACAATGGCGTCATCGGCGTCCTCGCGCCTGCCCTGACCAGCCACGCCCACCTTGGCATCATGCGCGGCATCGAAGACCGGGTCCGTACATCCAACCTGCGGATCCATTACGCGAATTCACGCTATGACCCGGAGGAGGAAGTCCGCCAGATCCGCATCTTCCTCTCGCAGAATCCGGCCGGCATCCTTCTCTCGGGACTTCAACAGCGGGAAGGAACGCTGGAACTCCTGAAGGCGGCAGCCTGCCCTGTGGTGCAGATCGTCGATCTGCACCTTACGCCGAGTGGAATGGCCGTAGGCATCAACCATTGCGAAGCCGCCGCATCAGCAGTTCGACACCTGCTTGCCTGCGGCTATCGCCGGATCGGCCTCATCGGAGGAACGATCGACGTGCGGTCGGAGCGGCGCCATGAAGGCTATTGCCTCGCCATGCAGGATGCGGGCATCGCGGATCCGGCGCTCATCGCATCAGAGGAAGCGCCGACCAGCGTCCAACTGGGCTGCCAGCTCCTGCAGCGCTTGAGGCGGCAGGCGCCGGATCTCGATTGTGTCTTCTGCCAGAACGACGACCTGGCGATGGGCGTCCTTTTCGAGGCGCAGCGGCTCGGTCTTCCAATCCCGGCATTCGGCATCTGCGGATATAACGACCTCGGATTTGCCGCCTTCAGCCACCCACCGCTGACAACCGTACGGGTGCCTCGCTTCGACATGGGTTATCGTGCGACCGACCTGCTGATCCGCGTCCTGAGCGGCGAACCTGCCCCGACCGACCCGATCGACCTGGGCTTCGAGGTGATGCCGCGAGGGACCACGCGCCCGCCTGACAAGCGAAGCGCGTGAGTGCTTCAGATGTCCTGTGCGGCGTTGGCAAAGATGTCCGCTGCCTGTGAGGCGCTCATGCGACGCACGTCCGTCTCGTCGCGCCGGCTGGCGAAGAGTTCGCTCGCCATAATCTGGTCCGCAAGGTCGGCCGGCAGAGACAGCACGACGCGTTCACCCTCGTAGCGGATCCCGATCCCGCCGCTGCGCTTGGAGGTGATCATACCGCCGGCGATGGTATTGTGCGTATCGGGATCGATCAGGATAAAGGCGCCGGTCGAGCGGTTCTGCTCGTAGGCGTCAAAGATCGCCTGCTCGTCGAAAGAGAGCCGCACCCTGCCGATGGCGTTCATCTGCAGAGGCTCGACGTGGGCGCGCCAGGAGCCGGTGGCGAGATCGAGCTGAGACGTCGGCCTGACCGAGACGCGCTGGCGGCGCGAACCGCTCTTCAGCCAGTAGCGCTTGCCGGGCTCGATACCGTCCGGCTGCAGGGCGACGATCTGCGCCTCGAATTCGAGCCCCGTCATCGGCTGGGCGTCCAGCGAAACGATCATGTCCCCGCGGGAAACGTCCACCTGCCGGTCAAGCACGAGCGTGATGGCATCGCCGGCCACGGCGGCATTGCGCACGAGATCAAAAGTGACGATCTGCTTGACATTGGCGACCATGCCCGATGGCAGGATGACAACGGAATCCCCCGGCTTCACCGAACCGCCGGCGACGGTGCCCTGGTAGCCGCGGAAGCTTTCGCCGGGACGCGAAACGCGCTGCACCGGCAGCCGAAAGCCGCCGGCCTGGGCGGAGCGGACCGTTGCCAGTTCCAGCGTCTCGACCAGTGTCGGCCCGTCATACCACGGCATGGCGGCGGGAGCCGGGTAGACAACATTCTCGCCCTTCAGCGCGGACATCGGGATCGCCGTGATCTGCCGCACGCCGAGCGAAAGCGCCAATTCCTTGAACTCATGCGATATCTTCTCGAAGATGGCCCGATCGTAGCCCACGAGATCGAACTTGTTGACGGCCAGCACGAACTGCCGGATGCCCATCAGCGATGCGATCGTTGCGTGTCGACGGGTCTGTTCCAGGAGGCCGGCGCGGGCGTCGACCAGGAGGACTGCCAGATCGGCGGTCGAGGCACCAGTTGCCATGTTGCGCGTGTACTGCTCGTGACCGGGCGTGTCGGCAACGATGAAGGAGCGACGGTCGGTCGCGAAATAGCGATAGGCGACGTCGATGGTGATGCCCTGCTCGCGCTCCGCCTGCAGGCCGTCGAGCAGAAGCGCGAAGTCCGGAAGGCCGAGGTCGTTCTGCTTTCCGGAATCCCGCTGCAGGGTGGCTGCCTGGTCTTCCTTGACCGCCTTGGTATCCCACAGCAGCCTGCCGATCAGCGTCGACTTGCCGTCATCCACCGAGCCGCAGGTGATGAGACGCAAGGGACGCACGTCGCGCGAGAGCGGCAGTGGTTCCGATGCGGGATGGACAGCGACCGAGGTGGCAGTGGCGGATGCGGTCATCTCAGAAATATCCTTCGCGTTTCTTCTTTTCCATCGAGCCCGACTGGTCGCGGTCGATGGCGCGTCCCTGACGTTCGGAGACGGTGGCAATCTCGAGTTCGGCAATGACCTCCTCGAGCGTGGTCGCCGTGGAGCGGATGCCGCCGGTCAGGGGCCAGCAGCCGAGGGTGCGGAAGCGCAGCATGCCTTCCTGGATCTGCTCGCCTGGCAAGGCTTCGAAGCGGGGATCCTCCGCCCACATCAGCATGCCGTCGCGTTCGACGTATTTGCGCTTCTTCGCGTAATAGAGCGGCGGCAGCGGAATATTCTCAGCCTGGATGTAGCGCCAGATGTCGACCTCGGTCCAGTTGGACAGCGGGAAGGCGCGCACGCTCTCACCCTTGCGGACCATGCCGTTGTAGACGTTCCAGAGTTCCGGCCGCTGGTTGCGCGGGTCCCATTTGTGCTCCGGAGTGCGGAAGGAGTAGATGCGTTCCTTGGCGCGCGAGGCCTCCTCATCGCGCCGCGCGCCGCCGAATGCAGCGTCATACTTGCCGGCATCGAGTGCCTGGCGCAGCGCTTCCGTCTTCATGACATCGGTGTGGTATGCCGAACCGTGGATGAAGGGCGAGATGCCTTCCGAGACGCCGCGTGGGTTGGTGTAGACGATCAGGTCGAGGTCGAAACGACGCGCCATCTCATCGCGAAACGCGATCATCTCCGGGAATTTCCAGCCGGTGTCGATGTGGAGCAGCGGAAACGGGATGCGTCCGGGGTGGAAAGCCTTGCGCGCCAGATGCAGCAGGACGGAGGAGTCCTTGCCGATCGAGTACAGCATCACCGGTCGCTCGAACTCGGCGGCCACTTCGCGGAAGATATGGATCGCCTCGTTCTCCAGCGCCTTCAGGTGCGGATCGAGCGGTTGCTTGTTGGACGTAGCAGGCTTGGGATCTGCTGCGTGAAGGGTATCGGACATCAGTTACTCCAGGGCACCTGGCCGGCTGCCGGTCAAAGGGAAGTCGAATTCGCAGAGGCGGCAGCGGCTTCGGGAACATGGAGGCCGCATTCGCGCTTCTCGTCGTTCTCCCACCACCACCGGCCGGCGCGCTCCGGCTCACCGGGCTTTATCGCCCGCGTGCAGGGCTCGCAGCCGATCGACGGGTATCCGCGCTTGTGGAGCGGGTTCGTCGGCACGGCCTGTTGCTCGACATAGTCGTTGATCTGCTCGAGCGACCAGTCGGCGAGCGGGTTGACCTTCAGGAGGCCCCGCTCCGCATCGTATTCGGCGAAAGGGGTGGAGGCGCGATTGCCAGACTGGCTGCGGCGAAGGCCCGTTACCCAGACCACCGCCCCATCCAACGCGCGGGCGAGCGGCTTCAACTTGCGCACGTGACAGCAGGCGTGTCGCGCTTCCACGCTTTCGTAGAACCCGTTGAGACCGTATTGCGCGGCATAGGCATCAACATCCGCCTTCTCGGGCATGAAGCGTCGGATCTCGACACCGAAGCGGTTTTCAGTTTCGTCGATCAAGGCCAGGGTCTCGGGAAAAAGCCGACCCGTCTCCAGCGTCGCCACCTCGATGTCGAGACGGTCGAGGCCGATGGCAGCGGTGATAACCTGATCCTCGATACCGAGACTGGTGGTGAAGACCGCGCGGCCGAGCGTTGACGCAAGCGCGAGCCGGCCGGCAAGATCCAGCTTTTCAAACTGCACATCGAGAGAGGCGGCGAGTTCGGCCAGGCGCGGGCCGGAGGCGTCGTGGATCGTCATGAGGTTCTTCCAAACTCTTTGGCGAATTATGGAAGCTCGCCCGTGGCAAGGACAGAAACAGCGGTTTCATGAGGCGGGGATGGAGAGCAAATCTCTCTCCAAAGCTGCTGTCCGGCAGAAAAGCTGCGGCGGTCGGCAGCGACAAGGCCCCGTCTGTTTGAATTCCACTGCCGTTTCCATTATGCCCGAAACAGGTCAGGACCATCCGGAAGCTCGGCCGCAGACACCAACGGTTGCATGATGATCTCTCAGAAGGCGAGATACGCGCTGCGCGCGCTGACGGCTTTGGCGCAGGCCGAAAGCGGCTCATCGATGATGATCTCCGAGATCGCGGCGCAGCAGTGCATCCCGAAGAAGTTCCTGGAGCAGATCCTGCTCGACCTGAAGCGGGCCGGCCTGGTTGCCAGCCGCCGCGGCAAGCAGGGCGGCTACCTGCTGCTGAAGCCGGCCAACGCCATCACTTATGGCGAGGTGCTGCGCCTGATCGACGGCCCGATCGCGCCCCTGCCCTGTCTTTCGGTGACAGCCTATCGCAAGTGCGAGGACTGCGACGGCGAGCAGGGCTGCGAGATCCGCCACGTCTTCGCTCGCGTGGCCGATGCGACCCGCGACGTGCTGTTCAGCACCACCATTGCCGATGCGCTCGGCGACAAGGCGAGGTCGCCGGAACTACCGAGCGCGTGAACCTCCGCTTTCCTCCCGAAGCGGGCGGCGGTTCAGGCGCTGCGCACCTCTGCTCTGTGCCCGGAACAAGGACTGGAAAAGCGGGAACCTCCCGGCACAGATGGCATCCAATCGTCTCCCAACAGGAGAAAGTAAATGCAATCTGCCCAGAACAACCTCCTTCGCCTTTCCACCGAAGATGAAACATCGCTGATCGGTCGCGCGATCGCGGGCGAGGCGGACGCCATCCGGCAGATCATCAAGGCCAACAACCAGCGCCTCTACCGCCTTGTGCGGGCGATCCTGCGCAGCAATGCGGAGACCGAGGACGTCCTGCAGGAGGTCTACCTGCGAGCGTTCGCCAGCCTGGCCAGCTTCCAGGGACAGTCTTCGCTGTCGACGTGGCTGTCCCGGATCGCGGTCAATGGTGCATTGATGCGGCTTAGAGCGCAGAAGCGGCTAAAGCGCGCCTCACCTTCGATCTCATCGATAGACGCCGAGATCATTCCCTTCCCCCTATCGTCATCCACCAATGATCCGGAACGCGAAATGGCGCAGCGACAGCTTCTTCAACTCGTCGAGCAGGCGACAGATGCCCTTCCGGAAACCTTCCGCATCGTCTTCGTCGCCCGGGTCATCGAGGGCCTCAGCGTGGAAGAAACGGCCGCATTGCTTGACCTCCCTCCGGCGACCGTCAAGACACGGCTGCATCGCGCGCGCAAACTTATCCGCAGCCGATTGGAGGAAGAGATCGGCCCGCTGCTGCTCGACGCTTTCCCCTTCGCCGGCGCCCGTTGTGACCGTCTGACTGAGGCCGTCATCCACCGCCTGGGCGTGAGCGAATTCAATCAGGGGGATGTCTGACGAATCCTTCCCGCGACAGCAGGCGACGGGGAACCTCGTCGGCGTAGCGGCATCCAATGCCGCGTCAACCGAAACAGGCGCCGGACAATTCCGCGCCGAGGAGAACCCGATGAAGAACCTGATTTCCGCGTTTGCAGCCGTCCTGGTACTATCCGCCACCTCGGTAGGCGCGGCCGACAAGCCGTCCGATCCCCAGATCGCTCACATCGCCTACAGCGCCGGCGTCATCGACATCGAGGCGGCGAAGCTTGCGCTGTCAAAGGCAACCGATCCCGAAGTCAAAGCCTTCGCAGAGTCGATGCAGAAGGACCACGAGGCCGTGAACGAGATGGCCCTCGCGCTGGTGAAGAAGCTGGACGTCACGCCCGAGGACAATCCCACCAGCCAGGCGCTGGTCAAGGCGGCCGAGGAAAAGCGCGCCGAACTCAGCAAGCTCGATGGCCCTGCCTTCGACAAGGCATACATGAAAAACGAGGTCAGCTTCCACAGCCAGGTCAACGGCGCTCTGGAGACACTGCTGATCCCGTCTGCGGAGAACGGCGAACTGAAAAGCCTGCTGGAGACTGGCCTCAAACTGTTCCAGGGCCACCAGCAACATGCTGAAAGCCTCGCCGACGGGCTGGAATGAGAGCCGTGCTTATCAACCGACGGCGACTGCTCGCAACCGGCCTGGGCCTGTTGACCTCCAGCCGGCTTGCCCGCGCCCACAATGGTACGGTCCACGTCCGCATCGAGAAGCTGGCCTTTCTGCCCGCCGAGATAGAGGCAAAGGCAGGAGATGTTATCGAGTGGTTCAACCATGACCCCTTCCCCCATACCGCCACGGTGAAGGGCGGTTGGGAGGTGATCATTCCTCCCGGCAAGGCGGCGACCCGCGTGGCGACAGCCGGCGACAGCGTCGACTACTATTGCCGCTACCATCCCAACATGAGGGGAAGGATCAGGATCGTGGCCTGACGAAGGTCTTGCGGGCGCTGCCTTGGAAGGCAGCGCCCGCAAGATCGGATTGAGGCATCTCCCTCTTCCAAAATGTCATCGCCACAGGCGCAAGATCCATCACCCCCGCCGGGAAGGCTGTTTCCCGCAATGCCTGCCTAACGATGCGCCTCTTTCGCGAGTTTCGGTCCTAGCGTAGGCCTTCGACCCTCACGAACCCCCAGAAAGAAAGAGTTTTGCGTTCTTTCCGCGCTCCGTTGTCAAAGACTACTTAACCAGTAGACTTACTGGAGTATAAACGGAGGGAAGCCGGAATGTTCAAGTTCATGCATGGAATGGGCGCATTGGCGCTTGGACTGTCTCTTACTGTCGGCGTGTTTACACCCACCCTGGCGCAGACCACTCTGCTCAACGTCTCCTACGACCCCACGCGCGAGTTCTACGAAGAGTACAACGCGCTCTTCATCGCGCACTGGCAGAAGCAGACCGGGGAAACGGTCCGCATTGAGCAATCGCACGGGGGGTCAGGCCGGCAGGCGCGAGGCGTGATCGAGGGACTAGAAGCGGACGTCGTGACCCTTGCGCTGGGCAGCGACATCGACGCAATCGCCGAGCACAGCGGCAAGATCTCCCGCGACTGGCGCGGCAGATTCGCCCACAACTCGGCACCCTACACGTCAACGATCGTCTTCCTGGTGAGGAAAGGCAATCCCAAAGGGCTGCGCGACTGGGGAGACCTCGTGAAGGATGGCGTGGAAATCGTCACGCCCAACCCCAAGACCTCCGGCGGCGCCCGCTGGAACTACCTCGCTGCCTGGGCGTGGGCGAACGAGACCTACGGAGGAGACGAGGAGCGGATCAAGGCCTACATGCAGGATCTATTCAGCCATGTCAGTGTGATGGATACCGGCGCGCGCGGCGCAACCACGACCTTCACGGAGCGAGGGATCGGCGACGTATTGCTCGCATGGGAAAACGAGGCCTTCCTGGCGCTGAAGGAAATCGGAGAAGATGCCTTCGACATCGTCGTGCCGCCGATCTCGATCCTGGCAGAACCGCCCGTGGCGGTCGTCGATGCGAATGTGGACCGGAAGGGCAGCCGCAAGGTGGCCGAGGCCTACCTGGAATACCTGTATTCCGACGAAGCGCAAAATCTGATCGCCAAGCACTTCTACAGACCCGTCAGGCCGGAGGTGGTCGATCCCACCCTCCTGCAACGGCTTCCGAAGGTCAAGCTGGTAACCATCGATGATCCAATCTTCGGTGGGTGGGCAAAGGCGCAGCCCGAGCACTTTGCCAATGGCGGGACCTTCGACGCGATCTATGGCAGCCGGAACTGAGCGGTGTGGGACGCGGCCCGTGGGGCCGCGTCCCTCCTTCGGTGACAGAATTGTGAAAGGGCACGGAACAAAACCGGCCGAGAAGGATTCGGAAGCTGTCCCCCTCGCAATGGAGAGCAACATGGCAATGTCGGCGCATATCCACGTCAAGCCCGAGGATCATATTCTGACCATCCAGGAAGCGATCGAGCCCGTCTACAATCGGCTCGCGCTCGAGTGCGAGGCAAGGATCATCGATGCAGCCGTGCGCGCCGGGTGGTCGGCGGAAGAGGCTGTGGCGGCAATCGAGGACCTGCGCAAGCGCGAGTTGCTGGAAAGCACCCACTGAGGGCCTGCCGTCCAATTCTCCAGCATCGCCAGCAAATGAAGATCCTGAGGGGCCTGCCTCCTCAGTTGAGCGCGATCCCGCCACGAGTCTTTCGCGCATCATCGGACGGCGGTTGAAGCTGCAGCGGCCGCAGATCGTCCTCGCCGAGCGTCTCCACCTCGAGGAGCCGCTTGGCGGTATCCTCCAGCGCGCCTCGCCGCTCGGTCAGGATCTTCTTCGCGCGGTCGAACGCATTGTCGATGATCTTCCTTACCTCCTCGTCGATAGCATCCGCCGTGTGTTCGCCATAGTCGTGCTGGCGCGGGCCACCCATCAGCGGATCGGGCGTGAGATAGGAACGCTGGTCGCTTTCCAGCGCGATATGGCCGATCTTCTCCGACATGCCGTAGCGGGTGACCATGGCACGGGCGATGTCGGTGACCTTGGCAAGATCGTCCGCGGCACCGGTCGAAAGGTGCTGGAACACGATGAATTCCGCCGCACGTCCCCCCAGCAGCACGGCCATCTTGTCGTCCAGTTCCTCGCGCGTCATCAGGAAGCGGTCCTCGGTCGGCCGCTGGATAGTGTAGCCGAGTGCCCCGACGCCGCGCGGGATGATCGACACCTTGTGCACGGGATCGACACCCGGCAGTGACAGTGCCACCAGCGCGTGTCCCATTTCATGGTAGGCGACGATCCGACGCTCCTTCGGGTTGAGCAGCCGGTTGCGCTTCTCGAGGCCTGCCACGATGCGTTCGATCGCACTGTTGAAGTCCTCCATGCTCACCGCCTCGGCCTTGCGGCGGGTCGCAAGGAGCGCGGCCTCGTTGACGAGGTTGGCAAGGTCGGCGCCGGTGAAGCCGGGCGTCAGCGCCGCCACCTGTTCCGGATCCACGTCCGCGGCAAGCTTCGCCTTCGACATATGCAGCTTGAGGATCTGGATGCGGCCGCCCTTGTCGGGCCGGTCGACCAGAACCTGACGATCGAAGCGGCCGGCGCGGAGCAGCGCCGGATCAAGGATTTCGGGCCGGTTGGTCGCCGCCAGCAGGACCACGCCGAGCGACGGGTCGAACCCGTCGAGCTCGACAAGAAGCTGGTTGAGCGTCTGCTCCTTCTCGTCATGTCCGCCGAACATCGGGCCGGCGCCGCGGGCGCGCCCAAGCGCGTCAAGCTCATCGATGAAGATGATCGCAGGCGCCTTGGCGCGGGCCTGCTCGAAGAGATCACGTACCCGTGCCGCACCGACGCCCACGAACATCTCCACGAACTCCGAGCCGGAGATGGAAAAGAACGGCACCCTCGCCTCGCCGGCCACCGCACGGGCGATCAACGTCTTGCCGGTCCCAGGCGGACCGACCAGCAGCACACCCTTCGGCATGCGCCCGCCGAGCCGGCCGTACTTCTCCGGGTCGCGCAGGAAGTCGACGATCTCCTTGAGCTCATCCTCCGCCTCATCCACCCCGGCAACGTCGTCGAAGGTTACCTTCACGTCGGTCTCGACATAGACCTTGGCGCGGCTCTTGCCGATCTGCATCAGCCCACCCGCGCCGCCACCGGCACCGATGCGCTTCATCATGAAATACCAGATGCCGAAGAAGAGCGTGATCGGCAGCACCCAGGAGAGGACATTGCCCAGGAGATTGCTCTCGATGCGGCCCGTATAGACGGCGCCGCTTTCCTGCAGGCGCTCCACCAGTGCCGGATCGACCCGCGTGGTCACGAACATGGTCTCGCCGCTGGGCAGGGCCTGCTTGAACTTCCCCTGCACATAATTGTCCGAGATCGCCACCTCCGCGATCCGCTTCTCGGTGAGATAGGTCTCGAACTGGCTGTAGGGAATTTCGGTGACCTGCTGCGAATAGGCGAAGAAATACTGGACGAGCAGAACGCCGAAGAGGGCGGCAATGCCGTACCAGATATTGAACTTCATGTTGTCGTTCATCGCAGGTCATCCTCGTCCGCTGCCCTCGGGCGGCACCGACTACACACAACTCCATCGGCCACGGCCTTGCAAGACCATGCGCAGCTACTGGCACCTCAGTTGCCTGAGCACAGGCCAAGATCGAATGATTTGCGTGGCGACTTGAAAGGGAGAGAATGAAGCCTTCGGGAGAGGCTTTTCAGCTGGTCGGAGTGGCAAGATTCGAACTTGCGACCCCCACGTCCCGAACGTGGTGCGCTACCAGACTGCGCTACACTCCGTGACCAGCGGCGCCTCTATAGACCAGCCACTCGGCTTCGACAAGCGGTCGCATCGAAAATTTGCGCCCTCTCCGGCCTCCGTTTCAGCAGCGGCGCGGGCGTGGCAAAAAGGTAGCGATGGCGGGAAATTTTTAGCGCGGCGCGGCCCGATGGTGCGACGGAAACAAGAAATCTGCTAGTGCGGCCCGCAGCCTCATCGGACGAGCAGAGAAAAAGGTCTACAGGACATGAACCGCCGCATCATCGCATCCATAGCCGTCATCGCCATCGCACTCTCCGCCTGCACGACGACAGGAGCGCCGGCCAATCCGATCGAGGCTCGCTGGGTCGGCCAGTCGGCCGGAAAGTTCTTCGCGAAGTACAGCCCTCCGATCAGCGATACGCCTACTGGTTCGACCACGCTTTACAACTGGCGTGGCGGCTACCAGCGGATCAAGCTGCAGAACGGCCGCACCGCCAATGTCAGCTGCGCCGCTCAGCTGACCGTCGACTCCGACTACAATATTCGCTCCATCCGCATCACCGCCGACCGCCAGGGCGCCCGGGGTCCGAGCTATTGCGAGGAACTGCTGACGCAGGAATAGAAACTGCGCTGGCGGGAGGTCGGATCCGGCGGACCGCCTTTGGGCGCATTCGTCGGGCGATGGCTCGCGAACGCAGTTCGTGCCAGAATGGGACGTCAAACAGACGGCCTTGCACATCCACCATGACCAGACTGGCAATCTTGCTCCTGCTCTTCCTGACCTTCGCCAGCGAAGGCGCTGCCGCAGGGCAGGCCGGAGAGCAGCAGGAAAACGAGTGCCTATCTTCCTGGGCCGATGAGGCGTCCGGAGACACGCTCTGCGTCCGTGGCGAGACGTTCAACAGCGACCTCTGCTCCGGCCTCGAGTATTTCGCGCGCCGGCACGACATTCCTGCTGATTTCTTCGCGCGGCTGATCTGGAAGGAAAGCCTGTTCCGGCCTGGTGCCGTCAGCCACAAGGGAGCGGAAGGCATCGCCCAGTTCATGCCGGGCACCGCGCGGCTGAGGGGACTTGCCAACAGCTTCGACATCCTTTCGGCCCTCGGCGCCTCTGCCGCTTACCTGAGGGAGCTCCGCGACCTGTTCGGCAGCTATGGCCATGCGGCGGCCGCCTACAATGCCGGTGAGGCAGGGCTGCAACGATATCTGGATAGGGGGTTGCTGCCACACGAGACGCGCGCCTATGTGCGCTCCATCACCGGACATTCGATCGAGCAGTGGACGAGCGAGCCTCCGGAGACCGCGGCCGCGCCGCTCGACCCCGACAAGCCGTTCCTCGAGAGCTGCGTTGCGCTGGCCGAGAGCAGGCGACTTTCACCCGGAGCCGTGATGGCGGAAGGACGATGGGCGCCCTGGGGCGTGCAGATCGCCGCACAGGTCAATCCCGAAGTCGCGCGAAAACTCTTCTCCGAGAGGGTGACCCGGCTGCCCTCCCCTCTCGACGAGGAGTTGCCAGTCATGGTGCACCAGACGCGCGGCAATTTCGGCCATCGCGGCCGTTATGCCGCGAGGATAGGCCGCGAAACCCGTGCGGAGGCGGACCGCCTATGCGCTGCGATCCGGGCCGCAGGCGAGGCCTGTACGGTCTTGCGGAACTAAGGGACCAGCCACTCGTGAAGCCGGCAAGGCGCTCTGCCTGTGGCGGCGGCTTCCGCGCAGTCGCGGATGCTTCCGAAGCGGACAGTTCGGCCGCTCAGGCCCGGCCCGTAATGCGCATATTTGCCGGAATTGGTCAGCACGGTTTTCGCCGCAGGCGGGAAGACCGGCTCGCTGATCGAACACCAGCACAGGTCCGGCAGGACGGTCACGCCCGCCTCCCTCAGGAGCGGCAGCGTTCCCTCTTCCTCGGCGATCCGGATGACGTCGTGCCCGGCCGTGACCATCACCGTCACGTCCGGGCTGCACCTGCGTCCGCCAAGGGCAGCAACAAGGGCGCGGCACTCGCCGAGCGAAGCATGCGGGCTTCCCACCGCCACGAGATCGACCTGCTCGGGCCCGGCCGACAGTTCGCGCCAGGCAGCGGCCATTTCCTCTCGGGTGATCCTTCGCTGCGGCAGGCCCGCGGCGGCGGATGATGCGGCTTCCGGGGTCACGCCGTCGATGTGGAGCATGGGCGACGCGGATGTCGTGCCGAAGGCGGCACAGAGAGCCTTCAGGTCGTCCATCGACGGCTTGCCTTCCGCCAGCCCACGCAAGAGGGGAATGCTATCTGGCGACATTTGCCCTGCCAGATAGCCCACCAGCGGCCAGAAGGCGTCGTCAGAACCGGGTTGAAGCTCGATATCGATGACCAGACCGGCCTTGCGGTTCTCATCGAGATAGACGCCTGCCAGTGGCGCGCGGCCCGTCAGCGCAATGCAGAGATCGAGGAAATCCGGGTGTTTTTCCGTGCGCGCTCCGAGGACGGAGTTCGCGAACACGACTGCGTTGGATTCCGCCCAGGCGACGCATTCCCCTGCCTTCGGCGCGCTCGCGAGCAGGTAGGGAGCGCAGGTATAGGTCGGTCGACAGCCCATCCGGACATAGGCATCCGCCAGGTCCTGCGCCGGCTTCCCAAAGGCTTCCGGAACCTGCTGCGATCGCCAGTTCGCGTAGTCGACCGAGATCGCGTTCATGGTCGTGGGAATGCGGACGCGCGCACCTGATGCCGCCATCTTCTCCGCGAAGAGCAGGTTCGCACTGCTGGCGTAGATGCAGCCGTCAATGTGGGCCTGGCTCACCTTTACCAGTTCCCGCGCGCCCTGCTGGGCGGCCATGGCGCAGATGATCTCCATGGCCTGGTGCACGGCGGGTCCAGCCTCGCCGGCGAGCATGGCGCGGTCTTCCGGCGTCAATTCAAGCGTGGCCGTCGGCGCCGGAGCCAAGGCGATGGTTCGCCCTCCGGCCTCCAAGACATTACGAGTCATCGCGGCACGGTCACAGCCAGAAAGAAACCGGAAGTCCTCCTCCGACAGGCGAATGACCGGGACCTGCTTGTCGAACATCATCGCGGCGACGAGCGCCCCGAGTGTGAGGACATCTTCGGGGCCGCTGAAGACCAGAGCTGCAGGAGCCCCGCCGGACAGGATGAGGTCGAGCAGCACGCCCGACCCGGAGCAGGAGCCGCGGCTCGACGGCATCAGCAAGATGGTGCCGGGGAGGCAGGCCCCATGCAGCGGATGATGGACGTCGATCACCCGCCCATCCTGAGGCGATACACCGCCCCAAAAGCTCAGCGGCTCGGTGGTGGAGAGCACCGGCCCCTCGGCCTCGCCGACCAGGATCGCGACGGATCGTGGCACGGCCGTCACCTGACGACGAACCCATGCGCAAAGGGGTCACGATCATCGATGAAGATTGTGTTGATGCCGGTCATGCGAGCCCAACCGGCAATCGACGGGATAATCGCATCGCGGCCTGCCACGGTCGTCGCCGCCTCGACGCGACCGCGGAAGAGCGAGCCGATGATCGACTCGTGGATGAATTCGTCGCCGACCTTGAGCTGGCCCTTTGCCGCCAGTTGCGCCATCCGCGCCGAAGTGCCCGTTCCACAGGGAGAGCGGTCAATCGCCTTTTCGCCATAGAAGACGGCGTTGCGTGCGTGAGCCTCCGGGTTCGCCGGCTTGCCGGTCCACTGGATGTGGCTGAGACCGCGGATCTCCGGATGCTCGGGATGGATGAACTCGTATTTGGCATTGAGGGCGGCGCGCAGCTTCGGGCTCCAACCCACCAGTTCGCCGGCCGTGTGATCGGCCATGTCCCTGAAATTCTTCTGCGGTTCGACGATGGCGTAGAAATTGCCACCATAGGCGACGTCGACGACGACCTCGCCCAACCCCTCGACCTGTGCCGTCAGCCCCTCCGAATGGAGGAAGCCGGGGACGTTGGTGAGGCGCACCTCCTCCACGAAGCGGCCTTCCTGCCGATAGGTGATGTCCACCTTCCCCGCCGGCGCATCGATCGATAGCTTTCCAGGCTCGCGCGGCTTTATCAGCCCGTTCTCGATCCCCATGGTGATGGTACCGATCGTGCCGTGGCCGCACATCGGCAGGCAGCCGGAGGTTTCGATGAACAGGACGGCCACGTCGCAGTCAGCTCGGGTGGGCGGGTACAGGATCGACCCGGACATCATGTCATGGCCGCGCGGCTCGTACATCAGCCCGGTGCGGATCCAGTCGAACTCGCGAAGGAAATGCGCCCGCTTCTCGAGCATGGTCGCCCCCTCAAGCCGCGGACCACCGCCGGACACGAGGCGGACCGGGTTTCCGCAGGTATGACCGTCGATGCAGGAGAAGGTATGGGAGGCCATCGTTTTTCAACTCCGTCGGAAGGCATGATATGTGAGTCGTGCGAACCGGAATTGCCCGCGCCCACTCTTGTATACTATGTGTATGCACTCGTTCAACGCCGCCTGGCCGGGCGGCCCAGCTCGAAAGAGGCAGACAATGACCCAGACATCCACCATCACGATTGCGGATCTCCACCAGCGGGTCGATGCCATCTTCCGGAAGGCCGGCCTCAATGCGCAGCAGGCGGGCGCGCTTGCACGCGTCATCGTCGCAGGCGAGCGTGACGCCTGCAAGTCGCACGGGATCTATCGTATCGAAGGGGCCCTGCGGACCGTGAAAGCGGGCAAGGTCAAGCCGGATGCAGTGCCGGAACTCGACCTGAACCAAGGTTCGGCCATTGTCAGAGTCGACGCCAAGGGGGGATTTGCCAACCCCGCCTTCGAACTCGGTCTTCCCGCACTTGCCGAACGCGCGCGTGCCCTCGGTCTCGCGGCGCTGGTCATCAACGATTGCAGCCACTTTTCCGCCTTGTGGCCGGAAGTGGAAGCGGTGACTGGCCAAGGCCTTGCCGCGCTCGTCATGTGCCCCAGCTATGCGACCGTTGCGCCCACCGGCGGCAGCAAGCCCCTGCTCGGGACGAACCCCTTCGCATTCGGCTGGCCGCGTCCGGATCATGCACCCTATGTCTTCGACTTTGCCACCTCTGTGGCCGCACGGGGTGAGCTCGAGCTGCATCGACGCGCCGGCAAGCCGCTGCCGGAAGGCTGGGCGATAGATGCCGACGGACATCCGACAACCGATCCGGAAGCGGCACTGGCCGGCGCCATGCTTCCCTTCGGTGGCCACAAGGGCTCGGCGATCGGCACGATGATCGAGCTTCTGGCCGGCATCATGATCGGCGACCTGACGAGCCCTGAAGTCCTGGACTATCTCGGGACCACGACGCTTGCGCCCATGCATGGGGAACTGATTATCGCCCTCTCGCCCGAGGCCTTTGCCGCCGGGCGTCCCGGAAACCCCTTTGCGCGTGCCGAGAACCTGTTCGAGAGCATTGTCGGCCAGGGCGCCCGCCTGCCGTCGCAACGCCGCTTTGCGGCCCGTGCCAAATCCGAGGCGGAAGGGATTGCGCTGACGGCTGCCGAAATGGAGCAGCTTGACCGGCTCCTGGAAAAGGGACTGGACGCGGTCGCCTGAAGGCGGCCGAAAATCCGCGCCCAGCTACCATTCCGCTGCATGAGACGGCTCCCTGCAGAAGGAGCCGTTTGCCACCACGCTGATGAAGCTCAGGCCTTGTATGTCTGGACGGCGCCCGGAAGCTTGCTCCACTCTGCATACCAAGTATCAAAGAGCTTCAGCTGAGCTTCGACATAACCACGCTGGCTTTGGGACAGTTCGTCCGTCTCATTGAAGTGCAGCGTGTATTCCTTGTCACCCTTGAGCACCATCATATGCTTGAAGAAGAGGACAAGATCGGGCCCCTCGTCAAAGGAAGAAAGCAAAGCGAGCGCCGATTCCAGTTCCAGCGCGCGCTGGCGGGCATCCGGATCGCCCTTCGCCGCGGCCTGGGCGAGGTTGCACAGGTGCAGCACCTCCTTCGGCAGGACGCAGCCGATTCCGGTGATGGCGCCGGTCGCGCCACAGTTGACGAAGCCGTGGAAGACGCAGGTATCGACCCCGATCATCAGCGAAACGTCATCGTTGCGGCTGGTGATGTTCTCGGCGGCATAGCGCATGTCGTCCGCTCCGCCGAACTCCTTGAATCCGACGAGGTTGGGATGCTCGGCGCGCAGCGAGAAGAAGAGATCGGCGCGGGTGGCGAAGCCGTAGTAGGGGCTGTTGTAGATGACCGCGGGCAGATCCGGAGCGGCGGCAAGGATGGCCTTGAAGTGGTTCCTCTGCGCCGCCACGACAGAGCCCCGGGAAAGGACCCGCGGGATCACCATCAGGCCCTGCGCACCCACCTTCTGGGCGTGAGCGGCGTGGGCGACCGCCGATGCCGTGTTGACGGCGCCGGTGCCGACGATGACCGGAACGCCCGCCTTCACCAACCGTTCGACGCCTTCCATGCGCTGCTCGTCGGTCAGGAGCGGCCAGTCCCCCATCGATCCGCAATAGACGACGGCAGACATGCCCTTTTCGACGAGCTCCTTGCCCTTGCGGACAAGCGCATCGAAATCCGGGGTGCGATCGTCATTGCAGGGGGTCATCAGCGCCGGAATGACTCCTGAGAATATCTTCGACGTCACGTCAATCTCCTTTCGCCGGCCTTCCGGCAGCAAAGCAATGATCGGATCGGCATGCAGTTCGCCACACCTGAAGTCTGCACTCTATTTGTCGACAAGAAGAATACAACGGATCACAGCGTGATGTCTACCCCGCTGCTGCGGCTGAACAATTTCTGCACCTGCGCAACGATCTGGTCGGCATGGGACCTGCCGAGGCGGTCCGCCGTCTCGACATCACGGGCTTCGATTGCGGCGATGATCAGAGCGTGATCCTCGACGAAACTCTGCGGAAACTGCTCGTCGTAGGACTTGTAGTAGAGACGCAGGATCCGCCGCCCCTCGTCCAGCAACCGCCGGAACAGGCTGGTGAAGTAAAGGTTGCGTCCCGCTTCGGCAATTGCCGCATGGAAGGCGGCGTTGGTGGCGATCATCGCCAAGGCATCGCGCTCGGCGACCGCCGCCGCATATTCCTCATGATGAAGACGGATGGCGGCAATATCTCCGGGTCGATGATTCTGTGCGGCAAGGCGCGTCGTCACCCGGTACATGAGAACGAGCGCATCGAAGAAGGGCCCGAGATTGAGGAAGTCGATATTCGACACCATGGTCGAACGATTGGGCAGCGTCTCGATCAGGCCCTCGCCGGCTAGCCGCACCAGGGCCTCGCGGATCGGGGTGCGCGACATTTGGAAGCGTTCCGCCAACTGAACCTCGTCGATCGGACTGCCGGGCGCGAGCTTCAGGTCGAGAATCTCGTCGCGCAACAGGTCATAGACCATTCTTGCGCCGGAGCCCCTCTTGCGGCCGGGCGGCGGAGGATCAACAGTTTCAGCCATCGGATATCCTTCTTGTCGACATGCAGAATACATCCTTCGACTATCGGAGCAAATCTCGATTGCGATGGGTGCGTCCTGCTTATGGGCCCGGAGCAAGTAAGGCTGAAGAATGATGGCACAGCCCGCATAGTTCGGGGGCACCAGGCCCGTCTCAAAAACGGGACAACCGTTTAGGTTTCCTCAATCATGGAGATGGTTAACCATGGAGATTTACCAGGAGACAACATCATTGCCGGATCATGGCCACACCGAAAGGATGGACGATGTCACGGCGCTTAAGAAACCTCCTCTTTGCTTTCACGCTCTCGCTGTCGATGTGGGCGATCATCCTCTATGCGTCGGTCGCACTTTACGGCGGCATCGTTCCCCAGTTGGACCCGGTAACGACGGCGAGCATCGACTAGCAGGACGCTCCAGTAGCAGCCTCTACTCTTCCAGATGGCGAGATCTGTAGTCTGCGAACACGGGCAGGCAACAATCCCGGCACCTATCGCTCCATCCGGGATGGAGCAGGTGCAATACAAGCGCATGCTTGATGACCGATCCGCACTTCCCATAGAATTCTATTTCATAGCCTCAGCACGCGAAAGCTGGAGATCTTCGAGCAATAATCCCTGCTGCTATGCCTGCTGCGCGAAACAAATCGGCCACAGCAAAAAGGCATCCTCTCCCTCTTTATTGCCTGCCGCGTCACCTCAAGCTGATGTGTCATTACCCGATGCCGAGCCAGGACGTTCCAGTCCCACGCAGCCACCAGAATGGCGAAGGAAGTATTGAGCGGAACTGGCTCGTGCTGAATGCGACCACCAGGGACGGCAGCAAGAGAATTACTTGAATTAACCAGATTAAAGAAACGTGTCGGAGTTCTGTTTGCAATGCAGCGAGGACTAAGTTGGATTAACATTCAGTTAACTCTCCATGAGTGCTGGGTCATGAAAGCCAATACCTCCCTGGGCGTGTCCGTGCCCGTGAGCTTCGAGCACTACGCTGCTGCGAACTCGAATACTGCCCCCCAGGCAATGCCGGCGCCGGTGATCCAGCAGCGTTCGCTGGAGCTTGGCGTGAAGCGTGCCATCGACATCACTCTGTCTCTCGTCGCGCTAGTGGTGCTTCTGCCGCTCCTGCTGGCCGTTGCTCTCCTGATCAAGCTTGAAAGCCCGGGCCCAGTGTTCTTCCGTCAGGCACGGTGGGGGCAAGGCTGCAGGATCATCCACGTCTTCAAGTTCCGCTCCATGCGCCTCGATCAATGCGACGCAACTGGCGTCAGGCAGACTGTTGAGGGCGATCCGAGGATCACCCGCATCGGGCGTTTCATTCGCAAGACCAATATCGACGAGCTGCCGCAACTCTTCAACGTATTGAAGGGCGACATGTCGCTAGTCGGTCCCCGCTGCCACCCACTCGGCATGCTGGCGGCAGGCGTCGCCTACGAGGACCTCGTACCGAATTATCACGACCGTCACGTGATGAAGCCCGGGATCACGGGGCTTGCGCAGGCGAGAGGCCTGCGCGGACCGACCACCCGGCGATCGAAGGCGAAGGCGCGCATAGCGGCCGATCTTCACTACGTCCAGAATTTCAGCCTCTGGCTGGACTTCAAAATCATCTACCGGACCCTACTTTCCGAGATCCGGGGCGGGACAGGCTCCTAGTTCCGGCATCGTCACTTCAGACCCAGGGACGTATCATGAAGAGAATACTGGTCACCGGTGGCGCCGGCTTTCTTGGCGCGCATATCTGCGAGCGGATGCTCGACAGCGGTCACAAGGTCATCTGCCTCGACAATCTCTACACCGGGTCGATGACTAATATCGCCCACCTTTCCGGCAATCCCCGGTTCGAGTTCATCGAGTGGGATGTGTGCGACCCGATTGATATCGCGGTGGACGAGATCTACAACTTTGCCTGCCCCGCTTCTCCGCCCCATTACCAGGCCGATCCGATCCGCACGATGAAGATAAGCTTCCATGGGGCGATCAACATGCTGGACCTGGCGCGAAGGCACGGCGCCAAGGTCATGCAGGCATCCACGTCCGAGATCTACGGCGACCCGCTGGTTCATCCGCAGACGGAAACCTACTGGGGAAATGTGAATTCGACGGGAATCCGTGCATGCTATGATGAGGGCAAACGCGCCGCGGAAACCCTCTTCTACGACTATCATCGACAGCACGGAACCAATATCCGCGTAGTTCGAATCTTCAACACCTATGGGCCCGGCATGAACGCGGGCGACGGCAGGGTGGTATCCAACTTCATCGTCCAGGCCTTGGCGGGCGACGATCTGACCGTCTATGGCGACGGGAGCCAGACAAGATCGTTCTGCTATCGGGATGACCTTGTGGAGGGCATCATCCGGCTGATGAACGCGCCGGACCACGTGACCTTCCCCGTAAACATCGGCAATCCCAACGAATTCACGGTGAAGCAACTCGCCGAGGTCGTCCTCGAGCTTACGCAATCCAAGTCGCGGCTGATCTCGCTTCCCCTGCCCCAGGACGACCCGACCCAGCGCTGCCCGGACATTTCGCGGGCAAAGGAATTTCTTGACTGGGAGCCTTCCGTGCAGTTGAGAGAAGGCGTTCTCAAGACAATCGCATATTTCAGCAATCAGCGTTCCGAGCCATCCCGTCTCGAGACAAGGGCCCGCGTGGAGGCAAATGTATGAAGATCGTTGTAGTCGGATCCGGCTATGTCGGCCTGGTGGCAGGCACGTGCTTCGCCGATATAGGCCACAGCGTGGTTTGCGTCGACAGCGACCAGAAGAAGCTTGAGAAGCTGCGACAGGGTGTGGTGCCGATCTACGAGCCGGGCCTTGATGAACTGGTGGCCAGAAACCATGCGAGCGGCCGTCTCTCCTTCACCGATGATCTTGGGTCTGCGCTCGCGGATGCCCAGGCTGCGTTCATCGCCGTGGGCACGCCGCCGCGCGCCACCGACGGTCACGCTGACATGAAGTATGTCCATGCCGTTGCCCATGCCATTGCGGAGAAGGCAAGCGGAGACCTGGTGGTCGTCAACAAGTCCACCGTGCCGGTCGGCACCGGCGACGAGGTCGAGCGGATCCTCCTGAGCGCGCGCAGACCCTTCAGGTTCTCGGTCGTCTCGAATCCGGAATTTCTTCGTGAGGGCGTGGCGATCGACGATTTCATGCGCCCCGACCGGATCGTCATCGGCAGCGAAAGCGAATGGGCGCGCAAAGTGGTGTCCGGCATCTACGAGGTCGACCGCCTCTCGGGGGCAGCCATCCTCCATACATCGCGCCGCTCCGCCGAGTTGATCAAATATGCGGCCAACGCCTTCCTGGCGATGAAGATCACCTTCATCAACGAGATCTCGGATCTCTGCGAGGCGGTTGGCGGGGACGTGCGTCACGTTGCCCACGGACTGGGACTGGATAGCCGCATCGGTTCGAAGTTCCTCAATGCCGGTCCCGGCTATGGCGGCTCGTGTTTCCCCAAGGACACCCTGGCGATTTCCAAGACCGCCCGCGACCACCGTGTGCAGTTGCACACGATCGAGACGGTCATTCAGGTCAACGACAACCGCAAGCGGGCCATGGCGCTGCGGATCCTCGACGCCTGCGGCGGATCGGTGCGTGGCAAGACCGTCGCCGTCCTCGGCCTCGCCTTCAAGGCCCATACGGACGACATGCGCGATTCCCCTGCCATTCCGATTATCCAGGCGCTGCAGGATTTCGGCGCAAGGGTTCGTGCCCATGATCCGGAAGCCATGGAGAATGCGGCCAAGCTCTTGACCAATGTGACCTTCTGCGAGGACGCACTGGACGCGGCAACGGACGCCGATGCCGTCGTGGTCCTCACCGAATGGCCGGAGTTCAGGGATCTTGATCTCGGGCAGTTGAAGGCGGTGATGGGGGAGCCACTGATGATCGACCTTCGCAACCTGATGTCCGAGGATGCAGTGCTCGAAGCGGGCTTCACCTATTGCTGCGTCGGCAGAAGTCCGGTCGGCCCCCACGGCGACAAACAGCTTCTCGCAGCGGAGTAGCCGACCGCCGCAGCACCTCGCCTTTCGTCGGCCCTGCGCACGGGCCGGCGGATTTTACAGTATCCCCCTCAGCCTCGGGCATTCGCCGGGTCAATGGTCGCCCTTGCCCGTGACGACAATCGCGACTGTCTTCAGGATGATCCGCGCATCCAGCCGCGCAGACATGGTGCGGATGTAGCGGACATCGAGTTGCACGCGCTCCTGATAGCTCAGTGAATTGCGCCCACTGACCTGCCAGAGGCCGGTAAGTCCCGGACGGGTTGTCAGGTAGAGGCGCAGGTTCCTGCCGTATCGCACCGCCTCTTCGTGCACGATCGGCCGAGGCCCGACGATGCTCATGTCGCCGCGCAGAATGTTGATGAGTTGCGGCAACTCGTCCAGGCTGCTTTTGCGCAGAAAGCGGCCCAGCCTGTTCACACGAGGGTCATTGGAAAGCTTTTGAGCGTCAAGCCATTCCTTCTGAGACTTAGGGCAGGTGGACAAGAGCTCCGCCAAGCGGACATCCGCATCGCGAACCATCGTCCGGAACTTCAGGCAGCTGAATGACCTGCCATGCCGGCCGATACGAACCTGGCGATAGAAGATCGGCCGGCCGTCCAGAAAAAGGATCGCAAGCATGATGAGGCAGAAGAGTGGCGCAACGAATATCAGGGCGCCCAGCGCAAACACGACATCGAAAAGACGCTTGACCAAGCCGAGCCTGCGTCGGCTCGGTCCGGACGCTGCCGCGGCTCGGAAATCCTCACGCCCTCCGTCGATCGTTCTTTCGTAGGTTGCGAGGTGACGATGTGCTTCAGACATCGTCTTCATCCAGGAATCCGACTCAAATGATCACGCCTGCACAATGCCAAAGCTGGTCCCCAGCGACATGCTGGTATTGTCAAACGGGCTCTAAAGCAGGAGGTTCCATCCCATGAGCGGTTTCAGCGGGACAATCCCGCGATCTGCGCAGGGCCCTTCACGCCGGTACCTAACCTTGAATCCGTACCGGACTTCGCGCGGAAGCGATTGACGGGTTGAACAAGAATATGCCCTATCCCGGCTGCGGCAGCTGCCCTAACGGCTCCCGCATATGCCCGCCTGCTCTCGACTGGGAAAGCGTCGAGGAACGGAGATACTCATGAGCAACATCATCGGCATCACAATCGGCGACCCCTGCGGCGTCGGTCCGGAAATCTCCGTGCGCGCGCTTGCCGACATGTCGCCTGCAGAACGGCAGAGGACCCGCATCTACGGCAATCTCGCGACACTGGAGGCGGCTCGCGCCGTGCTTGGCATCGACCTCGATCTTTCACCGAATGTCGTGGATCTTCCACTCGAAGGCGCGCCACTTCCCTGGGGGCAACTGAGCTCCGTCGCCGGCGACGCGTCCTTCCGCTTCATCGAAAGGGCCGTTCGCGACGCGCAAGCCGGCGTAATCGGCTGCATCGTCACCGCCCCCATCAACAAGGAGGCGCTGAACAGCGCCGGCCACCACTATGACGGCCATACCGGCATGTTACGCAGTCTCACCGGATCGAAAGCCGCGTACATGCTGCTCGCTTCCGAACGGTTGAAGGTCATTCACGTCTCCACCCATGTCTCGCTGCAGGAGGCGATCCGCCGTGCGACGACGGAGCGGGTGCTCGCGACCATTCGAGCGGGCGACGCCCATCTCAGGCGCGTTGGCTACGCCTCACCCAGGATCGCCGTCGCCGGCATCAACCCGCATTGCGGCGAAAACGGGCTCTTCGGCACGGAGGACGATGATCAGATCGCTCCAGCTGTCGCCGCTGCGCGCGCCGAAGGGATCGACGCTCACGGGCCGATATCGGCTGATACCGTGTTCCACCGCGCCTATTCCGATGCCTTCGACCTGGTCGTCGCCCAGTATCACGACCAGGGACATATCCCGATCAAGCTCGTCGCCTTCGATACCGCAGTGAATGTCTCTGTAGGCCTGCCGATCGATCGAACCTCCGTCGACCACGGCACCGCCTTCGACATTGCCGGCAAGGGCATCGCCAACCACGGCAACATGAACTCCGCCATCGCCTATGCGCGCAAACTGGTGGCCGGTCGCTCCGAGCAAGGCTGATCCTTCTCTCGGGCCGTCACCCCCTCGGCCCCTTACCGGTCACGAAGCTGGGCGGCGATCCTTACAAGGGTGTCGAGGGCCCCAAATCCCCCCGATTTCGTGATGATGCAAAGCCCTTGAGCATGCGCCAAGCCCAATCCTGGGAGACATTCACCGGCCAGGCGGAAGCGGTTTATTCC
This sequence comes from Pseudorhizobium flavum, assembly GCF_044142885.1. Lineage (NCBI taxonomy): Bacteria > Pseudomonadati > Pseudomonadota > Alphaproteobacteria > Hyphomicrobiales > Rhizobiaceae > Pseudorhizobium > Pseudorhizobium flavum. Next base: position 45,252 of record NZ_JBIOKZ010000001.1, read on the forward strand.
CATTTCTTCCATGACAGCCTCAGCGGTTGCTCCACCGGTCAGAAGCAGCGTCGACACGGTCTTGCTCACCATCGGCACCACCGCCTTGGCTAGCGCACGCGAAACCTGCAGCGGGTCTGCGGGAAACTCACCTTGAACAGTCTGCACTACGGTAATCATGTCCTTGATCGGTCTAGTCTGTAGAACCTCACCGTTGGGCGCAGCCAGGTAATCGACGTCGAATGCTCCTCGAAGTTCTTCGACCTGGGTAAGGGTGATCGGATCCTGGGAGCCGACCATGAAGAGCGCCGCTCCGCGTGGCAGCTCCGCAAGCCGAGCGGACGCCCGATCTGTCATCGTATCGGCCAACGCCTCCGCTAGCCCACGGGCGCCGACGAGGAGATCGAAGCCTGCAGCGTCTGACCTTACAACCCATTCACAGAGGTCGTCCTGCGCAAGCGTATCGGGCACTGTCGCCCGTTCCATATGCCGGCCAAGGCACTCGCGAATGGAGATTGGGCTTGTGATCCCGAACCCCTGCACCTCTCCGTTTTGAACAATGCGGCCGAAGCTCGGTATCGCCGGCGCGACCAGTGCGGACCTGAAGGGCGTGACGTCGAGTTCTGCTGCAATATGCCCCTTCAGCCGCGAGTCGATCTTCTTGAACAACCGGGTCACAGGCGGAAGCGCACCGAGAGCCGCAGTCGTTCTGGCGCGAGCGACAGCAACGTCCCGTTCGCGGGATCCCAGATTGACCGCAAGCACCGCCGGCCTGGCTTGAAGGGCGTCGGTGATCGCCTCGACCGTCAGAGCGACTTCTACGTGCAGTCCCCTGGCGGCAAAGGGCGCAGAGGCGTCCAATGCACCCGTCAAATCATCGGCAAGGATGGCGAGCAACGAGATCAACTCCAGCTGTTATTCCTGATTGGTGGCCTAGCTCAACCGGAAGTATCGGCTCATTGCAACCGCAAAAGCCGAGCGGCCTGCACCGACAGCACCCGCTCACTGCCACGACGACGATCGGGAACTGACGTCCTTGGCCCCATGTCCAGCCCGAAGTCGGGCCATCCGAACCTCTAGAAGAATATGCGGTAGCTATCGAACAGCATCTTGCTGGACGTGATCGTGAGGAAGACACCGAAGAGGATGCGCAAAGTGCGTGGCTCGATCGAATGTGCGGTGCGAGCACCTAGTGGAGCAAACCACATGCTGGTGACGACGATCGCGATCATCCCTGCGAGGTTCACGTATCCCAGCGAGAACGCGGGCAGGCCGGCCCTGCCCCAGCCATTGAAGATGTAGCCAACCGTCCCGGGCACCGCGATGATCAGTCCGATCACCGATGCGGTGCCGACGGCCCGTCTGACGGGGTAGCTGAAGATGCTCAGGGTGGGAACCGTCAAGGTGCCGCCGCCGATACCCATGAGCGTGGAGATGGTTCCTATGGCTGCCGCCATACCCGCTTGTCCCACACGCCCCGGTAGCCCCTTGACCGGGTGCCATCCTTCACGGGTAAACAGCATGTAGAGCGCCACCACCGCTGCAACGACCCCGAATACGCCAGTTAGCATGGAGCCTGACGCATAGGCGGCAACGACAACGCCAAGAAAAACGCCCAGGGCCACGAATGGGGCCCACAGCTTCAGAAGCTCCGTGTCGACCGCCCCCTTCGCCTTGTGGGCGCGGATGGACTGAACCGATGTGGGAATGATTGTTGCCAGCGATGTACCAACGGCTATGTGCGCGCGCAGGGCCACGTCGACATCGAATGCCGCAAGCACATGGTAGAGGACCGGCACGACGACAATCCCGCCGCCGACACCCAGGAGACCGGCCAGAAAGCCGGACACGCACCCCACCAGACCGAGGACGAGTGCAAACGACGTCAGCAGCATGATCGATGCGGGCATGGCGAGTCCGGAAAATGGGGTGATGGAGGTGCCCGAATGGGCTTTTTGATGGACAGGGCGTGCAAGTACACCCTGTCCCTTTTGATGTGCGCCCGGCCCCGGTCAGCCAACCCGAAAGCGGATTTCGCCTACGCCGGCCACGTAGCCTACCATTTCGTCGCCCTTGACGACCGCGCCAACGCCCGCTGGAGTTCCGGCAAAGATCAGGTCGCCTGCCTTCAGCTCGAACAGGCGTGACAGGTAGGAAATCATCTCGGGGACCTTCCAGATCATCTGGTTGAGGTCGCCGCTCTGGCGCGTCTCGCCATTCACCTTGAGCCAGACCTCCCCTTCCGTCGGATGCCCGACTTTGCTGACAGGATGCAAAGGCCCACAGGGTGCCGATGCCTCGAACGCCTTGCCGGTTTCCCACGGGCGTCCGAGCTTCTTGGCCTCTCCCTGCAGATCGCGGCGCGTCATGTCGAGGCCTACCGCATAGCCATAAACGTGGTCGAGGGCGCTCTCCACCGGGATGTTGATGCCGCCCTTCTGCAGTGCCACGACCAGCTCGATCTCGTGGTGGACGTCGCTGGTTTCCGTCGGATAGGGAAAGTCCTGGCCGAGCGGAACAATGGTGTCCGGGTTCTTCTGGAAGAAGAAAGGCGGCTCCTTGTTGGGATCATGGCCCATCTCGATGGCATGGTCGGCGAAGTTGCGGCCGACGCAGTAGATGCGGTGGATGGGGAAGAGCGCATCGCTTCCCGCGACCGCCAGCGTCGGCACCGGCGCCGGCTTGATGACGTAGTTCTTCAGTTGAGGCATTTCGTTCATTATCGCGCTCCTGCGTAGTATTCGATGCGTTTTTCAAAGTATTCGACTCCGGCGGACAGCAGCATGGCTGAAGAAGCGCCGCCGCATAGCCGCCCATCCCGAACCATGCGGCATGGCCGAAGCTGACGAGACCGGTGTAGCCCATCAGCAAGTTGAGGCCCAATACGGCGATACACAGGGAAACGACCATGGTCGCCGTCGTCAGCGTCAGACCGATCATCGGTAACACGACTGGCAGAAGAACCAACACGACTGCGCTGATGGCAAGGGTTTTTGTTTGTGAGCTCATCAGGTTATCAGCCTTCGAATTTTGCCATGCGTTCGCCCAGCAGCCCGCGCGGGCGCAGCAGCAGGACAAGGAACATCAGGATGTACATCGACGCCTCGGAGGCGGCGGGCAGATACTGGATGGTGATCGACCGCACGACACCGACCAGAACGGCTGCCAGCACCACGCCCCAGAAGGAGCCGAGCCCGCCGATGATCACGACGATGAAGCCGATCGTCAGGATTTCCGCACCCATGGCCGGATGAACCGTCGTGATCGGGGCAAAAGGGCACCGCCCACCGCCGCCAGACCGACGCCGATCATAACCACAGTCGTCATGTACGGCTGGAGGCGGATACCGAGCGCACCCACCATGTCCGGGTTCTGGATCCCGGCCCGGATGACGCGGCCGAAGGACGTGCGGTTCAGGAGCAGCCAGATCGAAGCGAGGATTGCGAGGACCGCGCCGAGCATTACCAGACGGTATTTCGAGAATAGCAGCGGACCGAGCTCCACGCCGCCCTTCAGGCTGGATGGGAGCGTCTGCGACAAGGGTGCCGCACCCCAGATCATCCGGATCGCCTGTTCCGCGACCATCGCCAGCCCGAATGTCACGAGCAGGCTGAGGATGGGATCCTCCCGGTAGAAACGGCGCAGGATGAAGCGTTCGAACAGGATGCCGAGACAGGCAACCAGCAGGGGTGAGGCGATTACGGCAGGAGCAAAACCGAGATGCGGCGTGAGGGTCACCGCGAGGTAGGCGCCGATCGCGTAGAAGCCGCCGTGCGCAAGATTAACGATCCCGCCGACCGAAAAGATCAGGGATAGGCCTAAGGCGATCAGCAGGTAATAGCCTGCGAGAACGAGCCCGTTCACTACCTGCTCGAAGAGGAAGAAGAGTTCCATTTGATTTTCCTGGCAATGGTCCCCCGCCGGAAATGTTTCCCGCGGGGGTGGGGCCGCCGCTTGCGAACTCAGAGTTTGCAGGCGCCGGTGTCTTCCGGATAGATGCTCGTCAGCTTCTCGCCTTCGGCCGGCACGACGGCGCCTAGTTCGAGCATGTCGTAGACGGTCGAATAGCTGCCTTCCGGCTTGACGGAGAACGAGTACGCTTCCTGAACCAGTTGATGGTCGAACTTGCGGAAGTAGGCCGGCCTGTTCTTGAGAATGTCGAACTCCGCTTCCGTCTCGAAGTAGTCGATGATCTTCTCGTTGTCGGTGCCCCCGGTGGCTTCGAAAGCCTTCGCGAGGATGTTTCCGGTGATGTACTCGATCCAGGCATGGTTTTCCGGGATCTGCCCGCCATATGCCGCCTTGTAGTCCTCGACGAACTTCTTGGTTCCGGCGGTGTCGATCGTGTCGAACCATACGGTAGGCCAGACGCCTCCGAAATTGCCCATGCCGGCCGCCCAGGCATCCGCCGTGTTGAGGTTGAAGCCGATGGTTGGAATGGACAGCCCAAATTCCGCGTACTGCTTGAGAAAATTGGTGACCTGGTTACCGCCAAGGTTGAGGCAGACCACGTCCGGCTGGGCCTGGCGGATCTTGAGGATGTTGGCGGAGAAGTCGGTGGCGTCGGTCGGCACCAGGTCATCGCCGACGAGTTCGGCATTGTTGGCGGCGAAGAAGGCCTTTGCTGCCTTCAGAAGATCGTGCCCGAAGACATAGTCGGAGGTCACGGTGAAGAACTTCTTGCCTTCCACCATCCCCTGCTGCTTCAGCGCCGTTCCCACCGCATTGACCATGACGGCATTCGGGATGTCCGTGCAGAACATGTAACGGTTGCATCGATCGGCACGAAGGACGTCGGACCGCGGTCCGGTGGCTATGAATAGCTTCTTGTTGCGGCTTGCCACTTCGGAAATGGCGAGTGCCGAGGCCGACGATATCTCGCCCACCAGTACGTCGACCTTGTCGCGTTCGATCATGCGCTGCGCCTTGGTCGCCGCAGTTTCCGGATTGATGGAGTCCTCGGCAATGATCTGCAGCTTGCGACCATTGACACCACCTGCTTCATTGATCTGATCGACCGAGAGCTTCAGGCCGTTGATAGCGTACTGCCCGAGCGTTCCCAGGAACCCCGTCAGCGGCACCAGGTGCCCCAGCACGATAGGCTGCTCCTGGGCCCGCAGGATCGACGGCGCTGCGAGCCCCGACGCCATGAGCACGCCGGTGCCGACACCGGTCTTCAGGATCTGTCGCCGGGACAGGATGAATTTGCTGGTCTCTTCCATTTTGCTTCCTCCCTATAGCTACATGGATGTCGAAGTATTGCCGCTGCGCGAGCAGCGGCGGGCATAAGCCCTCCTCAGGCCGCCGGGTAGACAGTGGCGCGCATGATCTCCTCCTGGGCGAAGGTGCTCACCCAATCCGCAAGTGCTGGAAATGCTGCCCGCCATTCCTGTTCGGGGTGACGGAAATCGAGATATTCCAGCGCCGCGCCAACGGCGATCGTCCCGATATGCGGAGCCGCCAACTGGGCTATCCGCCCCGAAAAATGATCGAGGCCGGCGCTGATACGCAGACGCTGCGCCGCGATCCATTCAGGCCACCTCAATTCGGCCGGCCGGTTCACCAGTTCGTAGCGAAGGTTGACGGCCGCCTCCATCACGCCATCGGCGATCGACTCAAGGACCTGGATCTCCCATATGTCTGCCGTCTCCGAGCCGTAGAGGCTTGGCCCCGCCCCCCGACGGTCGATGAAGCGACAGATCGCCCGACTGTCGTGGATCGGGCCATCCGGCGTCTTCAGCACCGGGATCTTTGCCAGCGGGTTGATATCCGCGAGGTGGTCGTTCCTGACCACCGGGTCGACGCGCACGATCTCCAAATGGAGTGGAACTTGCCGCTCCATCGCAGCCATCCGCACCTTTCGCGCGAATGGCGAGGCGGGGGAATGGAGAAGCGTCAGCATGATCAGATCAACCCGCCATTCGGCTGGATGATCTGGCCCGAGACCCAGCTCGCGCGGTCGGATGCGAGAAAGGCGACGACAGCGGCCACCTCCTCCGGGCTTCCGACGCGGTTGAACGGGGACATTGCGGCCGACCGGGCGACTGCTGCCTCATCCTTGCCGGCGCGAAAGAGATCGGTATCCACGGGACCCGGTGCCACGCCGTTGACGCGAATGCCCCTGCCGGCGACTTCCTTGGCAAGTGAACGCAGGAGCGCCTCGACGGCAGCCTTGGTGGCCGCATAGGGCCCGACACCGGGCACGGCATGGCGGACCAGCGATGTCGTCAGCGCAATGATGACACCATTGTCCTCGACCCTAGCGGCAGCGGCCTTGAGCACATTGAACGCACCGACGATGTTGGTTTCGACCAGATCGCGCATCCGGTCACTGTCAAAAGTCGCAAGCGGCCCCGGCGGGACATTGATGCCGGCATTGGCGACGACGCAATCCAGCTTGCCGAGCCGTGCCTTTGCCTCGGCGAAGGCGGCCTCGACGCTCGTCGGATCGCGAATGTCCACCACGATTGATCCGTCCTTGCCCGAAGTGGAGGTGGCCTCGACCTTCCACCCTTCGGCGCGCATAGCCTGGACAGTCGCCGCTCCAATTCCGCGTGAGCCACCAACGATCAAAGCCGTCTTCATGCTATCCCTCCCTCATCAGAGCCGGCACACGCAGGATGTCTTTTCGTACATCCGCTGCCTGATGCTCTTGTGGGCTGGAACCTGCGCTTTTTTTCCCGCAGCCGCCAATAGGGATTGCGACCAGGTCTATAAGAAGATCGTATAGGGATAAGTCTCTGTTATAGCTGGGTTCTATACTCGCTGGACCAAGAATGATGTGACCGAACGACCTGCAGTGAAGCCGGCTGGTGATGTCACGCACGCTGTCGCGTACTGCCGCAGTCCAGGGTTCCGCCGAGATAGCGGCGCGTTAGCATGAGGCCATGGAGTGGCGAAGGCAATTTGCAGCCTGAAGGTCGATCGTTGCGTAGAGAAGGACGTATCGAGGCTACGAGGTAGTACCATTCCCAATGGGGTGGGCTAGGAAGGGATCGCTGCTCTTTCCGACACGACGGTCCACGGAGAGCACTGTCTTCGGGTGGCGATCGACAATCATCGGACGCAGCGCGAGGAGCTGGACATCATCGTCCAGGAGAGTCTGCGGCTGGGAGTGCTGCTGGAGCGTCAACGTACTACGATCTAAAGGATTGGGTAACCGGAGTACGCTTGCGAATCTCGATTCCCAGCTAAGCAAGAAGTGCCGGAAAACCTGCATTGTTGGCTTGAAAAGGGAGGCTTGGCTGGGGCGCCTGGATTCGAACCAGGGGATGGCGGTACCAAAAACCGCTGCCTTACCGCTTGGCTACGCCCCACCATGGCAGGCCGCGACGCGTATTGGGTCGCTGGCCGGCGAGTGCGGTTGCTCTAGCAAAGCTTCGCTCCGGCGGCAATCATCCCGGCTGACGTTTTTGAAGATTTCCGCCAGGCGCCCGTGCTAGAGAGAGGCAAAGCAAAATGCCCCAGCGCCAGGGAGAATACATGGCCGAGAACGAGGATCTGCGGCAACCGGAATTCGACCTTGTCTTCCAGCCGGCCCATGGGGAGGCGGTGCCCATGGCCGACAACGTGCAACGCATCACCGTCAACAACCCCTCGCCCTTCACCTTCCACGGCACCAATACCTACATCGTCGGGGACTCCTCGGTCGCGGTGATCGATCCGGGCCCAGAGGACGAGGCGCATTTCCGGGCGCTAATGGCGGCTCTCAAGGGCCGGGAGGTCACGCATATCTTCGTCAGTCATACCCACCGCGATCACTCGCCGCTTTCCCGGCGGCTGAAGCAGGAGACCGGCGCATCGATCATCGCGGAGGGGCCGCACCGGTCTGCGCGGCCCCTCTTTGCGGGTGAGGCCAACCCCTTCGCCGAAAGCGCCGACACGACTTTCGTGCCCGACATCCGGGTCTCCGACGGTGACGCAATCGAAGGCGATGGATGGCGGATGACGGCCATCCACACGCCCGGCCATACCGCCAACCACACCGCCTTCGCGCTCGACGGTACCGGCCTCCTCTTCTCCGCCGACCATGTCATGGCCTGGGCGACCACGATCGTCGCGCCACCGGACGGGTCGATGGCGGGATTCATGGAGTCGCTGGAAAAACTGCTTGCCCGCGACGACCGCCTCTTCCTTCCCGGCCACGGGGGTCCGGTGCGGGAACCGGCATCCTTCCTCAGGGGCTTGCGCGCCCATCGGCGGATGCGCGAGCGGGCGGTTCTCGAGAGGATCAGATCGGGCGACCGGCTGATCCCGGACATGGTGAAGGCGATCTATGCGACAACCGACGCGCGTCTTCATGGCGCTGCCGCACTTTCCGTACTGGCGCATCTGGAAGACCTGGTCGAAAAGGGCCGGGTGACGACGGAAGGACCACCCTCCCTGAAGGGCGCCTACTTCCCCGCTTGAACTCTGCAGGGCCTCCGGGAACATCCGGCGCCAAGCGCCGTTGTCCGCCGTCCGGTGCAGCTGTCCGGCTGCGCCGCCAAGCGAACAGATGAGGCAAGCATGAAGACCACCCTAATCGCGACCGCGACGGCCATTACCCTTTTCTCCGGAGCAGCATTTGCCCAAGCTCCGATCCAGGCACCCATCGTCGTGCTGCCGGATGCTGTCCAGGGGGCGGCGCCCAGCTATCTCTTTGCCGGCCGCATCGACGACCTCGACATCTACGGCGCCGATGGAGAAGAGATCGGCGAGATCGAGGACGTGCTTCTCAACCTGGACGGCACGGTCGCGGCGGTCGCCGTCGAGGTCGGCGGCTTTCTTGGGATCGGCGACAAGGATGTCCTGGTCGACTGGAGCGCGCTGGAGATCACCCGCGAAGGTGACGATATTCGGGTGATGGCCCCCACCCTGACACGCGAGGTTCTCGAAGGCGCAGCCGCTGTCGATCTCGACAAGCTCGGCCTCGGCAGCGACTGAACCGTTGGACGCGGAGGCCGAGGCTTTCCCCTAGCCTCCCGCGATCCCCAGAAGTTCGGCGTCCAGCCGATCGAGGAAATCGTCGGCGATCTCGGCACTCATGCCGAGATCGTGGGCGCCGTAGCGTGAGGCGACCCGGACATCGACGAAGGTGGTTTCGACATCCTCGCGCAGCCGAATGACGATATCGAAGGGCAGCCCCAGGACGAGCGTCTCTGTTTCACCCTGCAGCAGGACATCCTGATCCGTCGGCGACGCGACCATGCCGGGAAGAGCTGGCTCCGGCCGAGGCAGGGGTATCGGCACTTCACCGACCTCCGCGACCGCGTCGTCCGGTTGCGGCTCCTGACCGGGGAGCGAGTCCTTCAGCTCCTGCAGCTCCGGCAACTCCAACCCCTTCCGCTCGGTAATGTCGATCCGAGCTGAAATCGCCGCGGCCTCTACCCCCTGGAGTACACGATCGAGCGCCCCCTCGTACCGGCGGCCGGCGAGACCGGGATAGGCCGCAAGCTGTGCCTGGCGCTCAGCGGCTCGTGTTGTCGTCACGGTCGCCAACCACTGCTGGTCGTATTGCGGGCGCGAGAGGAAGGCCGGAACATCCTCCAGATCGGTACTCACCTCGTTGAGCGGCGGCCGTGTCAGGTAGAGGGCAGCCCCGGCGGCGACGAAGCCAAGTGGCACGCCGGCATAGACAAGTGCCTTTGCCGAAGCCATGCCGCCCTCAGCACCCTGCTGCCAGAGGCGGATCAGACCGACCAGCGCCAGCGGCACGGCCGCGGCGGCGATGGCGGCGGACATCAGGACGAGTGCCAGGAAGTCAGGCGTGCGCAGGGGCCCGAAGCGATGGGCGAGCACGGCCAGCACGAACAGGACCAGGGCTGCAAGGCCGATGCGACGGGCGGCATAGGCGGAATGGGAAACGGGCCGGACATAGCGGATGGTCATGGAAACAGCGGTACCTGGATTTGCGACGGCATGCCTGTCTGTGTAGAACATGACGCGTGATAAGGAAACGCGTCCCGTTGAACGCCGCATCTGGAGCTTCGCATGCGTCGACCACTGAGTATCGTCCTTGCTCTCCTGTGCATGCCGCTGGCGGCCTGCCAGACCATGACGCCGGAAGAACGCCGGGCAGCCGACGAGCGAACCTGTGCCGGATACGGGTTCAGGCGGGGGACGGATGCGATGGCGCAATGCCTGCTCGACCTCGAGCTCGACCGCCGCGCGGAGATGCGCAGCTGGCGCGACAGGCAGGCCAGCACGATGTGGGGGCCCATGTATGTCGAGCGTCGCATCATCATCAAGGACGGGGACTGACAGCTTGAGCCAGCGCAAGGAGCGTTCGCTGTGTTGCAGCTACGAAAAGATCAGCCTCATCCGGAGGCAGACCCACCTCTCTGGAGCCGTGCCATGACGTTTAGAACCCTCTTCTTGAGCGCAACCTTCAGCCTGCTTTCTGCATCCGTCGCGCTTTCGGCAAGCGTCAGCGTGTTCAAGGATGCCGGCTGCGGCTGCTGCGGCGGATGGATGTCGCACATGAGAGAAAACGGCTTTGCGGTTTCGGCTACCAACGTTGCGCCTGAAACGATGGACGTCGTGAAGTCGAAAGCCGGCGTTACCGCCGACACGGCCTCCTGCCATACGGCCATCGTTGCGGGCTATGTCGTCGAGGGGCATGTTCCGGCATCCGATGTGCAGCGCCTGATGGACGAGCGCCCAGACGCGATCGGGCTCTCAGCACCTGGTATGCCGATCGGCTCCCCGGGGATGGAAGGTGCGGGCGCGGAACCCTACGACGTTCTCCTCATCCGCAGGGACGGCCGCACCGAAGTCTTTGCCAGCCACTAAGGCGGCTGCCTCACCCGGCTCGGCTTGCGCTGCCCCTTCGCTGCGCGATCGCGGCCTGCGCCGCGGCAAGGCGGGCGATCGGCACGCGGAAGGGGGAGCAGGACACGTAGTCGAGGCCGGTCTGCTCGCAGAAGGTGATCGAGGCCGGGTCGCCGCCATGCTCGCCGCAGATACCAAGCTTCAAGCTCGGCCGGGTTGCACGGCCCCGTTCCGCGGCGATCCGGATCAGTTCGCCGACCCCGTCGAAATCCAGTGAGACGAAGGGATCCTCTTCTAGGATGCCCTTCCGCTGGTAGGTCGGGATAAAGGTCGCGGCGTCATCACGTGACATGCCGAAAGTCGTCTGGGTCAGGTCGTTCGTACCGAAGGAGAAGAATTCGGCCGTCTCTGCAATCACGTGCGCCCGAAGGGCCGCACGCGGCAGCTCGATCATCGTGCCGGCAAGATAGTTGATCGACATGCCGGCCTCTCGGCTCACCTCATTTGCCACCCGATCGATGCAGTCTTTGACGTAGTCGAGTTCCGAGCGAAGCCCGACCAGCGGTACCATGATCTCCAGTTCGACAGCCTCGCCCGTCGACCGGGCGGCAGCCACGGCCGCCTCGAAGATCGCACGCGCCTGCATGGCGGCGATCTCCGGATAGGAGATGGCCAGCCGGCATCCGCGATGGCCAAGCATGGGATTGAACTCGTGAAGCGCATCGATCCGGCGGCGCAGGAAGGCCGGCTGCAGCTCCATCGCCCGTGCCACCTCGATGATCTCCTCGTCCGACTTCGGCAGAAATTCGTGGAGCGGCGGGTCGAGCAGGCGGATCGTCACGGGCAGGCCATGCATGATCGCGAAGAGCTCGGTGAAGTCCGATCTCTGCATCGGCAGGAGCCGATCGAGCGCCTCGCGACGGCCCGCTTCATCCTCGGCAAGGATCATCTCGCGCATTACCTGGATGCGGTCGCCCTCGAAGAACATATGCTCGGTCCGGCACAGACCGATTCCCTCCGCACCGAAGGAGCGTGCCGAGCGGGCGTCCTGCGGCGTGTCGGCGTTCGTGCGTACGGACATGCGGCGCGCCTTGTCGGCCCATTCCATGAGGCGACCGAAATCGCCGGAAAGCTCCGGCTGGATCATCGGCACGTTGCCGCGAAGCACCTGCCCCGACGAGCCGTCGAGGGTGATCGTGTCGCCGCGACCGAGGATCACGCCACCGGGACACAGCAATTGCTCGTTGCGCAGATCAACCCTCAGCGTGCCGGCGCCGACGACGCAGGGAATGCCCATGCCACGAGCCACGACGGCAGCGTGACTGGTCATCCCGCCTCGGGTCGTCAGGATGGCCTCGGCCGCATGCATGCCGTGGATGTCCTCCGGGCTCGTCTCGATACGCACCAGGATGACCTTGCGGCCTGCAGCCTCGGCCTCCACTGCCTCCTCTGCCGTAAAGACGATCTCCCCAGCCGCCGCACCGGGGGATGCGGGCAGGCCGGATCCCAGCACCACCCGTTCGACCCTGGGATCGATGGTCGGATGCAGGAGCTGGTCGAGCGAGGGGGGCTCGATGCGCGACACCGCCTCCTCCTGCGTAATCACGCCCTCGTCCACCAGATCGACGGCGATCTTCAGGGCGGCGCGCGTGGTGCGCTTGCCGGACCGGGTCTGCAGCATCCAGAGCTTGCCGCGCTCGACCGTGAACTCAAGATCCTGCATGTCCCGATAGTGGGCTTCCAGCCGGTCGCAGATCGCCTTGAATTCCCGGAACGTCTCGGGCATCAGCTTTTCCATCGATGGCTTGTCGGAGCCAGAGGAAATACGCCCATCCTCGGTAAGCGAATGAGGGGTTCTGATTCCCGCCACGACATCCTCGCCCTGCGCATTGACCAGGAACTCCCCGTAGAGCTCCTTCCTGCCAGTGGAGGGATTGCGCGTGAAGGCAACGCCGGTCGCCGAGGAGGAACCGAGATTGCCGAAGACCATGGCCTGCACGTTGACGGCAGTGCCCCAGTGCTCGGGGATGCGGTGGAGGCTGCGATAGGTCGTGGCGCGGGGATTGGTCCAGCTCGAGAAGACCCCGACAATCGCCTGCCAGAGCTGCACGTGCGGATCCTGCGGGAAGCTCTCGCCCAATTCCTCCTCGATCACCTGCTTGTACAGGCTGACGACGTGCTGCCATTCGACGGAGGAAAGATCGGTGTCGTATTCATGGCCATACCGAGCCTTCTCGTCCTCGAGGATTTCCTCGAAGACCTCATGGTCCAGTCCCATGACGACATCGGCATACATCTGGATGAAGCGTCGGTAGCTGTCCCAGGCAAAGCGGGCATCCCCGGCATCGTGGCCGAGCGCCTGAACCGTCTCGTCATTCAGTCCGAGGTTGAGGACCGTGTCCATCATGCCGGGCATGGACGCACGCGCGCCCGAGCGGATGGACAGGAGGAGCGGACGGGTCGAGCCGCCGAACGTCCTGCCGGTCTCCGCCTCCATGGCGGATATTCCCTCCAGGACCTGTTCCTTCAGCCCGTCGGGAAGGGTCTTGCCGTTCTCGAAATACCAGGCACACGCGTCGGTAACGATCGTCAGACCGGGAGGAACGGGCAGTCCCAGGCTTGCCATCTCTGCCAGGTTTGCACCCTTGCCGCCAAGCATCGCGACATCGGCCACGCCTCCCTCGGCCTTTCCTCCACCGAAGCGGTAAACCCACTTCTTCATCAAACGCTCTCCACCCGCCTCGCTTGTCTCAGGACGAATACAGCTTTTGCAGCCGTTTGAAAACGCGTGAGGGTCGGATTATGTTGCAACGCAACAATCGCGGGGATCAGACCGCCTCGCGCAGCAGTTCGGCCGTCTGCAGGTCGACGGAGACGAGCTGCGAAACCCCCTGCTCCGCCATGGTGACGCCGAAGAGCCGGTTCATTCGGGCCATGGTGATGGGGTTGTGGGTAATTATGACGAAGCGGGTCTCGGTGGAGGCAGCCATCTCGTCCATCAGGTTGCAGTAGCGCTCCACATTATGGTCATCGAGCGGCGCGTCCACTTCGTCGAGCACGCAGATTGGTGCCGGGTTGGTGAGGAAGACCGCAAAGATCAGGGCCATGGCAGTCAGCGCCTGTTCGCCGCCGGACAGGAGCGTCATAGTCTGCGGCTTCTTGCCCGGCGGCCGGGCCAGGATCTCAAGGCCCGCCTCCAGCGGATCGTCCGATTCGATCAGCTGCAGTTCGGCGGTACCGCCGCCGAAGAGATGGGTGAACAGTCGCTGAAACTCGGTATTGACCACATCGAAGGCGGCGATCAGCCGCTCGCGGCCCTCACGATTGAGGCTCTGGATCGCTCCGCGCAGCTTGCGGACGGCATCGATGACATCGTCCCGTTCGCGGATCAGCGCGTCTAGCTTGTCCGAAAGCTCCTTCTGCTCCTCGTCCGCGCGCAGGTTTACGGCGCCCAACCGCTCCCGCTCCATCTTCAGGCGATCCACCTCGCGCTCGATGTCGCGCATCTCGGGAAGCTCTGCGCCCGGCGCAAGGCCGGCAAGCCGCAGCACCTCCCGGGGTGCCACTCCGAGCGCCTGCTGGATCGAGACCTCGCTGTCGTGACGCCGTTCGGCAGCGGATACGAGCCGCTCTTCGGCACGACCCCGCTTCTCACGGGCTTCGGCAAGCTCCGAGAGCGCTGTGGCTGCCAGCCGGTCCGCCTCACGCTGCCGCGTCTCGGCTTCCGCAAGGCGATCGGCGGCGGCGCGACGCGCCTCTTCTGCCTTCTGAAGCTCGGTGAGAAGCATGCGGCGGCGCTCCTCGAATTCCTCGGGCGCCGCCTCCAGGTCCACGAGTTCCTCACGCGCCTCCTCCTCGCGTTCGCGCAGTGTCGCCACATGATCCTCGGCGCTCGCCGCGCGCGCCTGCCATGCGGAACGTTCCTGTGCGATCGCCGCCAAGCGGCGCCTACGCCCCTCGGTCTCGCGGCTCAGCCCCTCGAACCGGGCACGCGCCTCGGCCAGGATACCGCGGTCCGTCGCCACTGCCGCCTGCTGTGCCCGCAGACGCTCATCCAGCGCCGACAGATCGGGGGCGTCCTCCAGTTCAACCCGAGCATTCTCTTCCTGTAGCCGCACCTCGTCGATCTGGCCGCGAACCTGGCCCAGCGCCTCCGCGACGACATCTCGGCGACGCAAGAGATCGCCTGAAGCCCGCTCGGCGGCTGCCAGTGCCTCCCGCGCTTCCGCGAGCCGGCGAGACCCCATGCGGCTACGATCCCGTGCTTCGGCAAGACGGGCTTCACCAGCGGCAATCCCGGCTGCGGCGTCAGAGAGAGCTTCCTCCGCATCCGCGAGCACGATCCGCGCCTCCTCCAGTTCCCCTTCCAGTTCAGCGAGACGGTTCTTCTGCGAGAGCCTGAGTGCTGCCGCTCCGGGCGCTTCCGATCCGGCGATATGTCCGTCCCAACGGTAGACCGCCCCCTCCAGCGTCACCAGCCGCTGGCCGGGCTTCAGTTGCGGCATCAGCCGCAGAGCGTCCTCCTGCGCAACCACGCCGATCTGGGCCAGACGGCGCGTCAGCTCTGGGGGCGCAGTCGCGCGCTGAAGCAGCG
The DNA here is from genome assembly GCF_044142885.1 of Pseudorhizobium flavum. NCBI lineage: Bacteria > Pseudomonadati > Pseudomonadota > Alphaproteobacteria > Hyphomicrobiales > Rhizobiaceae > Pseudorhizobium > Pseudorhizobium flavum. The sequence continues at coordinate 60,577 of NZ_JBIOKZ010000001.1, forward strand.
GCTCGCATCCGGCAGGCAGCGCCGGATCCTCTGCGACGTCGCCGTTCCTCGTCCAATATGCCGGAGCGCCGGGATCCGTCGAGCTTTCCAGATCGTCGCCCAAGGCCGCACCTAGGGCGGCCTCATAGCCCCGGTCGACGCGAATGGCCTCCGCCACGGGAGAAAAATCGCCGGAGGCTTCGGAGGCTGCCAATATCTTGGAAATGGTGCGCGCTTCGGTCTCCACAGCGTTCAGACGCGAGCGTGCTGCCTCCACCGGCTTACGAGCCATGGCTTCGGACGCGCGGGCCGAGCCAAGTGCCACCTCGGCCTCTTCCACAGCCGCGCCAGCCTCTTCCAAGGCGAACTCCGCTGCTTCGACGGCCTCGCGACGCTCGGCGGGATCGTCTAGATCAGACAGTCTTCCGGCAATTGCCTGCAGTTCCGCCTCGGCATCCTGTCGCTGGCGGTCGAGCCGATGGTGACGCTCGCCGATGTCGCGAATGAGCCGTTCAAGCTGCGTGCGCGACGCTGCCGCCTCCGCCTTCTCGGCCGTGATCGCTGCGAACAGCTTTTCGCTCTCTGCAAGCGCAGCCGCGGCCGTCTGGAAGGCCTCTTGCAGATCCTCCGCCTCAGCTCCGGAATCGGCGAGGAGTTCGTTGATCTCTCCCTCCTCGTCGTCGAGCTTGGCCAGGAAGGAAGCATTGTCCTGAACCAGACGCTCCTCGCGTCGGATATCCTCCGCCAGCTGCAGCAGGCGCCGGGAAAGCTCGTCGCGTCGCTTCAAGAGACGACCGGCTTCGTCGTCGAGCTGGGTGCGGGCGATCTGGATTCGCTGCAGCGCGGCTCCGGCCTTGGCTTCTTCCTCCCGCAGTTCCGGCAGCTTCAGGCCGGCGATCGCCTGGGCCTTCGCCGCCTCCATCTGCGCCTGCGCCTTCTCGGCGACCACCATCGTAGCCTGGTTGAGAGCGGTGTTCGCTTCCGCCTCCGCTTCCGTCGCCTGAGCCCAGCGGATATGCAGCAGCATGGCTTCGCGGGCGCGGATATCGGCTGACAGCATCTTGAAGCGGTTTGCCTGACGCGCCTGGCGCTTCAGGCTTTCGATCTGGCTCTCCAGCTGCGCCGTCACGTCTTCGAGCCGCTCCAGATTGCCTTCGGCTGACCGCAATCGCAATTCGGCCTCGTGACGGCGAGAATGCAGACCGGATATCCCGGCCGCCTCTTCGAGCAGCTGGCGGCGTGCCTGCGGCTTGGCGTTGATCAGTTCGCCGATCCGGCCCTGCCCGACCATGGAGGGCGAGCGCGCGCCCGTCGATGCATCGGCAAAGAGAAGCTGGACATCCTTGGCGCGGGCTTCCTTGCCATTGATCCGGTAGACCGAACCATTCTCCCGCTCGATGCGGCGCGATACCTGGATCTCATCGGAATCATTGAAGGCGGCAGGTGCGGTCCGGTCGGAATTGTCGAGGAAGAGCATGACCTCCGCCGTATTGCGGGCAGGTCGGTTTCCGGAGCCGGAGAAGATGACGTCGTCCATGCCGGACGCGCGCATGTTCTTGTAGGAATTTTCCCCCATCACCCAGCGGAGCGCCTCGACAAGGTTGGACTTGCCGCAGCCATTGGGGCCGACCACGCCGGTCAGGCCGCGCTCAATGATGAATTCCGTGGGTTCGACGAAGGACTTGAAGCCGAGGACGCGCAGCTTATTGAACTTCATGCCGCGCACCGAAGGAAGGAAGCGGCCGCACCGGTGCGACCGCCGCTCATGTCATGAACGGGCTCAGAGAAGGCTGTCGATAAGAGCCGACATGCTTTCAACAGACATGGCCCCCGCATAGCGCTTACCGTTGATGAGAAATGTCGGCGTCGAATTGACGCCGAATTCGTCGGCACCGCGCTTCATCGTCGCGTTCACATCATCGAGAAGTTTCTGGTTCGTCAAGCAGGCCTGGAAAGTCTCCTGTGAGAAACCGGCGAGTTTCGACATCTGCAGCAGGGCTGCGCGGCCATCCTGTGCTCCGGCCCAGGCTTCCTGTTGCTTCATCAGCATGGAAACCATCGGGAAATACTGTGCCGGTGTGCTTGCTTCTTCAGGCTTGGTCGGATTGCAGCGTGCCAGCATGAAGGCCGCAGCAGCGCGCGGATCGAAGGGGAACTCGCGGATGATGAAGCGGGCCTTGCCGGTATCCACGTAGTTCTTCTTGATCTCGTCGAACGTATTGTTGTGGAAGGTCGCGCAGTGCGGGCAGGTCATCGACATGTACTCGACGATGGTGACGGGTGCGTTTTCTTCCCCGATCGCCATTTCCGGCAGCGGACCGGGCTTGACGACCTCCGCCATGTCCACGTCACCCTGGGACTCCGGCAATTCCTGGGCAAAAGCTTCAGTTGCAGCGAGCGGAAGGGCCAGAACCAGAGCCGTGGCTGCCACGCCTCCGAGAAGAGCGCGCCGGGTAAGGGTGACTTCGGTCTTTTTCATCGAACACCTGCCTTAACTTCAAATTTGCCGCCATCCGTATCCTGCCGCCCGGAAGCGAACAAGGGATGGCTTCGTGAAATTCTTCAAAGCTTTGTGACAGCCTGAAGCTGAACAGCGCCTGTACATTTCAGCGCTTCTTTTGAAGAACAGCTGTGCCGAGCCGGGTGACCGCCTTCTTCAGCGCATCGTTATCGATCCCCTCCATCATGTCCTCCAGCCGTCTCGCCGCCTCCCCCTTCAGCGGCGGTAAAGCGCGCCGGTGCCGGACGGCCTGGGAGACGGGCTTCTGGACAATGCGGATCTGGCGCACAGCCGGGAAGCCGAAGAAGGCGTTGATGCGGGCGATCAGTTCCCCCTGTGCATGGGTCAGGAAGAGAGCCCGCGCACCTTCGCAGGCGATCGTCAGGACGCCCGCCTGATAGCCGCCTGCCTCGTCTGAGGCGTCGCGCCTGGGCCAGGCGATCTTCTCCGGGCGGCTGCAATCGGCGAATTCCTCGCCGGCGATCTCGTCCCAGGAGCTCAGCAGGGCGGTGGAGATGCCGGCGCGCCGCGCAAGCACGGGATCGATGATGCCGTTCGCGACTTCCGCAATCTGCATCTCGCGCTTGCGAGCAAAGGTCTTCGCTTCGTTGGCCAATCGACAATCCTTCCGCAAGTCCGCGAACCGGAGGCGGTCTCACCACGGCACGCCGCTCAGCTCTCGTTGACGGCGTGATCATGGAGACGATAGGAGAGCATCTAGACCAGACGCACAGGCATTTCCAGCACGTGACCACTCCCCCGGCCATCATACGGCAATTGCTCGCATGGTACGACAGGCACCATCGCGACCTGCCATGGCGCATGACGCCCACCGCGGCGGCGCAGGGAAAACGTCCCGACCCGTACCATATCTGGCTGTCGGAAGTGATGCTGCAGCAGACCACGGTTCAGGCGGTGAAGCCCTATTTCGCCAAGTTCCTGGCCGCGTGGCCTACCGTAGCGGATCTGGCGGCGGCCCCGACCGAGGATGTGATGGCCGCCTGGGCCGGGCTCGGTTACTATGCCCGCGCCCGCAACCTGAAGAAATGCGCCGAGGCCGTGGCCGGGTTGTACGGCGGGGTATTCCCCGATACCGAAGACGGCTTGCGGGCGTTGCCCGGCATCGGCGATTACACCGCTGCCGCCGTTGCCGCGATCGCCTTCAACCGCCCTGCCGCCGTCATGGACGGCAATGTGGAGCGGGTTGTCTCCCGCCTTTACGCGATAGATGCCCCCCTTCCCGGATCGAAACCGCTGATGAAGGCGCGGGTGCGGGACCTGACGCCGGAGGACCGCCCTGGTGACTTTGCCCAGGCCATGATGGATCTCGGCGCGACCATCTGCACGCCGAAAAGGCCCGCCTGCGCCATCTGTCCCCTTCGCGACCACTGTCTGGCATTTTCCGAGCACGACCCGGAGCGGTTTCCGGTCAAAGCGGCGAAGAAGGAAAAGCCAGTGCGTTTCGGCGCTGCCTTCGTGGCCGTCAATCCGGAAGGAGACGTCCTGCTGCGACGGAGGGTCGACAGCGGGCTCCTTGGAGGTATGACGGAGGTTCCGACGACTGACTGGACCGCCAGACAGGACGGCGGCCAGACCGTCGACCACGCTCCCTTTCAGTCTGCCTGGCAATCCTGCGGGACGGTCACCCATGTGTTCACGCACTTCGAACTGCGGCTCTCCGTGTTCCGGGCCAAAGCCGACGAGACCATCCATCCCGGGGGATGGTGGGAGCCGGTCGCCAATCTCGGCGCGCAGGCCTTGCCGACCGTCATGAAAAAGGTAATCAGCCAGGCTATTCCCCTGGCTTTCGAGAAAGATCCCAACCGCTAAGGAAATATGATGGCAGGCCCGATCGACCATATCGTCTTCGACATCGGCAAGGTGCTGATCCACTATGACCCGAACCTTCCCTATCGCCGGCTCATTCCCGACGATGCTGAGCGGACATGGTTCTTCGAGAATGTCTGCACCCATGACTGGAACCTTGAACAGGATCGTGGACGGAGCTGGGAGGATGCCGAGGCCCTGCTGATCGAGCAGTTTCCCGAGAAGGAGGAGCAGATCCGCCACTTCCGGCGGTACTGGCACGAGATGGTGCCCTATGCCTACGAGGACAGCGTCGCGATCATGGAAGGATTGATCGATGCCGGTCGGGACGTCACCATGCTGACGAACTTCGCAGCCGACACGTTCCGCCACGCCCGCGAAATGTATCCATTCCTCAACAAGCCGCGCGGCGTGACTGTTTCCGGAGAGATCAAGCTCATCAAGCCCGATGTCGCGATCTATCAGAAGCACGCTCGGGATTTCAACCTTGCCCCGGAAGCGACACTCTTCATCGACGACTCACTGGCCAATGTCGAAGGCGCACGAACAGCTGGCTGGCACGCGGTGCATTTCACCGGCGCCGAGAAACTGAGGCGCGACCTTGCCTCCTTCGGCATCGATGCCTGAACAAGATTGACGCCCGGAGGTCAGCCTCCTCCGGGCGTCAATTATCCCCAGCCGGGACTAGAGGTACAAAACCGGCCGGGGAAGCCAAAGCCTCGCGTGACGGTGGATCGTCAGTCGAGGTTCGCCAAGCCGCTGCGGATGACCGATCGCAACTCATCGATCGGCTTCAGGGCAGATCCTTCCTCAAAGTGCCAGAAGGTCCAGCCGTTGCAGGCGTCCAGACCCTGCACCTTCGCCCCAAGCCGGTGGATGGAGCCTGCCTCGCCACCGGCGGCCAGCGTTCCGTCGGCACGGATGATGGCGCTCCAGCGACGCCTGGCATCGGTCAGAACCTGGCCCGGTTTCACGAGCCCGCTTTCCAGGAGCGTGTTGAAGGCGACCCGCGGCTCGGCCTTCTTGCCAGTCATCACCGTCAGTTCCGCCTTGCCGAGAGGCTCGACCGACGCGATCCGCGCCGATGCAGCTTCGATATAGTCCTGCTCGCGTTCGATGCCGACGAAGTTGCGGCCGAGGCGCTTGGCGACGGCGCCGGTCGTGCCGGTGCCGAAGAACGGATCCAGAATGACGTCGCCGGGCTTGGTCGAGGCCATGATGACGCGCGCGAGCAACGCTTCCGGCTTCTGCGTCGGATGCACCTTCTTGCCGTCTTCGCCTTTCAAACGCTCGCCGCCAGAGCAGATCGGGAAGAGCCAGTCGGAGCGCATCTGCACGTCGTCATTGGAGGCCTTGAGGGCATCGTAGTTGAACGTGTAGGATTTGGCCTTGGGGTCGCGGCTTGCCCAGATCATCGTCTCGTGGGCGTTCTGAAAACGGCGGCCCTTGAAGTTCGGCATCGGGTTCGTCTTGCGCCAGACGATGTCGTTGAGGAGCCAGAAGTTCAGGTCCTGCAGCATGGTGCCGACGCGGAAGATGTTGTGGTAGGAGCCGATCACCCAGATGGTGCCGTTCGGCTTCAGCACCCGGCGGCAGGCGAGCAGCCATGCCCGGGTAAAGGCGTCATAGGCCTGGAAGGAGGCGAACTGGTCCCAGTCGTCGTCGACCGCATCGACCAGCGACTGGTCCGGGCGGTGAAGCGTGCCCCCGAGTTGCAGGTTGTACGGAGGATCGGCGAAGATCGCGTCGACCGAATGATCGGGCAGCGCCTCGAGTGCGGCGACGCAGTCGCCCTTGATGATGGTATTGAGCCAGGTGCCCGGCCGACCCTGCTGACGCAGATCGGCAAGCGGAAGGACTGCTGCCATGGGATACTCGCTGTTACGCTTACTCGGTACTTTACTGTCCGTTATGGTTACCCATGTTGGTTACCAAAGCCTGAAGGGCTGCAGCAATTTCGCGAATTATCTGCCTCTATGGCAACGAAGCTTCGAGTACGGTAGAATTTCCGCATGAAGAGAAGCGAGGCGATCGAGAAGCTGAAAGCAAAGGCGGACGCCATAAAGGCGCGTGGCGCCACGTCGCTTTACCTGTTCGGTTCGGTGGCCCGCGACGAGGCAAGCGATACGAGTGACCTCGACCTGTTCATCGACTACGATCCATCACGAAAGTTCTCTCTTGTCGACCTGGCAGGTATCAAAATCTATCTTGAGGACGAGCTGTCGACAGAGGTCGACGTAACGACAAGGAGCAGTCTCCATCCTCGGCTGAAAGAGAAGATTGAGACCTCGGCCATCCGGATCTTCTGATGACGCGGAAGGTGGAACTAATCCTGGACGACATCCTCGAGATGATCGCCCTGATCGAAGCGACTGTGTCGGGGGAGACGCGCGAGGCGATCGAGCGGAATCACATTCTGAGACTTGGCATTCAGCGGGCGATCGAAATCATCTCAGAGGCCAGCAAACACATTCCAGGGGAACTGCTGGAGCAGGCACCAGAAATTCCTTGGCCGTCGATCCGCGGGATGGGAAATATTCTGCGGCATGAATATCACCGCATCGCAGACGACGTCATCTGGAGTGTCGTCAATCACGATCTGCCTTTGCTCAAACAGGCGATCCTCACGATGAAGACGAGTTCTGGCGAGTAGCTATCGATATCACCCATCATGCAGCGCCCGGCTGTCCTCCGGCACCTCGGCCCGCTCGAACATGCCGTAGTCGCGGATCACGTGACCGATCCTGAGGCGGTAGTCGGCGAAGATGCCGTTGCGGCCCGCCTGCTGCACCGCCCGGTGCGCGTCCAGGTTCCGCCATTGGCGGACTGCTTCCTCATCGCGCCAGAAGGAGAGCGACAGGATCTTGCCGCGCATGGTCAGGCTCTCGAACCGCTCGATCGAGATGAAGCCGTCGATCTTTTCCAGTTCCGCGCGCAGCTCGCCCGCAAGGTCCAGATAGCGATGGCGCTCGCCCATGTAGGGCACGACTTCGAAAATGACGGCGATCATGGCTTCACCAGCGGAGCGTGCGGCAGCGAGACATTCTTCAAAAAGATGCGATCCTCGCGCAGGATGAAGCGCTCACGGCTCGCAAACCTGTAGTTCTCCTGCCCCAGCGGATCCTGCGCAAGGCGCTGCCGATAGGCTTCGTAGGCGGCAAGGCTTTCGATATTGTAGACGCCGTAGGCCGTGGTGGCCGATCCCTCATGGGGCGCGAAATAGCCGATGAGGTCGGCCCCACAGCGGGGAATGGCCTCTCCCCACTTGCGCGCGTAGTCGGCAAAAGCTTCCCTCCCGAAGGGGTCGATCTCGTAGCGGATGAAGCAGGTGATCATGATTATCTCCATATGAACGCCTACAGGATAGCGCCTTGTCTGTCGCAGATGCTTCGGCTATGATCGAACTATGAAGGAAGGACCTGACATTGCCCGCATCGGCACCCTCATCGGCGACCCAGCCCGCGCCAACATGCTAACGGCACTGATGGGCGGGCAGGCGTTGACGGCAACCGAACTGGCGCAGGCCGCCGGCGTGACGCTGCAGACGGCAAGCTCCCACCTGTCAAAACTGGAAGAGGGCGGGCTGGTGCACCAGCGCAAGCAGGGGCGGCATCGCTATTTCGCGCTGGCCGATGCGGCGACGGGAGCGCTGCTGGAGACGATCATGGGCTTTGCTGCCAGCCGCGGGCATCTCCGCCACCGACCGGGCCCGAAAGACCCGGCGCTCCGCAAGGCGCGGGTGTGCTACGATCACCTCGCTGGCGACTATGGCGTTCGCATGCTCGACAGCCTCATTCGAAGTGGCGCCATCGCGGACACGGGAGGCGAGCTTATCGTCACCGAGACCGGCCGCGAAGGCCTGCACAGGATCGGCGTCGATCTCGATGCCCTGACCGCCTCGCGGCGTCCCCTGTGCAAGTCCTGCCTCGACTGGAGCGAACGCCGCTCGCACCTCGCCGGCACACTCGGAAAGGCGCTGCTTTCCCGCTTTCTTAGCGAGGGCTGGGCAAAGCGCAGCGACAACAGCCGGGCGGTCCACTTCACCCAGACAGGTGAGCGCCAATTTCTCGCCCTCTTTCCGTTGGAATAGACAGCCCCCACATTGTGGCCGGCGCCGCCGTGATGTAGAGCGCCCTCGTCCTCCCCAGCCAAAGAGTTTTCCATCATGAGCGGTTTCGACCTCATCATCTTCGACTGCGACGGCGTGCTCGTCGATTCCGAAATCATCGCAGCACAGGTCGAATCGAAGCTGCTGACAGAGGCCGGCTATCCCATCAGCGTCGAGGAGATGGGCGAGCGCTTTGCCGGTATGACCTGGCGCAACATCCTTCTGCAGGTCGAGAAGGAGGTCGACATCCCCCTCTCCGCTTCACTCATCGACAGGTCGGAAAAGCTTCTCGATGCCCGTCTCGCCCGCGACGTTAAGATAATCGAAGGGGTGACGTTCGCACTGTCGCGGCTGACGACGCAGAGATGCATCTGCTCGAACTCCAGCGCGCACCGGCTGGACATGATGCTGGAGAAGGTCGGCCTGAAGCCCTACTTCGCCCCGCACATCTTCTCCGCGAAGGACCTCGGGCCCGACCGTGTGAAGCCGAAGCCGGACATCTTCCTGCATGCCGCACAGCAATTCGACGTGTCGCCTTCAAACGTGCTGGTCATCGAGGATTCCGTCCACGGCATCCACGGCGCGCGGGCAGCGGGCATGCGAGTCGTGGGCTTCACAGGCGCGTCGCACACTTATCCGAGCCATGCCGACCGGCTCACCGATGCGGGTGCTGAAACGGTGATCTCGCGGATGATGGACCTGCCGGCCGTGACCGCGGCGCTGACCGAATGGGCCGGCGCCCTCTGAGGTTGTCTATTCCAAAGCAATCCCGGACGTGAAACCGGCTTCCACGTTTGCTGGAACAGCTTTATCGCTTCGAGCCGGTGTCGAAGCCGAGGCGGACGCGCGTGAAGCGTGAGGCGCCCCCTTGCGCATTCGGGATCTGCACATCGGGCTTGCTGAAGACGAACTGAGTGCCCGTGGTCGGCAGTTCCACCGGGAAGCTAACGGTCTGCGAATAGATCACGTTGTCGCCGTCAACCACTTCCACGAGCACGGGAAGGTTCACCTGTCCGGCGCTCACCGCCGGGCCTGCCACGATACGCCCCTGCGCAACGACGTTGATGGTTATCGTCGTCTCGTTTGCGGTGCAAGCGCGCGTCGCATCGGCGAGCGAGGCTTGATACATCAGCTTTTCGGGATTGTCCTGACCGCCGCGGGCATAGGCCCGATGGATCGCCGTTTCCTCGCGCATCACAACGGGCGGGCAGAATGCCTGGACGACGGGCGTGGGCTCGGCCTGCGCCGTAGCGGCTGGCGCAGCGCCCGTGAGGCCCGAAGTGGGTGAGGATGAGTTGCAGCCGGCAAGCACGGCCAGAAGCGATACCGACAGAAGACTACGCGCTGTTGTACCAATCACTGTACTCGATCCTCTCCATACAATTCCGGCTCGACCATTCGGGTCTGCACCAAACGCGCCGAAAGATGCTGTCTTCCGGCCTTTCGCCGCCGATTTTAGTGGTCTATATCAGCGGCGCGAACAAAAATCGATTGGGGATTGAAGGTAGTGGAGTACATTTCTACCCGCGGAGAAGCACCGGTTCTCGGCTTCCGTGATGCGCTTCTCGCAGGCCTCGCGCGCGATGGCGGCCTCTATGTGCCGCGTGAGTGGCCGGTCCTGACGAAGCGGGAGATCCGGGGCCTGCGCGGCAAGTCCTACCAGGAGGTGGCGTTCGAGATCCTGCGCCACTTCACGGGCGAGGAGATCCCTGCCGACAAGCTGCGGTCCATGATCGACGAAGCCTATGCCACCTTCCGGCATCCCGCCGTTGCACCACTGGTGCAGACGGGGCCGAATGATTTCGTTCTTGAGCTTTTCCATGGCACGACCTTGGCTTTCAAGGACGTCGCCATGCAGTTGCTTGCGCGGCTGATGGACCATGTCCTTGCCGAGCGCGGCGAGCGGGCCACGATCGTCGGTGCGACATCCGGCGACACGGGCGGCGCGGCAATCGATGCATTCGCGGGGCGTGACCGGACCGATATCTTCATTCTCTTCCCCAAGGGAAAGGTGTCGCCGGTCCAGCAACGCCAGATGACCACGTCGCCGGATGCCAACGTGCATGCGCTGGCGATCGAAGGCAATTTCGACGACTGCCAGACGCTGGTGAAGGAGATGTTCAACGATGCGGGCTTCCGCGACCGCGTCAGGCTTTCGGGCGTGAACTCAATCAACTGGGCCCGCATCATGGCCCAGGTCGTCTACTACTTCACGGCAGCGCTATCGCTCGGCGGCCCTGACCGGAAGATCTCCTTTACGGTTCCAACCGGAAACTTCGGTGACATCTTTGCCGGCTACGTCGCCAAGCGCATGGGCCTGCCCATCGAGCGGCTGGTGATCGCCACGAACGACAACGACATCCTGGCCCGCACCCTGAAGACCGGTCGTTACGAGATGCGGGCGGTCAAGGCGACCACCTCGCCTTCGATGGACATCCAGATCTCGTCGAACTTCGAGCGACTTCTGTTTGAGGCCCATGGGCGCGACCCAGTGGCCGTTCGTGCCGCGATGGCTGGCCTCAAGCAGTCCGGCGCCTTCGAAATCGAGATGAATGCGCTGAAGGCGATCCGACGTGAATTCCGCGCTGCACGGGCGACTGAAAAGCAGGTCGCTGCGACAATCCGCGAAACGCTGGCCGATACCGGGTACCTGCTCGACCCGCACACGGCGACCGCAGTCTTCGTGGCCAGGAAGCACGCAAAACCAAGCAGCCCCATGGTAACACTGGCCACGGCCCACCCCGCCAAGTTCCCGGCCGCGGTAAAATCCGCTTGCGGAATTGACCCGGCGCTCCCATCATGGCTCGGCGATCTCATGAACAGGGAGGAGCGCTTCGACATCCTGCCTTCGGAGATCAGGGCCGTCGAGAAGTTCATCGGCGACCACGCCCGTGCAGGTAAGTGAATGGCGGCAGCGCCAGAAAGACAAGCGATGAATGTACAGGTAACCCGGCTTTCTTCCGGGTTGACGGTTGTAACCGAGGCAATGCCCCATCTGGAGAGCGTCGCCCTCGGCGTGTGGATCAAGTCCGGCTCGCGCAACGAGACCGAAGACGAACACGGGATTGCCCATCTCCTCGAGCACATGGCGTTCAAGGGCACAGCAAGGCGCAGCGCCCGCGACATTGCCGAGGAAATCGAGAATGTCGGCGGGGAGCTGAATGCTGCCACCTCCACGGAGACGACCTCCTACTATGCGCGCGTGCTCAAGGACCATGTACCGCTGGCCGTCGATCTTCTGGCCGACATCCTGACAGAGTCCCTGTTCGACGAGGAGGAGTTGCGGCGGGAAAAGCACGTCATCCTGCAGGAGATCGGCGCTGCGAACGATACGCCCGACGATGTCGTGTTCGACAAGTTCTCCGAGATCGCCTATCGGGACCAGACGATAGGACGACCTATCCTGGGCACGCCCGAGACGGTGAAGAGCTTCACGCCGACGCAGATCCGCAACTACCTTTCACGCAACTACACCACCGACCGCATGTTCGTCGTGGCGGCAGGCGCGGTCGACCACGACCAGTTCTGCAAGCAGGTCGAGGAGCGGTTTGCAGGCCTGCCGCTGACGCCCAGCGCCCCGCCTGTTCTCGAGACTGCCCGTTATACCGGCGGGGAGATGCGGGAAGTGCGCGATCTGATGGATGCGCAGCTTCTCATCGGCTTCGAGGGCAAGGCCTACCACATGCGGGACTTCTACTGCTCGCAGATCCTCGCCAACATCCTCGGCGGCGGCATGTCATCGCGCCTCTTCCAGGAGGTGCGCGAGCATCGCGGCCTGTGCTACTCGGTCTACTCGTTCCACTGGGGCTTTTCCGATACCGGCATCTTCGGGATCCATGCCGCGACAGGGGGCGAGGACATTCCGCAATTGCTGCCGGTCATCATCGAGGAACTGCGCAAGGCCTCCGATACGATCCATGAGCAGGAGATCGACCGGGCCCGGGCGCAGATCCGCGCGCAGCTGCTGATGGGACAGGAAAGCCCCGCCGCGCGCGCCGGACAGATCGCCCGCCAGATGATCCTCTACGGCCGGCCGATCCCCAACCATGAGATGATGGAACGGCTCCAGGGGATCACCACGCAGCGGCTGACGGACCTCTCCGGGAGACTGTTCTTCGACACCAAGCCCACGCTTTCTGCCGTCGGTCCGATCGACAAGCTTGCTTCGATGGAGGAGATTTCCGTGAGTCTTGCCCCCTCCGCGAAGGCGGGGGAGCGAGCCGCCGGCTAAGCACCGCTGCTGAACGGACCGTAGCCCGTTCTCAGCTTCAAACCAACGCGGCCGAGGCCTCGGCAGCGTCCATCACAGACTGCGCGCTCGCCGCCCGACGACCATCTGGAGTGGACATGACGGGATCGATCTTTCGGTTTTTGTCACGACAGCCGCAGGGCCCGCTTCTGTATGGCGAAGACCATCTGCTTCGCCTTCCGCAAAATCGTGATTTCACCCAATGGTCGGAACTGCGAGCGGAAAGCCGCAGTTTTCTCCAGCCCTGGGAGCCGACCTGGCGGGAGGAGGAACTGTCGGAAACTTCGTTCCGCGCACGGGTGAAGCGCAGCGGTGAGGAGTATCGGGCAGGCTATGCTATCCCACTGCTGCTCTTCAGTCGTCCCGACCTGACGCTGCTCGGGGGACTCACCATCGGCTATATCCGGCGTGGGGCCGCCCAGAGCTGCATGATCGGCTACTGGATGGGTGAGCGCCATGCGGGCCGGGGGCACATGCTCGCCGCCCTTAAAATCGCCATCCCATACATCTACGGGCAACTGCAGTTGCACCGGATTGAAGCAGCCTGTATTCCGGAAAACTGGAAGAGTGTCCGGTTGCTGGACAAAGCCGGATTCGAGCGAGAAGGTCTTTTGCGAAAATATCTGAAGATCAACGGGGAATGGCGCGATCACGTGATGTTCTCCCGACTGCCGGAAGATGGTGAATTCGGGAAGATGACGCGGCCATGAATGTCCGCAGTCTGACCTGGCTTTCCTCGCGCGTGATGCTGTTCCTTCTCGCTGCATTCGTAGCGAGCTCTGCCCCCTTTGCATCCGATGTCCACGCCGCCGAACCGGTGAAGATTTCCCGGGACGATACCGCTCTCGATCTCACCGAGATGACGGACATCCATACCAATCAGGGAGAGGCCTTCCAGGTCTCCACGGCAGCTGGTGCCGACGGCATCCGCCGTCGCATCGAGGTCCGCTCCAGCTCGCCGACCCACCAGGGAGACTGGGCGGTTTTCGCCTTGGCCAACGTTTCCGAGGAACAGCTCGAGCGTGTGATCGTCGCGCCACATTTCCGTTTGGTCGGTTCTAAGATGTTCTGGCCCGACCTCGGCTCGCAACGCATCATGGCCATTACCCCGAGCGAGGGCTTCGCGCTTGACCGCGAACCTAGCCCCGATGCGGACGTCTTCCGGATCACGCTCAATCCCGGCTCCGTCATCACCTTCGTCGCCGAGCTTTCGACCCCTTCCCTGCCGCAGCTCTATCTTTGGGAACCGGCCGCCTACAAGGACACGGTCAACGCCTTCACGCTCTATCGCGGCATCGTGCTGGGCATCGCCGGACTGCTCGCTGTGTTCCTGACCATTCTCTTCGTCGTCAAGGGCACATCCATGCTGCCGGCGGCAGCGGCGCTCGCCTGGGCGGTGCTTGCCTATATTTGCGTCGACTTCGGCTTCCTGGACCAGTTGATCAGCATCACGGCCAGCGACCAGCGCGTATGGCGTGCCTGTGCCGAGGTCGCCCTCGCCTCCAGCTTGGTTATCTTTCTATTTACCTACCTCAATCTCAATCGCTGGCACGTCAATCTCGGCTACGCGACGCTTGCCTGGGTCTTCTGCCTCGCCCTCCTCTTCGGGGTCGCCATATACGACCCCTCCGTCGCGTCAGGAATTGCGCGCCTGTCCTTCGCACTGACGGCGACGGCCGGGATACTGCTGATCGTCTACCTCGGTCTCAACCGCTACGACCGGGCGATCCTGCTCGTCCCCACCTGGGCACTTACCCTTGTCTGGCTGTTCGGCGCCTGGCTGACCGTCACCGGCCAGCTCGACAACGACATCATTCAGCCGGCACTCGGTGGAGGGCTGGTCCTCATCGTGCTTCTCATCGGCTTTACCGTCATGCAGCACGCCTTTGCAGGCGGTGCCTATCAACAGGGGCTGTTCTCCGATCTGGAGCGCCAATCCCTGGCGCTGACCGGCTCCGGCGACACCGTATGGGATTGGGATGTCGCACGCGACCGGGTGGTGACGATCCCGGATGTCTCGCTCAAGCTCGGGCTGCCCGCCGGACTGATGCATGGACCGGTTCGCAACTGGCTGCCCCGGCTTCACCCCGACGACCGCGACCGTTTCAAGGCCACGCTCGACGTCCTGCTGGAGCACCGGCGCGGCAGACTGGCTCATGAGTTCCGGCTGCGGGCGGAGGACGGGCACTTTCACTGGATGCAGATCCGCGCGCGTCCCGTCCTCGGCTCCGACGGCGAGATCATCCGTTGCGTCGGCACCATCATCGATATCACTGAACAGAAGAACTCGGTCGAACGGCTGCTGCAGGATGCCATGCATGACAACCTGACGGGCCTTCCGAACCGTCAGGTCTTCCTGGACCGGCTGCAGGCAGTGCTGACGCTCGCCTCGAGCAGCGACAGCGTTCGGCCGACGGTGATGGCGATCGACATCGACCGCTACAAGCAGGTCAACGATGCCCTTGGGATCGCCGCGGGCGACAACATCCTGATCGCGCTGACGCGCCGCCTTCGCCGCCTGCTGCGCCCGCAGGATACGCTGGCCAGGCTCGCCGGCGATCAGTTCGGACTAATCCTGGTCTCAGAGCAGGACCCGGTGAAGGTTGCCGATTTCGCCGACGCGATATCCAAGGCGATCATGGTGCCGATCAATTTCGCCAATCGCGAGATTATCCTGACGGCCTCTATCGGGCTGGCGTCATGGGTGGACCAGCAGGAAAGCGGCAGTGAACTGCTCAGTAATGCCGAGCTCGCCATGTATCGGGCCAAGCGCGGCGGCGGCAACCGGGTCGAACCCTTCCGGCCGATCTTCCGCTCCTCGGGCACGGACCGGTTGCAGATCGAGACGGACCTGCGTCGCGCCATCGAACGGAAGGAACTGTCGCTTGCCTACCAGCCGGTCATCCGGCTCAGCGATGGCGAGGTTGCCGGTTTTGAGGCGCTGCTGCGATGGGACCACCCACGCAAGGGCAGCATTCCGCCATCCGAGTTCATTCCGATCGCCGAAAGCTCCGACCTTATCGGGCCGCTCGGCATGTTTGCCCTAGAACGGTCGTCGAGTGACCTGATCGGCTGGCAGCGCCAGACGGGCGACCTGCCGATCTTCGTCGCGGTTAATCTCTCCAGCGCCCAAGTGTTGAACAACGGCCTCTACAACGACGTGCGGGCCTTGCTGGCAAAGAGCGAATGCGACCCGCGCCAGCTCAAGCTGGAGCTGACCGAGTCCGTGATGATGGAGAATCCGGAACAGGCGCGGCTCGTCCTGACGAAGCTGAAGGAGCTCGGGATAGGGCTTGCACTCGATGATTTCGGGACCGGCTACTCGTCGCTCGCCTATCTGACTCAGTTCCCGTTCGACACGATCAAGGTGGACAAGGCGCTCGTTCGTGATGTCCGGGAGAAGCGGGCTGTACTGCTTCGGTCCGTCATCGCGATGGCGCGTGCTTTGGAAATGGCCGTCGTCGCAGAAGGCATCGAGACCGACGAGGATGCAGCCGAACTTGCGAAGATGGGCTGCCAGTTTGGCCAGAGCTTCCTTTTCGGGCCACCGACCAGCAGCGAGGCGACGCTGCGGCTTCTCAGGGAGCGATTCCCGCTGACGAAGCGCGCGTAGGATAGGGAATTTCAGGCACGAGAAAGCCCCGCGCCATCGTCGGTGCGGGGCTTTTGTTCTCAAGCTCTGGCGGGTTAGGCTCGGTCGACGACGTTCTTAACGCCTTCCTTCAGTTCGCCCTTGGCCTGCTGGCCGTGGCCCTTGGCTTCCTGTGCGGCGCCCTTGGCTTCCATCTCACGATCGTCCATTGCGTCGCCGGCAGCCTGCCGTGCCTTGCCGGCCAGTTCATTAGCCTTGCCTGCCATCTTGTCGCCGGTGCTACCCATGTCTTGTTCTCCTTGTCGACGGCACAATTGCCTTCGTCAGGATAACGCGACGGGCTGGGCTTCGTTCCCCGAAACGGATCATGCGTGGCCGACGTCTGTCGACAAGGCTTCGGGCGTGACCCCCAGCAAAGCCAGTGCCCGGTCGTATTTCGTGTCGAGCGCGGTATCGAAGATCAGTGCCTCGGTCGCCGTGCAGTTCAACCATCCATTGTTTGAAAGCTCGGCTTCGAGCTGACCCGGTCCCCAGCCCGCATACCCGAGCAGCATGGTCGCACGCTTCGGCCCGCGCCCTTCCGTGATGGCGCGCACGATATCGAGCGTCGCGGTCAGCGAGATATCCTCATTGACGGGAATGCTGGATTCGCTCTCATAGTCGTCGGAGTGGAGGACAAAGCCCCGCCCCGTCTCGACTGGCCCACCCATGAACACAGGGAAACGACGAATTGTCTCTGGCAGTCCGGCAATGTCGCGCCCCTCCATGAGATCGAGATGAAGCAGGAGGTCAACGAAGGACACAGGTTGTGCGCGGTTGATGATGAAGCCCATCGCGCCGGCGGGGGAGTGGGCACATATGTAGATCACCGACCTCACGAAGTTGCCGTCCTGCAGTCCGGGCATGGCTATCAGGAACTGGCCATCGAGAAAGCCTGGCTCGCCCGCATCCCGGAGACTTTTCTCGACCATATGAACCTCCTTTGCCGCGTTTGACACACCGTGCCGAAGCGAGCTTGATGATATCAAGATGGGGCAGCGCCCTGGCTCAATCAACCGAAAATGATCGGCGCCGCCAATCTGGTGACTGGCCTGATCTTAAAGGCTGAGGTAGAGCATTGCTTTCATGAGAACAGGCGCCGTCAGACACAGTTTCGCGAGCAGCCGGGCCACAAGCGTGGCTCTGGGCGTGGCAATCGCCATCGGCCTCGGAGCGCCTGCCTTTTCCGAGACGACACCCTGGGCCACCAATGAGGGCGGGCGAATGCGGCTTGTCGCCCTGCCTCCTGCAAGCGATGGCACGATCCGCGGCGCGCTGCAAATCGAACCGAATCCAGGCTGGATGACCTACTGGAGGGAGCCTGGCGACGCCGGCATCCCGCCGCAGCTGAGCTTCCCCGAAGAGGCGGCGGTCGAACTGAAGAAGATGGAGTATCCGGTGCCGAAGCGCATCGACAGCGGCGACCTGCGGGATATCGGCTACGATCACCCGGTAACGCTGCCGTTCGAACTCAAGGTGGAAGATATTAGCAAGCCGGTCAAGGTGGGCGTTTCGGCCTTCGTTGGGCTGTGCCGCAACATCTGCATTCCCTTCCAAGCGGACTTTGCCCTCGAGCTTGCGGATACCGGCCCATCGATGGAGGAAGCCATGCTGCTTGCTTCCGCCGAGACACGTCTGCCGGAACCCGCCTCTGAAGATTTCAAGGTGATCCATCACGCCCTTTCGGACGAGGAGCTATTGAAGCTTCAGTTGCGACTGCCCGCCGAGATAGCCGAGGCCCCTCAGGTGATCGTAACCGGTCCCGAAGGCCACGCCTTCTTCGACGGCGGCAAGGGGGAAGTGACAGGCCGCGACTACAGCCTGGACATCCCGATCGACAAGCTGCCGCAGGGTTACGACGTCAAAGGCAAGACTTGGGGAGTACTGGTGATTGCCGGTGACCGGGCAATGGAAAGCTCGCTTGTCTTCAACTGAAGCATACCTATAGTGCCGATGACGGCGCTGGGGCGCCCATCGATGAGGAGACTCCCATGACCATTGCCATCGGCGACAAGCTGCCTTCCGCAACCTTCAAGGAAAAGACGGCCGACGGCCCCGTGGAAATCACCACAGAGCAGTTGTTCAAGGGCAAGCGCGTCGTCCTCTTTGCCGTGCCCGGCGCCTTTACGCCTACCTGCTCGCTCAATCACCTGCCCGGCTATCTCGAAAATCGCGACACCATCCTGTCGCGCGGCGTCGATGATATCGCCGTCGTTGCGGTCAACGACTGGCATGTGATGGGTGCCTGGGCACAATCATCGGGCGGGATGGGCAAGATCCACTACCTGTCCGACTGGGACGGCGCCTTTACCAAAGCGCTGGGGCTCGATGTGGATCTATCTGCCGGCGGACTCGGGATTCGCTCGAAGCGTTACTCCATGCTGGTCGAGGACGGAGTCGTAAAATCCCTCAATGTCGAAGATTCCCCCGGCCAGGCCACCGTGTCGGGCGCCGCGGCGATGATCGAGCAGTTGTAACGCTCTCGACCATCCCATCGTAAAAGGGAGCCGAACGGCTCCCTTTTTTCATACGTCCATGTCGAAGACCATGAGGCCGGCAAGTCCTCCATCCGTCAGCGAGACGATACGATCACCTACGGCGACGTGGTCCGGATGCACGAGATAGGCATCCCTGGACTCGGCGTCCTCGAAGCGGACGATGAACCCGTCGCGGAAACCGCTGTTCAACCCTTCGGGCGAGACGTTCGGTCCGTGTTTCACATCGATCATCCCGGGTACTGCGCCAACCAGCGCGCTGATGGAGTCGTAGATCTCCTGCTTCTCCTGCGCCTGGACGGCCGACTTGAATCTCAGAAATACACAATGAAGGATCATTCCAACCTCCCGATGGTCCGGTGGAGCACAATAGGTATCGCCGAGCGTGGGGCAACCCCGAAACTCGGCTATGGATCGAGACTGTTTCGCTCCGGATGAAGCCTGCGGGGTGAGTGCAGGAGAGCGGTAGAACTTGGTCAGCGCTTCTTGAAAGGCGCCATGCCGAGCCGCGCCAGTTCGTCGGCGCGCTCGTTTTCCGGATGTCCGGCATGGCCCTTGATCCAGTGCAGCGTCACCTTGTGCTTGTTGCGCGCCTCCTCCAGCTGCTGCCAAAGCTCGGCATTCTTGACCGGCTTCTTGTCGGCGGTCTTCCAGCCGTTCTTCTTCCAGCCGAAGATCCACTTCGAGATGCCGTCCTTCACGTAGGCGCTGTCGGTATAAAGATCGACCTCGCAGGGGGTCTTGAGAGCATTGAGCGCCTGGATGGCGGCCATCAGTTCCATGCGGTTGTTGGTGGTCTGCGCCTCGCCGCCGGACATCTCCTTCTCCGTCTCACCATAGCGGAGGATCGCGCCCCATCCACCGGGGCCGGGATTGCCGGAGCAGGCACCGTCCGTGAATATCTCGACGTGCTTCATCAGGCCACTTCCGCCGGCAGGCCATACTCGACGCTCGAGGCAATCGATCGATGGAAGCGCAACTTCCTCAGGTATTCGAGCGGATCCTTCTTCACGACAAGCGCTCCTTCCGGCGTGGTCAGCCAGTCATAGAGCCTGGTCAGGAAGAAGCGCAGGGCGGATCCCCGGCAGAGGACGGGCAGCGCATCCCTCTCCTGCCTCGAAAGCCGGCGGACCGCGTCATAGCCTTCCAGGAGCGCCATGCCCTTTGTGAGATTGTAGGAGCCGTCCTTCTCGAAGCACCAGGCATTCAGGCAGATAGCGACGTCATAGGCGAGCATATCGTTGCAGGCGAAGTAGAAATCGATCAGGCCGGACAACTGGTCTCCGAGGAAGAAGACATTGTCCTGAAAGAGATCTGCATGGATGACACCGAACGGCAGGTCGCGGGGCCAGCATGAATCGAGATAGGCGAGTTCTGACCCGATCTCCTCCTCCAGTCCCGCCTCGACTTCGTCGGCACGGTCGGCGGATTTCTCCCAGAGGGTCTTCCAGCCCTCCAGCGACAGGGCGTTGGGGCGTGTGAGCTGGAACCCCTCCCCGGCAAGATGCATCTGCGCCAGGGCGCGGCCGACTTCGCGGCAATGCTTCGCCTCCGGCTTCCTCAGCCACATGCCCTCAAGGAAGGAGATCAACGCCGCCGGTCGTCCTGAAAGCTCTCCGAGCAATGCACCATCGCGGCGCGGCAGAGGCAGCGGACAGGAGAGACCGCGATCAGCCAGATGCTGCATCAGGCCGAGGAAGAAGGGCAGATCCGCCCTCTCCACCCGTTTCTCATAGAGGGTCAGGATGAGCGGCTCACGGGTGGTGTGCAGCAGGAAGTTCGAATTCTCGACGCCCTCGGCGATGCCCTTGTAGGAGGTAAGCTCACCGACGTCGTACTGGGTCAGGAAGTCTCTGAGGTCGTCTTCGGTGATATCTGTATAAACGGCCAAGGCTGTGTCTCGCAATGAACGGCGCGAGGCGCAGAGGCGCCTCGGGAATCGGCGCTACACTATCGCGCCGGCGGCCGAAAAGTCACCCGTTCACGAAGGCCATGTCCTCTCGCGTGAGGGGCACGCCGCGCAGCTCGCGATTGACGAGGAAGTTTTCTGTCTCCTCGGCGGTGATGGCCAGTTCGACGGTCGCGTCATACCGTTCACGGAAGGCCCCTATGATCTCATCCACGATGACTTCCGGAGCAGACGCGCCTGCCGATATGCCGAGAGTGGAGATCGGACCGATTTCGTCCCAATCCAGTTCCGAGGCGCGCTGCACCAGTAGCGAGCGTTGGGCGCCCGCCCTCAGTGCCACCTCGACAAGGCGCTTGGAGTTGGAGGAGTTCGGGGCGCCGACGACGATGAAGATGTCACAGCCGGGCGCTGCTTCCTTGACGGCGTCCTGGCGATTGGTAGTGGCATAGCAGATGGAATCGGCAGCCGGAGCCTGCAGATTGGGAAACCTCTCCTGCAGCTTGGCGATCACGCCGGCGGTATCGTCGACGGAAAGCGTCGTCTGCGTCACAAAGCCGAGATTGTCCGGATCTTCCGGCAGATAGACTTCGGCATCCTCCACGGTCTCGACCAGGGAAACGCTGCCTTCCGGAAGCTGCCCCATGGTGCCGATCACCTCCGGATGGCCCGCATGGCCGATCAGGATGACATGCCGCCCGAGGCGCTGGTGGCGCATGGCCTGCTTGTGGACCTTGGATACGAGGGGGCAGGTAGCATCGAGATAGAAGAGGTTTCGGGCCTGCGCATCGGCCGGTACAGACTTCGGCACCCCGTGCGCGGAAAAGACCACCGGCTGGTTGCGATGCTCCGGCGGTATCTCGTCAAGCTCCTCGACGAAGACAGCGCCCTTGGCTTCGAGCCCTTCAACCACATAGCGGTTGTGGACGATCTCGTGCCGGACATAGACCGGCGCGCCATAGGCCTTCAGCGCAAGGACGACGATCTGGATGGCACGATCGACGCCGGCGCAGAACCCGCGAGGGCCGCAGAGACGGATTGTCAGAGGCGGCTTGGCCAGGTGTTGTTCGGTATGGATGTTCATGCGACCCGCTGGCTGGGAATTGGATGTTGCCGTTCATATAGGCGACCCCTTCCCCGACCGCCAAGCAAAACTTCGTCAGTTGTCGTTCAAGCCCGGCGGCGCCGCCACCAGACACCCGCAACAACCGCGACCAGTGCCGCTGCCAGTCCGTACCAAGTCACCGCATATTGCAGGTGATTGTTGGGCAGCGAAAACTGCGTCACACCTCCCTGCGGCCATCCACCGGGATTTTTCACGGCCTCATCCGCATCCATGAAGAAGGGGAGGACCTCCCGTCGGTCGAGACCGGTTGACGAGGCCATCCCGTCGAGATCCTTCCAATAGAAGAGGTTCTTGGCAATGTCGTTATCGGGAACAATGGCCGAAGGCTTCTCCAGTAGCTCGGAGCGGGCGTAACCGCTCACCGTCACCACTCCTTCAA
Source organism: Pseudorhizobium flavum (assembly GCF_044142885.1). NCBI lineage: Bacteria > Pseudomonadati > Pseudomonadota > Alphaproteobacteria > Hyphomicrobiales > Rhizobiaceae > Pseudorhizobium > Pseudorhizobium flavum. The sequence goes on from NZ_JBIOKZ010000001.1 coordinate 82,777, forward strand.
CCTGGCCCTGCGGGCGCAGAGCTGGATCTTTCAGATCATACGGCACGAAGCCGCGGTTGACGAAGAGCCTTCCGCCATCCGCGACTGTCAGCGGTGTGTAGATGTAGAAGCCGGTACGTCCTTCATGGGTAGCGAAGAAGTGCCGTTCCCGGTCGTGATCGAAAACGCCCGTCACCGTCATGGCGCGGTATTCGATATCCTCGCCTCGGGCCAGCAGCGCCTCGATCTCCGTGACATTCAACGGCGGCGCTGCGTGGCGCTCCGCAATGTTTGCGAGCAACTGCTCCTTCCAGACCAGACGCTGCGCCTGCCACGTGCCGAGTGAGAGAAGGATGGCAAGAGCGAGCAGAACGAGGATCGACGTCACGACCGACCTGAGCCGGCTCGTCGGGTGGAGTTGCGTGTTGTGGTTCATCCGTTCATGCCGCTCGTCAGTCCTCGAAAGCAGAAGGGCGGCTTGCGCCGCCCCCTCGATACTATGTGGTCTTTTCGACCCGCCCGATCAATGGGCGAGCGGAGCGCCCCAACCACCCCAGATGTAGATGGAGAAGAAGAGGAACAGCCACACCACGTCGACGAAGTGCCAGTACCATGCCGCAGCCTCGAACCCGAAGTGCTGCTGCGGGGTGAACCCGCCACGCATCGCACGGATGAGGCAGACGATCAGGAAGATCGTGCCGATCAGGACGTGGAAGCCGTGGAAGCCCGTCGCCATGAAGAAGGTCGCGCCATAGATCGAGTTGGAGAACTCGAACGGAGCGGTTGCGTATTCGTAGGCCTGCACGAAGGAGAACAACAGGCCAAGCGCGACGGTGAGTGCGAGACCGTTCACGAGCCCCTTGCGGTCGTTGTGCAGCAGGGCGTGGTGGGCCCAGGTCACGCAAGTACCGGAGAGAAGCAAGATGACGGTGTTGTAGAGCGGCAGGTGCCAGGGATCGAGAACCTCGACGCCGGCCGGCGGCCATTGTCCACCTGTGAACTCCACGCGCGAAGCCTGGATCGCCTCGTTGGCGAAAAGGCTCGCATCAAAGAAGGCCCAGAACCACGCCACGAAGAACATCACTTCGGAGGCGATGAACATGATCATGCCGTAGCGGAGATGCAGGGAGACGACCCGCGTGTGGTTGCCCTCGCGACCTTCCTTGATGGTGTCGCTCCACCAGCCAACCATGGTGTAGAGAATGATCGCGAGACCAATGTAGAACAGCCACGGCGACGCCCAGTTGATGCCGAGCATGTTGAACTCGCCACCGTTCAGGTAACGCATGTAGCCGACACCGCCAAAGGTGATGATAAAGGCGCCGATGGACGCGATAAGCGGCCAGGGGCTTGGGTCGATGATGTGGTAGTCGTGATGTTTCTGATGCGCGTCGGCCATGTCAGAATCCCCGGATCATTGCATGCTCGCCGGAAAACCGGCGAATCCTCTCAAAGTTGCCCATTGACCGGCTTACCCTTTTCCTGAACCGCCGCAACAGGCTTGGACGGCTGCGAGGGGTAGAAGGTGTAAGACAGCGTGATCGTCTTGATGTTCTTTGTTTCCTCGGCCTTGGTGATCTCCGGATCAACGAAGAACACCACCGGCATTTCCAGGCTCTCGCCCGGCTGGAGCGTCGTCTCCGTGAAGCAGAAGCACTCGACCTTGTTGAAGTAGGCCCCCGCCTCCATGGGCGTGACGTTGAAGACCGCGGTACCGGTGGTGCGTTCGCTCGACCTGTTCGTCGCGGTAAATGTCACCTGCACGGTCTCGCCGATCTTCGGCTCGATGCGCTTCGCCGCCTTGAAATCCCAGTTCAGGCCGTTCGACGTGTTGGCGTCGAAGGTTACAGGGAGCGTTTGATCCAGAATGACGTCGGAATACTGCTCCGCCCGCTGGGTCGTGCCATTGTAACCGGTCACCTGGCAGAACAGCTGGTAGAGGGGCACCGCCGCATAGGCCATGCCGATCATGCCGCCGACGAAGACGAAGCACATCGCCATGATCGTGCCGTTACCGACCCGTCTGTCCTGTGATGCCTTAACCTGCGTCATGTTCCGCTCCTCAACCGCCGATGCCGCCGATCTTGACGATGGTGATGACGTAGAAGAGACCGACCAGCCCCGCGAGAACCAGCCCAAGTGCAATGTTGCGGTTGCGCCGCGACTTCTTCTGCTTGTCGGTCACCTTTATGGTGTCGATCATTGTATCTCTCCCGCCAGATTGGCCAGCCCGGCTGCGAAATAGTCTGCTAGCAGGGCGGAGAAGATCGCGAAGAGGTAGAAGACCGAATAGGCAAACATCTTCTTCGCCGCGATCATCTTCTGGTCGCCATCCGGCATGCGCCAGACGGCGATGGAACAGTAGATGAAGACAGCGCCAAGCACCGCTGCGAACAGGCCATAGCCGAGGCTCGCGAGCCCCGTGAAATAGGGCGCGACGGCGACGGCTGCGGTCAGGACGGCATAGACGACGATCTGGTTCTTCGTGGAGCGCTCACCGGCGACGTTTGGCATCATGGGGATGCCGACCGAGCCGTAGTCGCGCATCTTGAACAGCGCCAGAGCCCAGAAATGCGCAGGCGTCCACAGAAAGATGATGAGGAAAAGCAGGATGCTGTCGAGCGAGACGCTCCCGGTGACGCAGGCCCAGCCGATCATCGGCGGAAATGCGCCCGACGCGCCGCCGATGACGATGTTCTGGGGCGTCGAGCGCTTCAGCCACATCGTGTAGACGACGGCATAGAAGAAGATGGTAAAGGCCAGCAGCGAGGCAGCGGCCCAGTTCACGGCGAGCCCGAGGATCGCTACGGAAAAGACGGAGAGCGTGAGGCCGAAGGCCAGCGCCTCGCGCGGCTCGATCCGTCCGGATGGGATCGGGCGCTTCGCCGTACGCGACATGACGGCATCAATATCGGCGTCATACCACATGTTCAGGGCCCCGGATGCTCCAGCGCCGACGGCGATGCACAGGACGGAGATCGCGGCCAGGACGGGATTGATGTTACCCGGCGCCACGACCAGCCCGACGAGCGCGGTAAAGACCACAAGCGACATCACCCGCGGCTTCAGAAGCTCGAAGAAATCGCGCGCACTGGCTTCAGAAAGGCTGATGCCTCTCTCGTCGCCAACTGCATCGTGATCGATTACCGTCATTATCTTGTCCGTTTTTGTTATTGCTCAGGGCACCGCGGGAGGCGGTGCCCTGTCTTTCAGGCCTGGATCAGCGGACCTTCGGCAGTTGTTCCCACTGGTGGTACGGCGGCGGCGAAGAGAGCTGCCATTCGAGCGTGCTGGCGCCCTCGCCCCACGGGTTGTCACCGGCGACGCGCTTCTTCGCGAAGGCTTCCCATACCATGTAGAGGAAGATGATCACGCCGAGGAAGGAGATGTACGAGCCGATCGAGGACACCCAGTTCCAGCCTGCGTAGGCATCCGGGTAGTCGATGTAGCGGCGCGGCATGCCTGCCAGACCCAGGAAGTGCTGCGGGAAGAACACCAGGTTCACACCGATGAACATGACCCAGAAGTGCAGGTTGCCTAGCATTTCAGAGTACATGTAGCCCGACATCTTCGGGAACCAGTAGTACCAGGCCGCGAAGATGGCGAAGACGGCGCCGAGCGACAGGACGTAGTGGAAGTGTGCAACCACGTAGTACGTGTCGTGCATCGAGCGGTCGAGGCCGGCATTGGCGAGCTGAACGCCCGTCACGCCGCCGACGGTGAACAGGAAGATGAACCCGATCGCCCAGATCATCGGCGTGCGGAAGGTGAGCGAGCCGCCCCACATCGTCGCGATCCATGAGAAGATCTTGATCCCGGTCGGAATGGCGATGACCATCGTCGCGAAGACGAAGTAGCGCTGCGCGTCGAGCGACAGGCCGACCGTATACATGTGGTGGGCCCAGACGATGAAGCCGACGGCACCGATCGCGACCATGGCATAGGCCATGCCGAGATAACCGAAGACCGGCTTGCGCGAGAAGGTCGACACGATGTGGCTGATGATGCCGAACCCCGGCAGGATCAGGATGTAGACTTCCGGGTGACCGAAGAACCAGAAGAGGTGCTGGTAGAGGATCGGGTCACCGCCGCCTTCCGGTGCGAAGAAGGTGGTGCCGAAGTTACGATCGGTCAGCAGCATGGTGATGCCGCCGGCGAGAACCGGAAGCGAGAGCAGCAGCAGGAATGCGGTGACCAGCACCGACCATGCGAAGAGCGGCATCTTGTGGATGGTCATGCCTGGAGCGCGCATGTTCAGGATCGTGGTGATGAAGTTGATCGCACCCAGGATGGAGGACGCGCCCGAAACGTGTAGCGCGAAGATCGCCAGGTCGATGGCAGGGCCCGGATGGCCAGCCGTCGCCAGCGGCGGATAGAGCGTCCAGCCGCCACCTGCGCCATAGGCACCGGCAGGCCCCTCAACGAAGAGCGACAGCATCAGCAGCAGGAAAGCCGGCGGCAACAGCCAGAAGGAAATGTTGTTGAGGCGCGGGAAGGCCATGTCCGGAGCGCCGATCATGATCGGGATCATCCAGTTGGCGAAGCCGCCGATCAGCGCGGGCATGACCATGAAGAAGATCATGACAAGAGCATGCGCAGTGGTGAACACATTATACATGTGCTTGCCGCCGTCGATGGCAGCGTCACCCTCGAAGCCGTAGACCATGGCCGCGAGGCCGTGGAAGATCTGGATGCCGGGCTCCTGGAGCTCCATGCGCATCGCGACGGACATGAGGCCACCGATGATGCCCGCGATGATCGCGAAGATCAGGTAGAGCGTGCCGATGTCCTTGTGATTGGTCGAAAGGAACCAGCGGGCGAAGAAGCCCGGCTTATGGTCATGATGCCCGTGCGCATCGTCGTGCGAGGCAGTGCGGGCGTGAGCGTGATCGTCGTGAGCGGTTGGTCCAGCCATTGTCCTCACTCCTCGTTACTTGGATTCGGTTGCCGCAAGGCGAACGGCATCACCCGACTCGTCAACTGCAGCCATCAGGGCGCGATTGGCGCCGGCCAGGTCTGACTGAGCGGCCGCCAGCCAAGTGTTGTACTGCTCTTCGGAGACGACGCGGATCGCGATCGGCATAAAGGCATGGTCCTTGCCGCAGAGCTCGGAGCACTGGCCATAATACATGCCTTCCCGCTCCGCCTTGAACCATGTCTCGTTGAGACGGCCCGGCACGGCGTCGATCTTCAGGCCGAAGGCAGGCATGGCGAATGCGTGGATGACGTCGGTCGGCGCTGCCGTTACCAGCAGGCGCACGGTCTTGTTCACCGGCACCACCATTTCGTTGTCGACGGCGAGCAGGCGCGGATAGGCGGCGAGATCTTCCTTGCCGGCCGCGGCACGGTCTTCGTCCCTGAGAATATAGGAATCAAAGGCGAGCGGAGTTTCGCCACCCTCATATTCATAGCTCCACAGCCACTGGGTGCCGGTTGCCTTGACGGTCAGATCCGGGTTGGTGGGGATCGTCAACTGCGCATTGAGGAGATTGAAGGAAGGGATCGCGATGAGGAAGAGAACGAGAACCGGTCCGATCGTCCAGATGATCTCGATCATCGTGTTGTGGCTCGTGCGCGACGGCACCGGATTGGCGCTGGCGCGGAACTTCATAACGACGACGACCAGAAGGATCAGAACAAGGAAGGTAATGGGGACAATGAACCACAGGGTGTAGTTATTGAACCACTTGATTTCTTGCATGATCGGCGTGGCGGGGGTCTGCAGGTCAACCTGCCAGGGCGTGGGCTGATCGGCGAAACCGGCAGAAGCAAAGAGCAGACAGATGAGCGCCGTCATCACCGCAAAAGCTCTGTTCATCACTAATTCTCCTCAGGCGTTTGATCTGGATCAACCTCAAACGCAGAATCCAGGCTATGTGACCTGCTTCAATCACAGTTTGACGGTCGCCGCAATATCTGGCGGGAAAACGCCGTGCGGCATTTTTGCGCTTCGTCAAATGCCGAGAGTCTCACGGGTTTTGGCAGAAAATCCGGGTGCGCCACCTCCCTCTCCCGGGACACCAGTCCCATTTTCGCCTCACTCGATTGGGAAGAGGTCGGGGCTTTTCATTTCGCGCCTGCAACGCCAAGAATAGCCGCACCGATTCGCTGTCCAGAGGGTTTTATGGGTCGCTCCTCGATCATTGTCGCCTGTCTCGTTGCTGTCCTTGCCGGCTCGACGCTTTCCGCGCAGGCACAGCAACCTGCTGCACCGGCGCCCGGCACGGAGGCTGCGCCTTCCCCCGAGGATCGCGTACCGACGCCATCGAGGCAGCAGCCCGGCGCGGTGCGCTCCAACCACGGCGCATGGTCGATCATTTGCGACAGGCCTGCGGGTGCCTCGTCGGAACAGTGCGCGCTGATGCAGAACGTCATCGCCGATGACCGACCGGAAGTCGGCCTTTCGGTGGTTGTGCTGAAGACTGCCGACGGCAAGGCGAAGATCCTTCGCATCCTCGCGCCGCTCGGCGTCCTGCTCAAGGACGGCATGGAACTCTTCGTCGACAACAACAATATTGGTCGCGCCTACTTCACCCGCTGCTTCTCCGAGGGATGCTATGTGGAGGTGGAGATCGACGACGAGCTGATGCGCATTCTGCGGGCCGGCAAGAACGCCGTTTTCGCGTTGCGGGAATCGGTCGACCAGGACCGCGTCGGCATTCCGATCGAGTTGACCGGCTTCGCCGCCGGCTACGACGCCCTGCCCTGATCCTTGCTTCGGCCGGTAGCCGGACCTACATCGGTTTCACACGCTTCCCGTCATCGGGGAGCAAGGGAGCTTTTTACTGATGAACACCGACCTCTTGAGCCTTTTCGACTGCGACGAGGCAAGGCTGCGCCGCATTCTCTCTGAAACCCTTTCGGCTGCCGATGACGGCGAGCTGTTCGTGGAACATGCCCAGGCGGAATCGCTCACATTCGACAACGGCCGGCTGAAAGGCGGGAGCTTCAACACCGACCAGGGCTTCGGACTTCGTGCCGTTGCGGGGGAATCGGTGGGCTATGCGCATGCGGGCGAACTGTCAGCGGCGGCCCTATCACGCGCAGCCGATGCGGTGCGGGCGGTGACGGCCGGCTATTCCGGCTCCTATGCCGCGGCACCGCAGCGGACCAACAAGAAATACTATGGTGATGAGAACCCCATCGGCCAGCCGAGCTTCGAGGAGAAGGTGAAGCTCCTGACGGAGATCGACGCCTATCTGAGGGGCAAGGATCCGAAGGTGCGGCAGGTGACCGCCACCGCCTCGGCCAGCTGGCAGGTGATCGACATTCTGCGGGCCGACGGCCACAGGGTGCAGGACATCCGGCCGATGACGCGGGTCAACATTTCCGTCGTGGTGGGTGATGGCGACCGGCAGGAATCGGGCTCCTTCGGCACCGGCGGCCGCATGGGCTTCGGCGATTTCGTCGCCAGCGGCAACTGGAAGACGGGTGCCGACGAGGCGCTCCGGCAGGCGCTGGTCAATCTTGAAGCCATCGAGGCGCCCGCAGGCACCATGGATGTCGTGCTTGGCAACGGGTGGCCGGGCGTGATGCTGCACGAGGCCGTCGGCCATGGGCTGGAAGGCGACTTCAACCGCAAGAAGACCTCCGCCTTCGCCGGACTGCTCGGCGAAATGGTCGCCGCACCCGGCGTGACCGTCGTAGATGACGGCACGATCGACAACCGCCGTGGCTCCATCACCATCGACGACGAAGGGACCCCCTCCGGCTACAACGTCCTGATCGAGAACGGCAAGCTCGTCGGCTACATGCAGGACCGGCAGAATGCCCGGTTGATGGGCATGACGCCGACCGGCAACGGGCGCCGCCAGGGCTATGCACATGTACCCATGCCGCGCATGACAAACACCTACATGCTTGGCGGCGACAGGACGCCGGAAGAAATCATCGCGTCGGTGAAGAAGGGCATCTACGCCGTATCCTTCGGCGGCGGGCAAGTCGACATCACCTCCGGCAAGTTCGTCTTCGGCTGCACCGAGGCCTACATGATCGAGAACGGCAAGATCGGCCCGGCCATCAAGGGCGCCATGCTGATCGGCAACGGGCCTGAGGCCATGAAGCGCGTTTCTATGGTCGGCAACGACAGCAAGCTCGACACCGGTATCGGCAATTGCGGCAAGGCCGGGCAATGGGTACCGGTGGGCGTCGGCCAGCCGCATCTCCGCATGGACCAGGTCACGGTCGGCGGCACGCGGACTTAGAGCGTTGGCGGCAAATGCCCTCGTTCCGGAACTCGCCGTCTCGGATTGGCGAGTGAGCCGTGCCTTCTACTCAGACGTGATCGGCTTTTCCGTCCTATACGAGCGGCCGATGCCCGATAACGGGTTCAGTAACGATTAAGACAATCCCGTCTAACTTCTCCGGCAGGTGGGGCAACGGGGCGGGTCCATATCTATGAATATGCGGTTGAAGGCGCTGCTGAAGCGACGAGGCAAGCGATTGGCGATCGCCGGCGCACTCGAAGCGGCAGCGCTGCTCACACGGGCCGGAGCGATCAAGAAAGCCAGGGGCCGTGGCGCGATCTTCACACTGCACCACGTCCGCCCGCCAGACGCCTCGTCCTTTGCCGCCAACAGGCATCTGCAAGTCACCCCCGAATTCCTCGATCAGGCGATCGCGCAGCTCCGAGAGGATGGGTACGAGTTCATTCGCCTGGATGAGGTTGCTGCGCGGCTGCGGTCGCCTGGCACACAGCCGTTCGCAGTCTTTACGCTGGACGACGGCTATCGCAACAATGTCGAGCACGCATTGCCGGTCTTCGAGCGGCATGGTGTTCCCTTCACCATCTTCTTCACCCGCGGGTTTTGCGAGCGCACTCATGCGCTCTGGTGGGAGACGCTCGGACGTCTTCTCGCTTGCAACGACACACTTCGGTTTGATTTCGGCCAAGGCGAAGAGAGCCTCGACCTTTCCACGGAGCCGCAGAAACTGCAGGCGTTCGATCGCTTCGCACGCTTCGTCGAGACCGAGCCCGAGGACGTCGCGGTTGCCCGGATCGATGGGCTTGCGCGCGAGCACGGGATCGATCCGCTGAAGATCACTGATCATCTCGTCATGAGTTGCGACGAGTTGCGGCGGATTGCGTCGCATCCCCTCGCCTCCGCGGGCGCCCACACACTCAGCCATCGCAACGTCGCCCGGCTTCCGACGGCCGAGGCGCGCCGCGAGCTGGAGCAATCGGCGGACTGGCTTGAGACGCTCACGGGCAAGCGCCCCCGTGCCTTCGCCTATCCTTATGGATTTCCAGCTGCCGTGACTGAGCGGGACATGGAGATAGCACGGGAGGTCGGCTTCGAGGTGGCGGTCACCACGCAACCCGGGACAATCGACGAAACCTCAGTAGGTCGGCTGACCGCCCTACCCCGGATTTCCCTGAACGGGCACTTCCAGCGTCCCCGCTACGTGTCGGCGCTGGCTTCCGGCATCCCCTTCAAGCTGATGCGTTAGGATCAGGGATACATCCTGACCTTTTCCCAGGCGCCTTCGGGAGAGGGACGCCGGAACTCGATCCGGTCATGCAGGCGGAAGGGGCGGTCGTGCCAGAATTCGATGGAAACGGGCTTGATCCGGAAGCCGGACCAGTGCGCCGGGCGCGGGATCTCCCCGATTGCATATCGGGCCGTGAACTCAGCCACGGCCTTTTCCAGCGCAAACCGACCTTCGAGAGGCCGGGACTGTTTCGACGCCCAGGCCCCGATCCGGCTGCCGCGGGGACGGGTCGCGTAGTAGGCGTCGGCCTCGGCGTCGGTCACCACCTCGACCTCGCCCCTCAGCCTCACCTGCCGACGCAGGGACTTCCAGTGGAAGCACATTGCCGCCTTTTTCTGGCCAAGGATTTCCCGGCCTTTCTGGCTTTCGAAGTTGGTGTAGAAGACAAAGCCCTGCTCGTCATATCCCTTCAGCAGGACCATACGCACGTTGGGCATGCCATGATCGTCCACCGTGGCGAGCGCCACGGCCGTCGGATCATTTAGCTCGGATGTCTCCGCTTCCTTCAGCCACTTTCCGAACAGGGCAAAAGGCTCGTGTTCTTCGGTGAAGTCACTCGTTGTTAACCCACTCTCAGACATATTGACTAAAACACTCCCGACTGGTGAATTTGCCCGTGACTCAGCCCGGACAGGACGCAAGGTGGTACTGATAGCAAAGTCGAACAAGCGCTCAAAGTGGCTGGTCCGAACAAGTACGCATGCGTTCGCCCTGATATCGATCGCGCTTTCCTCGACCTCATGTACCAGCAGTCTTGACCTGCTCGGCAGCGCATCGAAGGTCGATCGCTCCATCTCGACGGGAACCGTGCCACGCAGCGGATCAGAAGACGTCCTGTCGGACGAGGCGACCGTCCGCAACGCCGTGACATCGGCCGATCTTGCCAAGGTCGGCGATACGCCCCTGCCCTGGGCAAACACGGCCACCGGCAGCGCAGGCGTGGTATCGACCATAAAGGAAGCGCGGAATGCAGGCCGGGTCTGCCGCGACTTCAAGACCACCCGTCACTCCTACGAGGGAATAGCGATGTTCTCCGGCCAGGCATGCATGACGGGTCGGGGCGACTGGTTGCTGACTGCTTTCGATCGTCAGTAGAATTTTAACCGTCCGGCACCCTGCACGGCACGCGTAACCACTGATTCACAATTGTCCTGATAACCTTCAGTGCCGCGGAGACACCGGGAAAGGAACCGGTCGACTCCGTGAACGTTGTTGTCGTGATAACAGGCGGGGCCACACATCGTGGGGTACGCCATTCTTTGAACCGGTGGTCATTTCATGCGTGATCCGTACTCTGTTCTTGGTGTGCAACGAAATGCCGATGCAGACGAGATCAAGGCTGCCTGGCGTTCGAAGGCCAAATCCGTCCATCCTGACCACAATCAAAGCGACCCGGGTGCTTCGAGCCGTTTCGCGGAAGTCGGCCGGGCCTATGAGGTTCTGAAGGACCCTGAGCGCCGCAAGCGCTACGACCGCGCCGTCGACGCCCACCAAACCATCCTGCAGCAGCGCCAGGCTGCACGCGAAGCTGCCGAGCGCGCCAAGGCGGCCAAGGCGAATGCCGAGAAGGTCATGGAGGAGCTCGCACGGGCCAATGCCCAGCGCGCGCAGGCCCAGGCGAATGCCAAGGCGGCAGCGCCCGAGACGGAAGCTGCCGAAGACATGGTCGAACGGATATTTGGCGCCGCGAAGGATGCAGGTGCGAGCGCCGACGAAGGCCGGACGACGCAAGACAGCGAGGCAAGCAGAAAGGCTCAGCCCCAACCTTCATCTTTCTCCTCGGGTTCGGCTGCCGGAACGGACAAAAATCCGTCGGAAGGCGGCAATATCGCGCCGGAGCCGCGGCCGCTGCCCGTGCAGGCGGTTGATCTCATCGCGTCACTCGTCCGTCGCATTCGCGGGGTGAATGCTCCGCCGGAAAAGGCGCCGGATCATGCCGTCGAAGCGCATGTTTCCCTTGAAGAGCTTCTCAAGCAGAGCTGGGTGGCGATCAAGCTGCCGGAGGATCGCGAGGTTCACTTCCGGCTCGAGCCCGGCATGACTGCAGGCCATGTTGCGCGCCTGAAGGGCCAAGGTCTTAAGGTGCCAGGCATGCTGCGCGGCGACCTGCTCGTGACCATCAAGCTGGTCACCGACGCAAAGTTCCGGATCGAGGGATACGATATCCACACCATCATGCCGATCTCGCTCGAGGACGCCGTGCTCGGAACCGAAACCCATGTCGAAACGCCAGAGGGACCTAGGCAGATCACGGTCCCGCCGTGGTCGGGGTCGGATCGGGCCATTGAACTGGAAGAGCTCGGGCTTGCCGATGGCGAAGGCAATCGCGGCAAGCTGGTGGTCGAACTGCGGGTGATGCTGTGGGAAAAGCCCGACGCGAAAGTGACGGACCTGATGCGGCACATGCGCGAGGGCCTCTACGTCTGAGTATGGCTGGCCGCCACCCTGTCATGCACTCTTTGTTACGAGTGGCTACATGAGATGATCCAGGTCAACTTGAACGGTTGAACCGCCTATGCCATAGGCAGGCCTGACTTTTCAGGTTTCGACTTTGGTCTCAGGGGACACAGCATGGTTCAGGCTTCAGGCCTCATGGCAGGCAAGCGCGGCGTCATTATGGGCGTCGCCAACAACCGCTCGATCGCTTGGGGCATTGCCAAGGCCATCCACGCACAGGGAGGCGAGGTCGCCTTCACCTACCAGGGCGATGCCCTTCGCAAGCGGGTCGAACCGCTTGCCGCAGAGATCGGTGCCGTGGTTGCGGGCGACTGTGATGTCGGAGATGAGGCAAGCATCGATGCCGCATTTGCGGAGATCGAAAAGCTTTGGGGAAAGATCGATTTCCTCGTCCACGCCATCGGCTTCTCCGACAAGGATGAACTGACCGGTCGCTACGTCGACACCACGGCCGACAATTTCGACAAGACGATGCGGATCTCCGTCTATTCGCTCACATCTGTGGCGCGACGCGCCGAAAAGCTGATGTCAGACGGTGGCTCCATGCTGACCCTGACCTATTACGGCGCCGAGAAGGTCATGCCGAACTACAACGTCATGGGCGTGGCGAAGGCGGCGCTGGAGGCGAGTGTGAAGTATCTGGCGGTCGATCTCGGCCCCAAGAATATCCGCGTCAATGCCATTTCCGCCGGCCCGATCAAGACGCTGGCTGCCTCCGGGATCGGCGACTTCCGCTACATCTTGAAGTGGAACGAGTATAATGCGCCGCTGCGTCGTACGGTCACCATCGAGGAAGTGGGTGATGTCGGCCTTTACCTGCTGTCCGACCTGTCGCGGTCGGTTACGGGCGAAGTCCATCATGCCGACAGCGGCTATCATGTCGTCGGCATGAAAGCCGTCGATGCTCCGGACATCTCCGTCATCAAGGATTGACGCCAGGGAACGAAGGCCGTGCTCATCTACATGGTCCGCCACGGCCAGACGGACTGGAATGCCGAAGGGCGCCTCCAGGGACAAAAGGACATTGCGCTCAACGAGCGCGGTCGCTCTCAGGCGACCCGCAACGGGCGGGTTCTCCTGGAGATGATCGGAGATCCTTCCTCCTACGACTTCGTTGCCAGCCCCCTTTCCCGTACGCGGGAGACCATGGAGCGGCTACGTACCGCAATGGGGCTCGACCCATCCGCCTACCGTACGGACGAGCGACTGCTCGAGCTTTCCTTCGGGGATTGGGAAGGTCATACGCTGGCAGAGGTGCACGATTTCGCACCGGAACGACTGCTGGCGAGAGATGCGCAAAAGTGGAACTTCATTCCGCCGGGCACGGATGCCGAGAGCTATGAAATTCTCTCCTGGCGGGTCGGTGCCTGGCTGAAATCACTGGACCGGCCGACGATCTGCGTCACGCACGGCGGCGTCATAAGATCCATCTTCCGATTGGTGGCAGATACCACCGAAGAGGAAGCGGCCAAGATGAACGTCCCACAGGACAAAATCCTGAAAGTCGACCTGGATACAGGCAGCCTCGGCTGGCACTGACCTACTGGACGATCTCCAGATCATCCACCACGCGGCTGCCATCGACTTCGGTGTAGAAGACCAGCACCTTCACGCCGGACTCCAAGCCCTCGAAATTGAACTCCTCCGGAACCTTGTAGGTCTTCCCGTCATCCAGTGTCAGCGTCAGGTCGTTGAGATCCACCGACTGGATGGTGGCTTCCACGTCCGAACTCTGCGCGAAGCCGCTCAGCGGCGAGAGGAGACTGGCAGTTCCGAGCAGGGCAGCAATCAGGAAGCGCATAGTGAGGACTTTCAGGCAAATCAGACAGGCTTGATCGAGGCGCAAGATAGTCTCCGGATTGTGGCGAAATTCGCCCGCGGTCATGACTTTTTCCGTGCAAGTAGTGACCTGATTGTTAATTCCGATCAAGCCTCTAAGCGCAGACCTCCGTTAACGCGGGGATGTTGTCTCTCCCGGCGCATGAGGCTCCTGGACGACGCAATCAGCCATTAACCCGGACCATGTAAAACCGTCGCTTGTCAGGTGAGATGAAAAGGGGCGAGTTTGACTGCCTGGGGAATGCTGCGCGCGCATCTGCGGCCAATCGTTGGAAGGACTCCGGTTCTTGCAGTAGCAACCGTGGCGGTTGCCGGCCTGGTTCTACTCCTTGCCTTATCGCTCGATGAACGACACCGGCGACAATATCAGGAAGAATTGCGCGAACGCGCGGAGCGAGCGATCATGTTCGTTTCCCTGCGCATCAAATCGGAAATCGATGACGAAGTAGCGGCGACCGGGCGGCTGGCTCTCGCGCATCAATCGCGAGAGTTCGGATCGGAGGAGTTCTTCCAGGCGCTTGCGGAATACGAACTGCAGCGGAATCCCAGTGTAGCGGCGATCGCGGTCGCATCGGAAAACGGCCTTGACACCTTCCTTAGCCGGTCACCTCTCGACGGCGACAGGCTTGCTGCCGCCGTGCGGGAGCAGGTGGCCCGGCGAGCGTCGGCGATCATGTCGAAACCTGACAGCCCGTTCCTCATCATCGTCTCTCCCATCGAAGCCCCGGCAAGCACGGAGCGGCCCATTAGCGTAGCATTGCTGATCGACAAGATCGCATTGATGACAGCATCCGGCATCGAGTTCGTCCCGGATCTCGATGCAGTACGACTGACGAATGCTCCTGGACTGGAGATAGCCATTCGCGACAGCCGCGTGCAAATCCCCTTCGTCGGACAAGCGAGCGTCAGCGATCTTCAGCCGCTCGAATGGCAGATACCGTTGGCGACAACCGTCTGGCAGGTCGTCGTTGCGCCATCGACCGGGTGGGACGTGACCGCACCAAACCAAGCCGAATACCGCTTCTCCCTGCTCTTCGGCGGACTTGGTGTCGTGCTTCCGATCCTGCTGGCAAGTATCCTCATCGGCGAACGCAACCGCAACATCACCGCGTTGAAGGCCCGCGAGGCGAACCTTCTGGAACTGTCACAGCGTTTCAACCTCGCCATGGAAGCGTCCAATATCGGGATCTGGGAGGTGACCGACAACGGGCACCACCTGTTCTGGGACGACCGCTCGGCTGCTCTGCATGGCTGCGAACAAGATGGGGTGCGCAACAGGCTGGACGACTGGCACGGCGCGATCTATCCCGAGGACCTGGAAGCGGCGGAAGCACATTTCTTCAACTGCATCTGCGCCAAGACCGCATGCACAGAAACCTATCGCGTCGCGACGGAGGACGGGGCGGTCCGCTACCTCAGATCCGCTGGCGCAAGTTATCGCAATCCGGATGGAACCCTCCGCAGCACGGGCATCGTCTGGGACGTGACGGCCGACATGCTGATGGCGCAGATGCTGCGCGATGCTAAGGCGGTCAGCGACATCAAGAACGCCGAACTGGAGCTCGCGCTCGACGAGCTCTCCAAGCGCGAGCAGGAGCTCGATGAACTTTCGAGCAAGCTCGATCTCGCTCTCGCCTCGTACAACTGCGGCATCTGGGAGGTCGATCTGGAAACACGGACGGAGCGATGGGACGAGCGCATGTGCCAGCTCTACGGCATCCCCTACACGGACGGGATAGTCTCGCACCACGAATGGTCCAAGCTCGTGCACCCCGACGACCGGGAGATGGCGGAGACAGTCTCCTACGGGTTCCAGACTTCCGGCATCAAGGAGACGCTCGTCGTGCGCGTTCCGCAGGGCGAGGGCAATGTGCGCTACATCCGTTCCGTCGGGCAGCTTCAGGTCGACCGAAACGGGCGCCGCAAGGTCGTCGGCATCGCCTTCGACGTGACAGAAGACGCCGTTCTGACGGCCCAATTGAAGGCTGCCAAGGCCGAATCTGATGCCAAGAACCTAGAACTCGAATTCGCCAAGAGCCGCATCGAACACAACGCGCTGCACGACCCACTGACGGGTCTCGGTAACCGACGCAAGCTGGACGCGGAACTGGATCTCCTGTCGCGCCAGAGCCGCACCGAACGACAGAAGCTCACGATCCTCCACCTGGATCTCGACCGCTTCAAGCAGATCAACGATACGCTTGGACACGCGGCCGGGGACGCGATGCTGGTGCATGCCTCCGAGGTGCTGTCACGCAATGTTCGCGAGAACGACATCGTCGCTCGCATCGGTGGTGATGAATTCGTCATCCTCATTCGCGATGAGAACGGCCATGATCGCGTCGCGCAGCTGGCGACCCGCATCATCGGCGAGCTTCGCCAGCCGATCGACTTCGAGGGTTTTGCGTGCCGCGGCGGCGTCTCGATCGGCATCGCGCAGGCAAGTGGCGTCAACATCGATGCGCGCCGCGTCCTCGTGAATGCCGACATTGCCCTCTACCGGGCCAAGGCCATGGGCAGGAACCGCTACGAGTTCTTTACCCAGAACCTGCAGGCCGAAATCGTCGGCCACAAGCGCACGGCCGACGAACTGCTGGCGGGCCTCGAGAATCATGAGTTCACGACGCGCTACCAACCCCAGTTCGATGCGCGCACCAGTCAGCTTGCGGGGGTCGAGGCCCTCGTGCGCTGGAACCATCCCCATCTCGGCATCCTCACTCCGGACCGCTTCCTGCGGATTGCCGAAGAGTTGAATGTCGCCGCAACCATCGACCAGATCGTCCTGGAAACAGTGATGAAGGACCTCAAACGCTGGGCGGAACTTGGCGTGAGCGTGCCGCGCGTCTCGGTCAATGTATCGTCCCGTCGCCTTCACGACGAGAAGCTGATCGAAGGCCTGAAGCTGCTGGATATCAGGCCCGGGCAGATCGCGTTCGAGCTCGTCGAGTCTATCTTCCTGGACGAACACGAGGATGTCGTCGCGCGCAATCTCGAGCAGATAAGCGGCCTCGGCATCGATATAGAGATCGACGATTTCGGCACTGGCCATACCTCTATCGTCGGCGTGCTTAAGCTCAAGCCGCAGCGCCTGAAGATCGACCGGCAGCTGGTCATGCCGATCCTGCACTCGCCGCAGGAACGGGCGCTCGTGCGCTCGATCATCGACATCGCCCGCTCGCTCGGCGTCGAGACTGTGGCGGAGGGGGTCGAAAGCATGCAGCACGCCGCCATGCTGCGGGAACTGGGGTGCGACCTGCTGCAGGGCTACGCCTTCGCCAGACCCTTGTCGTTCGCCGAGTTCACCGAGGCGGCGATCGTCCGCTGGGCGCGTGCCGCAGCCTGACAAGAAGGGCTTGTCGCCCGGCGCCGTTTTCCATAAGACAGCCCCGTCGGAACCTGCAAAGGCCGGTTCTTCACGGGCGATCCAGAATGTCTCACAACACATTTGGCCATCTTTTCCGAGTTACCACCTGGGGCGAGAGCCACGGGCCCGCGCTCGGCTGTGTCGTCGATGGCTGCCCTCCCGGCATCCGGCTGACGCTTGCCGAAATCCAGGGCGGGATGGACAGGCGCAAGCCGGGGCAATCTAGGTTCGTGACGCAGCGACGTGAGGACGATATCGTCAAGGTGCTGTCCGGCGTGATGCTCGCCGAGGACGGCGAGACCATGGTCACCACCGGCACGCCAATCTCCATGCTGATCGAGAACACCGACCAGCGCTCGAAGGACTATGGCGAGATCGCGCGACGCTACCGCCCGGGACATGCCGACTATACCTATGACGTGAAATACGGCATCCGCGACTATCGCGGCGGCGGACGCTCCTCCGCCCGCGAGACGGCAGCGCGCGTGGCCGCTGGGGCCGTGGCACGCAAGGTAGTGCCAGACCTCGTGGTTCGCGGCGCGCTGGTGCAGATCGGCAAGCACAAAATCAACCGCACCAACTGGGACTGGGCGCAGGTCGACCAGAACCCGTTCTTCTGCCCGGACCCCGAGACGGTGCCGGTCTGGGAAGAGTATCTCGACTCCATTCGCAAGGCGGGCTCGTCGATCGGCGCGGTCGTAGAGGTCGTGGCCGAGAACGTCCCGGCCGGACTGGGCGCGCCGATCTACGGCAAGCTCGACCAGGACATCGCCTCGCTGCTCATGTCAATCAACGCCGTGAAGGGTGTCGAGATCGGCGACGGCTTTGCGACCGCCGAACTTTCCGGCGAGGAGAATGCCGACGAAATGCGCATGGGCAATGACGGCAAGCCGCTGTTTCTCTCCAACCATGCAGGCGGCATTCTGGGCGGGATCTCCAGCGGCCAGCCGGTGGTGGCGCGCTTCGCCATCAAGCCGACCTCTTCCATACTCACGGAACGGCAGTCGATCGATGCCGACGGAAACAATATCGATGTCCGCACCAAGGGCCGGCATGACCCGTGCGTCGGCATCCGCGCCGTACCGATCGGCGAGGCCATGGTAGCCTGCGCCATCGCCGACCATTACCTCCGCGACCGGGCGCAGACCGGGCGGCAGCGATAAGGACCTTCTCCATGGCCTATGACCAGAAGCGCGTCGTTGACGCTATCCGTGCCTTCGAAGCCGGCGAAATCGTCGTCGTGACGGATGACGACGACCGCGAGAACGAAGGCGACCTGATCGTCGCCGCTGTCCACTGCACGGCCGAGAAAATGGCCTTCATCGTTCGTCACACGTCGGGCATCGTCTGCGCGCCCATGCCGCGCGAGGAGGCCAAGCGCCTCAACCTCAATGCCATGGTGGCGGAAAACGACAGCGCGCATACTACCGCCTTCACCGTGACCGTCGATTTCAAGCACGGCACCACGACCGGGATCTCGGCCGAAGACCGGACGCTGACGGTCCGCAACCTCGCCAATCCCAACGTTGGCCCTTCGGACTTCGTCCGTCCGGGTCATATATTCCCGCTGGTCGCGCGCGAAGGCGGCGTGCTGATGCGGTCCGGTCATACGGAAGCTGCCGTCGATCTCTGCAAGCTCGCGGGCCTGCCGCCGATTGGCGTCATCTGCGAACTCGTCAATGACGATGGCACCGTGACGCGTGGCGCCCAGGTGGCGGCCTTTGCCGAGAAGCACAGCCTGAAGCAGGTCTCCGTCGCGGACCTGATCGCGTACCGGCAGCGCAAGGAAACGCTGATCGAGTTGCAGTCGAGCTTCGATGTGGAGACCCGCTTCGGGAAGGCCAAGGGCCATGCCTATTCCCTGCCCTGGGACCCGATGCAGCACGTCGCGATCGTCTTCGGGGATATACGCGACGGGGTAGACATCCCGGTCCGGCTGCATCTCGAGAACGTGGCAGCCGATGTTTTCGGCGCACAGCGTGCGGTTGATACCTACATGGAAAGGATAGCCACGGAGGGCCGTGGGGTGATCATCTATCTGCGCGAAGGCTCTGTCGGCGTCGGCCAGAAGGATCATGGGCGCAAGTATCGCCACGATCAGGAAGCGCATGAGCAGGCCCAAGCGCGCGAGAGCGAATGGCTGGAAATCGGCCTCGGCGCGCAAATCCTCAAGGACCTCGGCATTACATCCATCAAACTGTTGACCCGCAGCGAGCGGCACTATGTTGGCCTGGAAGGGTTTGGTATCCGGATCGCTGAGACGGTGATCTGCTAAGGCTGGCCTCCGTCCTCAGCCACGCCAGCCATCGAGGTAGTTGACGCGCTCGACACCGGCGAACTTCGCGACGCGCGTCAGCTCTGCATCCAGCTTTTCCAGCCTGCCGTTCGAGGCGCGAACGCCCGGCTCGAGCCAGAGACGCCTGACATCCAGAGACCCGGCCTTGCGATCCGCCTTCATGTCGATGCGGCCGATCATCCGTTCCCCCTCGATCAGCGGAAAGACGTAGTAGCCATATTGGCGCTTCGGCTCGGGCACGAATATCTCGATCCGGTAGCTGAAGTTGAACAGCCGTTCAGCCCTGTTGCGGTCGCGCAGCAGGGGGTCGAACGGACTGAGGACGCGGATGCGCCCCGGAGGCTTGGAAATACTATCCAGCGAAGTGGGGAAATCCTGGAAGGCATGGGCTGCCCGCGGCCTGCTGCCATTGGCGCTCTCGATCACCACCTCCGTCAACTCGTCGCGATGGGCGTCGACCCAATCCTTTGCCTCCTGCGGCGTGACGAGGGCCCAGAACGCGGCGATCTCGCCGGACGTCGCAAATCCCAGCCGCGTCAGCGCGCTGCGGCAGGCCCAGTCGACGAATTCCTCGTGGCTGACCTCCGGTTCGTGATGATGCGCCGGTAGCACCCTTTCCGTGAGGTCATAAACCTTCTGGAAATTCACCCGTCCCGCGATCGCTAGCTTCCCCGTGTGCCAGTAGTATTCGAGCGCCGTCTTGTTGGGATGCCAGTTCCACCATCCGCCGGACTTGTGCTCCTCCGCCTTCATCTCCCGGGCCATGATAGGGCCACCCTCGACGATCCGCCGGTAGGTCTCTTCGAAAGCGCTGTCGTAACCCTCTCCCTGCCATTTCCTCCAGCGTTCTCCGATCACGGCTTCGCGGCGTACAAAGCGATGCTTCCAGTAGCGGAAGAAAGCAGACGGGATGACCGAGGCATCGTGCGTCCAGTGCTCGAAAAGCTCACCGTCCTTCTCCAGGAGATGCTGCAGGTGCTCGCGCCGGTAGGTCTGGTTGCGCGAGAACAGGATCATGTGATGGGCGCGTTCGACTGTCGCGATACTATCGATCTGCACGAAGCCGAGCTTGTCGATCAGGCTCAACAGTCCGGCCTTGTCGAGTCTGCGGGAGGGGGGCAGGGAGAGGCCCTGCCGCTCAAGAAAGATTCGCCGCGCCTGCTCGTTCGGGATGAGAATCGCCATGTCGGCAACATTAGGACGATCATCGGCGCAGTTCAATGTTCACCTTATGTTTTGCATTCCCCTGCCCCGGCATCCGGTCTATAGGGAGCCCTCCACAGTCGAGAGGACGCAAGTTGGACGTCAGATTTCTCCAGGCAGGAGCAAGCTTCGACGGCCGCATGGCAGTGCGGCCGATCTCGGTTTCCCTGACGGAAAGGCGAATCGGGATCATCGGCCTCAATGGCTCGGGAAAGACCACCTTCGCCAGGATGATCAATGGGCTCGTCCAGCCGAGCCATGGGCGCGTGTCCGTCAACGGTTTGGACACAGCGCAAGATGGCGACGGCGTGCGCAGCCAGGTCGGCTTCATCTTCCAGAACCCCCAGAACCAGATCATCCTGCCAATCCTGCGAGAGGACGTCGAACTTGGACTTCGCGCCCAAAAGCTGACGCGAACCGAGGTGAAAGCAAAGGTCGACGGCGTGCTCGCCCGCTTCGGCATCGAGCCTCTGGCAGACCGGCGGGTGCACGAACTTTCCGGCGGCGAGCTTCAGCTTGCGGCGCTCGCATCGGTCCTGGTGACCGAGCCGGCGCTAGTGATCCTCGACGAACCGACCAACCAGCTCGACCTGCGCAATCGTCTCCTCGTCCAGAAAACAATCGACCGGCTGGAGGAGGATGTGCTCGTCATCAGCCATGATCTGGAACTCGTCGAAACATTCGATCGCGTCCTGCTCTTCCACGAAGGCCAGATCCTGATGGACGGGCTGCCGGCGGACGCGATCCGGCGCTACCGCGAGATCGCCGGGGCATGAATTCCCTCTACATCCAGGGCAGAAGCCTGCTCCATCAGCTTTCCGCGGGACCAAAACTCATCCTCGTGCTCGTGGTGAGCCTGGCGGTGTTCCTGACGCGCTCGCCGCTTATCCTCGGAGCTTCAGCGCTCGCTGGGTTTGTCCTTTATGCCTCCACCGGCATCGGCGTCAGAGCCGGCTGGATCCGCCTGCGACCAATCCTGCTGACGATCGTCGTCGTGGCGCTGGCGACCGTCCTTCTGGGTTCGGTGGAAGAGGGCATGGTGGCGCTGCTGCGGCTCACCACGCTGATGCTGGTTGCCGCCGCTGTCACCGCGACAACGCCGGTGGGTGCCTTCATCGACGTGGTTAGCCGGGCGGCGCGACCGCTGGAGCGGCTTGGCTTCGTGCGGGCCGACGACATCGGGCTTGCGGTCGGCCTCGTCATCCGCTTCGTACCGGAGGTCCTGTCTCGCTATGACCTCCTGAAGCAGGCGCATCGAGCTCGCGGGCTGAAGCTGCGCCCAACCACAGTCCTTGCGCCGCTGACGATCCAGACCCTGAAGGCCGCGGATGAGATCGCTGCCGCCATTGACGCTCGCGGCATCCGCGGGCACAAGCACTCCACCGATTCCTAGGAGCTTCCATATGAGCAGTCGCGATCTCGTTCTCGCAGCCCTCTTCGCCGCCATCATCGTGGCGCTTGGCCTCTTGCCGCCAATCATGCTCGGTTTCATCCCAGTGCCGATCACCGCACAATCGATGGGCGTGATGCTTTCCGGCGTAATCCTGGGGGCGCGCCGCGGGACCATCGCCGTGCTGCTGGTCCTGCTGCTTGCCGCCATCGGCCTGCCGGTACTCTCGGGTGGACGCGGTGGTCTTGCCGTCTTCGCTGCGCCGACAACCGGCTTCCTGATCGGCTGGGTGTTCGCTGCCTTCGTAACCGGCTATCTGTCGGAACGGTTCGTCCGCAGTTCGCAGAGCGCCATGCTGCAGACAGCCGGCTTCTTCGCAGCCGCCGTGGCGGGCGGCGTCGTCGTGCTCTACGTCTTCGGCATAAGCTATCTGGCACTTGTTTCCGGCCTGGGCTTTACCAAGGCCTTCCTCGGATCCATGGCCTTCATCCCGGGCGATGTCGTGAAGGCAGTCGTGGCCGCGCTTGCCGGCCGCGCGGTCATGGCCGGATATCCGCTGCTGCCGGCCAGAGCCTGATCGAATGAGGTGGGCGATAATCCGATCCGCCTGCGCCCACCTCACTTTACCGGAACGACCTCGAGCTTCGTTCCGGCATACCAGTCGGCGACGTCCCTGATTTCTGCGTCGCTCAGGCCCGCAGCGATCTCCGACATGATCTCGTGCTTGCGCTTGCCGCTGCGGAAAGCCTTCAACTGCGTGTCGATGTAGATCGCATTCTCCCCGGCAAGATTCGGAGCATCGTCGATGGTCGCCAGTCCATCCGCTCCATGACAGGAGACACAGGCCGCGGGCGCCATGTCTTCATTCTTGTCCGAAGGCAGCGACGCGCTCGCTTGCTGGGCCGAATACCAGGCCGCAAGATCCGCGATCGCCTGATCATCAAGCCCCTTCGCCACGACGGACATCATCTCGTGGGTGCGGGTACCGTCGCGGAAGGCCGCAAGCTGCCGCGACAGGTATGCGGCACTCTCGCCGCCGATATGGGGGGCGATCGGAATGCTGCCCACCCCGTCAATCCCGTGGCAGGTGCGGCACATCCCGGCTTTCTTCCGACCCGCTTCGACATCGCCCGCGAGTTCCTGCGCCCCGGCTACCGTGCCCTGGGTGAGGAGAACCCCACCCAGGAATGCCAGCATCACGCTTCGCATCAATTGCCCTCGTAGGAGATGCGGTAGAGGGCGCCGGCGAGGTCATCGGAGACCAGCAGAGAGCCATCGCGCAACTGCGCGACGTCAACCGGACGACCGAGATACTCGCCGTTCTCGTCGATCCAGCCTTCCGCGAAGACCTCGCTCGTGGCCTTTCCTTCCTCATCGATGAAGGTGACCATCACGCGGGCGCCGATCGGGGTCGTACGGTTCCAGGATCCGTGCTGTGCGGAGAAGATCGCGTTCTTGTACCGCGCCGGGAACATGTTGCCGGTGTAGAATGTCATCCCCAGGTCTGCGGCATGCGCTTCCATCTCGACGGCGGGCATCACAACCTCGACCGGGACCTCCTGCCCTTCATATTCCGTAGTGCGGATGGAGCCGCCACCATACCACGGATGGCCGAAGTTCTGGCCGGCTTCCGTCTGCCGGTTGATCTCGCCCGGGGGGATGTCATCGCCCATGCCGTCCACCTGGTTGTCGGTGAACCAGAGTTCACCCGTCACCGGATGGAAGTCATGCCCCACGGAATTGCGGATGCCGTAGGTATAGACCTCCCGTCCGGTCCCGTCGGTGTTCATGCGGATGATGCCGCCGATACCGTGCTCCTTGAAGGTATCGAGGCTCTCCGCAGGCGCAACGTTGAACGGCTGGCCCAGCGAGATGTAGATCTTGCCGTCGGGACCAATCTTGCAGACACGCGCCGTGTGGTTGAAGCTCTCATGCTCCGGCGGGATCAACTCGCCCTTCTTCACGAGGTTGAACGCAGCGACATCCGGGCTCTCGTAGAAGAACTCCGCAGCCGGGAACAGCAGGACACGGTTCTGCTCCGCGATGTAGAGGAACCCGTCCTTCGAGAAGCAGGGGCCGTTGGGGATCGAGAACTGCAGCGATGGCGCGAAGTCCTTCACCTCGTCGGCAACACGATCCTTGTTGCGATCGGTGACGGCCCAGACCTTGTCCTTCCTCGTCCCTACGAACGTAACAATCCCCTGCGGTCCAACCGCCATGTGACGTGCATCGGGCACGATGGCGTAGAGCTCGATCTTGAACCCCTCGGGCAGCTTGATGCGCTCAAGGTTCTTCTTGACCCCGTCGGCGAACTCGCCCTTCTGTTCAATGACGGTGAATTCGGTCGTGCCGGTGCGTTGGAAATTCGACAGCTTTTCCAGGTTGTCAGGCACGGCCGGGGTCTGTGCATATGCCAGGGTCGTCGTGACCATGAGCATGGCCGTGGACGATATCAGATGCTTCATGACTTCCTCCCAGAATGATCACGGCATCATGCATAGGCCACGCGCAGCGAGACCTACGCAGTGTGTAAACTATTTATGTATCAGGATATTTCACGGGCACTGATGCCTCCCAACACGGCGCCCTGGTGGTGATCTTGATGTCGATTGTATACCGAGTCAACGGTTTTCTCAGGCGGCTGAACCAGGGCGCGCGGGGTTCTGCTCGCAGGTCGCCGAGAGACTAATCCAGAAACTCGTATAGCCAGTCCCTCAGGTCCTCTGGGAGCGCGACGGGCTCCTTGTTCTGGCGATCGCAGGCAATCCAGAGGATCTCTGCCTCGGCCGCCGCGTCGCTTTCGCCGTCCCGGACCATGCGAACCAAGAAACCGGCAGACTTGCCGCCAATCTTGCTGACATGAACATCCATCCGAACCTGATCGTGCAGGCGCAGGGCGGCGTGGAAGCTGCAGGTGATCTTGCCGACCGTGAAATGGAGTTCGTCTGCCGCCGCCGGGCGCCGCTTCCAGAAGGAGGCCAGCGCTTCCTCCGCCCTCGCGACGTAAGCCGACTTGAACATCTCGCCATGCATGTCGACGTCCCGGAACGGGACCTGAAACTCGATGAAATCTGCGGGCTGTCTATCCACGGCACCTTCCAGGCATGACCTGATCATGTAAGCCCATTCTTTGCCCTCAAACAAGCGCGGCTGCGCAGTTGCTTGAAATGGAGCGTGATCTGCGCCATCTCGTGGCAAACCGGAATACGAGGGTCCGAATGTCCACCCGCCTTTACGAACACGACATCTTCCTGGAGCACCGGACGCCGGAAGGTCATCCGGAACGCGCCGACCGGCTGCGTTCGCTGGCTATCGCGCTCCAGCATCCCAATTTCGAAAAGCTGGACCGGAAGAAGGCGCCGCAGGCAAGCGAGGATGCGGTGCTGCTTGCCCATCCCGAGGAGCACCTGCGGGCGGTGGTGCGCGAGATCCCGGAAGAGGACGAGGTTCACCAGATCGAGGCCGATACCTACGTCGGTCCACGAAGCCTGGAGGCGGCGCTGACCGGCGTCGGTGCGGCCACGGCAGCCGTGGATGACGTGTTCACTGGTGCCGCCGACAATGTCTTCGTTGCTGCGCGCCCTCCGGGCCATCACGCCGAAAAGACCAAAGCGATGGGCTTCTGCCTTTTCAACAACGCCGCGATTGCCGCACGTCACGCACAGAAGACCTATGGCGTGGAGCGGGTGGCGATCGTCGACTGGGACGTCCATCATGGCAACGGAACGCAGGACATCTTCTGGGATGACCCATCCGTGCTGTTCTGCTCCACCCATCAGATGCCGCTCTATCCGTGGACGGGCGCGAAGGACGAGACCGGCACGAAGGGTAATATTGTCAACGCACCGCTGGAAAAGGATTCCGCCAGTGAGCATTTCCGGGAAGCGTTCAAGAGCCGCGTGATACCCGCGCTTGAGAACTTTCGCCCCGACTTCCTGATCATCTCGGCCGGGTTTGACGCGCATCATCGAGACCCGCTGGCGCAGATCAACCTCGTCGGCGACGATTTCGACTGGGCGACCGGGCGTCTCATGGAAATAGCGGGGAAATATGCCGGGAACCGGCTTATCAGCCTGCTGGAGGGTGGCTATGATCTGGAAGGCTTGGCGGAATCAGCCGGGCTGCACATCTGCAGACTGATGAAGGGCTGAACATGACCGAGACCGCGGAAACCATCGACGTCAGCGGCTACACCTTCGAGAAGGCCGTAGCGGAGCTCGAGAGCATCGTTGCGCGGCTGGAACGGGGTGACGTGGCGCTGGACGAGTCCATCGCCATCTACGAACGCGGCGAAGCCTTGAAGAATCACTGCGAGAAACTTCTTGCCGCGGCAGAGAACCGAATCGAGAAAATCCGCCTCGACCGAGCAGGCAAACCGCAGGGCGTGGAACCCCTCGACGGCGAGTGAACACGGCATTAGTTCAAGCTTGTAAGAAGTTTGCCCCACTTCGGGCACAAAGCGATTGACGACCCCCTTCCAGTTCCGCATGTTTAGCGTCTGCTGACGATGGCTTTGGGAGGAACAATCGTGAAATCAAGCAAAATCAACCTCGTGCTCGCCGCCACCCTGGCGGTTTCCGCCACTTTCGCATCCACGGGAGCCAGGGCGCAGGAGTTCATCAACGTCCTGACCGGCGGCACCTCGGGCGTCTACTATCCGCTGGGCGTTGCTCTTTCGGAAATCTATGGAGAGAAGATCGAGGGCGTCCGCACACAGGTGCAAGCAACCAAGGCATCCGTCGAAAACCTCAACCTGCTGCAGGCCGGCCGCGGAGAGATCGGCTTCGCGCTCGGTGACTCCGTCCAGATGGGCTGGGAAGGCAACACCGAGGCAGGGTTCCCCGGCAAGCTCGACAAGCTGCGCGGTATCGCAGCGATCTATCCGAACTACATCCAGATCGTCGCCAGCCAGGAGTCGGGCGTGAAGTCGCTGGCCGACCTGAAGGGCAAGAGCCTGTCCGTCGGCGCACCGAAGTCGGGAACGGAGCTGAATGCCCGGGCGATCTTCGAAGCTGCAGGCATGTCATATGAGGACCTCGGCAAGACAGAATACCTCCCGTTTGCGGAATCCGTTGAACTGATCAAGAACCGCCAGCTCGACGCGACACTGCAGTCGGCCGGCCTCGGGGTTGCCTCGATCCGCGACCTCGCAACCTCCTTGCCGATCAACGTAGTTGCCGTTCCGGCGGCGGATGTCGAAAAGATCGGCGCCCCCTATATGGCGGTGACTATCCCCGCCGGCACCTATGACGGCCAGACCGAAGACGTTCCGACGGCAGCCGTCGGCAACTTCCTCATCACCCATGAGGGGGTTTCGGAAGAGACCGCCTATCAGATGACGAAACTGCTGTTCGAGAACCTCGACCGCCTCGCAGCATCGCACGCTGCGGCAAAGGCAATTGACCCGAAGAAGGCGCTCGACGGCATGCCCGTTCCGCTTCATCCCGGCGCTGAGCGCTACTACAAAGAAGCCGGGCTGATGCAGTAAGGTCAGGAACGCATCGATCCCCGTGGCTGTGAAAGCAGCCGCGGGGATTTCTGTTTCAGCTTTCGGGTGACGAGGAACGAATGAGCGATCTTGCAGCAGTGGAGAGCAAGCCTGCCCCGCATAGTGCGGAAGAGGCAATCGAGGGCCTGCCTTCTGGCTTCGGCAGCGGCATGGCCGGCCGGATCGCCTTCTGGATCGCCTTTACCTTCTCGCTGTTCCAGCTCTGGACCGCCGCCTACGGCACTCTGCCGAGCCAGGTCGTAAGGGCCATGCATGTGGGCTTCCTGCTGTTGCTGGGCTTCGTGCTCTTCGGCAACCTAGTCGCTAAGACGAAGGCCGGGAAGGTCTGGTTCTGGTCGCTCGGGATCCTCGGCTTCCTGACCGGCATCTACAACTGGGTCTTCTACGAGCAACTCATTCTGCGCAGCGGGTTCCATACGCCGCTCGACCTGACCGTCGCGACGGTGATGATCGTGCTGGTCTTCGAAGGTGCGCGGCGACTGATGGGGCTGCCGCTGACGATCATTGCCGCCATTTTCCTCGCCTATTGCTTCTTCGGCCAGTATTTTCCGCCGCCCTTCATCCATCGCGGCTACGATTTCGAACTGATCGTCGAGCATTTCGGCTTCGGCACCGAAGGCATCTACGGCACGCCCATCTATGTCTCCGCGGCCTATATCTTCATCTTCGTCGTCTTCGCAGCCTTCCTGGAGCGCGCCGGCATGCTGGCGCTGTTCAATGATTTTGCACTTGGACTGGTCGGCACCTGGCGCGGTGGGCCCGCGCAGGTCTGCGTGATGTCCTCGGCGCTGATGGGTACGATTTCCGGCTCCGGCGTCGCCAATGTCGTGGCCAGCGGCCAGTTCACCATTCCCCTGATGAAGCGGTTTGGCTTCCGCTCGTCCTTCGCTGGCGGGGTGGAGGCGACCTCCTCCATGGGCGGACAGATCATGCCGCCGGTGATGGGCGCGGTTGCCTTCATCATGGCCGAGACGCTGAACGTGCCCTATGCGGACATCGTCAAGGCGGCCCTGATCCCTGCCATTCTCTATTTCGGGGTCTGCTTCTGGACCGTGTTCCTGGAAGCCGGCAAGGCCGGTCTGCGCGGCATGGACAGGGCGGAACTGCCTAATCCCTGGCATGCAGTCAGGGAACACTGGCCCCTGGTCCTGCCGCTCGCCGTCCTCGTCTATCTGCTATTTGCCGGCTACACGCCGATCTTCGCAGGCACGATGGGACTGGCGCTGGTGGTCGTGCTGATCCTCGGCATGCCGCTAGCCGCGTCGATCGGCCCCTTCGTCTTCCGGCTGGTGTTCTGGCTGGCGGTGGGTCTTGCTGCCGCATCCTTCCTGAAGTTCGGCGTAAACTTCCTGGCGCTCGTGATCCTCGCACTCATTGCCGCCTGCTTCTTCGTCAAGGGAGGCCGCGAAACTCTCGGGATCTGCCGCGACGCCATGGCGGAAGGGGCAAAGAACGCGCTGCCTGTCGGCATCGCCTGCGCCATCGTCGGCATCGTCATCGGCACGCTGACCCTGACCGGCATTGCCTCGACCTTCATCGGCTTCATCATCCGGGTGGGGGAGGACAACCTGTTCCTGTCGCTGGTGCTGACGATGATCACGTGCCTCATTCTCGGCATGGGCATCCCGACCATCCCGAACTACATCATCACCTCGTCCCTCGCGGGCCCTGCCCTGCTGGAACTCGGTGTGCCGCTTCTCGTCTCCCACATGTTCGTCTTCTATTTCGGGATCATGGCCGACCTGACGCCGCCGGTGGCGCTCGCCTGCTTTGCCGCGGCGCCGATGGCCAAGACATCGGGATTGAAGATATCGATCCAGGCCACCAAGCTTGCAGCAGCGGGCTTCATCGTGCCCTTCATGGCGGTCTACACGCCGGCCCTGATGCTGCAGGATGCCGGGCCGATCGCCGCGGCCTGGGGATATCCCGTGGAGGTGGCCTACATCTTCGTCAAGGCCTGCTTCGGCATCGCCCTCTGGGGCGTTGCCGTCGTAGGCTTCCTCTTCGCTCCGCTGGCGATGTGGGAGCGGGTTCTGGCCTTCGCTGCCGGGGCCTCCGTCGTGCTCGCCCTTCCCTGGACCGACGAACTCGGCTGGGCGCTCGGCATCATCATGGTGGGTCAGCACTGGCTGCGGGCGCGGCGATCGTCGCCTCCTGTCGCCGTACCGTGAGCCTCTGCGTGCTGGCGGGCGGCAAGACCATCGCGCTTGCCATCTCCGCCTTCACCCTGTCCTGGACACATTCCGTCGAGAAGACGGAATGGCGGGAGCACTGGGAGCTGACGCCGGCGGGGCTGGAACTCGCGGAAGCTGCCGTGAAGGGATCGGGGGCGGGCATGGAGCCCGGGCCTGACGCCGTATTGCGAGAAGGCTGGTGGGTCTGGGAGCCGGGACTGGCGCCCCAGCAACGGATCTCACTTGCAGCCTCCGGCGCGACCGGAAGGGGATGGACGCTCTGCCACGACAGTGGCTGCATGGAGCTCGGAGCCGCGGCCGGCGACGCGGTCGTCCTCGTACCCTGCACCCAGCCTTCAGGGAAGCCATAACGTCATCTTCACCATAACCAGGAATTCATCAGCGGGTGTCAACCCGTTCTTGAGGTTCACGCCCTAAGGCTGCAGCGCAGACATCCGGGCGCGGGAGCCAAATGGGCAGGATACGAGCACTGACGGAGAGTGACGCTGGAGCCGTGGCAGCGCTCTTCCAGCGCGTCTTTCGCCGGCAGAACACGCCGCCACCCGCCGCTTTGCTTGCGGACATCCGCGCCGTCTATCTCGATGACGAGGCCTGCGCCCCGGAACTGCCATCCCTGGTGCATGTCGAGGACGATGGAGCGCTGAGCGGCTTCATCGGACGGCACGTGCTGGCCATGACGCTCGACGACAGGCCGCTCCACATGGCGCTCTGCAGCTCCATCATGGTCGATGCGGAAAGAACCGGACCACTTTCCGGTGCCAAGCTGCTGAAGGCAGCGCTGGAGGGACCCCAAGACCTTTCCTTTACCGATACCGCCAGCGATGTTTCCCTGCGCATGTGGCGGGGCCTGGGCGGTGTAGCCCTTCCCCAACACAGCCTGGACTGGGTCCGCATCGTCGACCCGGCGATGGCCCTGCTGGATGGTGCCGGTTACCGTCTTTCGTTCCTCAGCCATCTGAAACCTCTGGCCCGAATGGCAGGTCGCAGTGTTCGCAGCCGCGTCCGGACCGATCCACTGCGTTGGGCGGCTTTCCCGGATAACCAGAAGGCGGTGACGACACGAACCATCGAGCCGGAAGAGTTCGCCGACATCTTCGGGACCTGTATCCGGCACCTTTCGCTACGGCCCGCCTGGCCAGCAGAAGAAACCGCCCGACTAGCCCGCAAGGCGATGACAAAGCCGGCTTACGGCGAAGCTGTCATCATCGGCATGTTCGACCGGAGACAGACGGCAATCGGTGCCAGCTTCTACCACGTTCGAGCGGGCTCCAGTGCCCGGGTCCTGCAGCTTCTTGCCCTGCCGGGGCAGGAAGGACCGGTCCTCGATGCGGTCCTGGTCGATGCGGCGGCACGGGGAGCCAGCCTTGTGCGGGGTCGCATGCAACCGGCATTCATGAACGCCATGCTCGGCCGCCGCCTAGCACTCGTCAACACCGGGTCCAGCATCGTCCATTCCCGCGATGAAGCTCTTCTGGAAAAGGCCAGATCCGGTGACGCCTTCCTCAATGGACTGGCGGGCGAACAATGGAGCCGCATGATCGGCGGCGCGAGCTAAGCCTTCCCCTTACCAATGCGCCAAACTGGCAAAGACGGCTGCTTTCCGCTACGGTTCCGCTACAGGAGCCCGCCATGTCCTTCTTTCCCGGAACAGATCCACAAGCCGGCGATCGCTTTGCCTGCGACGCCATCGAGAACCTGATCATCCCGCGATCGAGCGACATCGGCGGCTTTGCTGTCCGCCGCGCGCTGCCGAGCCGTCAGCGTCGCCTCGTCGGCCCCTTCATCTTCTTCGACCGCATGGGCCCGGCGCTGCTGCGCGCCGGTGAAGCCCTCGACGTCAAGCCGCATCCGCATATCGGCCTTTCCACCGTCACCTACCTCTTCGACGGTGAGATCAAGCACCGCGACAGTCTCGGCACCGAACTGGTGATCCGGCCGGGCGACATCAACCTGATGACGGCAGGACGCGGGATCGTCCATTCGGAGCGGACGCCGGAGAACCTGCGCGGGCGACCGCTCTCCGTCTCCGGTCTGCAGACCTGGCTCGCCCTGCCAGATGACCGGGAGGAGATCGACCCCGCCTTCTCCCATACCGGTTTCGAAGCCATGCCGGCGATCGACAGTGATGGAGCGAGCGGCCGGGTGGTGATTGGTAACTTCGCCGGCCTCTCATCGCCGGTTCCGGTCTTCACCGACACGCTCTACGTGGATCTCCGTCTCGCGCCGGCCCGGCGCTTTCCCTTTCCGGCAGCCCACGAGGAGCGAGCGGTCTACATCCTTTCCGGCGAGCTCAACGTGGCGGGCGACGGGTTCGCCGCAGATCAGTTGCTCGTCTTCCGCCCCGGCGACGAGATTACTCTCGAAGCAGGCCCACAGGGCTGCCACCTGATGCTCGTCGGCGGTGCCGCACTCAACTCCAAGCGCTATATCTGGTGGAACTTTGTCTCCTCCTCGCGTGACAGGATCGAGAAGGCGAAGGAAGAGTGGCGAACCGGACGCTTCGACATCGTGCCGGGAGACGAAGAAGAGTTTGTGCCCTTGCCCAATATGTGAAATCCGCTAAGGCATTTACTTGAAAAAGCCTCGTTCCTCCTCATTTTGAGGGACAAGCACTTCCGGAAAGAGCAGAAAAGGCCAGACTCCGTGACATCTCTTCCCCAGACTCCCCTCCTCGATGCGGTCAAGTTCCCGGCCGACCTCAGGATGATCGAGGATCGCGACCTGCCGCAACTCGCACGCGAGGTGCGGGACGAGATGATCGATGCGGTGTCTAAGACAGGTGGCCATCTGGGGGCCGGACTTGGCGTGGTAGAACTGACCATCGCTATCCACAAGGTCTTCAACACGCCGGACGACCGGCTGATCTTCGATGTGGGACACCAGTGCTACCCGCACAAGATTCTGACGGGGCGCCGCGACCGGATTCGCACACTGCGCCAGGAGAACGGGCTCTCCGGCTTCACCCGCCGCGCCGAGAGCGACTACGACCCGTTCGGGGCCGCCCATTCATCGACCTCGATTTCAGCAGGCCTTGGGATGGCGGTGGCCGCCGACCTCTCCGGGTCGAAACGGCACGTAATCGCGGTGATCGGCGACGGAGCGATGTCGGCCGGCATGGCCTATGAAGCGCTTAATAATGCCGGGGCCCTCGACGCACGCCTGATCGTCATCCTCAACGACAACGACATGTCGATCGCGCCGCCGACGGGTGCGATGAGCGCCTATCTCGCGCGCTTGGCCTCCGGACGCACTTATATGGGCGTGCGGGAGATCGGCAAGAAACTGACGGCCTACCTCGGCAAGGGCTTCGACCGCGCCATCACCCGCGCGGTGGAGCATGCTCGCGGCTATGTGACCGGCGGCACCATGTTCGAAGAGATGGGCTTCTACCATATCGGCCCGATCGACGGTCACTCCTTCGAACATCTTCTCCCGGTGCTGCGCAATGTCCGCGACAACGGACAGGGACCGGTGCTCATCCATGTCTGCACCCAGAAAGGCAAGGGCTACCCCCCGGCGGAGGCAGCCGCCGACAAGTACCACGGCGTCAACAAGTTCGACGTCATTACCGGCACACAGGCCAAGGCGAAACCCAATGCGCCGAGCTACACGAGCGTCTTCGGCGAGTCGCTGGTGCAGGAGGCAAGGTTCGACGAGAATATCGTCGGCATCACCGCCGCCATGCCGAACGGCACCGGTATCGACAAGCTGGCCGAGGTGTTCCCCTCGCGGACCTTCGACGTCGGCATTGCCGAGCAGCATGCGGTAACATTCGCTGCCGGCCTCGCGGCGGAAGGCTTCAAACCGTTCTGCGCACTCTATTCCACGTTCCTGCAGCGCGGCTATGACCAGGTCGTTCATGACGTGGCGATCCAGGGCCTGCCGGTCCGCTTCCCGATCGACCGGGCAGGTTTTGTCGGCGCCGACGGCCCAACCCATGCCGGCTCCTTCGACACGACCTTCCTCGCCACCTTGCCCGGCATGGTGGTGATGGCGGCCGCCGACGAGGCGGAGCTCAAGCACATGGTGCGGACAGCTGCGGCCTATGACGAAGGGCCGATCTCCTTCCGTTACCCGCGCGGCGAAGGCGTCGGCGTCGAGCTACCGGAACGGGGCCAGATCCTGGAGATCGGCAAGGGCCGGATCGTCAAGGAAGGCTCCAAGGTCGCCCTGCTTTCCTTCGGAACGCGTCTGAAAGACTGTCTGCTGGCGGCCGAGGACCTCGATGCGGCCGGCCTGTCGACAACCGTGGCGGACGCCCGCTTCGCCAAGCCGCTCGATCACGACCTGATCCGCCAACTTGCGCGCCATCATGAGGTGCTGATCACCATTGAAGAAGGGGCCATCGGCGGCTTCGGCGCCCATGTCCTGCACTTCCTGGCCACGGAAGGGCTGCTTGACCAAGGGCTCAAGGTCAGGCCGATGGTGCTGCCGGATGTTTGGATGGAGCAGGCGAGCCCGGACGCGATGTATGCAAAGGCAGGACTCGATCGCGCCGGGATCGTCACCACCGTCTTCAACGCCCTCGGGCAAAAGGGACTGGGACTTGGCGCTGCCGGGTGACATTGCGCTCTTCCCTTTCGTGAAAAGGAAAACGGCCGGGATGACCCGGCCGTTTCTTTTTTCCTACTGCCCGCGAGGCGTCAGAATTCCTCCCAGTTGTCCTCGCTCGGCTTCGCTGCAGCGGAGGCGCCACCAAAGGCTGCCGATAGCTTCCCGTGCAGGGCGCTGGCCGGCGAGGGAGCGGGACGTGAGGCCGGCGTCGCGGCAGCCGGCTTTAGGCCCGAGACCGGCTTAACCGTTGGCTTGGAAGCTGCTGGAGCGACGCGCTGAGGAGCGGCCGTCGAAACAGCTGGTTTCGGGGCTGTCGGTCTGGAAGACGTATTCGCCGCACCGCCCGCAGAGCGACCCGTCACCTGCCCGCCGAGGTTGAACTGACGCAGCAGCGAGTTCAGGGACTCCGCCTCACTCGCCAGCGAATGGCTGGCCGCCGTCTGCTGCTCCACCATGGCGGCATTCTGCTGCGTGCCCTGGTCCATCGTGTTGACGGCGACATTGATCTCCTGGAGACCAGTGGACTGCTCGCGAGTGGAGATGACGATCGCCTTGATGTGCTCGTTGATCTCCTGAACCTCGCCGACGATCGCCTCCAGCGCCTTGCCGGTCTCGCCAACCAGGGCGACGCCCGAGTCCACGTGCTCGCCCGATGTGGTGATCAGCGACTTGATCTCCTTCGCCGCATTGGCAGAGCGCTGGGCGAGTTCGCGGACTTCCTGCGCCACGACCGCGAAACCCTTGCCAGCGTCTCCAGCCCGGGCAGCCTCGACGCCCGCGTTGAGCGCGAGCAGGTTGGTCTGGAAGGCGATGTCGTCGATAACGCTGATGATGTTGATGATCTCGCTGGAAGACTTGGAGATTTGCTCCATGGCGGAGACCGCCTTGCGAACGACTTCGCCGGACTTCTCGGCGCCGACGCGGGCGCGCTCCACGCGTTGGCCCACATCCTCGGCGCGCTTTGCGGCATCCTTGACGGTCGTGGTAACCTCTTCCAGAGCCGCTGCCGTTTCCTCGACGGAAGCCGCCTGCTGTTCGGTGCGGCGCGCCAGATCATCGGCGGCCGTGCGCACTTCCTCGGCGCCAGCATTGATTGCCGCGGCATTTGCGCCAACCGACTGCAGCGCTGCCTGGAGCTTGGAAACGGCCTCGTTGAAGTCCACACGCAGACGATCGAGATTGCCGGTGAAGGGCGTGTCGATACGATAAGCCACGTCGCCGTTTGCCAAGCTGGAAAGACCCGCCGCAAGGGTGTTCACCGCAAACTCCAGTTGTCCGGATTCCTGCGCCTTGATCTCGTCATTGCTCATCCGTTCGCGATCGGCAGCCGCCCGTATGGCTTCACTCTCCTGCTCGAGACGGATCTTCTCGATTGCCGCATCCTTGAAGACGGCAACGGCATTGGCCATTTCGCCGACCTCGTCACCGCGTCCAAGCGCCGGCACCTCGATGTTGTTGTTGCCCGCGGCGAGCTGGGTCATCGCCCGGGTCATGCCGACGATGGGGGTGACGATCGCCCGCGACAGGGCCCATACTAGCCCGGTTGCGATCAGACCTGCCGCGGCGCCACCGAAGAGCAGCGCCAGCATGATGTCCCACTGGGCGCTCTTCTGGTTCGCCTGAAGCGATGCGACCAGCGCGCCGGCATCCTGCTTGATCTTTGCCGCGCTTTCGCGGAACGCATCGAGCTGGCCCCTTGACTGGTTCCTGCCGATCTCGATGATCTCCTCGATAGCCGCATCGGTATTCTTGCGCGCGGAAAGCTGCGGCTCGCTCAGTTGCGCGTGAAAGACGTCCGCGGCTGCCCGCATCTGGTCGAGCGATGCGATCAGGCCCGGTTGTCCGGCGGCTGCCTTCTTGGCCTCGTCGATTGCGGCGATCATCTTCTCGCGCTGGGCGAAGACTTCGTTATAGGTGCTGTCGCTGCGGAAAAGCAGGAAGCCGCGCTGGTTGACCGCCTGCTCGAGCATGGCTTCGAGAGCGTTATCGACGTGATGCAGGATTTCCTGCGCCTGCGCCTGCTCTTCTGAGGCGCGCGTGGATTTCACGACCTGCCAGAACACGACCGCAGAAGCGAGCAGGCAGACGGACATCACCGCGAAGAATGTGCCAATGAGCTTCTTGTTGAGGGACAGATTCTTGAGCGACATGGGCTTCCCGTGCGTGAGTATGCAACGAATTCGAACGAGCCGAAGTCATTTCGGGCAGTCGGGAGACAGCAGCGCCGGAGGATGGCGCTCCAAGCACTCAACCGGACGCGGCTTAAAATTCGATTGATATTTTGTGCAACCTTTGGGGCCGCAGGCGGTCGCACCGCTTGCATCGCGCTCGAAAGGGTCCCAAGGAGAGGCATGCTCACTCATCCGCCACAACGGCTCGATCAGCTTCTTCTATCCCTCGGTTTGTTCGGCAGCCGTTCCCGTGCCCGGGACGCAATCGTGCGCGGCACAGTGAAGGTGAACGGCCAGGTCGTCAGCAAGCCTGGCCAGACTTTTCCCGAAGATGCGACGATCGAGATCGACGACCCCGCTCAGGACTACGTTTCCCGGGCGGCTCTGAAACTGGTGGCAGCACTGGATCACTTCCACCTCGATCCTGCCGGCCGCAGTTGCCTCGACGTGGGCGCCTCGACTGGAGGGTTCACCCAGGTCCTGCTGCAGCGGGGAGCAGCGCATGTGACGGCGATCGACGTCGGGCACGGGCAGATGCACCCAACCATTGCGGACGATCCGCGGGTGACGAGCATCGAAGGCCTGAACGCGCGTGCGCTGTGTGCCGATGATCTGGACGGACGACCGATCGACTTCATCGTCTCCGACGTTTCCTTCATCTCGCTCAGGCTGGCACTGCCGCCGGCGTTGAAACTCGCAGGGTCGAAGGCCATATGCGTGCTTCTCGTCAAGCCGCAGTTCGAGGCTGGCCGCGAGGCGATCGGCAAGGGCGGCCTCCTGAAGGAGCCGGATAGCGGCCCCGCGGTCGCTGCGACGCTAGAGACCTGGCTGACGCACGACATGGGCTGGCGGAGCCTCGGGCTCATCCCCTCCCCCATCGCCGGCGGCGACGGCAATCAGGAATACCTGCTGGCAGGAACGAAAGAGACATGAGTACGCTGACGGTAACCATCAATCGGCTCGGCGCCCATGGACACGGCATAGCCAACACAGCCGAAGGACCAGTCTACGTGCCACATGCCCTGCCGGGCGAGACGGTGGCGATTGCCCGCAACGGCAGCCATGGAACACTTCTTTCGACAGCGATCTCCTCCCCGGATCGGGTTGCGCCTCTCTGTCGCCACTTCGATCCTGACCGCGACGCCTGCGGCGGCTGCTCGTTGCAACATCTTGCAGAGCAACCCTATATGGATTTCAAGCGCGATCTCGTCGTGGAGGCGTTGCGGAGCAAGGGCCTTACGCCGCATGTCGAGCCGCTCGTCACCTGTGATCTCGGGCAGCGCCGCCGAACGGTGTTCTCTGCCCGCCGGACGGACAAGGGTCTCCTGCTCGGCTTCAATCGCGCCGAGACGAACCACATAATCTCCGTCGAGGAGTGTCCCGTTGCAGCCCCTGCGATCATGGCGCAACTCGACGCCCTGCGCTCGATTGCAGCTGCCCTTACCGGTGGTTCGGAGAGCTTCCGCTTGACCGTGCTGGAAACCCTTGCCGGTCTCGATGTGGCGGCCGAGGGCGTGAAGCCCCTCGACGAGAAACGACGGCGTGCGGCAATCGAGACGGTGATGCGGCTCAGCGCCATCGCCCGTGTCTCCGTGAACGGCGAGATCCTCATCGAGCCCCGCAAGCCGCTGGTCGACTTCGGCGGCGTGCTGGCGGCGCCGCCGCCCGGGGCTTTCATGCAGGCCACGAAGGAGGCAGAGGATGCGATGGCCGCTCTCGTGCTTGCCCATATCGGCAAGGCGAAGCGCGTGCTCGACCTGTTCGCGGGTTCCGGGACATTTGCTCTGCGCCTGGCGCGTACGGCGCGGGTGCATGCCGTCGAGGGCGAGGACAAGCCGCTCAAGGCGCTCGACCTCGCAGCTCGCACCACCCCGGGCCTCAAGCCCGTGACGGTGGAGAAGCGCGACCTCTTCCGCCGGCCTCTCACGGCGCAGGAACTGAAGGTCTATGATGCGGTCGTATTCGATCCGCCGCGGGCGGGTGCCGAGGCGCAAGTCAGGGAACTGGCTCGTGCGGGCGTGAAGAAGGTGGCGGCAGTGAGCTGCAATCCCCTCACCCTGGCGCGCGACCTCAGGCTGCTTGTCGATCAAGGCTACGAGATCCGGTCGGTCATCCCGGTAGACCAGTTCCTCTGGTCACCCCACGTGGAAGCAGTCGCGCTTCTGCAACGCTGAAGCCACGCAAGCCTCACAACTTCACGCATCCGCAGATTGAATATGCGGTTGGTTGTATCCACCATCCCTCAATGCAATCATAGCGATTACACCAGAACACCGAAAATCGGAGATTGCAGAAGGAGGGGAAGTCATGACTGACATTGCGATGCATGGCCATGGTGTGCGGGGCATGAAGCGGGAGGCGTTGCACTCATTCAACGGGATCGGCGATCCCGGCAAGTTCGGGGTCATGTTTCCGGACCTGTTGCCGCTCCACGTCGGCGACGACGCATTGTTCGAACTCGCCCAGGCGATGCGCGACCAGGGAGACGTGGGAGTGGATCCGGATCCCGCCGGTGACAATGAGGCTATACCCGCCGGCTATACCTATCTCGGCCAGTTCATCGATCACGACATCACGCTGGACACGACGCCACTCGACCAGCAGAAGGCCGACCCCAAGGCTACGGAAAATTTCCGGACGCCGGCGCTCGATCTCGACTCGCTCTACGGAGATGGACCCGGCATCCACCCCTACCTTTACCAGCGGGATCCCACGACATTCGAGATCACCCAACAGTTTCTCATCGGGCATACGGGTGCGTCAAACAATGAGAAGAACGAACCGATCCAGTCGCTCCGGCATGACCTGCCGCGCAACCAGGTCGGCCATGCGCTGATCTTCGACGAGCGCAACGACGAAAACCTTCTCGTGTCACAGACGCATCTGCTGATGCTGAGGTTTCACAACGCTGTCGTCTATTGGTTGAAGGAGAGGCAGCCCTCGCTTCAGGGGATGGCGCTTTTCCATGAAGCCCGCCGGATCGTGACATGGCATTACCAGTGGATCGTCCTGTTCGACTTCGTCGAGCGGCTGACGGAGCCGGGCCTAATCACGCGCATCAAGAGGGAGGGGCGGCGCTTCTACCGGTTCAAGAAGCGCCCCTACATGCCGGCGGAGTTTGCGGCCGCCTGTTACCGGCTGGGCCATTCCATGGTTCGCGAAACCTACAGCCACAATCGCGCCTTCCATCCGGGCAGCCCGAGGATCGCAAACGGCACGCTGCAGGCTCTGTTCTTCTTTACCGGCAAGTCCGGCAAGATCGTTGGCGAACTGGCCCCGGACCCGGAAGCCTTTCCGCCCAATCCCCAGCAGAAGCTGCCCTCGAACTGGGTGATCGACTGGCGGCGGTTCTTCGACGTGGCAGGCCAGGGTGGTGAGGATTTCACCTTCAACTTCTCGCGCAAACTCGATCCATTCAGTGCCCCATCGCTCCACACGCTGCCGGGCCTGCGGGAGGATCCGACGGAGCAGCAGAGACGGGATGCGAACCTCGCCTTTCGCAACCTGCGGCGCGGGGTGCAGATCGGCCTGCCGTCCGGGCAGGACGTCTGTCGTGCGATGCAGATCGAGCCGATGTCACCGGAGGAGATCGCCACCGGGCCGGACGGCGAAGTTGCGAGGGAGCACGGCCTGCATGAGGCGACGCCCCTCTGGTACTACGTGCTCAAGGAAGCACAGCACCATCATGACGGCAGACGACTGGGGCCCGTGGCTTCGACCATCATCGCCGAGACCTTTCTCGGCATGGTCCATGGCGACGAGGAATCCTTCCTCTGGAAGCGCTCAAACTGGAAGCCGGAACTGACCTGCGAACAGGAGGGTCATTTCACCATGGCAGACCTCATCAGCTTCGTCGGCGACATCAACCCCCTCGGCCCATGAACACGAAAGGCCGCGGCAGCCCTGCCGCGGCCTTCCCAGACTCCATGCACCTTGGAAAATTAGGCCGCCCTGCGTCCGCCCTGCGTCGACATGCCGGCCTGGGCCGCCATTCCGAGGTTGAAGCGGGCAAGCAGTTCCATCAGCTTCGCGGCTTCTGCCGCGAGGCTATGGCTGGCGGCGGTCTGTTCCTCTACCATCGCGGCATTCTGCTGCGTGCCCTGATCCATGGCATTGACCGCGTTGTTGATCTCCAACAGACCGGTCGACTGTTCGCGCGTCGCCGTTACGATCGCACCGACATGGCGGCTGATTTCCTGGACCTGCGAAACGATCGCCTGCAAGGCGTCTCCCGTCTGGCCCACCAGCGTCACGCCCGAACGCACCTGGGTGTTCGAGGCCGTGATGAGCGCCTCAATTTCCTTCGCGGCCTGGGCCGAACGCTGGGCGAGTTCACGGACCTCCTGGGCGACGACAGCGAACCCTTTGCCTGCCTCGCCTGCACGTGCCGCTTCGACGCCGGCGTTGAGTGCCAGAAGGTTGGTCTGGAAGGCGATGTCGTCGATGACGCCAATGATGTTGGAGATCTTGCCGGAAGAGTCCTCGATCTCCGTCATCGCCGCGACCGCCTTGGAGACGACTGCACCGGAATGTTCGGCGCCATCGCGTGCGCGGGATACCAGCGTGCCAACCTCTTCGGCGCGATGCGCCGTGTCGCGCACGGTGGTGGTGATCTCTTCCAGAGCCGCTGCAGTCTCCTCGACGGAGGCCGCCTGCTGTTCGGTTCGGCGGGCGAGACCATCGGCGGCAACACGGATCTCCTCGGCGCCGGCATCAATCGTCCGGGCATTCGAGCCGACCGCCTGCAAGGCTGACTGCAACTGCGTGACGGCCGCGTTGTAGTCGGTGCGGAGACGGTCGATGTGAGCAGCGAAGGGCACTTCGATGCGATGGGAAAGATTGCCATCTGCAAGAGCGCCGAGCGCTTCGGCAAGTGCCTTCACCGCCCGCTCCGCCTCGGCCTGATCATGCGCCTTCTGCGCTTCCCGCTCGCGGCGCTCGGCATCGCTGAGGCGACGCCCCTCTTCGGCCTCGCCTTCCAGGCGTTCCCGCTCCAGAGCGTTGGTGCGGAAGACGGACACCGCGGCAGCCATAGCGCCGATCTGGTCACGACGATCCTCGCCGGGGATGGCGACCGCTAAATCTCCAGCGGCAAGGCGCTCCATCGCATGGGTCATGTCTGTCACCGGACGCACCACGAGACGGCTCAGCATCCATGCCATGGCGCCTATCATCAGGCGACCGCGAGCACTGTGGCAATGACCGCAGCCGTCTGGAAGGCTGTTAGCGACGCATAGGCCGCCTCGGCATCGACGGCGAAGCCTAGATACCACTCCACGGAGGGAAGACCGGCGACCGGAACGAAACTGACCAGCACGTTGCGCCCCCCGAAAGTGGTCTCAACCATAGTCGCGCCGGTGGCCGGCGTGTCCTGCGGGAAGACATCAGCCAGCGTCTTCATGACGAGGGAGGCCTCCGGATGAATGAGCACGGTCCCTGCCTTGTTTACCAGGAAGGCGGTGGCTGGGACGCCAAAATCGATCGACTTGACCATCGCAACGATGCTCTGCAGCGAGAAGTCGCTACCGACGACGCCGACCAGGGCGCCCTCGCGGTTCACGGGCACGGCAGCGCTGACCACCAGGTCGCCACTGGACGCATCCACATAGGGCTCCGTGAGGACGACGCTGCCGGACGCGACCGCATCCTTGTACCAGGGCCGCTGGCGCGGATCGTAGTCGGCCGGCATCGGCAGGTTAGGCCGCATGGTGAACGTGCCGGCCGTATCGCCGAAATAGGTGCTGGAGAACTCCTTGGTCAACACCTGATTGTCCAGAACGGCGGTGACCGCGTCCGGATTCCGGCTCACGGCATCGGCGACCATGTTGGTCAGCACGACGCGACCGTTCATCCAGTTGGCAAGCGCCTGCGACGCCTGCCGGCCGGCAGAGGAGATGCTGTCCTCGACCGACTTGGTCACTGAGGCGTGCTGGATGGAATTGATGTGGAAGGAGAACCCGGCGAGTGCGACGACGACGACCACGGAGGCCGCGACGAGGATGCGGGTCATGAGATTGGCTCTTTTTGCCATGACTGGTCCTTGGATGCGCGCCGGCAACGCCTGCGGAAGCAAAAGCTGCAGCGTCCGGCCATTCTGGATGATGGTAACGGCGCATCATGCGCAAGGGCACCTCCCATGCCCTGCGCCCAGTTAGGAACAATGATATTAAGAATAGCCTAAAATTAAGCCGGTGCGCCGGCTTTAGCGGCGCATGAATGCCTCGAAAGCTGCCCGGGCCTCGGCGCTGCGGAGCTGCGCCGTGAAGTGCACCAGTTCCTCGTCCATGCGCGCCAGCACATCGTCGCCATTGCCGCGGATGAGGTTGCGGGCGATCTTCATGGCATGGGGAGGCTTGGCGGCGAGGTTTGCGGCCAGCGCAAGCGTCTCGGCCTCGACAGCGTCCGGTGAGATGACCTTCCAGACTATGCCGGCCTCGCGGGCCTGTTCAGCGGAAAAATTCTCGCCTGCGGCGAGCAGTGCGAAGGCTCGCTGGTGTCCCATCACCCGCGGCGCGATGAGACTGGAGGCGGCCTCCGGCACGAGCGCGAGGTCGACAAACGGCGTGCGGAAGAGGCTGCGATCGGAGGCGATCGTCATGTCACAGTGCAGGTGAATTGTCGTACCAATGCCGATGGCCAAGCCGTCGACGCCGGAGACCATGGGCTTGTCGCAGGTGGCGAGTGCCTGGAGGAAATCGGCGGCCGATGGCCTACCGCCGCCACCCATGGCATAGGTGAGGAAATCTGCCATGTCATTGCCGGCTGAAAAGCAGTTGTCGGTCCCGAGGAAGGCAACCGCGCGGATCTCGGCGTCATTGTCCGCCTCATGCAGGGCTTCTGTCATGCGGGCATACATGGCCGTGGTGATGGCGTTCTTCTTCTCCGGCCGGTTGAGGCGGATGAGGAGAACGCCCGGCTGCGTGTCGGGCCGCTCGACGAGAATATGGTTGTCACTCATGGCATCTCTCCTCAGGCCAGAACGCCGCGGGCCGCTTCGAGGCTGGCAGCCCCTTCGATGACCTGGCGGTTCAGCGCCGCCGTTTCAGGCAGCAGGTTCTCCACAGCAAAGCGGCAGAGTGCAATGCGGTGTGCCCCCTTGCCATCCTCCGCAGGCGCAAGAGCCCCCTTTGCGAGATAGACGCCGGTCAGCACCAGGCCAAAGAGGCGCTGATACGGCGTGGCACCTGCGAGCGCCTCGGCCACGCGGCCTTCTGCCTGCGCCTTCAAGAGCCATTCCGTCGCCGCCTCCAGATCGCTGATCGCCGCCTGCAGGCCCTCAGCCGTCCTGCCGAAGGCTGGTTCGTTGGACGAGGCGACGCGCTCAGCGACTTCTTTCAACTCGGCGATGAAGCCGCCGACCTGGCCACCGCCAGAGAGCGGCAGCTTGCGGGTCACGAGGTCGATCGCCTGGATACCGTTGGTGCCCTCATAGATCGGAGCGATCCGCGCATCCCGAAGATAGCGGGCGGCGCCGGTTTCCTCGATGAAACCCATTCCCCCATGCACCTGAATCCCGAGGGACGCGACGTCCACGCCCGCATCGGTGGCGAAGGACTTGGCGATCGGCGTCAGGAGTGCGGCGCGCTCGCTCCAGGCCTTGGCCTCGTCGCCCTGGCTATGATGGGCCATGTCGATGGCGTGGGCACAGGCGTAGCAGATGGCGCGGGAGCCCTGGGTCAGCGCCTTCATCGTCAGCAGCATGCGCGCCACGTCGGGATGCTCGATAATCGGGCTCATGCCGCTTCCCGTCCAGCCGGGCGCCTTGCCCTGAGTGCGCTCCCGGGCATATTCAATGGCCTTCTGGGTAGCCGCCTCGGCGATTGCGACACCCTGCATGCCGACGGCGAGACGGGCGTTGTTCAT
The DNA here is from genome assembly GCF_044142885.1 of Pseudorhizobium flavum. Classification (NCBI taxonomy): domain Bacteria; kingdom Pseudomonadati; phylum Pseudomonadota; class Alphaproteobacteria; order Hyphomicrobiales; family Rhizobiaceae; genus Pseudorhizobium; species Pseudorhizobium flavum. The sequence continues at coordinate 127,089 of NZ_JBIOKZ010000001.1, forward strand.
CATGGTGAACATGCAGGCGAGGCCCTTGTTCTCCTCGCCAACCAGCCAGCCGATTGCGCCCTTCTCTTCACCGAACTTGCCATCGCCGTAGATCATCGTGCAGGTCGGCGAGCCGTGGATGCCAAGCTTGTGTTCGATCGAGTGGCAGAAGACGTCGTTGCGGGCGCCGAGCGAGCCATCCTCGTTGACGAGGAACTTCGGCACCAGGAAGAGCGATATGCCGCGCGTGCCGGCGGGCGCATCCGGAAGGCGCGCCAGCACCAGATGGATGATGTTATCCGCCGCGTCATGCTCGCCCCAGGTGATGTAGATCTTCTGGCCGAAGATCCGGTAGGTTCCATCGTCGCGGCGTTCGGCGCGGGTCTTGAGCACACCGAGGTCGGAACCGGCATGCGGCTCCGTCAGATTCATGGTCCCGGTCCATTCGCCGGAGACAAGCTTCTCAAGATAGATTGCCTTGAGTTCGTCGCTGCCGTGCTTGTCGAGCGCCTCGATGGCGCCCATGGTGAGGGTCGGTGCGAGGGCGAAGGCCATGGAGGCCGAGTTCCACATCTCCAGCGCGGCAACGTTCAGCATGTGCGGCAGATTCTGGCCGCCATAGGCTTCCGGACCGGTAAGGCCGTTCCAGCCACCTTCCCGCCAATTGCGGTAGAGATCGGCCCAGCCGTCCGGTGTGGTGACCGCAGCATCGGAGATGCGGGCTCCCTGCCGGTCGCCGACCTCGCCCAGAGGTGCCATCTCGTTGGTAGCAAAGCGGCCGGCCTCTTCAAGGATGGCATCAACCAGATCCTGCGAGAGATCACCGAGCCTGCCTGCGTCGATCGCTCCCGAAAGTCCGACGACATGATTCAGGGTGAAGGAAATCTCCTCGACCGGAGCCTTGTACATGCTGCATCCTCCTCATGGACGGCCGGGGGCGGGCCCGGCAAGAAACTCCCTGCTTTTTACGTAAACGTAAATCTGATTGTCAATGGAGCTGGCTCCTAGCTACGCAGAAACAGACAGCAAAAAGCCCGTCGGGCGGACGCCGGACGGGCTTCTTCTTCTTTGAGCAGGATCAGCTTGCCAGCTCAGTAATAGGGCGAGTAGCAGGTCTGGCGCGGGCCATGATAGGGCTGAAAGGTATTGGAATAGGCGTCATAGGACCGGTACCGGGCATGGCACCAGTCATAGTGGCGCGGGTTCAGGCCGCTGGCGCGGTACGCCGGAGCCGGCTCGACATAGCGGGGCTGTGCCGCGATAGCGCCGCCGATCAGGGCGCCTGCACCGAACGCTGCGAGGGGAAACCAGTAGCCGTCATGGTAGCGGTAGCCGGGGCGATGATGCCGGTAGCCGCGATGCCCATGGTAATAGCCGCGACGGTAACCGCGGTGGCGGACTTCGGTTACATCCGATTTCGCTTCTATCTTTGCCGCCGGGTTTGCCACACTTGGCATGGCGGCTTGGGCGGGCATGAAACCCGTACCGACGACAGCTGCCGAGAGGGCGGCGATCGCGACTTTTCTGAACAGCTCTTTCATCTTCTTCTCCGTTGAAGTTGAATTCCGCTCCCGTCGACCAGCACGGCTGCCGGGTATCCATGGATCAGCAAACTCATAGTAAAGGCAAGCTGAACCCCGAATTAACGCCAAGCACAGTTAAACCTGTCAAACGAGACAAGCCGCCCCCAAGGGAGCGGCTCATCGTGGCATACGCAACTATATCAGGAGTAGGGCGAGTTGCATTGGCGACGCGGCCCGTTATACGGCTGAAACGTGTTGTCGGAGGCGCGGTAGGAGCGATAGCGGCTTTCGCACCACTGGTAATGGCGCGCGCTGTGGCCACCACTCGGCCGGGCCTGAGCCCCACCGCCGATGATCGCACCTGCGGTGAAGGCGGCCAGCGGGAACCAGAAGCCGTTGTAGTAGCGGTATCCCGGTCGACGCTCCCGATAGCCGCGGTATCCGTTATAGTAGCCCGCCCGATAGCCGCGGCGGTAGTCGCGGCGAGCCTCCCGGCGGTCCCATCGGCGATCGTAGCGGCGTTCCCAGCGGTCACGGTACTGCACGTCGGTGACGAGTCCCTGCGCGCTCGCGGCCGGGGCGGCCGGCAACGGCATCGCCTGGACCGGCACATAGGTGGTCACGGTCACGGCAAGCGCCGCTACCATCGTCGTCAGGCGAAACTTGAACTTACCCATGGTTGGCTGTCTCCTCTTTTCCTTCGATCGGCGGAAAAACGGAGGAAGCGCCTGTTCGTTCCCGTGCGGTCCGGCAGGGTTCCAGCGCTCCGATACGCATGATTAACCATAGCTCGCTACCATCTGCGCCGACGCAAGACCGAGGGAAGCAAACGGTGCAGGCAAGTGCGAAGCGGCGTTACTACCAGAACCAGGCGCCGCGGCGCCTTTCCGCGACCAGCGCGGCACATCATTCCGAGTTCCTGCGGACGGGCAGGATCGATCGTACCGCGCCGACCTGGGATCGCGAGACAAAGCGCTACCTGAGCTTCGAGGAAGTCGCCGAAAGAACCAACAGGAAGCTGGTGCGGGCGGGCGAGACGACCCATGAGAGGCTCAACGCCTTCCATGAAGCGATACGCTTCCCAAAGGTTATATTCTCCAGGGCGTTCGAGGAAATCCCTCATCTCGGCTATTGCCATGTCACGACGGCGAGCACCCGATTTGCGCAGAGAGGGCCTGTCCACTGGTCCTTCTACATCGCCAATTTCTCCTCCGACATTAGCGAGAGCTATCCCTTCTTCGAGAATATCCGTAGCGGTAATGTGCGGATGTATTTCGCCGTCGCCTATGAAAAGGCGGCGGGCGACACACTCCGCATAGATCGATCGATGCGGAAGGATGGTCTCCTGTTCCGTACCGCAAATCCCCGCGAAGCCATGAAGAACCTTCTTCTTCTCGGGGCCCCAAGCCAGTCACTCCGGACGATGATCAAAAAGCTCTAGGCCCCGAGCTTTTGCATTGCCGACGCGGGCGATTACGCGTTAGGACACGCACATGACGGCCAGGATCATCCATCTGCGAAGCGATGAGGAAGACGCCCTGCACGCGGCTGTGGACACGCTGCGCGAAGGTCTGCCCGTGGCCCTTCCTACGGAGACCGTCTACGGCCTTGCGGCGGACGCGACCAATCCGCTCGCCCTGACACGGATCTACGAAACCAAGGGGCGCCCCCGTTTCAATCCGCTGATCTGCCACATGGCGGATTTCGCCATGGCCGAGCAGCACGCGCTGTTCGACCCGGTCTCCCAACGCCTCGCCGAGCATTTCTGGCCCGGCCCACTGACATTGATCCTGCCCCTGAAGGAGGGGACGCCCATCCACCCGCTGGCGACCGCCGGTCTCGCTACGGTGGGCGTGCGGGTTCCGGTTGGTTTTGCGGGCTCGGTGATCCGCCGGCTCGGCAGGCCCCTTGCTGCCCCGAGCGCCAACACATCCGGGAAGGTGAGCCCTACGAGCGCGCAGCACGTCGCAGAGGACCTGGGTGAGAAGCTGGCACTGATCATCGACGGTGGGGCAGCACCTGTCGGCGTTGAATCAACCATCCTCTGCGTCGAGGGAAACACGGTCCGGCTTCTGCGCCCAGGCGGGGTCTCCGCCGAGCAGATCGAAGCCGTGACCAGGCTGCCGATCGTTCGCCAGGAAGCGCCGGCCGCGACGATCGAGGCGCCCGGGATGCTGGCTTCGCATTACGCCCCCGGCGCGCCGGTCAGGCTGAATGCGGTCGCCGTAGGGCCAGATGAAGCACTGATCTGCTTCGGCAACCAAGAGGTTGCCGGGCAGAACGAGGCCGCCGCCCTCTTCGACCTCAGCCCCGCAGGTGACCTGGCGGAAGCCGCAGCCAACCTCTTCGACTATCTGAAGAAGGCAGATGCGATCAGGCCGCGCGGCATCGCCGTCGCAGCAGTCCCGAACGAAGGTCTGGGCGAGGCCATCAACGATCGGCTCGCGCGCGCCGCCGCGCCACGAAGCTAGCCAGGGAGCGCGCGTATGGACTTGCCCGGCATTTCTTCGGACATTCTTAGCCGCTTTGCGGCGATCGTCGGGCCGGCCAACGTGCTGCGCAGCGCGGAGGACATTGCGCCTCGCCTCGTCGAGAACCGCGGCCTCTACCGGGGCGCCTCCCCGATGATCCTCAAACCGGGCTCTACCCGCGAAGTCGCCGATATTCTCCAGCTAGCTACCGAGACTCGGACGCCGATCGTTCCCCAGACCGGCAATACCGGCCTTGTCGGAGGACAGGTGCCACGCGAGAGCGGGACTGACCTGATCCTTTCCCTCGAGCGCATGAACCGCATCCTGGATGTCGATCCCGTGGCAAATGTTCTTGCTGCGGAGGGCGGTGCCATCCTTGCGGAGGTGCAGCACGCGGCCCAATCCGTTCAGCGCCTCTTTCCGCTTTCGCTCGGATCGGAGGGCTCCTGCCGCATCGGCGGCAATCTCTCGACGAATGCCGGCGGCACGGCCGTTCTCGCCTATGGCAACATGCGCCAGCTTTGCCTCGGTCTCGAAGTGGTGCTGCCGACGGGCGAAATCTGGGACGGCATGCGGCGGCTGAAGAAGGACAATACCGGTTACGACCTCCGCGACCTCTTTATCGGCGCAGAAGGAACACTCGGCATCATTACCGGCGCCGTGTTGAAGCTCTTCCCGCAGCCGGTCGGCCGGCAGGTCGCGCTCGCCGGCCTAGCTTCACCCGCCGATGCTCTGCGCCTCTTCGAGAAGGCATCGAACCTCTGCGGGACGTCTTTGACCGGGTTCGAACTCATGCCCCGTATCGGGGTCGAGTTCACCACGCGTCATATCGAAGGCGTTCGCGATCCCCTTTCGGAGCCGCATCCCTGGTACGCGCTGATCGACATCTCCACATCCGACTCGGCCGAGACTGCCGAAACCATGGTCCATGCACTGCTGGAATGGGGCCTGGAGACGGGGCTCGTGCGGGATGCCGTTATCGCCAACTCTGTAGCGCAGCAGAAGGCGCTCTGGCACATGCGCGAGAGCATGTCGGATGCGCAGAAACCGGAGGGCGGCTCGATCAAGCACGACGTCTCCGTTCCGGTCTCGAGCATCCCGCCGTTCATGGAGGCGGCGGACGCGGCAATCATGGCCGCCATACCCGGTGCCCGCATCTGCGCATTCGGGCATCTAGGAGACGGCAACATTCACTACAACATCTCCCAGCCCGTCGGTGCCGACAAGGCCGCCTTCCTCGCCCGATGGCACGAGATCAACGAGATCGTCCACGGGATCGTGTTGTCGCTCAATGGCTCGATCTCTGCCGAACACGGCATCGGTCAACTGAAACGCGATGAGCTGGCCCGCATCCGACCCACGATAGAGATCGATCTGATGCGTCGCATCAAGCGCGCCTTCGACCCTGCCAACATCATGAATCCTGGCAAGGTCATCGCAATCGAATGACATGGGCGGCGGGCTGCTGCGGTCCTAGCGGCGGACCTGAGACAACGCCCACAGTGTATCGGCACTGATGCCGGTATAGGCGCCGCTTCCCGTCAGTATGTCGACTGGCGAGGGCCCGGTCACGCCGTTCTCGAGGTCATACATGATGGTGAAACGCTGGATCATCTTGCGAACCTTGTCCGGATCCTTGAGGTCGTTCAGGTCGAGGTTCTTCTCGACGATCTTCGCCTGCTGATCAATGTCCATGGCACCGATTTCGCTGGGCAGGCTGAAGGTTACCCTGAAGAACTCCATCAGGGCCTCGTCACCCAGGATACTGTAGGCGTCGGTGACTGTATCGACCATCCGCTCGAAGTAGAGAGCAAGCCGCACCCCGGCGTTCTCCTCGCCTCGTTCAATTTCGAGGGTTTGCCGAAGATAGAGGTTCTGCGTTTCCAGCACCTTGCCTCGCCCTTGCACGGTCGTATGCAAGTCGCGATCAAGATTCCCGTTCTCGTCGAAGTTGAAGGAGCCCAGAAGCTCCGCATGACTCCTGTCGGGATACTGATTCACGAAGCTCTTGGGATCGTTCAGGTCCGACGTGAATATCTGCTTGAGGAAGTCGTCCGTCGCGGTTGATGGGTCGATCCCCTTCGCCGTCAGCACGAAATCGACCAGGCGGCGATCGCCCAGGAATTCGCTGAGCGTCTTTATGCTGGCCATCGTCTGCGTGTAGTAGCTCGACTCAGCGTCCGCCTTCTTGCGCGCCGCCTCCTTCTCGTCGCCGCGAAGGAAGCGGGTCTGCTCGACGATGTAGGCCTTGGCAGTCTCGGTGATGGTCGCCATCGACTGAGCCTGGACAGGCGCAGTGATGCCGCCGTCCCTGGTGAAATTGAAGGCCTGCGCCAGCGTCAGGTAGCGTTCGTCCTTGAGACGGTAGACGTAGCTCTTGGGGTCGGAGAGGTCGCTCTTGAGCACGTTCTTCAGCGTCAGCAGAGAGACCGAGTTCGGATCCAATCCAACGGCCTGCAGGGCAAAGCCATAGATCGCCTTGTCCGACAGGAAATCCTCAACAGACTTCACCGCCGCCATCTCCGACTTGTAGAGCTTGATCGCCTTTTCGTCCGCCTCTTCCTGCTTGTCGTCATAGCGGCTGAAGTAATGGTTCGACGTTAGCGACGTCTGCGCGGCGGTCTGTGCGACAGGTCCGTCGAGGCTGCCATCGGTGTTGAAGTTGAAGGCGTTCGCAAGCTCCAGGTACTGAGGCCGATCCTTGCCGTAGAGATTGGCGTAGCTGTTCGGATCCGATAGGTCGCTGGTCAGGATCTGCTCCAGCGTCGACTTGACCACGAAAAGCTCGTTGAGGTTGAAGGCCTTGCGGACGTAGTCGTAAAGTCGTGGATCGCTCAGCAGATCGTTGACACTGGTGATCGTCGGGATCTTTGCCTCGAAATAATCCCTTTCGCGAAGCGCCGAAGCCTGCGTCTGGCGCGGCCGGCTGAGCAGGTAGAGGTCGGTGATCGCCGTCAATTGTTGTTCGGTCTGTGCTGCACCCTTCGCCGATGTGCCGTCCGCAGCAAATTCGAAGGCGCCGGCGAGATCGATGTGGGCCTGGGTCGACTTGATGGCCTTCTGGTAGCCGGCGATCTCCAGCTTAAGGGATGCCTTCCTGTCAACATGCTCCTTGGAATTGGTACCAAGGGCAGCGAGTTCCGCCTGGGCCGTCGACAGCTTGGCCGTCAGATAGGTCATCTGATCCTTGAGAACGGTGTTGGTGTAGCTGGCTGGATCATCCTTGTCGCTGCTCATTGCGCTCCGGACGACCTGGTAGGAGTAGACGCTGTCGTCTATCCCGAGCGATTCAAAGACGTATCGGCGCAGCCTGTCATTGCTCAGGATGTCGTCCACATGATCGACCTGCGCCATCATGGCCTTGTAGTAGCGCGTCTCCTCCGCCACCTTGTCCTGGGTAGCGATGATGCTCTGGTCGTAGAGGTCGAGAATCTCCTCCTGCTGCGCGGCCGACTGCGCGATCGCCGTGTCGCTTGAGGAGAAATTGAAGGCGGCTGCGAAATTCTTGTACCGGTCGTCGGTGAGCAGATTGGCGTAGCTGTTTGCGTCGGAGAGGTCGCTTTCGAGGACCTTCTTCATGAAGGCCTTGGCATAGGTCATCTCCTCAAGCCCATGGGCCTTCATTGCATAGGAGAACAGCCGGTAGTCGTCGAGGAATTCATCGATCGACGTCACTTTGCCGATGTTTTCCGCATAATAAGCCGCATCCCGCGCCACCATGTCCTGACTTGCGACACGCTGCAGGGTCTTGAACATGTCGCGGTTGACGAGGTCGTAGCTGAGATATGTCGAAACCATGGACGGGCACTCCGGTCGCAATATTGCCGACAGCAGCATGGCCGACCTTGCTTGCCCGGGGCTTTTGCGTCCCGACCTGCACGCGAGAGAACGTGTTCACCTTCTGGAAACCGAGCAGGATTGGCGTTTGATAACCATTCGCCGAGGCAAAACTTCCTTAACCGCGATTTTTAAGCCGTCTCGCACAGAGCGGCCCGTATGGTTTGCCCATCAGAGGACAAAAGTCCCGCAGGAGAAACCGGAAACGGCTCTCAGGTAAAACAAGGGTAGCATACACGATGACAAACACGGTTCTGAAGCCTGCCTGGGCAGGCTCCACGCTCAGGCTCGACCCCACGCGCTTCCCGCAGCAGGTCACCTATGCCCTGCGCGACACCTCCGGCGATGTCGTGATCACCATCGACTCGCGGGGGGCAGTCCTGCGCAAGACGCTGCCATCGAGCGGACTACCACTTTCATTCGCCCTTCCCGCCCGTGCCTTCAAGGGTGTCGCGGCACGCGCCATCGACCATGGCGACGGAGAGGTCACCGTCACGCTGGAGCTGCATCACGAAGATCCGGAACTCTGCATTCCGCTTCTCGTCGCCCATGACCTCTGCGACATCGCGGCCGACTGGCGCAGCTGGTCCGAGGCCTTCCGCATTCCGATGCTGATGGTCGAGGCAGACGGCATCGCCCGGCCGCTCGAAAACCATCTGGGCGACGTGCGGACGCATGAGGCAAGGCCTCGCCGCCGTCATTCCTATTTCGCTGCCCGCCGTCCGCGCTTCCTGGTCCGTCGCACCACGGGGAAGCTTGGCGTGACGATGAAGATCGAGGGCAAGGAGATCATCGCGCGACGCTAGCCGATCCACCGCCGCCCCGCGCTGATGCTGGAGCCCGGCCACAAGCCGGGTTCCTGCGTTTCAGGCAAATGGCAGCGCCAGGACGAGACCGGCGAAAATGACCGCGCCTACACGGGTGTTGAACTTGAAGAGCTGCAGGCACTGGTCCGGATTGTCGATATCGAGGACGAGGATCTGCCAGGCGAACATGACCGCAGCGACGAACAGGCCTAGATAGGCGATGAAGCCGACGTCTGCCCCGGCATATGCGGCAAGCAGGAGCACCAGCGTCAGGCCGTAGAGGCCGACCAGCCACGCCTTCGTGTTGGCGCCGAACAAACGCGCGGTGGAGCGGACTCCGACGAGTGCGTCGTCCTCCTTGTCCTGGTGCGCATAGATCGTGTCGTAGCCGATCGTCCAGGCGACCGACCCCAGGTAGAGCAGGGCCGGCGCCCAGGACAGGCTGCCGAACAAGCCGGCCCATCCCATCAGCGCGCCCCAGGAAAAGGCTAACCCCAGAAAGAACTGCGGCCAGTCTGTAAACCGCTTGGCGAACGGGTAGATCGCCACGACCGCCAGCGACAGGATGCCCAGCAGGACGGCGAATCCGTTGAACTGTAGCAGCACGAGCAATCCGACCAGTGCCTGGAGGACGAGGAAGACCTTGGCCTCGAAACGGCTTACCCGCCCCGAGGGGAGCGGCCGCGAGCGCGTCCGGGCAACGGCATTGTCGATCTCATGATCGACGAGATCGTTATAGGTGCATCCAGCGCCACGCATGGCGACCGATCCCAGGAAGAACAGGAACAGATGAAAGACGAAGAGGCCGAGCGACAGCTCCTCGCCGCGTGCGGCCACGTTGGCGGCGAGCGCCGACGACCAGAAGCACGGCCACATCAGCAGTTGCCAGCCGATCGGCCGGTCCCAACGCGCAAGCTGCGCATAGGCCCATGCGGGCCTCGGCAGGACGCGATAGACCCAGTTGTCGGAAGGCGCGTCGTAGACGCGGCCATTGAGATCGTCCGTCTTCATCATGCGATGGTCGTAACCCGCGTCGGGACGTGCCGCAAGGCTGGACGGACCGGACCGCCCCTAGAAGGTAACCGGTTCAAGCGGCGGACGGGTCGCATCGAACGACTTCAGGCGCTCCTCCCGCTCAGTGATGTAGTCCCGGTTGTCCGGAACGGTCATGCGCTTCCTGGTGAGTTGCATCTGGAAGATGAAGAAGTTCTCGTGGGTAAAGGCCATCTCGGACCCCGCCAGGTAGAACTCCCACATCCGCACGAAGCGCTCGTCGTAAATCGAAGCCGCTTCCTCGCGCCGGGCCAGGAAACGCTCCCGCCAATGACGCAGCGTATGGGCATAGTGCATTGGCAGGATCTCGATGTCCGAAACCAGCAAGCCAGATCGTTCGACAGCAGGCATCACTTCCGCAAGCGATGGGATATAGCCCCCCGGGAAGATGTATTTCTCGATGAAGGGGCTGTTGTAGCGGGCGGGGTAAGGCTGGCCGATGGAATGCAAGACCATCACCCCGTCTTCATCCAGGACTTCGTATGCCTTTCGGAAGTAGCGTCCGAAATTCAGTCGACCCACATGCTCGAACATGCCGACGGAAACGATGCGGTCGTATTTCGTCGACGCCGGCAGATAGTAATAGTCCTGCAGCTCGAAGCGCACCCGGTCCGAAAGTCCGCGCTTCTGTGCCCGATCGCGGGACACGCGTAGCTGCTCCTGGCTCAGCGTGATGCCAGTGACGTCGACGCCGGAGGATTCCGCAAGGTACATGGCCATTCCGCCCCACCCCGAGCCTATTTCGAGAACCTTCTGCCCCGGTTCAGCGAGCAGCTTTGCTGCGATGTGCCGCTTCTTGGCGACCTGCGCCTCGTACAGGCTGATGCCCGGCGGATTGAAGTAGCCGCACGAATACTGCCAGTCCTCGTCGAGGAAGAGATTGAAGAGCTTCGCGCTGAGGTCGTAGTGGTGGGCGACGTTGCGCTGGTTGCGGTTGATCGGCACCCCGTGCCTGATGCGAGCCCCAGCGATGCGGAGAAGCCCGCGCCATATCATGCCAGGTGTCAGTGCCTCGCTCAGGGTGTTGTCCTTGACGATTGCGAGCAGCTCGTAGATGTCGCCTTCCTCGAACAGAAGGCGGCCATCCATGTAGACTTCGGCGAGTTTCAGTTGGGGGTCGGATGCGACTTCTTCCTCTGCCTCTGCATGGGTGAAGCGGATGGCGACTGTTCGCCCGCCTCCGTCACCGAATACCTGCGAGCCGGCGGGGCCGCTGACGGTCAGCCTGCCCTTCTTGATGATCTTGGCGAGAAGTCGACGCAGGGACGAGGCCATAATTCACCTCCGAACGAAGTCTATCTTGCAGATTAAAAAGGAATAATTTCTTTCACCCGAGTTGCAAGCAGAGGAACGCCAAAAAAGATGACACAAAAACAGATGCCGTCCAACGCAGTTGAACGGCATCCTTCCGTAGGCATAAACAAGTTGCTAACGGCGCTTCAGCGCCTCTGCCAAGGCGGCGCCAAGGGCGCCTTGTGAGGAAACGCCCTTCGGTTCCGCTTTCATCTTCGCCGGGCCTGGACGCTGCACGTTCCGGTCGGAACCACGCGTGGCGGGCGCCGCCTCCCCTCCGTCCTTGCGCATGGTGAGCGCGATCCTCTTGCGCTTCACGTCCACCTCGACGACGCGCACCTTTACGACATCGCCGGCCTTTACGACTTCATGCGGGTCCTTCACAAAGCGATCGGCCAGCTGGGACACGTGAACCAACCCGTCCTGGTGAACTCCGATATCGACGAAGGCACCGAAGGCGGCAACATTGGTCACCGTGCCCTCCAGGAGCATGCCGGGCTTGAGGTCGGTGATCTCATCGACGCCCTCCGTAAACGTTGCAGTCTTGAAGCTCGGGCGCGGATCGCGTCCCGGTTTTTCCAGTTCCGCGAGGATGTCCTTCACGGTCGGCAGGCCGAACTGCTCGTCGATGAACTGCCGCGGATCGAGCTTCTTTAAGGTGGCGCTATCACCCATCAGCGTACGCAGGTCACGACCACAGGCGGCAACGATCTTCTTTGCCACGCCATAGGCTTCCGGATGCACGGCGGAGGCGTCCAGCGGCTCCTTGCCGTTCGGGATACGCAGGAATCCGGCAGCCTGTTCGAAGGTGCGGTTGCCGAGACGGGCGACCTTCAGCAGGTCCTTGCGGCTCCCGAAAGGTCCGTTCTGGTCCCGATGCAGGACGATAGCATCCGCAATCGAACGGCTGAGGCCGGAGACGCGCGAGAGCAAGGGCGCGGATGCCGTATTGAGGTCAACCCCGACGGCATTCACCGCGTCTTCCACGACCGCATCCAGCGAGCGCGACAGCTTTCCCTGGTCAACATCGTGCTGGTACTGGCCGACACCGATCGACTTCGGCTCGATCTTCACGAGCTCCGCCAGCGGGTCCTGCAGGCGCCGAGCGATGGAAACGGCACCGCGGAGCGAGACGTCAAGAGTTGGGAATTCGGCTGCAGCGGTCTCGGAGGCGGAGTAAACCGAGGCACCCGCTTCCGACACGATAACTTTGGTGGGCTTCGGCGCCGGCAGGCTTGCGAGCATGTCTGCCACCAGCTTCTCCGTCTCGCGGCTGCCGGTGCCGTTGCCGATTGCGATGAGTTCGACGCCGTGCTTGCGGATGATCGACGCAAGCTCCGCCTGGGTGCCACGGATGTCGTTCCGCGGGGGGAAGGGGTAGACCGTCGTCGTCTCGAGGAGCTTGCCGGTGCCATCGACCACGGCGACCTTTACGCCGGTACGGATCCCGGGATCGAGGCCCATAGTCGCGCGCGAGCCGGCGGGGGCTGCGAGAAGCAGATCCTTGAGATTACGAGCAAAGACGTGAATGGCCTCCTCCTCCGCCCGTTCGCGCAGCTCGCGCATCAGGTCGAGGGACAGTGAGGTGGAAAGCTTGACGCGCCAGGTCCAGCCGGCGGCCTCCATCAGCCAGCGGTCCGCAGGACCCTTGTCGCCGATCTCGAAGGCGGCGGCGATGATCCGGTGGGCCGGCTTCACCGGCGACGGGTCGTCCTGGTCGACCTCGATGGACAGTGTCAGCACTTCCTCGTTCCAGCCGCGCAGCATGGCGAGCGCCCGGTGTCCGGGTGCGGTTGCCCAGCGCTCGGAATGGTCGAAATAATCTGCGAACTTCGCGCCTGCCTCCTGCTTGCCGTCAACAACCTTTGCCCGCAACAGCGCCCGGTCGCGCATGTGCTGGCGAAGTCGTCCGAGGAGATCCGCATTCTCCGAGATCGTTTCGGCGACGATGTCGCGGGCACCTTCCAGCGCCATCTTCACGTCCGTCACTTCTCCAGCGATATAGGGTTCCGCAAGCTTCGCCGGATCGGCTGCGCGATCGGCCCAGATCGCTTCGGCAAGTGGGCCGAGGCCTCGCTCGCGGGCGATCTCGGCCCGGGTGCGCCTTTTCGGCTTGTAGGGAAGATAGAGGTCTTCCAGCTCGGCCTTGGTGGCGGCCTTCGCCAGCCTTGCTGCCAGTTCCTCCGTCATCTTGCCCTGCGAGGTGATCGACTCGATCACGGAAGTGCGGCGCGCTGCCAACTCCCGCAAATAGACAAGCCGCTCCGACAGAATGCGCAACTGTGTGTCGTCCAGACCGCCGGTCACTTCCTTCCGGTAGCGGGCAATGAAGGGGATCGTCGCTCCTTCATCGATCAGGCCGATGGCAGCGGTGACCTGGTCTGCCCTGGCATTGATTTCGGCGGCGATCGCAGCGGCGAGGAAACGGATGTCGGCGGCCATGGCAGTCTCACTGGTTCAAGGGAGGCGCGACCATATCCAAACTTTGCGGCATGGCAACGTGACGAGGCAGGATTCCACAGGATGCGCTTGACCTTTCGCCCCCCTCCCCTTAACCGCCCGGTGAGGCATCAAGAGAGGGCGAGAGATGAAGGTTCTGCTGATCGGCTCCGGTGGACGCGAACATGCGCTGGTCTGGAAGCTTGCCCAGTCACCGAAGCTCACCAAGCTCTTTGCCGCGCCCGGCAACCCGGGGATTGCCGAACATGCGGAACTTGTGGCCCTCGACGTGGATCGTCAGGACGACGTGCTGTCCTTCTGCCGCAGCGAAGGCATCGATTTCGTCGTGGTCGGGCCGGAGGCTCCACTCGTCGCCGGGCTTGCGGATCTGCTGCGGGATGCCGGTATCGCAACATTCGGCCCCTCGGCAGCCGCCGCCCAGCTGGAAGGCTCCAAGGGCTTCACCAAGGACCTCTGCGCCCGCTATGGCATCCCGACCGGCGCCTATCAGCGCTTTACCGATGCGGATGCGGCCAAGGCCTATGTCCGGGACCAGGGTGCTCCCATCGTCATCAAGGCGGACGGACTTGCCGCCGGCAAGGGCGTCACCGTGGCAATGACTGTCGAGGAGGCCTTGGACGCCGTCGACGACTGCTTCTCCGGCGCCTTCGGAGCGGCTGGTGCCGAAGTGGTGGTCGAAGCGTTCCTCGATGGCGAGGAGGCAAGCTTCTTCTGCCTGTCCGACGGCAAGACCGCCTTGGCGCTGGCCACCGCACAGGACCACAAACGGGTCGGCGATGGAGACACCGGGCCCAATACCGGCGGCATGGGCGCCTATTCGCCTGCCCCGGTGATGACACCGGATATGGTGGAGCGAACGATGACGGAGATCATCGAGCCGACCATCCGCGGCATGTCCGAGATGGGCCACCCCTTTACCGGCGTCTTCTTCGCGGGGCTGATGATTACCGAGAAGGGACCCGAACTCATCGAATACAATGTCCGCTTCGGAGACCCGGAATGTCAGGTTCTGATGATGCGCCTGAAGAGCGACCTCCTGCCTCTCCTCCACGCGGCAGCGACCGGCAGGCTCGACCAGGTTTCGGCCGAGTGGTCCGATGACGTCGCGCTCACCGTGGTAATGGCATCGAAGGGGTACCCTGGTTCCTATGACAAGAACACGCCGATTGGGCCACTTCCAAAGACTGCCGATGATGCGAAGATCTTCCATGCCGGCACTGCGATAAAGGACGGAGAGTTGGTCGCGACCGGTGGACGGGTTTTTAATGTGACCGCCACGGGCGGGAGCGTCGTCGAGGCGCAGGCGAAGGCCTACGCGCTGGTGGACCAGATTTCCTGGAATAACGGCTTCTGCCGCCGCGACATTGGTTGGCGAGCCGTCGATCGCGGATAAGCCTTTTTACCTGAGCTTAACCAGTTTTGCTGACGGTATCGCAATTCTAAAACGGTAGACCTCCTCTGATATGAGAGGAGTCGTGCCATGCGTTTTCTGCTGACGAGTGCCCTGATCCTGGCGAGCGTACCGGCGCTTGCCTCATCGATCACGCCGCTCAGCAGCCATGGGGAACGCGGAAGCGTCATCACGAAGAGCTGCCTTGGCTGCCCGCCTCCCGCCTCGAAGGAAGAACAATCCCGCTACCGTGTGCCGGTTCTGGAAACCGGCCCGCAGAAGACCGAGATCGTCGAGATCGATGGCGAGAAGAAGATCGTCCGCACAGATGCATGGCTCGGCGGCTCACCGGTCGTGCATGTCAGCAAGATGCAGGACTGGATGATCCAAGGGGGCGCCACAACCCTGGCCGGCCAGGATGGCATTGACCACGCCGCGACCGTCGGTGCGGTCGTGGGCGAGACGTTGCCCTACATCGAGCCTTTGGACGTAAATGCCTTCTCCCTAAGGCTAACCGCCCGCTGACGTCCTCTATCTTTTCATTCGTCAAGAACTCGACCAAAGGCTGATTGGCAGGCTGCCAGGAAGCGTTTCCGGCTTAGCGCTTTATTAGCATCTGCAGCACTTACCTAGTCCCTAGTGCGGTGCAGCATGATCCGGCGCAGGAAGCGCCTGCCAACATGGTCATCGTCGTCCGCTTCTCCGCGACGACCCTGGCCGACCTTGCCGAGAGACGACATGAAGAACCTGAAAATCTCCATCCAATTGATGATGCTGGTCGGCTGTCTGATGGCCGCCTTCAGCATAGCGACCTTCTTCCAGATCCAAGCGTCGGCCAACGCAATCTACCATGAACGCTACGAGATGTTGCGGACGCAGACCGAAACTGCCCTCTCCGTGCTGAAGCGCTTCCACGCGCTCGAAACCAAGGGAGAGATCACCCGCGAGGAAGCCCAGACCCGCGCCTATGATGTGATCAACGACATGCGCTTTGTCCCAGACGGCTACTATTTCGGCTACGACTATGCCGGTGTTCGGGTCATCTACCCGGACAAGAAAGGGGTTGGTCAGAGTTTCGCCCACCTCACCGACAAGGCCGGGAACAAGTTCCTGATGAACATCGTGGACAAGGGACGCACCGGCGGCGGCTGGACGGAATATCTGTGGCCGAAGCCAGGCCAGGCGGAAGACCAGCTCTTCATGAAGGCTGCTTATTCGCTGGGCTTCGAGCCATGGGGGATCACGGTCGGGACCGGTGCATATCTGGACGATCTGGACGCCACGATCATGGATAGCGTGATGGGGGCACTGATTGCCGGACTCGTCGTTCTGGGGCTGGGCGCTGCCGTGGCCTTCATCGTCATCCGCAACATCACCCGGCCCCTCGCGGCCGTCCATTCGGCACTCGAGGCCGTGGCGGAGGAGGACGAATCGCGGCCAATTCCCCATATCGACATGCGCAACGAGGTCGGCATGATGGCCAAGGCCACCGCCGCGCTCCAAGAGAAGGTCCGCGAGCGTCACGCAATGGCAGCCCGGCAGGAACAGCAGCAGCAGGAACTCGACAGCGAGCGCCAGCAGAATGCCACTCTTCAGCAGGAGGAAGCAGAACTGCAGGCGCGGGTGGTGACGACGATCGGAACTACGCTGGAGGCGATGGCCCACGGCGATCTCACGGTCCGTTGCGGCGATCTCGGCAGCCGCTACGCCGCGCTGCGCGACAACTTCAACGACGCGCTGTCACGATTGGAAGCCGCCATGGCCAAGGTCAATGCAAAGGGCATCGACATAGGCACTTCCAAGGAGGAAATCCGCCGCGCTTCCAATGAACTTTCGCAGCGCACGGAGCGGCAGGCAGCCAATCTGGAGGAGACCTCGGCGGCACTTGACCAGCTCACCGTTGCCGTACGCCAGACGGCCGAAGGCGCGCAAGAGGCGGCACAGCGTGTGACATCGGTCAGCAGCGAGGCTGGTCGCAGCGACAGCATTGTCAGCGAAGCAATCAATGCGATGAGCAGCATCGAACAATCTTCCGCCGAAATCGCCAAGATCATCGGCGTCATCGACGAGATTGCTTTCCAGACCAATCTGCTGGCGCTGAACGCCGGGGTGGAAGCGGCTCGTGCCGGCGAATCCGGCAAGGGCTTCGCGGTCGTCGCCCAGGAGGTCCGCGAACTGGCGCAGCGCTCTGCCGCTGCCGCGAAGGAGATCAAGGACCAGATCTCCCGCTCCTCGGGCGAAGTGAACAATGGCGTTCGGCTTGTCGGCGAGGCGGGCGAGGCTCTGAAACGGATCTCCGGTCAGGTGAAGGCGGCAAGCGATGTGGTCAGCAAGATCGCCCATTCGGCTGCCGAGCAGGACACGACGCTGCGATCTATCTCGTCGTCGTTGAACCAGCTCGACGCAGCCACGCAACACAATGCCGCGATGGCGGAGGAAACGACGGCCTCCGCCGAGGCCCTCGCCGTGGACACAGAGGAACTGCTGGCCCTGATCCGGACCTTCCGGGTGAACCAGCAACCGGAGGTTCATCGCCTTCAGGGGGTCGCCGAGCAGATGCGAACGGCCGGGTAAGACCCGCCAATAATAAAGAAGCCGCCGGACCGCCGGCGGCTTTGTTCATTCTCGGAGTCCGTCAGCCAGCGATCTTTGAGAAATCTGCGACTGTTCCGGTCGCTTCACGGATGGCCTTCAAGAGCGCCAGGCGGTTGGCGCGGATAGCCGTGTCTTCGTCATTCACCAGCACCTCCTCGAAGAACAGGTCGACCGGCGCCCGCAGCTTCGACAGGGCCTGCATGGCGGAGCGGAAGTCTTCGCGCGCAACGGCTTGCGAAGCCTCACTGGAGGCCGACGTGATCGCGCTCCACAGCGCCCTTTCGGCGTCGAGGCGCAGGAGTTCTCCCGAGACGCCATCGGCGACTACAGTTCCCTTCTTCTCCTCGGCTGCGAGAAGCTGCGTGGCGCGCTTGGTGCCGGCGAGGAGGTTGATGCCGTCCTCGGAGGTGATGAACGCCGTCAGCGCCTCGGCGCGGCGGGCGACCATCAGCAGGTCGTCGGCCTCCGGCGTCAGCACCGCATCGATGATGTCATGGCGGGCGCCCTGGTCACGGAGGTAGACCTTGAGGCGATCGTGGAAGAAGGAAAGGAGGTCGGCCGCTACATCCGAAGACGGATCGACCACGGGAAAAGTCTCGTTGATGTAGCTGTTATCAGCCAGAGCCTGAGCCCGCTCGGACCCTTCGCCGCTCATCGACGCGACCACTGGAGCGCCGCCTGCACGGGGCATTGCGGCAGACAAGACGGGAAGCAGATTCAGCCGCACATTCCGCTCCAGCAGGATCCGCACCACGCCCAGCGCCGCACGGCGCAGCGCATAAGGGTCCTTCGAGCCGGTCGGCTTCTCGTCGATCGCCCAGAAGCCGACCAGCGTGTCGAGCTTGTCGGCCAGTGCCGCTGCGATCGCCACCTTGTCGTCCGGCACGCGGTCGGACGGGCCTTGTGGCTTGTAATGATCCTCGATGGCGGCAGCGACAGAGGCATGTTCCCCCTGCAGCGCCGCATAGCGGCGGCCCATAAGTCCCTGAAGTTCCGGAAATTCGCCCACGGCTTCGGTGCGAAGGTCCGCCTTGGCCAGCACGACCGCGCGGTCCACGAGAGCAGCATCGGCGCCAGTGACCGCCGCCAGTTCCTTCGCCAGCGCGCGGATGCGGCTCACACGCTCGCCCTGCGTGCCGAGCTTGGCATGGAAGGTGACGTTCAGCGCATCGAGCTTCGCCATGCGCTGGTCGAGCGGCTTCTTCAGGTCGAGACCGAACTTTTCGGCTGAAGGCTTCAGGTCCTGAAGATCCGGAAGGTCGCCCTGGTCGCGCGTCCAGAAATGCTTGGCGTCCGAGAGGCGCGCGCGGACGACCTTGCCGTTGCCGTGGATGATCTCCCTGCCGCCATCCTTTGCCTCGATGTTGGAAACGAGGATGAAGCGGTTGGAGAGCCCCTCCCCGCCTTGGCGGCGGGTGACGAAGCACTTCTGGTTCGTCTTGATCGTCAGGCGGATGATCTCAGCCGGAATCTCCAGGTATTCCTGCTCGAACTCGCCCATCAGAACATGCGGCCATTCGACGAGGCCGGACACTTCTTCGAGCAGGCCCTCGTCCTCGACCAGTTCAAGACCGTTGGCGAAGGCGACATCGCGGGCGTCATGCAGGATCACGTCCTTGCGCCGCTCCGCATCGAGCATCACCTCGGCTTTTTCCAGGCTCCTGACGTAATCATCGAACCGGCGCACGGTGATGGCGTCCGGCGCATGGAAGCGGTGGCCGTAGGTGACATTGCCCGCCACCAGGCCGTCGATCTCGAAGGGGATGACCTGCGTTTCATCGTGCTCCGGCCCAAAGACGCAGACGATCGACTGCAGCGGGCGCACCCAGCGCAGGCTTTCCGATCCCTTGCCCTCGGTGCCGGCGAAGCGAGCGCCCTTCGGCATGGAGGCCGCTCCCCAGCGCATGGACTTCGGCCAGGGGAAGTTGCGGATGATGCCGGGCATCACATCAGCGATGATCTCCTCGGCGGCACGGCCGGGTTTCGAAAGGACCGCGACGTAGAAGTCGCCCTTCTTGGGATCGCTGACGACCTGTGCTTCGGAGACCGACGAAAGGCCCGCCTTGCGCAGAAAGCCCTGCACCGCCTGTTCCGGCGCCTTGGTGGAAGGTCCCTTGATCTCCTCGCGCTGATCCGCCGAACGCGCCGTCAGGCCGCGAATGTCGAGCGCCAGCCGGCGCGGCGTCCAGTACTCGCGCGCACCCTCATAGGTCAGTCCTGCCTCCACCAGCGCATCGGTCACGAGTTTCTTAAGGTCGCCCGCCGCCTTACGCTGCATGCGGGCCGGGATTTCCTCGGAACGGAGTTCAAGAAGCAGATCGGGCATAGCGTCCTTCCTCACCCTCGCCCGAAGGAGAGGGTCGGCACAGGGTGCCGGTGATGGGGCAGAAATCGTCGGCTTCTGCTAGCAAAGATCAACCTTGCTGCACAATGGCAAATGTAGCCGTTAACCACATGGCAGACACAGGCGGTGGACTGCAGATCAGAGAATACTGAGAAAGACAGCCAGGGAACGGCTGACTGCAAGCATACTCTCATCCTCAAGGCATCCAAACGTCGGACCAAGCTTGTCGCGCTTCACGGACATTGCCTTGTCGACCATCACCTGAGAAATCTTGCGAAGCCCGTTCGCCGCCGAAGGATGCACAGTCACTCGGATCAAGGGCGCATCGACGATCGTCGCCGAAACCAGCAGCACGGTAACCGTTCCTGTTTCGGCGAAAAGATCTGATTGGATGATCAGCGCTGGTCGAGGCTTCGAAAAATCACCTGGAAGAGCGATCGTAACAAGATCGCCGCGCCTCATGCCTCGCCGTCTCTATCCAACTGCCCCAGCGCGGCTTGCAGGAAGGCGTCGAGGTCCGCATCTATGGCATCCGCGGCTGCAACCAGCGAGGCCTGACGGCGGCACTCCGCAACGAACCCTTCTTGCCGAGTGTCCGGCACCCAGATCTGAACAGGCCTCAGCCCCGCCAGTCTCAGTGCCTCGCGCCGCTTTTCCACACGCTTATTGACCGGGGTCGCCATATACGGCTCCATGTTGTTACATGTAACGTAGACCCTCCGCCCGTTCGGATCAAGGGCGGACACGGGACATGCGTCCAACTACCATCCGCCGCCGCCACCACCGCCGCCACCGCCGCCGGAAAAGCCACCGCCGGAGGAGAAGCCCGATGACGAGGAACTCGATTTCGGTGCGGGGATCGTGGAGGCGATCGTCGAGGCCATGGACGACGAGAAGCCGCCGATGCGATCTCCGAAATGGCCGATGCCCTGGCCTTCATACCAGGCCGGCGAATAGGACGCGGCTGCCGCCCCCGCGGCAGCCGTTGCCAGCCACGTCTCGAAGGCACGGCTCCACGGCTTTTCCACGCCGAGCGCTACGGCATAGGGCAGAAGCGTCTCGAAATGCTGCGGCGACATCTCAGGGGCGCCGGCCATGTTCATCCGATCCTTCTCCGCGAGGGTCAGATAGGTGCGCAGTCCCTCGATCCCGTCCATCAACCGGCGGCCGAGCGGCGTCGGCGCGCCCAGCAGAAAGAAGAAGATAACGTTGATCAGCACGATGCCGCCGACGGACACCAGAAGCGGCCAGTGGCCGCTGCCTGACAGATCAGCGAGTGTCACGACAAGGACGGTCGAAATGGCAGAAATCGCAACGAGACCGATGAAGCCGAGAATCACGACAGCGATGATCTTGGAGAATAGGGAACTGCCGCGCCGGAGGTTCTTGCCGAGGCTGACCGCGAAGCCACCGAAGAAGGCGGCAAAGAACACTGGGACCATGAAGACGAAGATCAGGTCGGGCTCGATGTCGCCGAACAGGAACAGGAGAACCAGGGCTGCCACGCTGAGCGCGATGCCGCCGATGACGTAGCCGGTGTTGGCGCGGTAATACTTGCCGCGATGCTCCTTCTCGATGGCGCGGCGAAAATTCGTCCCGACCGTCTGAACTTTGGTACCGTTCGCCTTGTCGATGATCAGCTGCTCGCCAGGGGCGCCAATATTCTTCAACAGCGCTGCCTGCCCCGCAGGCAGAGGCCCCTGCGTCCTCTTGTCAGTCCTGCGGATCGTGATGGAGTCCTTGAGGTCCTCCAGCGTCACATAGCCCTTGACGGCAAGATCGATGGCGCTGGCGGAGAGTGCCGTCCAGCCGCCGCCGGAGAAGCCCTTGTTGTCGACGTAGTTCACCAGCGCCGGTGAAAGGCCCTCAGGCGGGTCCCAGCGCGGCACCATGACGCCGCTGGCGGGATCTCGTCCCACCCGGCTCCAGTTGCGGGCATAGTAGAGCGCAACGAGTGCTAGGCCGCCGAAGCCGAGGATTGCGTTGATGTTGTCGCGCAGCCACCAGCTTCGCTGGTCGGCGGCTGAAGGCGGTGCAATCACGCTCTTCGGAATTCCAACAACGATCGTGAGGCCCTCATTCGGCGCGAGCGGTTTGGTGGTCGAGAAGACGGCGGTGTTGCCGTTCACCCGCATGTTGGCGTCCGTGTCGGCGGCACCCAGGGGCCCGGTATAGGCAACGGTTTCCGTCACCGCTGCGCCGTCCGGAAGCGTTACACGCGCCGAAGCCTGATCGATGCGGAACATCCAGCCATTGCCGGTGACGTTCCAGTAGAGCTCGTCGTGATCGCCGAAATAGCGAATCTGGCGGTCGGTGCGGTAGGCGATGACATAGGTATGTTCGCCGTGGTCAAGGAAGACGTCCTGCGAGCCGGTATAGATACGGATGCCGCCGGAGATGGATTCCGTATGCCACTCTTCCGGCTCTCCGTCGCGGGTGACGGAGATGACATCGAAGCCAACGCGGATCGTCCGTCCCTCATCATCCTCCATGGTCAGCGGAAAGTCGCGGAAGATCCCGCGGCGAATGTCATCGCCCTCGGCATTCACGGTAATGGTCTCGGAAACCGTCAGCCCACCATCCGCGGCAATCTGAATGTCGGAATGGTAGGAGCGGATGAGCTCCGCCGCGCCTGCCGACAGGATCGTCGCAAACCAGATGATGACCGGCAGGAGCAGGCGCAACATGATCGGCAAGCCTCAGAACTTGACGGCTGGCACGGCACGATCGGCGGGGTCTTCTATTTCGAAATACTCCCGCTTGGAGAAGCCGAACTGGTTTGCAATGATGTTGGAGGGGACGCTCTCTACCTTCACGTTCAGGTCACGCGCGGCGCCATTGTAGTAGCGGCGCGCCATCTGGATCTCGTGTTCAATCGTTTCCAGCGAGTTCTGCAATTCCAGGAAGTTCTGGTTCGCCTTGAGGTCCGGATAGGCCTCGGCGAGTGCGAAGAGCTTGCCGAGCGCCTGCGATAGCAGGCCTTCCGCCTGGGCGCGCGCCGCTACATCACCCGCAGGAACCGCCTGGGCGCGGTTGCGCAGTTCCACGACCTCCTCGAAGGTGGATTTCTCATGGGCCGCATAGCCCTTCACCGTCTCTATCAGGTTGGGGATCAGGTCGGCGCGACGCTTGAGCTGGACGTCGATGCCCGACCAGGCCTCTTCCGCCATCTGCCGCGACTTGACGAGACTATTGTAGAGAAAAATGCCGTACAGAACGACGAGTACGACGATGGCAAGCAGGATATACATCCAAGTGTCCCCCGAGACAGTAAGATCGGGCGGACACTAGAAAGCTTTTCCAACAGCGTCAAACGCTGGTGTCAGGCTGCCTCTCGGCCCGTTTGTGCGCCGCCAGCTTCGGTCAGCAGGAAGGCTTCGCCGCAGGCCTTGGCGAGGGTGCGGACGCGCAGGATATAGCTCTGGCGTTCGGTAACGGAGATCACGCCGCGGGCATCCAGCAGGTTGAAGACGTGGCTTGCCTTGATGCACTGGTCATAGGCGGGGAAGACGCACTTGTGCAGCATCTGGTTGGCATTCGCACCGGGTGCTCCGGCATTGAGCAGCGCCTGGCATTCCTTCTCGGCGTCGATGAAGTGACGGTGCAGCATGGCTGTATCGGCATATTCGAAATTGTGCCGCGAGTACTCCTGCTCCGCCTGGAGGAAAACGTCGCCGTAGGAGATCTTGTCCTCGCCCTCGCGGCCGTTGAAGTTCAGGTCGTAGACATTGTCGACGCCCTGGACGTACATGGCGAGGCGTTCGAGACCGTAGGTCAGTTCTCCCGCAACCGGCGAGCACTCGATCCCGCAGACCTGCTGGAAGTAAGTGAACTGCGACACTTCCATGCCGTCGCACCAGCATTCCCAGCCGAGGCCCCAGGCGCCCAGCGTCGGGCTTTCCCAGTCGTCCTCCACGAAGCGCACGTCGTGCAGCAGCGGATCGAGACCGATCGCCTTCAGCGAGCCCAGGTAGAGCTCCTGCAGGTTGGACGGGTTCGGCTTCAGGATGACCTGATACTGGTAATAGTGCTGCAGCCGGTTAGGATTCTCGCCGTAGCGGCCATCCGAGGGACGCCGCGATGGCTGGACGTAGGCCGCCTTCCAGGGTTTCGGCCCGAGCGCTCTAAGTGTGGTCGCGGGATGGAAGGTTCCGGCACCAACCTCCATGTCGTAGGGCTGCAGCACGGCGCAGCCTTTGTCGGCCCAGTAGTTGTGCAGCGCGAGGATCAGCCCCTGGAAGGAGCGGGTCGGGGACATGTGGTCGGGAAGATCGGTCATGAATACAGCCGGCATCTCTACAAATGATGCGGACGAGTGCCACGCAGAGCCGCAAGGGTCAAGGATTTATGCCGCGCGGGCAGCCGGCATCACTCGTCGTCGCGCTTGACCCGATACTCGCCCGTCTCCGGATCTTTCACGAGCGTACCCAACGCGCCCGTCTCCTGTTCCTTTCGACGTTCCCGGGAACGCGATGTGAGCTTCTCCGCATCGGCGACGAACCGCTTGTAAAGCAGCCAACCTCCGCCGACGATCAGTATGAAGAAGATCAGTTGTACCATGGGTCGCCTCGCCCCTTACCCTACATTCCGTAGCGACCCCACAATGCCTTCTCCTCCAGCGTCTCGGCAAGGCCCGCTACGGCGCCGGCACCGATATCTCCTGCGGCACTGCCGCGCACCACACCGGGCAGACGCCGGCCGAAGATGTTGCGGGCACCGCCGACCAACTCCAGCCGTGTCTTGGGGCCAAAGCGACATTTCAGCGTATCGCGCATTTCACCCATACCATCCACGAGCCCCAGTTCCAGGCCCCGGACTCCGGTCCAGAACAGGCCGGAGAAGATCGTCTCGTCATCCGCCAGGCGGCTGCCGCGGCGCGCCTTCACCATGTCGATGAAGACCTTGTGGATCTCCAGTTGCAGCGTCTTCAGGTATTCGACGTCGCCTTCCTTCTCGGGCTGGAAGGGATCGAGGATCACCTTGTTCTCGCCCGCCGTGTAAACTCGCCGCTCCACGCCGATCTTGCGCAGGAGTTCGGGAAAGCCGAAGCCGCCGGAGACGACACCGATCGAGCCGACGATGGAGGTCGGATCGACGAAGATCTCGTCGCCCGCAAGCGCGATCATGTAACCGCCCGATGCCGCGACGTCCTCGACGAACATCAGGACCTTCTTGTTCTTCTCTTCGGCGAGCGCCCGGATGCGCTGGTAGATCAGCCGTGACTGGACAGGCGAGCCGCCCGGCGAATTGATCGATATCGCCACGGCTGGGGCATCCTTCTTCGCAAAGGCCTTCTCGAGCGCAGGAGCGACGGTCGCGATATTGAGGGTCGGGCGGAACTGACTGCCGCCTGTCATGATGACACCATGCAGCCGGACCACGGGGATCGCCGTCCCCTCCTTGCGGAATCGCTTCGGCAACACACGCGACAACAGACCAGCCATCTCAAACCCTTCGTTCACGACAATATTGCCGCAGATGTATGACCGGCTGAGCGAAACACAATGGCACCGTCGCCATTTCAGCGTCTGGGCGGACCTCGGCGGCTGATGGCACTGCGGCCGTTGTTCAGGGCGTCTGCTTCGGGCGTGAAGGCGTGGCCTTCTCCTCCGTGAAGGAAAAGTGGAGCACGGAAGAGCAGGCGGGCACGAGAACCTTTCACCGCCGTCACGAGAAGCCTCGTCGCATCCGCCGCCGGCCGCGGATGCACAACGGTGATCTCCAGCCCTCCAAAGCGCCGACCGCAGGCAGCGATGATCTCTGCGATGGATTGCGGCCGCGCGATGAGGGACAGTTGGCCGCCCGGCTTCAGAACGGCGCCGGCCGTTCTGATCCATCCCTCGAACAGACCATCAGCCATTGCATGCGCCTCGGCCTTCAGGACGTCGGGGGTGGTGCGGTCCGCAGGGTCGTTGAACGGCGGGTTCATGATGACATGATCGTGAACATCGTC
The DNA here is from genome assembly GCF_044142885.1 of Pseudorhizobium flavum. Taxonomy (NCBI): domain Bacteria; kingdom Pseudomonadati; phylum Pseudomonadota; class Alphaproteobacteria; order Hyphomicrobiales; family Rhizobiaceae; genus Pseudorhizobium; species Pseudorhizobium flavum. The sequence goes on from NZ_JBIOKZ010000001.1 coordinate 152,793, forward strand.
CGCAAGCCCGGCGGCAAGTCTGGCCTTCCCCCGGCTCGTCACGTCCGCCTCCAGCACGGTCACCCGTGGGGCGAGTGCGATATTCTCCGGCAACGATAGTGTCTTCCTTGCACAGTCCGCCATCACCGACGAACGCTCGACCAGCAGCACGCTCGCTTGAGAAAGCCTCGATGCCACGGCCAGACCCGCCGCACCCGCACCGGCGCCGAAATCCGCCACGCTGATCGGGCCGTTCGCATTCACCAGCGAGGCCAGAAGCATGGCATCGATCCCCGACCGGTGACCCACGCCCTTGGGCTGCACCACATGGAAACGGCCGCGATGAAACGCATCGACCGTTTCGATCATGCCTGCGCCTCCCTCAGCTCCCCTCCGAGGCCCGCATCGTTGAGAATCTGCCGCGCCTCGTCCGCCCGGTCATCCTCCACGAGAAAGCGGCGCGGCAGAAGACCGAGCGAGCCTTCAAGGATGCTCATGGTCTGATCCGCGATCATGCAGTGGATACCTGCGTCGCGGATCAGGCTTTCGGCGTAGGAGAGAAGCACGGCATCGTTGGTGCGTATGAGTTCCTGCATGGATCCCTGTTCACATTTCAATGTTTGGCAATTCGTGCCGGGGACGGTATAGGCCACTTCTACAGATCGTGGGTGAATTTGAACAGGAGACCGGAACCTTGGGCGTCGTCGTACCGCTTGAAGAAGGAAAGAAGAAGTCGGCTTCCGTCAAACCCCTCGTCGACCTGACGAAAGCCGACATGGAGCGGGTCAACCAGTTGATCCTGTCCAAGGCCGGTTCCGATGTACAGATGATCCCCGAAGTGGCCAACCACCTGATCTCTTCCGGTGGCAAGCGCCTGCGTCCTATGCTTACACTCGCCGCGGCATCCATGTTTGGCTACAAGGGCGACAGCCATGTCAAACTCGCAACCAGCGTCGAATTCATGCACACGGCGACGCTACTGCATGACGACGTGGTGGACGAAAGCGATCTCCGCCGCGGAAAGTCCACGGCGCGGACGATCTGGGGCAACCAGGCAAGCGTCTTGGTGGGCGATTTCCTGCTCGGGCAGGCCTTCCGGATGATGGTCGATGTCGGCTCGCTCGACGCGCTCGACGTGCTGTCTACGGCCGCCTCCGTGATCGCGGAAGGCGAGGTCTTGCAGCTTTCGGTCGCCAAGAACATGGAAACGACGGAGGATGACTATCTCTCGGTCATCCGGGCCAAGACCGCTGCCCTGTTCGCGGCCGCAGCCGAAGTCGGCCCCATCATCGCGCAGGCCGACAAGGCTGGCCGCAATGCACTGAAGTCCTACGGGATGAACCTTGGTCTCGCCTTCCAGCTGGTCGACGACGCGCTGGATTATGGCGGAACTGCCGCCGATCTCGGCAAGAATGTCGGCGACGACTTCCGCGAGGGCAAGATCACGCTGCCGGTCATTCTCTCCTATCGCCGCGGCACCGCAGAGGAACGGCTTTTCTGGCGTAGCGCGATCGAGGCGGGCGAGAGTTCGGAGGAAAACCTCCAGCACGCGCTGGACCTCATCCGGAAATACGATGCGCTGAACGACACGATCGGGCGCGCCATCCACTATGGCACGATTGCCCGCGATGCACTCGCTCCCCTGCCCGCCTCGCCTTACAAGGCGGCCCTTCTGGAAGTGATCGATTTCTCCATCCAGCGCGTAAACTGAACGGCATGCACAAAAGAGGCTTTCTTGCGGCCCTGTACCAAAAAAGCCATGCTGTCGGTGAATCACTCGGTGCAGGATACTGATGAAAGGCACCTCGATGCGGCAGATTTCCAAGCTTTCCTTGCTTTGCGGTACAGCGCTGGTGACAGCTCTGTTCCTTGCGGCCGCGCCGAATGCGGCGACACCCGAAGGGAAGCCCGCCGAAGAGGCGGCCAGTTTCGAGCCTGCCAAGGTGCAGTCGTTCGCCGGCGCGTTCCTCGCCGCGCGCACGGCCGATGTCGATCATGACTACCCGACTGCCATCACCCTCTACCGCAAGGCGCTTGAGTTCGACCCCGCCAATCTGGAGATCCGCGAGCGGCTGATGATCGCCCTCTTCCTGGACGGGCAGTTCGAGGAAGGGCGCGCCGAGGCAGAAGCCTTGAAGGACGATGAGGCGGTCGAACGGATCACGACGATCGTGCGCGGCCTCGACGCCATCCGCGACGGCCGCTTCAACGAAGCAAAGGAAATGCTTGCCTACAAGGGTCCCAACGACCTCGACAAGCTGACGCACACCTTGATCAGTGCGTGGGCTGACGTCGGCGCCGGGGAAGAAGGCAAGGCGCTCAAGACCGTTCGTGACATGACGGGGCCGGACTGGTTCAAGGTGTTTACCGACTACCAGCTGGGAACGATGGCGCTCGTCTCGGGCGACACGAACGCCGCGAGGACGCACCTGACGGCCGCCATCACCAACGAAGAAGCGGTTGCAACCGCACCCGATACGTTCATGCGCGCCGTCATGGCGCTTGCGCGGCTGGAGGCTGCCGCCGGCAACAAGCAGAAGGCACTCGATGCGATCTCCGTCGGTGACGGGATGATCAGCAACTACGCGCCGCTAAAGGCCCTGCGCGAAAGCATCGAGAGTGGCGAGAAGCCCGCCCAGCAGATAACGGACGCCTCGCAGGGCGCTGCCTCCGTACTGTTTTCCATCGGCGCTGCGCTCAACCGCCAGGGCGCCGAGGACATGGTGTCGCTCTACCTGCAGGTTTCGCACGCGCTTGATCCGGAAAGCGCCGACACACTGATCCTCCTCGGCGGGATCGCCGAGAAGCTTGAGAAGCCGGAGCAGGCGATCAGCTATTACGAGAAGGTGCCTGCCAATTCTCCCATGCGGCGGATCTCCGAGCTCCAACTCGGCCTGGCACTTGCCGGCTCCGAAAAGGTCGAGGAGGCGCGTCAGCACCTCAAGGCGCTGATCGCGGCCGACCCCTCCGACCTCCGCAGCTACCTAGCCTATGGCAGCGTGCTGTCAGACGCCAAGGACTACAAGGAGATGGCGGCGAACTACGACAAGGCTGTGGAGGTCATTGGACCCGTTCCCAAGCAGGGCGACTGGACCATCTTCTTCCAGCGCGGCATTGCCTATGAGCGCCTGAAGAAATGGGATCAGGCAGAGCCGAACTTCAAGAAGGCGCTGGAGCTGAACCCGGAACAGCCGCAGGTCCTCAATTATCTCGGCTACTCCTGGGTCGACATGAACCGCAATCTCGAGGAAGGCCTCGACATGATCCGCCGCGCGGTCGAGCTTCGTCCGGACGACGGCTATATCGTCGATTCGCTCGGCTGGGCCTATTATCGCATGGGTCGTTTCGAGGATGCGGTGGCGGAACTGGAACGGGCCGTGCAGTTGCGGGCCGGAGACGCCACGATCAACGACCATCTTGGCGACGCCTACTGGCGGGTCGGCCGGAAGCTCGAAGCAGTCTACCAGTGGAACCGGGCGCTGATCTCCGAGGGCGACGACGTCAACCGCGACCAGATCAAGGAGAAGATCGACAAGGGCCTGCCGCCGCTCGATCCGACCGCGACAACCGCCGACAAGCGTCCGGAGGAGCCTGCGACCCCTGCCCCCGCGCCGGCAGACAACAAATCCTGACAGCCATGCGGCCCTCCTTGCATGGTTCTGGTGCGGAGCTGGATGTAAGCCTCCCGGTCACCGAACTTGCCCCGGCAAAGATCAACCTGGCGCTTCACGTGACCGGGCAGCGGCCGGACGGCTATCACCTGATAGAGAGCATCGTTACCTTTGCCGATATCGGAGACCATCTGACCTTCGCGCCCGCTGACGAGGATCGCCTGAGCCTGTCGGGGCCCTTCGCCCCTGCCATCACCGGTGGCTCCGACAATCTAGTGGCCCGCGCGCGCGACGGACTGCGTCGTCTACTGCAAGCCAGAGGCGTGGAGGCCCCGGCCGTCGCCATCCATCTCGAAAAGAACCTGCCGGTCGCATCCGGGATCGGTGGCGGTTCGGCCGACGCGGCGGCGACGTTGAGAGGGCTCTTGCGGCTCTGGAGCGCAGGCAGCATCAGCATCAATGAGATCGAGGCTCTGGCGCTGTCGATCGGCGCGGACGTCCCCATGTGCATGGCAGGCAGACCTTTGATCGCAAGCGGCATCGGCGAGAAGCTGTCGCCTTTGACGGACATGCCGCGCTTTGCCCTGGTGCTCGGCAATCCTCTGCGAGGCGTCTCCACGCCAGAGGTGTTCTCGCGCCTCGCGTCCAGGCAAAACACGGGGCTGGTCTTGAATGATCCACGCAACTGGATGTCGATCCTGAATGCTTCGAGGAACGACCTGGAGCGGGCCGCCAGCGACCTGGTGCCGGAGATAGAGGAATTATGCGAACTCCTGCGAAGCCGAGGTGCGGTGCTGACGCGCATGTCAGGATCCGGCGCCACCTGCTTCGGCATATTCGATTCCAGGCGAAGTGCCGATCACGCCGCAAGTATGTTGCAGGCCGAAAGGCCGGACTGGTACTTTGCCTCGACAGAAACCATTGCCGGATCGTGACATGAACCGTATCGACGAGAGCCGTCCCTTCATCCCCGTCGGCATTGCCGTCCTGACCGTCTCCGATACCCGCACGCCGAATGACGACCGTTCTGGGGATACACTCGTCGCCCGGATCGAGAAGGCTGGGCACGTGCTGAAAGCCCGCACCATCGTCACCGACGACAAGGAGAAGATCGCCGCCCAGGTGCGCACATGGACGCTCGACCCGCAGATCGATGTCATCATCACCACCGGCGGCACCGGATTTACGGGGCGGGATGTCACGCTGGAGGCGCTGGAGCCGCTGTTCGAGAAGCGGATGGATGGCTTTTCGGAAGTGTTTCACCGCATTTCCTATGACAAGATCGGGACCTCGACCATCCAGTCCAGGGCCACCGGCGGTGTGGCGAACGCCACCTTCATCTTCGTCCTGCCGGGTTCGCCCGGTGCCTGCAAGGACGCCTGGGACGGCATCCTGGAGGCCCAGCTCGACTACAGGCACATGCCATGCAACTTCATCGAGATCATGCCGCGCCTCGACGAGCACCTGAAGCGAGGGGCCGGCTGAGGCTCAACCCGCCGCACGCAGCGAGCGGGCGGGAATCAGTTCGCTGGACAGCCTGACCGCCTTGAGCCCGCTCACCAGAGCTTTGACGTCCATTCCTGGCGCGACCTTGCTCAGCGCCTGCCGCTTCGTCAGCAGGAGGCCGTGCTCGAGCGGCTGCGCCCTCCCCACGAGTCGCTTCAGGAACGGACGGCGGCAATGGCGGGCAAGGGAGAAGCGGGCTGGCCTGCTGCCCGACGCGATGTACTCCATCACCTCGTCGATCCATCCCTTCTGCAGACGCGCACCCGGCTCGATGAAGAGCAACCATTCACCTCGGGCAGCCAGCAGGACATCGGAAAGAACCCACTCGCGGTAAAACCTGCATCCCGCCGCATCGGCGACCCTTGCCGAGCCGTCGGAGGACCCTCGATCGAGCACCGCTACATCGCTGACAAGCCCCTCCACCGCACCCGAAACCAGACCTGAAAGTGTCTGGGCGAGTTCGGTTTCGTGGTCACTGCATTCCATCAAGACAGTCAGCATGAACTGCTTCTATCGTATCATCATCGGCTTTTCCACATCCACCCCTTCAAGTTTGTTCTTGCATTGTTCTCCTTTCTGTCTTAGGAATTTAATCAGGCGGGCAAGCAGAAAGGCCCTTCGGAGCGTCACATGAATGAGCTGACCCATCTGCGGCAGGATGCCTTCGCACCTGCCCATACGGCAGATATTGCCGATTGCCTGGTGAAATCCTCAAGCCTTCGCATCGAGATCGACCGGCGGCGCGGCCGCGGCGCCGGGCTGAATCCGAGCGGCCGGTTCGAGCAGGAACGGCGCGAGGCGTTCGACGACGGGTGGCAGTCGCTTGAGGAACTGGAACCGTTCACGACGGACGTGCAGGTGGAAAAGCCCCGCACGGCAATTACGCGGAACGATTCACCCGATATCTCCTTCGACCGCTCCATCAATCCCTATCGCGGTTGTGAGCACGGCTGCATCTATTGCTTTGCACGCCCGACCCACAGCTTCATGGGATTGTCTGCCGGGCTGGACTTCGAGGCCAAGCTCTTCGCCAAGCCGGACGTGCCGAAGCTGCTGGAGCGCGAGCTCAGCCGCTCGGACTACAAGGTCCGCGCCATCGCCATCGGCACGAATACCGATCCCTACCAGCCAATCGAGCGCGAATGGCGGATCATGCGTCAGATCCTGGAGGTTCTTCACAAGGCCAATCATCCGGTTGCGATCGTGACGAAGTCGGCCCTGATCACGCGCGACCTCGACATCCTCTCGGACATGGCCGCGAAGGGATTGGCAAAGGTCGGTATTTCCGTCACCACCCTCGACCGGAAGCTGGCCCGCACGATGGAGCCACGCGCCTCCACCCCCACCAAGCGTCTGGAAGCAATCAAGGCCCTGAACGATGCCGGTGTACCGACGGCTGTCATGGTCGCCCCCATCATTCCGGCGCTTAACGACCACGAGATCGAGCGCATCCTGGACGCAGGGCACGCGGCGGGTGCCCGGGAAGCGAGCTACGTCCTTCTGCGCCTGCCGCTGGAGGTGAGCCCGCTGTTTCGCGACTGGTTGCTTCGCAACTATCCCGACCGCTACCGGCACGTCATGTCGCTGGTGCGCTCCATGCGCGGCGGCAAGGATTACGACGCCGACTTTGGCAAGCGGATGAAAGGCTCCGGCCCCTACGCGTGGCAGATCGGCCGCCGGTTCGACATGACCGTCAAGCGGCTCGGCATGGGGCGTCGTGGCCTGCCGCTGCGCGATGATCTCTTTGTCCGCCCGGATGGAGGTGGGATCCAGCTGTCGCTGCTCTGACGAACGAAGGTTCTTGATTGCTCCAGATTTCGGTGCGGATGCCGCCTCCTCCGTATCCGAAACACCCCGGCCCCGCCTCCCCGTGGCGGGACAGTGTGCCGCATCACACCGGCCGGGGCTTGCAGGAGGTCGGGTGGGCGTGCGAGTCTGCCGCCATGTTGGCTCGCACGTCCCCCGATTCTCCGATGCTGTTCGATGACGTCCCGCTCGTCCCGGACTTCAGCCTGGAACTTGTCGCCCGCAATGCCGGCCACTGGCCAGTGGCAGGAACGGACGAAGCCGGCCGCGGCCCATTGGCAGGCCCTGTTGTCGCAGCAGCCGTCATCCTCGATCCCAACAACATTCCCGACGGTCTCAATGATTCCAAGCAGCTGACCGCTGCGCGGCGCGAGGAACTCTTCGAAGCGATCATGGCAACCGCCGATGTCTCGATCGCCGCTTCGGGACCCCGGCACATCGACGAGCGAAACATCCTGCGCGCGAGCCTCGATGCCATGCGCCGGGCCGTGGCCGGCCTTTCGATCCTACCGGCCTATGTTCTTGCAGACGGTCGGGACGTACCACAGGGTCTCTGCTGCCCCGGACGTGCAGTCATCCAGGGGGATGCCCGATCGGTATCGATCGCAGCCGCGTCGATCATCGCCAAGGTCACGCGAGACCGGATGATGACGCGGGCACACCAGGTTTTCCCGCTCTACGGGTTCAACAGCCATGCCGGCTATGCGACGCCCCAGCATCGCGCGGGGATCGAAGCTCACGGCCCGTGCCTGCTGCACAGGATGAGCTTCCGCCCCCTCCGCAAGGATGAGGCTGCGGAGTAACGCGATCAGACGGCAACGAAAAAGGGCCGCGCAATGCACGGCCCTTTTTCGATTCAGCTACCGATAGTCAGTTCAGTCGCGACTGGACTTTTCCGAGCGAGTCTTTGAACAGCGTTTCCTGCGTACCGGCATCGGCCTTGCTCGCAATCACCTTTTCAGCGGCGGCAATTGCGAGGTCGACGGCAGCGGAACGAACTGCGGCAATGGCGTCAGCCTCGGCCTGCCTGATCTTCTGCTCCGACAGGGCATTGCGGCGGGCAACAAATTCCTCCGTCTTCTGCTTGGCCTCTTCGGTCAGCATGGCTGCTTCCCGTTCAGCGGCAGCGACGATCTGAGCGGCGTCGGCCTCGGCTTCCTTGCGCTTGCGCTGGTATTCGGCCAGAAGCTGCTGCGCTTCCTCGCGAAGGCGCTTGGCTTCGGCAAGCTCGTTGCGGATGTTCTCTGCGCGCTCGTCGAGCGACTTTGCGAGCATTCCCGGAACCTTCAGGTAGGCCAGAAGCACGAAGAAGAGGATAAGGCCGACGAGGGCAAAGAAAGTAGCGTCGAAAGCCATGGATCAGGCCCCCTTCGGAGATGCTGCGGCAACGGCAGCCTTGATTTCATCGGCGTTGGCCTTGGCGCCGATCAACTGATCGACGATGGCTGATGCCGTTTCTTCGGCGATAGCTCCAACCTGGGCGAAGGCCTGAGCCTTGATGTCGCTGATGCGGGCTTCGGCGGCCGAGAGCTTCTCTGCAAGCTCTGCCTCGATGGCGGCGCGGTCGGCGGCAGCCTTTGTCTTGGCGGCCTCACGAGCCGTCTCGCCGATCGTGTGCGCCTTGGAGCGCGCCGCAGCGAGTTCGCTTTCATAGGTTTCGACAGCCGCATCGGCTTCCGACTTCAGGCGGGACGCCTCGTCGAGATCCTGGGCGATGCGGTCGTGGCGCTGCTCGAGAATTCCACCCAAGCGCGGCACGATAACCTTCTTCATCAGAAGGTAGAAGAGACCGAAGGTGATGACGAGCCAGAGAAGCTGCGACGGATAAGTCGAAGCATCGAAGGGCGGGAATACGCCCGTGGCATGCGCGTCGTCGTGAACGACACCGGTTTCCGTGTGCAGTTCGCCTGCAGGCGCTGCGCCCGGCGCTTCTTGCGTCTCTGTGGCTTCCGGCGCGGTCTGCGCAAATGCCGAAGTCACGAACATCATCACCTCCAGGTGGAATTCGAATGCGAAGGATCACGGCCATCGTCAGGACGGCCGTGATCCCGTAACCCGATGCCGCTATTAGACGGCGAACAGGAGAAGGAGAGCAACGAGCAGCGAGAAGATGCCCAGAGCTTCCGTAACGGCGAAGCCGAATACCAGACGGCCGAACTGGCTGTCAGCGGCGGACGGGTTGCGCAGGGCGCCCGACAGGTAGTTGCCGAAGATGTTGCCGAGACCGAGAGCCGTACCGGCCATACCAAAGCAAGCGAGACCTGCGCCGATGAACTTTGCTGCTTCCGCTTCCATGAATGAACTCCTTCGAAATGGTTGTTGCGGCGGATGACTGGCGCCTGCGGGGCGCCAATGTGGTTATTCCTTAGTGCCCGCCCGGATGGACCGCGTCATTCAGGTACATGCAAGTCAGTACCGCGAAGACATAGGCCTGTAGAAAGGCGACGAGGAACTCGAGACCCGTCAGGGCGACGGTCATGATGAGAGGCAGGATGGCGCCGCCGATTCCGAGTGCGCCAAGCGCACCCATCGAGGCAACGAAGCCCGAAAAGACCTTCAGCGTGATGTGCCCCGCCAGCATGTTGGCGAAGAGACGCACCGACAGCGAGATCGGACGGGACAGGAAGGAAATGATCTCGATCGCGACGACGAGCGGCAGAAGCACGCCGGGAACGCCGCTCGGCACAAACACGCTCAGGAAGTGAAATCCGTGCTTGTAAAAGCCGTAGACGAGAACCGTGCCGATGACCAAGAGCGCAAGCGCGAAAGTCACGATGATCTGGCTGGTCACGGTGAAGAAGTAGGGGAACATGCCCAGCATGTTCGCCGTCAGAACGAACATGAACAGCGTGAAGACAAGTGGGAAGAACTTCATCCCAGAATTTCCGGCGCCCTCACGCAGCATGCCGGCAATGAACTCGTAGGACATCTCGGCGACCGACTGCGCCCGGCCGGGGATCAGTCCGCGTTGCGAAGTGGCGAAATAAAGGAAGCCGGCGGCGCAGGCGACCGTGGCGACCATGAACAGGGATGCATTGGTGAAGGAGAAATCCATGCCGCCGATTTCGATCGGAACGATCTTGCTGATCTGGAACTGATGGGTCGGATCGTTGGCCACCGTCTACCTTCTTTCTTCCTTCACTCGCCTCGCCGACGGTCGCCACTCATGCGCCCGTCAAGGCTTTCGCTTCTTATCCCGGCCACCAGCCAAGGATGGCGGCATTGCAACCATCCCCACGGCCCGCAGGACATTCAGTATACCGGCGCAGAAGCCAAGGAGGAGCAGGATGATCATGCCCCAGGGCCCTGTACCGGCAAAACGGTCGAGAAGATAGCCGAGCATGGCGCCCACCGCGATTGCGGCGATGAATTCCGAGGAGATCTTCAGACCGAGAGCCATCCCACGACGGCTTTCCTCGCTCTGCGCATCCCTCTTCGCTTCAGCCGCTTCTTCCGCGTCCCGCTCCGCCAAGGCGGCAGAAAGACGCCTGCGGCGCTGCTCCAGACTCTCGTCCCGATTATCCGTCATCCGCATCCTCCCTTGCCGTCTTCCCGCATCCTACGGTGCATCGACCGTCCGATCCGTGTGCGAAACATGCTGACTGCTAGGGATTTCGCGCCTTCCGGCCCGTTTTCAAGTCGGGCGCAACATAGTTTTGAGCGCCTGCATAGTCAAGGCATGGGGACGAGATGGGATCCAAGCCAATTGATTCTATTTTTCAAGCATTTACGGCAGAAGCACTACTATCGGCCTAAACTTCTTGAGCGGAATCACGAGGCAGCGGCGTCAGGCCGCATTCAGCTCCAGCCGCCGCCATAGGTGCGATAGAAGATATGCAGGCCGATGCGCCCGACCTTCTTCATAGACCGCGCCCACTTCGGGCGGACGTATACCGCGTGGTAGTGGGTCGATGAGCCCACCTCGTTTAGCCAGATCTTCCCGGCGGTGACCGCCATGGCGACCTCGCGAGCCATCTTCCAGTGATATTGCGAGCGGATGCGGTCCCGGATGTTGTCGCAGGCAAAGGAGAACTGGCAGCGGTTGCGCCAATCCTCGTTCTGGTAAACGACGCCGCAGATCGTATCCGGATAGGCAGGATTGCGTACGCGGTTGAGGATGACCTGCGCCACGGCCGCCTGCCCGCGCGCCGATTCGCCACGTGCTTCGAAGTAGATGCCGGACGCGAGGCATTGCTGCTCACGGGCCGAAAATGTTTCCGCCGGAAGCGGCGTCGCGGCCCATGCATGATCATCACGCCCGATCGGCGGGATGAAGCGCCCGGCTTCGGGCTTCTTGAGGATAGCGTCGAACGGGGATTCCCGGGCGAAATCCGGCTCTGGAGGCGCGTAAGCGGTTGCCAGGACATCGGCCTTGTCATTGGTTACGAGGCTGGCGATCATCGGCGACACACCGGCAGCCGGCTTCTCCTCCTTGCGGAAGTAGAAGGACGCCAGTTCGAACTCCTTGACCTTCTTCCCGGGCTTGGCGAACCCGGCCAGTTCCTGTCGGCCTTGCGGCGGCAGCGTCAGCGCACTGGTCCGTTGCAGGATCGAACCGGCACTGAAGGCCTTGGGAGGCTGCATCGGCTCCACCGCCACGATACGCCCCTTCTTCGCCTTCCGGTTGACGCGATCCTCGTCCGGCGTAGCGTCGTCCTTGCTGCCACCCCCAACAAAGGCGATCTTGCTGCCATCCGGCAGAGCCAGACCTGCATCGGAAGGAAGCATGCGCTCCGCGCCGGGGAAGGCGAGCTCGGAAGAATGAATGGATCCGGCCGGAGAATGGGTCAAAACGGTCCGCCATCTCTGACCTGCATCGAGCCCATTCAGAAGAGCGGAAAGATCCCCATGGGACGCCGTAGAGGGAAAGGCCAGCCACGCGACAAGGCCGAATAGCGCAGGAGTGCTCCAGGCATTCAGGCGGGCACGGCAGTTGCGACTCAAAAGAACATTCGAACGCAAAACGAGGGACTCCACGGGCTACGGCAACCCGCGAAGGATCAATCATTAACCTTGACGAGGCGTTAACGGCTCATCGGGAAAAGCTTGAACAGGCTGACAATTTAGCGAACCGGCATAGATGTGCGACGGTTCTGAAGCCTATTCGAAGACGATCGTAGGAGCCGGTCTTTCCACCCGCCCCTCCAACGCCTCGCGCACCCGTAACGCGATATCCCGATAGATCTGCCCGGCGAGCCCCTCAGGATCCGCTGCCACGACAGGCGTTCCACTATCGGACTTCTCGCGGATGTCGATGGTCAGCGGCACTTCACCCAGGAAGGGGACGCCGATCCGCGCGGCTTCTGCCTGTGCGCCGCCATGGCCGAAGATGTCGTAGCGCGCACCGGTATCGGGCGCCACGAAGTAACTCATGTTCTCAATGATGCCGAGCAGCGGCACTTCCACCTTGCGGAACATGGTGATGGCCTTGCGAGCGTCGATCAGCGCCAGGTCCTGCGGGGTAGAGACGATAACTGCGCCAGCAAGAGGCACCTGCTGGGCCATGGTGAGTTGCACGTCGCCGGTGCCGGGGGGCATGTCGACGACCAGGACGTCGAGCTCGCCCCAGGCCACCTCCCGCAGCATCTGCAGAAGCGCCGACTGAACCATCGGGCCACGCCAGATCATGGCGGTCTCTTCGTCGACAAGGAAACCCATGGACATGGCCTTGAGGCCATAGTTCTCCATCGGACGGATGATGCGGTTCTCGATCTGCTGTGGCCGCCCCGAAATCTTCATGAGCCGCGGAATCGAGGGGCCGTAGATATCGGCGTCGAGTATCCCGACCTTCATTCCGATGGCCTGCAGGCCGAGGGCAAGATTGACAGCGGTCGTGGACTTCCCCACTCCCCCCTTCCCGGACGCAACCGCTATGATCGCGCCCACTCCCGGTACGCCCGCCTTTTCCGGGCGCGCCGGAGACCCATGCGCGTGCGGCGGCGCTACAGGCTGCGGGCGACGTGGCGGGGCAGAGGGCGCGGCACCGGCCTTTCGATCCGCCGTCAGCGTTACCAGGGCACCTTTGACGCCGGGAACGGCCTTGACCGATCGCTCGGCGGCTGCCCGCAACGGCTCCAACTGCTCGGCCCGGTCGGCGGGCACGGTGATCGAGAAGTACACCTTGTTGTCGGAGATGAAGACATCGGAGACCATCTTCAGCGAGACGATGTCATCGGTGAGGTCAGGGCCCCGGACCTTTGCAAGCGCCGCCAGAACCTGTTCCTTGGTCACGTCCGTCATCGATCAAACTCCTGTCGCGCGACAGTCGCAGGGCGACTGGTCCGGAGTCCTTATAGGAGTTGGTCGCCCGATGCTGCAACACGCAATGGCGATGCTGCCCGACGCAAGCTCATTGAATCGCCAGGCAGCATCGTTTCTCATCACGTCACTATCGGACGCTGTGGGTCCCCTCTGGGCCTTCCCCGTGCAATGCACGGACCGTGCCAGATGGCGAACGTCGCCGGGGATGCGGCAGTGGCGCCGCCTGACCGGATGCAACAGAGTTCCGCGGAGGCGGTGTGCTCATTTTGTGAGCAGCGCGATTCACGCGACGGTCAGCAAATAAGTCCTAGGCGGAACGCGGTTGCGACCGCCTGGGTGCGATTGACGCTGTCCAGCTTCTTGGCAGCTCGGTTGAGGTAGTGATTGACCGTATGCTCGGACAGCCCCAGGATTTCGGCGATTTCTGCGCTTGTCTTTCCAGCTGCCGTCCAGGTGATGCAGTCCAGCTCGCGTTCGGACAGCGTCTCGACGGTGCGGGTGGTCATGCTGCGTATCTGCCCGAGCCGCTCATAGACATGGATGGCCAGATAGCTGAGTTCCATCATCTGCTGATGCGTGAAGGGAGCACCATCACCGGCGAGCGATACGGCGCCGCGCATCCCAGTACTGTCGTGAACCGGGAAATAGGCGCCTCGCACCAGACGGTAAGGGCCGAACAGGTCAGTCGAAACCGTATTGCCGCGCACAAGGTTCACCGCCTCCAAGTCATATTGGGTGGGAATGAACGATTCACGCAACTGCTTCAGGATTGGGCTGGAGGAGAGAAGTCCCTCTCGGTCGAAATGAGTAATGAGCTCCGCAGGCCAGTTGGTGATGACGCTATGGGCGGAAAGAGTGAGGGAGGTCGGTCCCGGCATGTTCACGACCATGAAAGCGCGAGCGCCGTAGGATTCGGTAATCCGCTTCATGAACCGGAATACGTCGAACTGCGTCTTCAGTCCCTTGATCTCCAGGACCTGATCCTCGGTCGATTCGTTTGCGATGCTCTTTTCCAAAGGCGGCATTGGGCGGATTTCTCGATTTCCTGGTGTGACGCGGCTGACCAGAATGGTCGGATGGAGAGCAGTTCAGCGCCCAGGAACGGAGTTGTCAGACACCTACGCCCCGGTCGATGCAATCTTGTCTTTACAGAGAAAGATTATAGACAGGTATGTCGAAAATTCCGCAATAGCAATCGCCAATCTGACAGGAAGTCATGTTGGCGGAGACATTTGCAGCGTCCAAGCGATGGTGCAAGATTCACTTCCCGGAGCTCATCATGCACGACGTAAAATCCGAGCCTGCGACCTTGTCCAACACCATTTCCGAGCTCGGAGAGGGGCCAAGCTTCGAGCCGGAAACGAACACACTTTGGTGGTTCGACATCCTGGGGAAGCTGCTTCACGAAAGGAACCTCTCCACCGGTGAGGAACGACATCACCCGCTGCCATTCATGGCGAGCGTCATCGCCCGCATCGATGCGGAACGACAGCTTCTGGCAACGCAAGAGGGGCTCTACATCCGCAACCGCCGGGACGGTGCGCTCAGCCTCTATTGCGAGCTAGAGGCTGGGAATGCCGGCACCCGCTCCAATGACGGACGACTCCATCCGAGTGGCTGTCTCTGGATCGGGACGATGGGGAAAGGAGCCGAGGAAGGGGCCGGAGCCATCTACCATGTGGCACGGAAGACCGTGACCCGGCTCTTCGGCAATATCAGCATTCCAAACGGAATCTGCTTTTCGCCGGACGGTTCCACCGGCTATTTTGTCGACACCACGAAGAACCTCCTGATGCGGGTCAGCCTCGACGCCTCTACGGGACTGCCAATCGGCGAGCCCGCCATCCTCATTGATACGAGCGATCAGCCGGGCGGCATGGACGGCTCGGTCTGTGACCGGGACGGCAACATCTGGAATGCGCGGTGGGGCGCCGGAGCGGTGGACTGTTATTCTCCGGACGGTGCGCTGGTGACGAGGCGCACGCTGCCGGCGCGGCAGACGACTTGTCCGGTCTTCTTTGGACCCGGCCTGACGAACATCGGGGTTACGTCAGCTTGGGAAGGACTGAGCCCTGACCAGCGGGAGAGCGACCCTCTTGCCGGCCAAGTGTTCGCCCTCACCACCGGTGCGGCCGGCACGCCGGAGCCGAGCTTCCGCGCCTGAGCCTTCCACCTCCTTGAGTTCTCCGCTCGCCAACCGGCAGTTGGCAGGCCAGCCGCCTATAAATTCGGCATTGAGCGGGAACTAAACCCCAGTTCGATCCATTGTCTGCGCGAACCAGCGCGATTGAACGTCGCGCGTTCACATCGAGAACACTAGGAAGGTAGGTTCGACATGAAGAAGACTTTCAGCACAATGGCGGCCGCAGCCGTCCTGATGGCCTCCACTGCAATCGCACCGGCCATGGCCCAGACCAGCGATCCGGCCGCACCGGCGTCTCCGGCTGCTCCTGCAGATCCCGCAATGAAGCCGATGACCGGCACCGACGGCGCACCCGCCGCAGGCGCCTCGTCGACCGACAACGCTGTCGCTCCCGAAACCGATACTTCGACCGACACTGCCGCTACTCCGGCAACTTCAGGCGCTGACGCTTCCACGGATACTGCTGCCACTCCGGAAACCGATGCGACCACGGACACTGCAGCCACCCCAAGCGCGGATGCTTCGACAGATACTGCTGCCGCTTCGGGCTCTTACCTGACCGAACAGTCGGAGACGCAGGTCAGCGCCAACGACTACATCGGCAAGTCGGTTTATAACGCTGAAGATGAAAGCGTTGGCGACATCAACGACCTGATTCTTGAGAAAGATGGCGGCATCGTCGCAGCCGTGATCGGCGTCGGCGGCTTCCTCGGTATCGGTGAGAAGGATGTCGCGGTTCCGATGGAAAACATCTCCATGACCCGCGACATGGAAAACAACAATGAGATCCGTCTGACGACGACTGAAACGAAGGATTCGCTCAATGCGGCTCCTGAGTTCATGACGCTCGAAGACCAGCAGGCAGCCGCTGATGCGGCGACCACCGACACCACGACAACTTCGTCCACCGGTGCTGCGACACCGATGCCGAATGCCACTACCCCGCCGACGGCTGAAGGTAACAACTAAGCCCGGAGCGTGTGACGCATTAAGGCATCTTGAAGGGGCGGCGCTGCGGCGCCGCCTTTTTCTTAGCGGCCGGACTAGGTACGGCGTGCCTCTGGATCAGAGGTGAGCAACCAGAAGTCTTCGCTCCTGCTCCCGCAGATAGCGTCCCGTTGCGACGGTGTCGGCCGGCTTGCCGTAGTAGTAGCCTTGCCCCATCCCACATCCCAGGGCTTTCAGCTTCTGGGCGTCGGCATAATCCTCGATACCCTCCGCCACCACCTGCAGATCCAACCCGTCGCACATCGCGATGATCGCTTTGACGATGTGTTCGGACGCTCGGTCAGTGGTGATCTGCGATACGAATGCCCGGTCGATCTTCACCTTGTCGAACGTGAACTCACGCAGCCGGCCAAGGCTGGACTGCCCCGTCCCGAAGTCGTCGAGCGAGATCTTCACGCCTTCGGCACGCAGATCGGTAATAATCCGGTGCGCCGTCTCCGCCGACGTCATCATGGCGGTTTCCGTGATCTCGAGTTCAAGCCGGTGCGGATCAAGGCCCACGCGGTCAAGGATCGACAGGATGGTGTCCGTGGTTCCAGGGTCCATCAACTGGACCGATGACAGGTTGAACGAAAGGAAGAGCTCCCGCGGCCATGAGAGCGCGGCTTCCGCCGCCTTGCGCAACAATGTCTCGGAAAGAGCATCAATAAAGCCGCGTTCTTCGGCGAGGGGCACGAAAACGGACGGCGAGACGAATCCGAGGTCAGCATCGATCCAACGCGCCAGTGCCTCGAAGCCCAGCACCGCGCCGTCGCCGAGCCGCACGATCGGCTGGAAATGGGCGTCCACGGCATCGGCAATGACTGCCGTTCGCAGCGCCTGCTCCAGTTGTGTCGCACGCTTCATCTCCAGGGCGATTTCGCGGGAGTAGACGGTGATCTGCCCCCTGCCCCGGCGCTTGGACCGATAGAGGGCGGTTTCCGCGCTCTTCAGAAGATCCTCGAACTCCTCGCCGGCGAAAGGATAGATGGCGAAACCGAAGGATGCCGATAGACGTACGTTTCGGTCGCCCAGATCGTAGGGTGCGGAGAGCACGTCCTTGATCATCTGCCCGATCCGTTCAGCGCCCACCCTCTCGAAGACCAATGGCAGGACGAAGGCAAACTCGTCCCCGTCATGACGGGTGACCGTTGCACCGTCGGGAATACAAGCCTTCAGGCGATGGGCCACCTGGCAGAGAATCTCGTCTCCCGCGGCAACGCCAAACAGGTCGTTGATCGGCTTGAACCCGTCGAGGTTCGCGATGCAGATGGTGAAGGGAGCGGGATCCTGAGCACGTTCGGCAGCAAGCATCCGGACCTTGTCGCGCAACCGGTAGCGGTTGCCGAGGCCTGTAAGCGGATCGCTGTATGCCATCGCCTGCAGTTCATTCTGGGTGACCTGCGGCAACAGTTTGCCGGCCGACGTCATGCGAAAACCCGATACCCTGTATACATTCGCGGAAGATGCGGCAGAAACCTTAACAAACCTGCCTTCCTTCAGGTGCAGATTTCCGCCCCTCGTTCACGTCGCGTTCCTGCAAATAGGTGAGAAGGACGGACTCCAGCATTTCCGGACTGATCGGCTTCAGGATCACGTCATCCATTCCAGACAGAAAGCATTGTTCGCGGTCATGATCGAATGGCTGCGCCAGAACCCCAACGATGGGAGTGGAACTGCCGCGCTCCTCGATCCCGCGGATCTGCCGGCAGGCATCGAAGCCATTCATCTTCGGCAGCGTAATGTCCATTAGTACGAGGCGCGGCTTATGCTCCTTCCATAGCCGGACCGCCTCCTCGCCATCCGCCGCGATGCTGTAGCGATAGCCCAACCCCTCAAGTATCTGCGAAAACACGATCTGGTTGACGGCATTGTCCTCGGCAACAAGGACATCGAGCGAGCAGGGGGCGGCTCCGGCTCGACCATCCTCGACCACTTCGTCGTCAGCTTCCTGCGTGAAAATTTCGCTAACCAGCGCATGCAGGCCCTGATCTGTACGGCTACGATCAAGCACCACGAGCGGAACCTGAAACGCCTCGGTCAGCATCGTACATGCAGCCAGCAGGCTCTTCTCGGCCAGAACTAGGACGAGATCGACAACAACGCCGAGATCATCGGAGAAAGAGAGGAAAAGTTCGAGCTCCTCGGCGCTTCCGACGACCACAGCCTCGGCGCCCAGCTTGGCGATCGACTGCGGCAGCAGGTCGGACGCATTTTGCTCGGTTGTTACGACCAGTACGTTTCGCCCCCTTAGATCCTGCAGAGACATGCCGTGCTGGCCAAGCTGAACTGTGCGAGCAGGTTTCCTCACCGTGGATTCGATCCTCTCCGGCACTAGCCCCGAAAGGTCCTCCAACGCCGCTACCACCTGATAGCGACCAGGCTTCCCAATCCTGAACTTCCTGACGATCGTCTTCACGTGCTCGCCGTCCTTGCCGATGAGGAGCTCCGGCGAGGTCACCGAGATGCCGTTCCTGATAATCTGCCGGTCGGCCGCTTCGATGCGGTCGGCGATCACCGGGTCGAACACCTCACATGCTTTACGGCCAATGAGTTCCTCGGGAGAGCGCCCGACAATCTTGCAGAACGACTGGTTGACGGCGACATAGACCATGTCGCTCGATTTGATCGACACGGGAAACGGAAGCTTGTCGAGAACCTGTTCGGCGAGTTCCATCCGCTCACCGACCGCCTTCGACTGCTCCTCACGCTTCTTCTGTTCCGAAATGTCGCGGACGATGCAGACGCCGTAGCCGTTGGGGAAGCGGCGTTTGGAATAGTGCAGCCAGCGATCACTACTTCGTTGCTCGACATGTTCCGCGCGCTCGCGCCACAGGGAGGCAATCGTGTCGGCGATCCAGCTTTCACGCAGGGAGCGTGACTGGCCATGGGTATGGCTACCGGCCTCGCCCCCGGCATCGAAAAGGGCCGCCACGACATCGCGAAGGCGGGTGCCCGGCGTCAATGAACTCGCAGGCAGGGGAGCAAGCAGCTGCAACTGGCCACCGGCGTAAACAAGCTGATCGCTACGGTCGTAGATAAGTACCGCCGCCTGCAGGCCGTCACACAGAAGATCGATAGCGAGGTCTGCGATGGTGGGATCTGTCAGGATGCCGCTATGCGTCATCAGCTCTCTCGCCGGTCCGGCTCAGTCCCTGCCGATCTTCTCTGTCCTGTGTCTCCACCAGCCTGGGTCTTCCTCATAGTCCTTTTGAGCCTTGCCGGCTTTGCAGGGGCATTCTGCTTCCTGGCATTCGGCAGATTTCTGCAGCCAGGTTTATTTTACGGCGATAAGCTTAAGGCCCATTTAATCATAGGGGTGTTGGGGCTTCTCAAGCCTCACCGAATCCGGGATTATGGGGCAATGCCCGTCAAACAGCTTCCAGAAACCCTGATCAACCAGATCGCTGCAGGCGAAGTCATCGAACGTCCCGCCAGTGCAGCAAAGGAACTGATCGAAAACGCGATCGATGCCGGCGCGACCCGTATCGAGATTGCCACTGCCGGCGGTGGAAAGAGCCTCGTGCGCATCACCGACAATGGATGCGGCATGGATACCGCGGATCTTGACCTGGCGGTAAGGCGCCACTGTACCTCGAAGATCAGCGACACGCTCGACGAGATCCGCACGCTCGGCTTTCGCGGAGAGGCGCTTCCGTCCATCGGCTCGGTTGCCAAGCTCACGATCACCAGCCGCCGGCAGGGCGATCCCGAAGGCGCGCAGGTGACGGTCGCAGGAGGACGGATGTCACCGGTACGACCGGCCGCAGCCAATACCGGCACGGTGGTCGAGGTTCGCGACCTGTTCTTTGCGACACCCGCCCGCCTCAAGTTCCTGAAATCGGAACGTGCCGAGGCAGCGGCGATTACCGAAATGGTAAAGCGGATGGCGATCGCATTTCCATCGATCCGTTTCGTCCTCTCCGGACCGGATCGCTCGACCCTCGAGCTGTCTGCGACGGGCGACGACCAACTGGCCCGCATCGCGCAGATCCTCGGCCCCGAATTCCGCGACAATGCAATCGAGATCGACGCGGAGCGCGAGGACGTATCACTGAAGGGCTTCGTCGGCGTGCCGACGTTCAACCGCGGCAATTCCGCTCATCAATACGCGTTCGTGAACGGTCGACCAGTCCAGGACAAACTGATCCTTTCCGCAATCCGCGGCGCCTATGCAGAAACTGTACCGTCTGGCCGATACCCGGTCGCGGTTCTTTCGATCCAACTCGATCCAGCCTTCGTGGACGTCAACGTTCATCCGGCCAAGGCAGACGTCCGTTTCCGTGACCCGGGTCTGGTTCGCGGGCTCATCGTCGGTGCGATCCGCGAGGCGCTCGCACGAGAAGGCAGCCGCGCATCGACGACGGGTGGCTACGGCCTCATGCGGGCATTCAGGACCGGCACCGACCAGGCGAGGGCACCTTGGCACGCGGACCAATCGCCGTCGCGACCGCTCGCGGAGGGCCGTGGATTCTCGGAGGGGCAGCAGGCTGCATTCGACAGCCTGACCGTGCCTTCCGGTCGCACCGAGGCGCCGGACCAGCCGGACGCAATTTCTCGCGCAGAAAACACGGTTTCGCCAATCTCCTTCGCCAATCACCGGCTGGGCGCGGCCCGGGCGCAGCTTCACGAGAACTACATCGTTTCTCAAACGGACGATGGGCTCGTCATCGTGGACCAGCATGCCGCTCATGAGCGACTTGTTTTCGAAGAAATGCGCAAGGCCCTGGACGCGGGCCGGCTTGCCTCCCAGGCGTTGCTGATTCCGGAAATTGTCGACCTCCCCGAAGAGGATTGTGATCGGCTGATGGCTCACGCACGCGACCTCGACAGGTTCGGGCTGACGATCGAACGGTTCGGCCCCGGTGCTGTCGCTGTGCGGGAGACACCGGCCATGCTCGGGGAGATCGACGCAGCTCATCTGGTGCGAGACCTTGCGGACGAGATCGCCGAATGGAATACCGCCGGGGGTCTCCGGAGCAAGCTCGAGAACGTCGCCGCGACGATGGCCTGCCATGGTTCCGTGCGGTCGGGACGCCGGTTGAGACCGGAAGAGATGAATGCCCTTCTGAGGCAAATGGAGGCCACCCCAGGCTCCGGCCAGTGCAACCACGGCCGCCCGACCTATATCGAGCTCAAGCTATCCGACATCGAACGCCTGTTTGGGCGCAGTTGAGGGTGGCGCTTTACCCATCTGCGCGGTAGAGCAGAGATGATGTTCCGCAGGAGACACAAGATGAACCGGTTCGAAGGAAGCGGGAGCCGGGAGGCGAAGATCCGCTACCTGGACGGCGACTACCAGATTCTCACGTCCGGCGCCTACGTCGTCTGCGCAATGACGGGCAGGCCCATCCCCCTCGACGAACTTCGCTACTGGAGCATCGCCCGTCAGGAGGCATATGTGGACGCCGCAGCCTCGCTGGAAGCGGACAAGCGCGCCGGCGCGCTGCCGGTCCAGGCTCCTCAGGCCTGAGGAGCCTGCTGATCTTTCTGCCGGCTCTCCTGCAAACGCCTCCGCTGGTAATTTGCCACCGCAAGATCGATGATTTTGCCCGGCGCATTCGGATCATCGAAGGTCATGTCCACCTCCACGATCTGCACCTTCTTCAGTAGGGTTTCAGCCGGTCCGTGCACACCGACAAGCCGCGCGGCATCCTTGGCTGTCGTCACCGGAACCAGGCTCTGTTGATCGGCCTCTCGCAGCAGGTCGGCCAGTTCGTCATCGCCGAAATAGTGATGGTCAGGGAAGGACTGCCTGACGACGATGCGCGCCTGAAGCGCCTCCACCGTACGGTAAAACTTCTCCGGATCCGCTATGCCGGCGAAGGCAAGCACCGGCTTGTCCTTCAACTCAGCCAAGGGGCGTGGCTTGAGCGCCGCGACATAGACGGGTTTGCCGGCTCTCGCCGCCTGCCGAACGAGATGATCGGCGGCGTCTCCGTTGCCAACCTTCAGGATCGCCGAAAGGTGGCGCATCTGCTCCCCAATGGGAGCACGAACGGGACCGCCGGGGACCAGATGCCCGTTGCCGATGCCACGCACGCTGTCGATGACGATAAGGGCGAAATCCAGCCGCAGGCGCGCGCTCTGGAAGCCGTCATCCATGATGATGAGATCGACGCCTTCGGCAATGAGCTTCCGCGCCCCATCAACGCGTCGGCGTGAGACGACGGTCGTCGCGACGCGAGCCAGCAGAAGCGCCTCGTCACCGACGGCAGCCGCCCTATGATGCTCAATATCGACAAGGGTCGTTACGTCCAGCGAACCACCATATCCGCGGCTCAGGAAGCCCGGCGTATATCCCTTTTCCCGCGCGGCAACGGCAAGTGCGAGCGCAGTTGGCGTCTTCCCAGCGCCGCCCACGGTGAAGTTGCCGACACATAGAACGGGTGCCGGCACACTCGCCCGGCTCCCGTTCGCCATCCGGCTTCCTGCCACCCGGCCATAGACATAGGAGACGGGAGCGAGCGCCCATGCCCGCCAGTCCGCCTTGGTCCACCAGAACGGCGGCGCTTCCGAAACCATACGCAAGACTCCCAGTATCACGGTCTCTCGGCACTGAAACGGGAACCGCAGGAAAAAGGCAAGCCCGGCGACGGACCGCTAACCCTGCAGAAGGCTCTGCAGGACCGTGATGTCATCGATGCAGATATCGGCAAGTGCCGCGAGAGTGTCACGTGTACCGGTTCCGGTAAGGACGCCGACCTTCAGTCCGGCGCCAGCGGCCTGCCCCATGCGGAGGTCGTGAGCGTTGTCTCCCACCATGGCCACCTGCCGCGGCTCAAGCCCGGTGGAAGCGCAAAAGCCGAGCAGCATGCCGGCCTCCGGCTTGGTCCCGAAGCCGCTGTCGTAACCGGCGACGAAATCCACCCAGCCATCGATCTCGAACCGTGCAGCCGTGCGCCGGATCGAGGATTCATTATCGCTGGAGGCGATGCCGATCTTCAGTCCCTGCGCCTTCAGCCTTCGGAACAACACCCGCAGATCCGTGACGGGCACAGCATACTCCACTGCCCGTACGAACAGGTCGTCGAGAAGAACCGTCAATTCCGCCGCATCGATGGGGGAACCCGCCGCGGCAAAACCGAGTGCAATCTCGGCCGCATTGCCGGCTGCCAACAGGCTGTCTGCGCGGGTCTCGCCGGACACGGGATCCATGCCGGCGGCAAGCAGAAGCCTCGGCTCCAGATCGGGATCACCGGCTGACGCGATCCTTGCAGCCTCCCGGTTTACCGGGCCCCAGCTTTCATCGTAGCGGATCAGGGTGCCGTCCTTGTCGAACAGGATGCCGGCGATCCCGGGAAACCGCCCTCCAGTCATCGGGCGGTCGCGCTCTTCGGCTGCAACCGGGCCGTCACAGTCAGCGGGTTGATATAGGGCTCAAGCGCCTTCACAGTCACCGAAAGAGCCCCACGCATCTCGTTGATGGTCTCCTGGCCCGCATCGATCATCTTGCGGCGGGCGACATCATTGGACAGGAGGTAATGGACCGCCTTTGCCAGCATCTCCACATCGCGGATCAGCCGGGCGCCACCCTTGCGGGCGAGATTGGCGTAGGCGTCGCGGAAGTTCTGGACATGGCTTCCCGAAAGAACGGCACAGCCGAGCATCGCAGGCTCCAGCGGGTTTTGCCCGCCCTCCCCGGTCAGTGAACGTCCGACGAAAGCCAGTTCCGTCAATCGGAGATAAAGGCCCATCTCGCCCATGGAATCGCCGAGGAAGATGTCGGTCTCCGGGGTGAGCGGATCATTGCGGGAACGCCTCGCCACCACCAGGCCCTGGGCCTTCAACATGTCCTCGATCGCATCCGACCGCTCGGGATGGCGTGGAACGATGATCGTCAACTGCCCGTTTCGCGGCTTGAGCGCCTTGTGAATGCCGGCGACGGCCTTCTCCTCGCCCTCGAAGGTGGAGATGGCGGCCCAGGTCTTGCGCTCTCCGATCTCCTCACGATAGCGCTGCAGCACAGCAGGATCGCAGGGCGGCGGATCGGTATCCCCCTTCAGGTTGCCGGAGACGAGAACGGGCCACGCGCCCAGGTCCCTGAATCGTTCCGCATCGAGATCCGACTGCGCGACGACGAGCGACATCTTCCCGAACAGGGCTTCGGCGATCGTGTCATGGCGTTGCCAGCGCGAAAACGATCGATCGGAGATGCGCGCGTTGACGGTGATCTTAGGGATCTTGCGCCGATGAAGTTCAAGAAGCGTCGTCGGCCATATCTCCGACTCGGCCGTGATGCAGGCGTCCGGCCGCCAGTAGGAAACGAACCGCTTCATCGAGAACTTCAGGTCCAGCGGCACGTACTGGTGGATGACCTGATCCCCCAACCGGTTCCTGACCAGTTCCGCCGACGTCACCGTTCCGGTGGTCAGGAGCACGTGAATGTCGCGCCGCCCGAGTTCGCGCAGCAATGGGATCAGCGCAAGCGTTTCCCCGACACTGGCGGAATGGGCCCAGACGAGCGGACCACGAGGCCGGGGCTGGCTCGCATAGCCAAGCCGCTCTGAGCGACGCAAGCGGTCCTCCTTGCCCTTCCAGCTCCTATAGGCGAGAAACGGGCCAGCGAGCGGATAGACGAGGATCCCGGCCACGCGATAGCCGGTCAGCGCAAGACGCGCCAGACCCTTGCGCATCGCGCCCGTCCTCGATCGCCGCTCATGTCCGCTGATGTGGAAAATCCTCCGCTCGGCCAGCACTCATCTACTCGGTTACAAATACGTCAAAATAGCGCCGGGGAACCATGAAGCAGAACGGGTGCCGCATCCAGCCGCTGCGGCCGGATATCCCCTGCTTTGCAGGCTATGCGCCCTTGGCTTCCGGCTCGAGAAGCTTGTGCATGTGGACGATGAAGTAGCGCATCTCGGCGTTATCCACAGTCTGCTGCGCCTTCGACCGCCATGCGGTGAGAGCACTGGCATAGTCGGGAAAGATGCCGACGATGTCGAGATTGCTGAGATCCTTGAACTGTACGCCCTCGAGGCTTGACAGTTCACCCCCGAACACGAGGTGCAGGAGTTGCTTCTTTTCGGTTTCCGGCATGGTCAGTCCCTTCAGTTCATTCCCCCCGGACATGTCTCATAGGCATCCAGGAAAAAACGTCAATCTGTCGGTTCGTCTGGCATGAACCTGGACAGCTTGTCCAGTGCGGGGCCAGCGCCGGCGTAGAGCATTCCGTGCTTCACGCTTTCGCGATTGTAGACGAGAGGATGGCCGGCGCTATCGAGCAATTTTCCGCCCGCGCGCTGGAGAATGATGTCTGCTGCCGCCAGATCCCAGTCATGGGAATTCTTCTTGACGATCGTCCCATCGATTCTCCCGTCGGCCGTCAGTGCCAGCCGGTAGGCAAGCGACGGGACATGGCGCACCCGGCGAACCGCCTGCGTCTGCGCTGCCGGAAGCTTGCGCAGCAGGTCTTCCGCGATGGCCAGCGTGAGCGGCAGGGACGGATCCGGACGGGATACCGATATCAGGTCGCCATTCATGAGCGCCGGCCCATCGACGCAGGCGTAGAATTCCTCGTCTAGCGCCGGAGCGGCGAGGACGCCCGCGACAGGTCGTCCCTGATGAACGACTGCGACGGACACGCACCATGTCCGCTCGCCGGCAATGAAGGCACGCGTGCCATCGATCGGATCGACCACGAACAGTGTCTCGTGGGAAAGCCGCGCATTGTCGTCGTCGGTCTCCTCGGAGAGCCAGCCATAGTGCGGCCGTGCCGTAATCAGCAGTTTTTCCAGGCGTTCGTTGGCGGCAAAGTCGGCAGCGCTGACAGGTGAGCGTCCCTCGTTCTTCCACCAGACCTCGGGGGATCGTCCGAAGAAGGAGTGCGCCACCTCGCCAGCCTCGGTGGCGGCCCGACGGATAAGTTCAAGATCGGCCTGCCAATCGTGCTGCCCGCTCTCCATCGGATCAACGTCCCGCCAGTGTCATGCCCTCGATGGCGATGGTGGGCGAGGCGATCCCGAACTTGCGGTCGATGTCGTTGGCAGGCGTGAGGCGCATGAACATGTCCTTCAGGTTGGAGGCGATCGTGACCTCCGAGACCGGATAGGCGAGCTCCCCGTTCTCGATCCAGAACCCACTTGCGCCCCGGCTGTATTCACCCGTGATCATGTTGACGCCCTGACCGATCAGCTCCGTCACATAGAAGCCGTTGCCGACGCTGCGGATCAGTTCCTCCGGCGAGACTTCCCCGGGCTCCAGTGCAAGGTTCGTGGAGGCGGGCGTCACGGATGTCCCGCCGCGCACGCCGCGTCCGTTCGTGGGCAATCCAAGCTCCCGGCCCGTCGATGTCGACAGGAACCAGTGCTTGAGCACGCCGTCCTCGATCATCACCAGCCGCTTGCCGGACACCCCTTCACCGTCGAACGGACGCGAGGAGGAGCCGCGCACCACCAGAGGGTCGTCGGTAATGTTCAGGCCGGTTTTCAGCACCTGCTGGCCCATGCGATCACGCAGGAAGCTCGTCTTGCGCGCCACAGCCGCGCCATTAATCGCGCCGGCGATATGGCCAACGAAGCCGCGGGCAATACGCGGGTCAAACACGACGGTGACATTGCTGCCGGTTTCCACCTGGCGCGGATTGACCCGCTTGACCGCGCGCTCGCCGGCCCGGCGGCCGATCACGCGGGGGTCGTCGAGATCAGCGAAATAGAGCCGGCTGTCGAAATCGTAGTCGCGCTCCATCTTGGTGCCTTCACCGGCAATGACGCTCACCGAGCGCCCGAACCGGCTGGCCATGTAGCTGCCGGAGAAGCCATGAGACGTAGCAAGTACAAGGCCGCCCATACCTGCGGAGGCGCCTGCACCAGAGGAGTTGGTGACACCAGAAACTTCAAGTGCCGCCTGCTCTGCCTCCAACGCAGCCTCGCGCAATGCCTCAGTCGGCACGTCCGTCGCGTCAAGCAGTTGCAGATCGGGATAGCTTCTTGCCAGGTCTGCTTCGTCGGCAAGGCAGGCATAGGGATCTTCGGGCGATACACGAGCCATGGCGACGGCACGCTCTGCCAGTACCTTGACGTCGAAACCCGGATTGGCGGAGACGCTGGCGACCCGGTTGCCGACGAAGACCCTAAGCGAAAAATCGTCGCTCTCGGAGGACTCCGTGCCCTCCACCTCGCCAAGCCTGACGCTGACCGAGCGGGAGCGGGAGCGGACAACCACGGCATCCGCCTGATCGGCACCGGCCGCCCTGGCAAGATCGACGAGTTGGCTGGCGCGGGAGAGAAGGTCCTGGGAGTCGATTGCGGAGGTCATTGTGTACCTTTCGTTGCGGCACCATTTATTGTGCGGCAAGGAAGGCATCAAGACGTAGAAGGTGATTCTTCCGATCCGGCAGTCCATCAAGGCGAGCGTTGCATGAGCGGCAGTGGCACAATCTTCACCCAGACGCTGGTGCTACTGGCCGGAGCGGTGATCGCGGCCCCTATCTTCCGATTGCTTGGGCTTGGTACAATCCTTGGATACCTAGCCGCAGGCGTCGTGATCGGACCGGTCATGCATGAAGTCACCGATGCGGAGGAGGTGCTGCATTTCGCCGAGTTCGGCATCGTCTTCCTGCTGTTCGTGATCGGCCTTGAGCTCAAACCCTCTCGGCTCTGGCAGATGCGCTCCGACGTATTTGGGCTCGGTCCCGCGCAGGTTATCATCGCCGGCCTGGCGCTCACGGGGCTTGCGATAGCGGCCGGGCTGGCCGACTGGCAGGGAGCCCTTGTGATCGGTTTCGGCCTTTCTCTGTCGTCGACGGCCTTCGCGGTCCAGATCCTGAACGATAACGGTGACCTGAACAGCAAGTACGGGCAACGGGCCTTCTCACTCCTTCTCTTTCAAGATCTTGCCATCGTGCCGCTGCTGGCGCTGGTCAGCATCCTGGGGAAAGGCGTGGACGAAACCGGCCCATCCGCCTTAACCGGGCTGGTAGTCGCGGTTGCTGCGGTCGGAGTCATGATCATCGCCGGTCGCTACCTCCTCACGCCGCTGTTCCAGGTCATTACCCGAACGGGAGCGCGCGAAGTGATGATCGCGACGGCCTTGCTGATCGTGCTGGGTTCGGCGGCTGCGATGCAGGCCGTGGGGCTGTCGATGGCAATGGGCGCTTTTCTTGCCGGCCTGATGCTTGCCGAATCCTCCTACAGGCACGAGCTTGAAGCTGACATAGAGCCCTTCCGAGGGCTTCTGCTGGCGCTGTTCTTCATGGCCGTCGGGCTTTCCCTCGATATCCATGTGCTGTGGAGCCAGATCGGCTTTATCGTGCTTGCGGTCCCGGTGTTCATGATCGTCAAGGGCGGCATTATCTACGGGCTCTGCCGCCTCATGGGATCGCCGCACAATGATGCGATGCGGATTGCCTTTCTTCT
Source organism: Pseudorhizobium flavum (assembly GCF_044142885.1). Classification (NCBI taxonomy): domain Bacteria; kingdom Pseudomonadati; phylum Pseudomonadota; class Alphaproteobacteria; order Hyphomicrobiales; family Rhizobiaceae; genus Pseudorhizobium; species Pseudorhizobium flavum. Next base: position 181,445 of record NZ_JBIOKZ010000001.1, read on the forward strand.
GCCCCAAGGCGGTGAATTTGGGTTCGTGCTGTTCACGACCGCAATGGCTGCGGGCCTGCTATCGTCGGCCACAGCGTCGCTGCTGATTGCAATCGTGACCTTGTCCATGGCTCTGACGCCCCTCGGCGCCGCGTTGTCCCGAAAACTCCTGACCGTGGAACGTGAGGAAATCGAAGAGGATTTCCAGGGTGCCGGCGCCGACGTCCTGATGATCGGCTTTTCCCGCTTCGGGCAGATCACGGCGCAGATCCTGCTGGCGGGAGGCCGGGACGTCACGGTGATCGACGATTCCGCCGACCGCATCCGGCAGGCGGCGTCGTTCGGTTTCCGCATCTATTTCGGCGACGGCACCCGCAAGGACGTGCTTCTTGCTTCAGGCATCGAGAAGGCAAAGATCGTCGCGGTGCTGACCCAGAAGCGCGAGATCACCGACAAGATCGTCGATCTTATCCGGTCGGAGTTCCCCAATGTCCGGTTGTTCGCCCGCTCCTATGACCGGATCCACACGCTTTCGCTCCGCGAGCGGGGCGTGGAATACGAGCTTCGGGAAACTCTGGGCTCCGGACTCATCTTCGGACGTAAGACGCTTGAGGCATTGGGGATGGGGTCAGCGGAGGCCGAAGCCATTGAAGACGATATCCGCAAGCGCGACGAGGAACGCCTGCTGCTTCAGGCCGCGGAGGGCCTCGCGGCCGGGAGACACATGTTGCACAACCGCCCGGTCAAGCCGGAGCCACTGATAAAGCCCAAGCACCCTTCCCCAAATGAGGAGGCCGCGATGAGGGCGCAGGACAAGCCGCAGGAAGCTGCCGATTAGGCCCTGGCAGCCAGATGGATTGCATCGACGGCGCGCTTCAGATCCTCCTTCACCGGAAGAGTGTAGTCGAATATGTCCTTCGCCTTGAGGAAATCCATCACCCGGAAGTGGTTGACCGGCGGACGCAGGAGAACGTGCGGCGGCTGCAGCTTCAACTGGAACGAGATCGTCGACTGCATCATCAACTGATTGGCGCCAAAAATGCTCTCCATGCGGCTTGGCGGTGATAAGCCGTCCCCTTCCGGCGCCCCGACCACGTCCACCCCGATCACGACGTCCGCCAGATCCATCAGGTGGTCGTAAGGCACGGGATTGAAGATTCCGCCATCAACCATGATGCGGCCGTTCACCGTCACCGGCATGAAGATGCCGGGGATCGCGGCAGACGCGGCGAGCGCCGGTCCGAGTGAACCTTCTTCCAGCACGACTTCGGAACGCCCGTAGTAATCGGTGGCGATTACCTTCAGGGGAATGCCGAGGTCTTGGAAATCTGCCGGAATGGCCTGCGGCAGAAGCGCCTTCAGCACATGCTCGATGTTGAACTGGCCAAAACGAAACCCGCCATCGGTACCGCGCATGGAGGACGGACCAAGACTCAAGAGCCTGTTGGCGAGCGCTCCTCGGTTGCCGACCGTCTCCAGCGTGTAGGCGCGAATCTCGCTGCCCGTCATGCCGGCGGCCATCCCCGCCCCCATAATGGCGCCCATCGAGGAACCTGCGATAGCGACAGGTCGTATCCCGAGCTCGTCCAGAGCATCGATCACATGTGCATGCGCCAGTCCGCGAGCGCCGCCGGCGCCGAAGGCGATCGCGAAGGTCAGGTCTCGCTGTGATTTCTCAACCTTGGCATCGGCAAGGGCAAGCTTGGTGGTCATTGGCAGCTTCAACCTGGCTGGTAGCGAAAGAAGTGCATGCGGGTGTCGCCGAACAGGCGCTGTTCCAGCGGCCTGAACACGGGATCCACGGAAGGCGCGACATCGGCGCGCTCCTCAAGGATCGCCAGCGCCCCAGGAGCAAGCCATCCGCCGGAATAGGCCGCCAGCATGGCTGCTTCACCGAGGCGCCTGCCATAGGGCGGATCGGCGAAAAGCAGATTAAACGGCTCGATCGTGCCGTTCGGCCCGAGCTTCGTGGCGTCGCGCCTCAGGATACGGGCGCGCCCGTGGAGCGCGAGGTGATCGATATTCTCCCACAGCAGGCCTCTCCCTTCGACGCTGTTCTCGACAAACAGAGCCTGTCTGCAGCCGCGGGAAAGCGCCTCGAGGCCGATTGCCCCTGTCCCGGCGAAGAGATCGATGACCCGGGTCTGATTCAGGGCCTCCGGATAGACGTGGCCGATGATGTTGAACAGGCTTTCGCGGGTCCGGTCGACCGTCGGCCGGATGTCGTTGGATTTCGGCGCGGCCAGCGTCCGGCCGCGAAATTCGCCCCCGACGATGCGCATCTGTCCTACCCTCTTGTCCGAGGCTTGCCGCCTGCCGGACGCCCGCCGGGCCTGCCGCCACCGCCGCCGGGCTTGCCGCGACCGCCTCCCGGTTTTCCGCCGGATGGCTTGCCGCCGAAGGATTTTCCGCCGCCGGGCTTGCCTCCGAAGGAACGATCTCCCCCCGGTTTGCTGCCGCGTGGCCGGTCGCCACGGGATCGGTCTTGCTCGGTTCGTGGGCCGCGGGGCCGGTCACCAAACGGACGATCGCCGCGGGGGCGCTCACTCCTGGCGTCATCGGAATATCCCCGACCACGGGGACGCTCTCCCTCCTCGCGCGGCTTGCGGTCGCCGCGGGGCTTTTCGCGGAAGGAGCCCTCCCCTCGCGGCCGATCCGCGAACGGGCGCTCGGTCCTCGGGGATCGCTCGCCCCGATCAGGTCGATCGCCGGCAGGTCGCTTGCGGGGAAAGTCGCCGTCCCTGCTTTCCCGCGCAGGAGATTCAGCGCGTATCCAGTCGCTGTCCTCTTCCGCCCGGTTCACGAGGGCCCTCCGGTCGCTCGGAAGCTTGGGCTTGTCGAACAGCTTTTCCGCCTCAGCCCGTGCAGAAGTTCTCTTCCCCTTGGCATCCGTCGTCGGACGGGCACCGGGCGCCATCCACACATTCGCGGTCCGTGAGGTCCCCATGGGCGGGCGCTTCTTCGGCTTTTCGCCGAAGTCACGGTCGTCACGCTTGTCACCGCCCGATACCGGCTTCCCGCGGCGATCGTCACGTCTGGAATCCTGCCGTTTCGACGAACGATCCTGCGACCATCCGCCGGTACGCTCCCTGTCATCCCGGCTCGCGGCACGAGTCGTCACAGGTTCGGGCTCCTCGCTACCACCGAGATCGCTGTAGATCGGCGCATCGAAGTTGGCCTTCGCTTCCTCGATCAGGCGCGGCCCCAACTGGTCGCGCAGCATCCGTCCGCGCACTTCGACAACCTGCCCCTCCGGCAGATCGCCCAGTTGGAAAGGCCCGTAGGAGATGCGGATCAGCCGGTTGACCTCGAGGCCGAGCGCGCCGAGGACGTTCTTGACCTCGCGGTTCTTGCCTTCCCGCAATCCGACGGTAATCCAGACATTATGGCCCTGCTGGCGGTCGAGCGTTGCGTCGATCGCGCCGTAGAGGACGCCGTCGACGGCAATGCCTTCCTTCAGCTTGTCGAGCGCAGCCTGGTCTACCTCACCATGGGCGCGCACGCGATAGCGACGCAGCCAACCGGTCGTCGGCAGTTCCAGCACACGCGAGAGGCCACCATCATTGGTCAGCAGCAGCAGTCCCTCGGTATTGATATCGAGGCGCCCGATCGACATGACCCGCGGCAGGTCCTCCGGCAGGTTCTCGAAGACCGTCGGGCGTCCTTCCGGATCGGAGTTGGTCGTCACAAGTCCGGCGGGCTTGTGGTAAAGCCACAGCCTGGTGCGTTCGATGCCGCGGATCGGCTGACCATCAACCTCGATGCGATCCTCGAGGGTAGCGTTGACCACTGGCGTCTCGAGGACAGTGCCGTTCAGCCGCACCCGGCCTTCCATGATCATGCGCTCGACGTCACGGCGGGACGCCACACCGGCACGGGCAAGGATCTTGGAAATTCGCTCCGGCTTCGATCCAGCGGCATCGACAGGGGCTGTCGCAGCTTCTGCCGGCTGCTTCGCCACAGGCTTGTCGCTCTTGCCGACTTCCTTCACCGGCCGCTGCTTCAGTCCCGCCTTGGCGGAGAAGGCGGCCTTGCCGGTGGGCTTGCCTTTCGTCACTGATCCGGGTTTCGTGGCGCGTTCGAAGGACTTTGCTCCGCCGCGCTTTGGCTTGTCTTTGGGTGTCATTTGTTGTTTGCCTGAAGCGATGAAGTCGACGGAAGCTTCCGGACATTCATGCGGGTTGAGGTGCGTCCCGGCTGCCCGCACAATGCGGCGGGGCCCGTTTGTTCGCTTCCTACCAGTTCAAGGGTGCCGGGTTAAGAGGAAATCGCCGAGAATGGCCAAGAACGACGGTTTCATGACAGAAGCGCTGCAGGAGGCGGAACAAGCCGGCAGCCGGGGCGAGATCCCCGTCGGCGCCGTACTGGTCATGGATGGCAAGATCCTTGCGCGGTCAGGGAACCGTACTCGCGCCGAAAACGACGTCACCGCCCATGCCGAAATCAATGTCATCCGAGCGGCCTCTCGGCTGCTCGGGCAGGAGCGGCTAACGGGTGCCGACCTCTACGTGACGCTCGAACCCTGCGCGATGTGCGCTGCCGCGATCTCCTTTGCGCGTATCCGCAGGCTCTACTACGGTGCCGAGGACCCGAAGGGGGGCGGGGTCGATCATGGCGGCAGGTTTTACGCGCAGCCAACCTGTCATCATGTGCCGGAGGTCTATTCCGCCATCGCAGAACGGCAGGCCGCGGAACTGCTGAAGCGCTTCTTCCAGGAAAAACGATAAGCCGGCAGGACGGTCAGCTCGCAGCGAAGGCCTTCAGGCTGTCGCCGGTCAGCCGGTACCGAACCCACTCGCTTTGCGGTCTCGCACCAATCGTCTCATAGACGCGGATTGCCGGCTCGTTCCAGTCCAAGACGCTCCATTCGAAACGGCCACAGCCTCGCTCCACCGCAATCTTGGCAAGATGGCGCAGAAGCAGCCGGCCTGCCCCCGCACCGCGATACCGGGGTGAGACATAGAGGTCTTCGAGGTAGAGGCCGTTGCGCGCCTGCCAGGTGGAGTAATTGAAGAACCAGACGGCGAAGCCTGCGGGAGCGCCATCCGCTTCCAGTATGGCCGCTTCCGTCACCGCTTGCGGGCCGAACATGGATGCAGCGAGGCTTGCTTCCGTCGCCTCGACCTCCTCTTCCGCCTTTTCGTAGATCGCAAGCTCGGTAATGAAGCGGAGAATGATGCCGACATCGTCGGCGGTCGCAGCGCGGATCGTGTAATTCATGGGCGGGCTCAACAGAAAAAGGCAGGCCACCGGGCCTGCCGCTTCATAAGTCTAGGATGCTTGGCTACTGGAAGGGCTTCCACCAACTGGAGGTCTGCTTGGCAGCCTCGGCCTCTTTCTTCCGGCGGCGCTCCTTCTTCAGCTCGGGCTCGCCCAGATCTTCAAGGGCTGCAGAGTCGACGGCGCGATACTCCACCGGCGGATCAGTCAGCGAACGCCGTGTCTGTGTCACGTCGGCACTGTTGAGATTCTGTTTAGCCTGCCGGAAAGCTTCCCACTTCTCCGATTCCGTCATCTGTCCAGCCTTGCCCTTACCGGCAAGAAGCGGTGAACGGTAGCCAGGATTGCCTTCGTTCTCGGCTGCTTCCTGGCGGAGTCGCTGGCGGGTCTCCTCAGGCGATTCCACCCATGCCGGATTGGTCTCGCGGCTGGCGAGGGAGGCCTGCGGGGGCGGAAGGGACTTGTCCTGCGCCGTGACCACCAGGCCCGGCCGCGGATTGTACTTCACGTCGCGCTTCTCCTGCGGGCCCAGAGAGACCGCCGAGGTCAGGTCATTGCTCAGCTGCTCCATTGCACTGGTCCCGGTCCCGTAGGTGGGACTGCCCATGCAACCCGATAGGGCCAGCATACCGGCCATCAGCCCGGTGGCGCTCAATGCGGCGCGAAACCCATGCGACGTCTTCATCAAAACCCTTCCAGCAGCGCCCGTCCTTCGACGCCTTCAGATTTCCCGTCAGTACCGCCTGACCGAGAATTCCGGCCAATTTCGGGCAGATGTACCGGATGACGCGGCGAAGCGCAATCATCCGGTAGCGAAAGCGGATCAGCCAAGACGGCCAAGGGCCGCCAGTTCACGCAAGGCTGCGGCATCTCGTGCCGACACTTCGGGGTAGCCGGGATCAGACCCGACATCCGTCGTGACGCGCCAGGAACGGGCGCACTTTGTCCCGTCCGCCAGCTTCGTCTCGACTGCGACACCCGGCACCTCGGCAAGACGGAACGCTGCTTCCGGCCCTTCACCGGCGACCACACGGATGGCCGAAGTGATGCAGATCTCTTCGAAATCCTGCCCCTCGAGCGCGTTTATCAGGGTAGTATCCGACACGTACACGACCGGTGCCGCCTCTAGCGACGAGCCGATCCGCTTTTCCTTGCGCTCGATCTCCAGTGCGCCCGTGACGACCGAACGCACGCGGCGGACCTTCGACCATTTTTCCGCGAGCGCTTCGTTGCGCCATTCTGCCGGCACCTCGGGGAACTGCTCCAGATGCACCGAGACCGCTTGCGGATTGCGGGACAGCCAGGCTTCTTCCGTGGTGAACGGCAGCATGGGGGAGAGCCAGGTCACCATGCAGTCGAAGATCTTGCGGATGACGGCGAGCGCCGAACGACGGCGCAGCGAGGACGGCGCATCGCAGTAGAGCGCGTCCTTGCGGATGTCGAAGTAGAAGGCCGACAGCTCGATATTGGCAAAGTCGATCAGGGCGCGAGCGATCTTCTTGAAGTCGAAGGCGTCATAGCCGTCGCGCACCAGTCGATCCAGTTCCGCCAGGCGATGCAGCATTAGACGTTCTAGTTCGGGCAGATCCGCATAGGCAATCTCTTCGCCTTCGTCGTGCGCCAGCGTGCCGAGCATCCAGCGGATCGTGTTGCGCAACTTGCGATAGGCGTCGACATTCGTCTGGATGATCGTCCTGCCGAGACGCTGGTCTTCCCAGTAATCGGTGGTCATGACCCAGAGGCGAAGGATGTCGGCGCCGGCATCTTTCATAACGTCCTGGGGCGCCACGACATTGCCGAGCGACTTCGACATCTTCTGACCCTTCTCATCCATGGTGAAGCCATGGGTGATGACGGCGTCATAGGGCGCGCGGCCGCGGGTGGCCGCCGATTCCAGGAGCGAAGAGTGGAACCAGCCGCGATGCTGGTCGGAGCCTTCGAGATAGACGTCCGCCGGCCATTTCAGATCCGGCCGGTCTTCCAGCGTAAAGGTATGGGTCGAACCCGAGTCGAACCAGACATCGAGAATGTCGCGGACCTGTGTCCAGCCTTCGTTGGCGCGGGAGCCCAGGAAGCGCTCGCGAGCCCCTTCGGCAAACCAGGCGTCGGCACCCTCCTGCTCGAAAGCCTCCATGATGCGGCCGTTCACTGTGTCGTCCTGCAGGATCGCGCCCTTCTCGTCGACGAAGACGCAGATCGGCACGCCCCAGGCGCGCTGGCGCGACAGCACCCAGTCCGGGCGCTGTTCGATCATGGCGCGCAGGCGGTTCTGGCCAGCGGACGGCACGAAGCGCGTCTCGTCGATCGCCTTCAGCGCGCGCGAGCGCAGCGTCGTGCCGTCGCCGAAGTCCTTGTCCATGTAGACGAACCACTGCGGCGTGTTGCGGAAGATGACCGGCTTCTTCGAGCGCCAGGAATGCGGGTAGGAATGCTTCAGCCGACCGCGGGCAAACAGATTGTTGGCGGCAATCAGCGCCTCGATGACGGCCTTGTTGGCATCACCCTTCTTGCCGTTGTCGTCCATGACGCGGGCGGGACCACCCTCGCGGTCCGGACCGAAGCCAGGGGCATCGGCGGTGTAGAAGCCGGCATCGTCTACCGGGAACGGGATCTTCGTGTCGATGCCGCGCGCTTCGAGCTCGCGGACATTATCGGTCCAGGCGTCAAAGTCCTCGCGGCCATGGCTGGGTGCGGTGTGCACGAAGCCGGTGCCGGCGTCATCGGTGACGTGATCGCCGGCGAGAAGCGGGACGGGGAACTCATAGCCGCCACCGAACTGGCGCAGCGGGTGCCCGCACACGAGGGACGCGAGCTCTTCGGCCGTGACATCGCGGAGCTTTCGGTACTGCAGCTTCGCCTTGGCAAAGGACTCCTCGGCCAGTTTGTCGGCGAAGACGAGCTTTTCCCCGGGAAGCGGCCCGAAGTCATTTTCTGCGGCCGTGACTTCATACAGACCGTAGGACACCTTGGGGGAATAGCTGATCGCCCGGTTGCCGGGGATCGTCCAGGGCGTGGTCGTCCAGATGACGACGAAGGAACCCTGAAGGTCGCCGAGGACACCATCATCGGCGTTCTGTGCGATGACCGCCCGCCTGTATGCCTCACCGGTCTCAAGCGCCACGCCCGGCTCGCTCATCCGCACAACCGGGAACTTCACCCAGATCGTGTCGCTCTCGACATCGGCGTATTCCACTTCGGCCTCGGCCAAGGCAGTGCGCTCGACGACCGACCACATGACCGGCTTCGAGCCCCGATAGAGCTGGCCCGACTTGGCGATCTTCAGAAGTTCGCCTGCGATCCGCGCCTCGGCGTGGAAGTTCATCGTCGTGTAGGGATTGTCGAAGTCGCCCTCGATGCCGAGCCGTTTGAACTCCTCCGACTGGACCTTGATCCAGTGGGCGGCGAATTCGCGGCATTCCTGGCGGAACTCGTTGACCGGGACCTCGTCCTTGTTCTTGCCCTTCTCGCGGTACTTCTCCTCGATCTTCCACTCGATCGGCAATCCGTGGCAGTCCCAGCCGGGGACATAGTTGGAATCGTAGCCGCGCATCTGGAAGGAGCGGGTGATGACGTCCTTCAGGATCTTGTTCAGCGCGTGGCCGATATGGATGTTGCCGTTGGCATAGGGCGGGCCGTCATGCAGCACGAACTTCTCCCGACCGGCGGCGGAGGCGCGGAGCTTCTTGTAGAGATCCATCTGCTGCCAGCGCTTAACCAGTTCCGGTTCCTTCTGCGGCAGTCCGGCGCGCATCGGGAACTCGGTCACGGGCAGGTAGAGGGTCTTGGAATAGTCAAGCTTGTCTGCGGTATCGGTCATGGATCAGCCATCGGAAGAGGCGACCGGCGTGGTCGCGCGGAATTGTGTCATGGAGTGGCGGCAAGCGCGCAAGGAGATATCCCAGCGCCAAGAAACCCGGACCTTTCCGCTGCTTTTCAAGCTGCCGGAAAGGCCGGGCCGATAATTCGAATGATCCGGGCCACCGAAGGATATGTCATGGTGCCGCGTTCCTTAGGGGTTTTTGGCCTCAAAAGAAAGAGGCCTAGCGCAACGTGGAGAAGCCGCGTCTATTCGCCGGTGTCTATCGCGACGGCGGCACGAAGAACCTCGTTGATCCGGTCCTGCCACCCCGGCCCGTCCTTCTGGAAATGCTCGATCACTGCGCTGTCCAGCTTGATCGTGACGAGTTCCTTCGCCTCCGGCAAGGCGCGTCTTTCCACCGCCGGCGCGGCGGGCTTGCTCACCGGCTTCCTGAATAGTGCCTCGGCGGCATCCATCGGATTCTGCGGGCGGCGCGGCGGATTGGCCATCATGGTCGACTTTCGTGCTGTATTGTTAGGACTACGGACTAGGCTCCCAGAAAGGCCGGAAGGTCAAACTTGCCCCGCCACCTCCTGCCTACGCGTCAGGATCACAACGAACGGCGTCCGAAAGCGATCTTCGCATCTAGTTCGCCCAGCGGCCGCACGCCGGAGAGGAGCGCCCTCGCCTCCTCCTCGTCGCGTTTCATCTGCTCGACCAGCGGCTCCAGTCCGTCGAATTTCACCTCGTCGCGCAGATGGCCGAAGAAGGAGACGGAGCAGGTCTGGCCATAGAGGTCGCCGGTGAAGTCGAAGAGATAGGTTTCGAGCAGCGGTGCGCCATTCTCCGTCACCGTCGGGCGGCGGCCATAGCTCGCGACGCCATCGTGGAGAATGCCGTCTGCCTTGCGGAAGCGCACCGCATAAATGCCGGGCTTCAGTTCCATCTCGGGCGGTAACATCATGTTGGCGGTCGGATAGCCGAGCGTGCGGCCGAGTTTCTCACCGCCGACAACCTCACCCTCCACCGTGAAGCGGTAGCCGAGCAGGCCAGCAGCCGCGGCAACATCACCCTCCGCCAGCAGCGCCCGAATGCGACTTGAGGAAATAACCTCGGCATTCTCGTCGCGGAAGGCGTCGACCAGGCTCACACCGAAGCCATGTCGTTCACCCGCGGCCATCAGATAGGCCGGCCCACCTTCACGGCCCTTGCCGAAATGGAAGTCGAAGCCTGTGACGACGGCGCTGGCTTGCAACCAGTCAACGAGCACGGTCTGGACGAATTCCTCGGCGGAACGCTGCGAGAACTCCCGGTCGAACGGATACTCGATGACGCAGCGGAAGCCTATCGCCTCCAGCAGCCGCGCCTTGAGCGGGGCCGGCGTCAGTCGGCAGACGGGGTTGTCGGGGCGGAAGACGGTGCGAGGGTGCGGCTCGAAGGTCAGCACGAGCGCCGGAACGTCGCGAGCCCGCGAAAGCTGCAACGCACGCTCCAACACGCTGCGATGGCCGCGATGGACACCATCGAAGTTGCCGATCGCCACAACGCCGCCCTTGAGGCTTGGCGGCAGCGGCTCCTTCTTCTCGTTGCGGTAGAAGACGGTCATCGGCGTGTTTTCCTAGGCGAGCCGCGGCATCCACCATTTAGGCGTCGCCCCTTCGCGCTTCAGCCAGGCATTCATCACCGCCTCGTCGATCTGGCCATTCACCGTGTATTCGTTCACGTGAATGCCGGCGCTGATGTAAAGCAGATCGAGATCCTGGCTGATGGCGCCGCGGACATCTGTCGGCATGCCGTCGCCAATTGCCAGAACGCGCTCCCGGGCAAGTTCGCCGCGCGTCTGGCGGGCGAAAGCAAGCGCTTCCTCGTAGATCGGGGTGTGCGGCTTGCCGGCAATGCGGCTCTTGCCGCCGAGATCCTCGTAATAGGCGGCAACGGCCCCAGCACAGGGAATGATGCGGTGTCCGCGTTCGACCACCAGATCCGGATTGGCGCAGATGAAGGGAACATCGCGCTTCTGGAAGGCGACGAGCATGTCGTGATAATCTTCCGGCACCTCCTTCTCGTCATCGAAGAAACCGGTGCAGACGATGGCGTCTGCCTCATCCGCGCCGACCACCTCGACATCCAGGCCGTCGAATAGCGGCATGTCGCGTTCCGGGCCCAGCAGGAAAACCTTCCGCGGGCCTTCAGCGATCAGGTGGCGCGTCACGTCACCCGAGGTGACGATGCCGTCATAGGAACTGTCGGGAACGCCTAGCAGCCGAAGCTGGGAGATCACGCCGGGCGAAGGCCGCGGGGAATTGGTGATCAGAACGACGGTCGTCCCTGCCACACGTGCGTCGGCCAGCGCCTTGCAGGCATCCGGGAAGGCATCGACGCCATTGTGGACCACGCCCCAGACATCCGACAGAACCACGTCGTAACTGCCGGTAATCTCTGTGAGACTGCTGATGCGCTTGGCCATGTCTTTTCCCGAACCGATATCTGAACCGGCGCTGACATTGCAAAGCTGGTGCAGGATGGCAAGGCTTTTCCTGCCTTCCAGGGACATGGCAACATCGAACGAGATTGCTGGAAATTTCGATCCAGCTCGTTCTTGACTCTCATTCAAGCCGAGCTTATCTCGACGCCAGCTAGCACTCTCCTCTAGTGAGTGCTAGCAACCAGATACGGGTCCGCAGACCTGTCCATGTCATTTGATCGAGGGATTAGACAATGGCAAGCACCAATTTCCGCCCCCTGCACGACCGCGTCGTCGTTCGTCGCGTCGAGTCTGAAGAAAAGACCAAGGGTGGCATCATCATCCCGGACACCGCCAAGGAAAAGCCTGCCGAAGGTGAAGTCATCGCCGTTGGCCCGGGCGCCCGCGACGAAAGCGGCAAGCAGGTCGCTCTCGACGTCAAGGTCGGCGACCGCGTCCTGTTCGGCAAGTGGTCCGGCACTGAAGTCAAGCTCGATGGCGTCGATCTCCTCATCATGAAGGAATCCGACATCATGGGCGTCATCGGCTGATCTTACAGCCTCTCGCCCATCCCGAAATCACGCTGACACCCCTTTTCAGGAGTTCTCAAAATGGCAGCTAAAGAAGTAAAGTTCGGCCGCACCGCGCGCGAAAAGATGCTGCGCGGCGTCGACATCCTCGCCGATGCCGTCAAGGTCACCCTCGGCCCGAAGGGTCGTAACGTCGTCATCGACAAGTCCTTCGGCGCACCGCGCATCACGAAGGACGGCGTCTCCGTCGCCAAGGAAATCGAACTGGAAGACAAGTTCGAGAACATGGGCGCCCAGATGGTCCGCGAAGTCGCTTCGAAGACCAACGACATCGCCGGTGACGGCACCACGACCGCAACCGTTCTCGCCCAGGCCATCGTCCGCGAAGGCAACAAGGCTGTTGCAGCGGGCATGAACCCGATGGACCTGAAGCGTGGTATCGACCTCGCCGTCAAGGCCGTCGTCGCCGATCTCCAGGCCAAGGCCAAGAAGATCAACACGTCGGAAGAAGTCGCACAGGTTGGCACCATCTCTGCCAACGGCGAGCGCCAGATCGGCCTCGACATTGCTGAAGCAATGCAGAAGGTCGGCAACGAAGGCGTCATCACCGTCGAGGAAGCCAAGACCGCCGAGACCGAACTCGAAGTCGTCGAAGGCATGCAGTTCGACCGTGGCTACCTGTCGCCCTACTTCGTGACCAACCCGGAAAAGATGGTTGCGGATCTCGACGATCCCTACATCCTGCTGCACGAGAAGAAGCTTTCCAACCTGCAGGCCATGCTGCCGGTCCTGGAAGCCGTCGTTCAGTCGGGCAAGCCGCTCCTCATCATCGCTGAAGACGTCGAAGGCGAAGCGCTTGCAACGCTCGTCGTCAACAAGCTGCGCGGCGGCCTCAAGATCGCTGCCGTGAAGGCTCCGGGCTTCGGCGACCGCCGCAAGGCCATGCTCGAAGACATCGCCATCCTAACGGGCGGCACTGTCATCTCCGAAGACCTCGGCATCAAGCTCGAGAATGTCACCCTCGACATGCTCGGCCGCTCGAAGAAGGTCTCGATCTCCAAGGAAAACACCACGATCGTTGACGGTGCCGGCCAGAAGACTGACATTGAAGGCCGTGTTGCCCAGATCAAGGCGCAGATCGAAGAGACCACTTCGGACTACGACCGCGAAAAGCTGCAGGAACGCCTTGCCAAGCTCGCTGGCGGCGTTGCCGTGATCCGCGTGGGCGGCTCGACGGAAGTCGAAGTGAAGGAAAAGAAGGACCGCATCGACGACGCGCTCAACGCGACCCGCGCTGCCGTTCAGGAAGGCATCGTACCGGGCGGCGGCGTCGCTCTGCTGCGTGCTTCCCACCAGCTCTCGGTCAAGGGCGAGAACGCCGACCAGGAAGCCGGCATCAACATCGTTCGCCGCGCGCTGCAGGCTCCGGCCCGCCAGATCGCAGAGAACGCTGGTGACGAAGCTTCGATCGTCGTCGGCAAGATCCTCGAGGGCAACACCGACAACTTCGGCTACAACGCCCAGACCGGCGAGTATGGCGACATGATCGCCATGGGTATCGTCGACCCGGTCAAGGTCGTTCGCACCGCCCTTCAGGACGCAGCCTCGGTTGCCGGCCTCCTCGTCACGACGGAAGCCATGATCGCCGAACTGCCGAAGAAGGACGCTCCGGCCGGCATGCCTGGCGGCATGGGCGGAATGGGCGGAATGGACATGATGTAAGACCTTCGGGTCCTACATCTGAGCCATCCGGTTCAAATCAGGAAGGGCGGTCTTCGGACCGCCCTTTTCTGTTGGGCGAGAGACGCGGCATTTATCTCTCGTTCAATTTTATAAGACAATCTGTCTCCTATTGTTCATCTTTCGAAGCACACCGAATGTGGGCATATTCCTCTCCAGAATTCGATGCCACTGAACCTCAATCTTTTCTCCTGGAGAACACCCATGCCCAACACCTCGACCAACAACCTTCTGCTGCTCGCCGCCCGCGTGCTGCTTTCGGCAATGTTCATCCTGTCCGGCTATCCGAAGCTCCTCGATCCTGCAGGCACTGCCGGCATGATCGCCGGTGCCGGCTTCCCGGCCGCGACCGCCCTCGCCTATCTCGCGGGCATCTTCGAGCTGGTCGTCGGCCTCTTCGTGCTGGTCGGCTTCCAGACCCGCGTCTCGGCGATCCTGCTCGCGCTCTTCTCCGCCTTCACGGGCCTCGTCTTCCACTCCGGCGCCATCAACGTGCCTGACTTCCCGGAAGCCGCAAACGGTCTGCTGACCATGTTCAACGGCCTGATGATGATGAAGAACCTGACGATCGCAGGCGGCTTCCTGGCGCTTGCCGCTGTGGGCGCTGGTGCCTACTCGCTCGACGCCCGCCGCCGTGGTTCGGTCGCAATCGCTGCCTAACCTTCGACGTTCCCTGCCCAAGGCGAACCCGCCGGATCCCATGCGGACCGGCGGGTTTTTCGTGTATGTCAGATGACGCGCTGCGCCAGCCAGACGGTGGCGCCACCGCAGGCGGGATCCTGGCCCATCTGCGCCACGAGTTTGAAACCGTTCGCCGCCAGCAGGTCCCCATACTCCTGCCGCGACAGGCTCGCGTGATAGAGCGGCTCGCCGCCGAACTCCCCCATCGCCACGCCCTCGAAATGGCCGGCCGTGAACATCAGCGCTGCCCCGGGTGCCGCGAGGTAGGCGAAAACCGGAAACATCGCGCGCTGATCCGCGGGGCTGAGATGGAAGAAGCTGTGCCAGGCGATGATCCCATTGAAGGTCCGCCCGGGCGGCAACCTGCGCATGTCGCGGACGATCCACTGCTGATCGGCAAATCGCTGCCTTGCCAGGTCGATCAGCGACGGGGAGCTGTCGACACCGGTCAGACGGAAGCCGCGGGCAATGAAATGGCCGGCAATCGGCTCTCCGGAGCCGCAGCCGAGGTCCAGGATCGTGCCATTGGGCGGAAGAAGCGCAGCGAAGCGATCCAGCCAGGGCTTCTCGAAGAGGTTCTTGCCGCGCAGCTGGTCGAAAGCCTGCGCGTGCCGCTCGTAGAGGCCGATGATCTTGTCTTCCTCGGCCATTCCGCTCAGACGACCGCGCGCTGCACTGCCTGGATGATCCTGCCGACACGCGGATCCCGGTCGTGCTCCGGCTTGCGGGCACGAACAAGGCAAGCCTCGCTCTTCAGGATCACGCCATTGCCCAGCACCTTCAGGTGGTTCGCCTTGAGCGTGGATCCGGTGGAGGTGATGTCAACGATGATGTCGGCCTGCCCCGCTGCCGGCGCACCCTCGGTGGCCCCGAGGCTTTCGACGATCCGGTAGAGCTGGATGCCGTGCTGGCGCGAGAAGAACTGCTGCGTCAGCCGCCAGTATTTCGTGGCGATCGCGAGACGCCGACCGTGGCGGGTCCGGAAATCGGCAGCGACGTCGCCCAGATCCTCCATGGTCTCCACATCCAGCCAGATCTCCGGTACCGCGACGACGACATCCGCCTGGCCGAAGCCAAGACGGGCGCAGAACTCCACCTTCGCATCGACGTCAGCCATGCCCTCGCGCACGAGGTCCTCGCCGGTGACACCGAAATCGACCGCGCCGGCCGCCAGTTCCCGCGCAATCTCCGATGCGGAGAGATAGGCGACCTCAACGCCTTCCATGCCATCGATCCGACCGCGATAGGAGCGGTCATTGCCGACGGCTGAAATGGCGAGGCCGGCGCGATCGAAGACGGCGGCCGTATCGTCCTTGATGCGCCCCTTGGAGGGCAGTGCGATGGTGATCGTCATCCTTGGTCCCTCGCCTGCTCGATCCGGTCAAGCCAGAGCGCGAAGCCTACCGCCGGAATGCGATCCTTAGCGCCCAGTAACGTCAGCAGCCGATCAAAGCGGCCGCCACCCGCAAGCACGGCGGAGGACCCTGTCTCGGTCACTTCGAAAACGAGGCCGGTGTAATAGTCCAGAGGGCGGCCGAAGGCGGCGCGATAGGTCATGCCGGAGAGATCAAGCCCGCTTTCGGTCAGTGCGGCCAGCCGCGCGTCGAACCGGGCAAGCGCCGGCTCCAGGTCAAGCCCGGCTGCATCGGCAAAGCCCGCGAGCGCCGAGGACGCATCGGCGAGCGGCAGCTTCAGCGTCAGGAATTCCCGCAGGAGAAGCAGCGCCCCGCCGTCGAGCTTCGTTTCGGCGAGCGTCAGCTTGTCCTTCAGGCGCCGCGCGATCTCGGCAGGCGAGCGGCTGGCATTGGTGGAATAGCCCGTCTCCTGCATGGTGCGGTCGATCCGCGCCACCAGTTCATCCTCTTCGCCCGAAGCGAGAAGCGCCGCTATCTGCGGTTCAAGGCCCGCTACCGGCTGGGGTCTGGCGAGCCGGTCCAGAAGTGCCTCGAGATGCGCCATGTCGCCGAAGGCATGGATAAGCCGCTTCTGCCAGCCGAGCGGCAGGCCAAGCGCCTTCACGACGGCCTCGAAAACCGCCTGATCGCCGAGCGTCAGCGCAAGAGTTCGTCCGGGAAGAAGCCGGCCGAGAATGCCCATCGCGTCGCCAATCGCGCGGGCGTCGGCGGCGGCCGTGTCGCCTTCTCCGAGATCCTCGATGCCGGCCTGGTAGAATTCGTGCGAACCTTCGCGACGCTGGCGGAAGACCTCGCCGAGGTAGGAATATCGCCTCGGCGTGCCGGTCGCGGTCTCGATATGGCGCAGGCAGACCGGAATGGTGAACTCCGGCCGCAGGCAGAGGCTCGCCCCGGTTTCGCTCTCGGTCAGGAAGATGCGGCGGCGCAGGTCCTCGCCGGCCATGTCGAGAAAGGGCTCGGCCGGCTGGATCACCGGCGTGTTGACCCGCACCGTTTGGCGCGTCTCGAACTCCTCCAGCAGGTCACCGGCAAAAGCCGGCATGTCGATCAGCGGCATGGTCAGCCTGCCCGCCGCCGGTCTTCCGCCTGAGCGGCCAGGATTTCCTTCACCTTGGCAACGAGGTCGGCTTCCGGAACCGTCTCCTGCGCCACCCGCGCCTCGCGCCAGGCGGCGTTATCCTCGATCTCGCCAGAGAGGCGCTTGCCCTCGATCAGGTCCTTGATCTGGACGACGCCCTCTGCCCGCTCGTCGCCGCCCTGTATGATGGCGATGGGTGAGCCGCGGCGGTCGGCATATTTCAGCTGGTTGCCGAACTTCTTCCAGTTGCCCTGGTACATTTCGGCCCGAATACCGGCATTGCGAAGCTCCTGCGTGAAGCGCTGGTAGCGGCCCATGCTGTCGACATCGCCGTCCATGACGGTGACGAGGACTGGACCAAGCACTTCGTCCTGTCCCAGCTTGCCGAGGTTCTTCAGCGCCGTCATCAGGCGCGAGACACCGATGGAAAAGCCGGTGGCGGGAACCGGCTGGCCCATAAAGCGGGAGACGAGCCCGTCATACCGCCCGCCACCGCCGACCGAGCCGAAGACGACCTTCTCGCCCTTCTCGTTGGTGACGTCAAAGAGGAGTTCGGCTTCGAAGACGGGGCCGGTGTAGTATTCGAGGCCGCGGACGACCGAGGGGTCGATCTTGATGCGGCTCTCATCATAGTCAGCGGCGCGAACCAAATCGTTGATGAGCAAAAGTTCATCTGCGCCAGCAGTAGCAACGCCGTACTCTTCGAGGCGGTCTCGTAGATTGAAGATCGTCAACCGATCGTTGACTGAGCTGTCTGGGCCGCTGCCTCTCTCTCCCCAGCCAAGCGTGTTGAGCAATCGCATGATCTGTATATCGTCAAGACCGGCCCCTTTGGTGAAATCACCACTTTCATCTTTGCGGCCTGGGCCTAGTAAGAGCTGCACACCCGTCAACCCGAACTTGTCCATTTTATCTAGTGCCCGCAGCACCGTCAGGCGCTGCCCTGCCTTTCCCTCGCCCGCCAAACCTACCGCATCCAACACTGCATCCAGAACCTTGCGGTTGTTGACCCGGATCACATAGTCGCCGCGCTTGATGCCGAGTGCTTCCATCGTGTCGGCCATCATCATGCACATCTCGGCATCGGCCTGGACGCCCGGTGCGCCGACGGTATCGGCGTCGAACTGCATGAACTGGCGGAAGCGGCCGGGGCCGGGCTTCTCGTTGCGGAAGACGTATCCGGCGCGATAGGTGCGGAACGGCAGTTGGATCTCGTTGAAGTTCTCCGCCACATGGCGAGCAAGCGGCGCCGTCAGGTCGTAACGCAGGCTCATCCACTGGTCGTCGTCGTCCTGCAGCGAGAAGACGCCCTCGTTGGGGCGATCGGCATCCGGGAGGAACTTTCCGAGGGCGTCCGTATACTCGAAGAGCGGCGTCTCGACCGGATCGAAGCCGTAGCGCTCGTAGACCTCGCGGATCTTGGCGATCATCTCGTTGGTGGCATGGATATCGGCAGCCGAGCGATCGACGAAGCCACGCGGCAGGCGGGCCTTCAGCTTCTGGGGTTTCTTCTGCTTCTCGCTCATGATCGGATGTCCATTGCCGGCGGCCCGGAAGGGCCGGATTTCGTGAGCGGTTTCTTAGAGGATGGAGGCCGGAGCGGCAAGGGCGGGCGGCTGGCGAAGGGACGGCTGCGATGGTATATGTGCGATACGAAAGGGTCACCGCCATGAACAAGCGCGTCACGATCGAGATGCCGGACGAAATGCTGAGGCTCGTCGAGGAGTATGCGGCGGAAGCAGGAGCCGCAACAGATGCCTATTTGCGCGAAGTAATCGAGCAGCATCTGGAGGACCTGCACGGTATAGCTGCAGCCGACGGGGCGATGCACCGGCTTCGCACCGGCGAAGACCGGGTTATCAGCGCAGAGGACTTCTGGCGTGGCCTGGACGATTGAGTACACAACGTCGGTCCAGAAATCAGTTCGGACATTCCATCCCACCGTCCAGAAGCGCATCAGGGAATTTCTCTCAGAACGCCTTGCGCTCCATCAATATCCCGTGAACTGGGAGTCGCCCTTACCGGCCACGCCCTCGGCGGCTACTGGCGCTACCGCGTCGGCGACTATCGCATCATCTGCGACCTCCAGGATCAGAGGCTCGTCGTGCTGGTCGTAGAGATCGGTCACCGGCGCGAGATCTACCGCTAACTGATGATCATCGAAGCCCTTCAGTATGCCGCGACCACTCCGGTCACACCAAGCGAATTTCGCCCGTTCATCGGCTCCTCGGTCAGCCTCTGGTCGCGCGCCACGCGCTGCAAGGACGAGTGGGCGGCGCATGAGGGAAACTGCCGCCGGTTCGTCGCCGACACGATCGGCCGGATGCGCCAGCGGCGGACGGCGGTGGTGCTTGGTTCGGGGCTTGTGCGGGACGTGCCCGTGGAAGCGCTCGCCCGCACCTTCGATACGGTCGTACTGGTTGATCTGGTGCATCTGGCGAGCGTGCGCCTGTGGCTCAAAGTCAAGCGTCTGGACAATGTGCGGCTCGTTCATCGGGATCTCTCGGGATTCAGCGATGCGCTGGTCGGGGGGCGCCCGGAGCCGCTCGCCTTCCTTCGGCGAGCCCCTTACCTGGACCTGGTGATCTCGGCCAACCTGCTGTCGCAGATCGGCGTGGGTGCCGAGCGCTGCCTTGAACAAGACAAGGATGTGTCACCAGCGGATGTTGTACCGCAACTCCTCGAGGCACATCTGCGCGATCTGACGGCCCTGCCCTGCACGACGACTCTCCTGACGGACGTCGCCTACAGGATCGTCGGCCGCTCCGGCGAGACGCTGAAGTCGGCAGACCTCATGCATGGAGTGCCTGCACCGGACGGCGACGAGCATTGGCCATGGCCCGTCGTGCCGTTCGGGGAGCAAGGCAGAGACTATCAGATTGTTCATCAGGTCATCGCCAAGCGGGTCCTGCGATAGGACGATTGCAATGCCGCAATTCAGGAGTAAGCAGTTTCGCATGAAGCATCTATCGGGGCTGCTGCTCCTCTTCTTCTGGATATTCGCCGGCGGCGTCTCATCTGCCGCCGCGCGTGCCGATGCGCCGGTACCCGCCCTTGCGCATTCGGAGCGATCAACGGGTCATCATCTCCATCAGGATCGTTCTGCCAGCGCCTCGACCGAACGGCAGGTGAACCGTTTCGCCGGCGAGACGCATGAAGCCCCCTGTCCTATGACCTTCTGCATCATCTGCCCGGTCATGCTGCCGCCTCGTCCATTTGAAGTCGGCTATAGCGGACGCCTCTTTTATCGCGTGGGGGACAAGGCCAGGGTCATTTCCTCTTCCGAACCGTCACCTCTGGAGCGCCCACCGAAGTTCGTGATGTGAATTCCGCTCAAATCCAAACCAGAGATACGAAAAGGAAGAACCATGTCTGCAAGACACCTCATCACCACGTCCGCGCTCGCGCTCCTTCTCATGACGCCTGCCATGGCGCAGGACATGCAAGGCCACGGCCACGCCGACACCACTGCGGCCGCCTCCGACGAGCCTGTGGCCAAGGCGTTCGAGGACGCCAACCTGAAGATGCACCAGGATATGGCGATCAACTATACAGGTGACGCCGATATCGACTTCGTGCGCAGTATGATCCCGCATCACCAGGGCGCAATCGACATGGCGAAGATCCAGCTCGAACACGGCAAGGATCCGGAAATGCGCAAGCTCGCGGAAGAGGTCATTAAGGCGCAGGAGGCGGAGATCGCCGAGATGCGCAAGTGGCTGGAAGAACGCGGACAGTAACATGCGGAGCCGGGCAGGAGTCCTTGCCCGGCTCTCCTCCCAGTCCATATGAGAGGCTGGAGGATTGATCATGCGCCCCATCACGGCCATCGGCTTCGATGCTGACGACACGCTCTGGCAAAACGAGCAGTTCTACCGCCTGACAGAGGAGCATTTTGCCACTCTGCTTGGCGATTACGCCGAGGGAGGTCATGTTTCCGAGCGGTTGCTCGAAGCGGAGAAGCGGAACCTCGAGCATTACGGCTTCGGCATCAAGGGCTTCACGCTCTCGATGATCGAGACGGCGATCGAGATCACAGATGGTCGTGTGCCCGCGAAGACGATCGCCGAAATCCTTGATATCGGCCGTGACCTCCTGCGCCACCCAGTCGAGACACTGCCGCATGTGGAGGAGACGCTTCGCGCACTCAACGGCGAGTACCTGCTCGTGCTGATCACGAAAGGCGACCTGTTCGACCAGGAGCGCAAGCTGGCGCAATCAGGCCTTGGCGAGCTCTTCGACGCGATCGAGATCGTCAGCGACAAGAGCGCCACCACCTACCGGCGGATATTCTCAAAGGTCGCCGATGGGCCGGACCGCGCGATGATGGTGGGCAATTCGCTGAAGTCCGACATCGTGCCGGCAATCGCCGCCGGCAGCTACGGCGTCTTCGTGCCGCACGAACTGACCTGGGTGGTGGAGCATGTCGAGCCGCCGACGGACGCACCACGCTTCCGGCAGATCGGGCATCTGGGGGAGTTGCGGGATGTCCTGGCGGAGATCACGGGCGAATGAACTCGGTCCGCAGCCGATCGGCCTCGGCCTGGCAGAAGCAGCCTGCGAGATGGTCGTTGACCAGCCCCATGGCCTGCATGAAGGCGTAGACGGTGGTCGGGCCGACAAAGGTCCAACCACGTCTTTTCAGGTCCTTGGAGAGCCGGATCGAAGTTGCGGTGGTGGGGTTGGCCCGCAGCGTTGCAAGGTCCATCACGGCCGGACGGTCGGCCGGTGACGGCTCGAAGCTCCAGAAGAATTTTGCAAGCGAGCCAAACTCGCCTCGCAGTTCCACCGCGCGGCGAGCGTTGTTGATGGTCGAGACGATCTTGCCGCGGTGGCGGATGATCCCTGCATCGGCCACCAACCGCTCCACGTCGTCCTGGTCGAACGACGCCACCTTCTCGAAATCGAAGCCGGCGAAGGCGGCCCGGAAGTTCTCCCGCTTGCGCAGGATCGTCAGCCACGACAACCCCGACTGAAAGCCTTCGAGGCAGATCTTTTCGAACAACCGGAAGTCATCGGTCACCGGCCGCCCCCACTCCTCGTCATGGTAGCGGCGATAGTCGTCGAGCCCTCCATGCCAGAAGCACCGCGAACGGCCGTCTTCGCCGATGATGATGCCCGTCTTCTCCATTGTCGCCCTCTGTTAATGCGCCGCGTGCTGGATTCAGTCCTGGTCAACCATGTCCCCAAACCAGCCGGTAACCCTGCCGAAAGGTTTATGCCCAGAGCCGTATTTGAATCGCCACCCGTTTACACTTCCCTCGTTCTCCATTGGCAGCGTGAACTGCGAAGCGGGCGGTGACCGCCCTAGCGGTGCATATGTAACGAGTGGATCCGACGATGAACAAGATGCTTCTGCTGGCCCTCGGCCTTATTCCCGCCTTTGCGACGATGGCGCAGGCGAACGATCGCTATCGCGAGCGACCGCCAGTGATCGTCAGTCCCGATCTCGCGGCACCGTGGATCCTGCAGCTCGGTGGGGCCAACGTGCGTCCGGTGGTCTATCCGACGCGTCCGGAAAAGCCGCGCGGCCTTTTCCAGCCCAGAACACAGCGGGAAGTCCAGCGTCGCCCGCAGACGGCCCGCCAAGGCATGGTGCAGCCGGCCAGCATGCGGCCGAACAAGGTCGTCCGCAGTCAGATCGAGCCGCAGTTCCTGCCGCAGACGGTCGCTTATGAAACGAAGCATGCTCCTGGCACGATCGTCATCGACACCAACAACCGCTTCCTCTACCTCGTCACTGGAAACGGACAGGCTCGCCGCTACGGCGTCGGCGTCGGCAAGCCAGGCTTCGAATGGGCCGGCACCCACAAGGTCACCCGGAAGGCGGAGTGGCCGCGCTGGGTTCCACCGAAAGAGATGATCGCCCGCGAAGCTGCGAAGGGCCACTTCCTGCCGGCCAGCATGGACGGCGGCCCTGCAAACCCGCTTGGTGCGCGAGCCATGTATCTCGGCTCGACACTCTACCGAATACACGGGACCAATGCCCCGTGGACCATCGGCAGCGCCGTCTCCTCGGGCTGCATCCGCATGCGAAACGAGGACGTGGTCGATCTCTACGAGCGGGTATCGGTCGGCACCAAGGTCATCGTCATGTGACGATTGTGGCCGCACCGCCACGGCGCGGCCGGTTTCTCGTCTGAGGCACGTCGTGAATCGCGTCCTCCGCTTGCCGTTTGTCACGTGCCGGGACATCTTGCTTCCCCATTCACCGCAGAGCGGCAAGAGGGGTAAGATGAAAACCAAGACACTGATGACCGTCGCCAGCATGATGGCGGTGATGATGGCGAGCGAGGCTCCGGCTCAAAGCTCCGGAGCCCGACCGGCGACGACGGCAAGCGACGTGGCACCTTCGGTGCGCAATCGCGCCGTGCCCGAAAAATACAAGCGCCGGATGGTCCGCTTTTCCACCAATGAAGCACCCGGCACGATCATCGTCGATACCCACAACAAGTTCCTCTACTACGTGGAAGGCAAGAACCGCGCGACCCGCTACGGCATCGGCGTCGGTCGCGAAGGCTTCGGCTGGTCAGGGGTGGTGAAGATCGGCCGCAAGGCGGAGTGGCCGTCATGGACGCCCCCGGCGGAAATGCGCCGGCGTGAGGCGGCTCGCGGTCACATCCTTCCCGCCGTCCAAAAAGGTGGGCCGGACAACCCGCTCGGCGCGCGCGCAATGTATCTCTACAAGGGTGGCCGTGACACGATCTTCCGCATCCACGGCACCAACCAACCGTGGTCGATCGGTCTCAACCTGTCGTCCGGCTGCATCCGGATGATGAACAAGGACGTGGAGCACCTCTATTCACGGGCCCCCGTAGGTACGAAGGTGGTCGTCATCGGACCCGGCAACAAGCATGGCGACGTTGCGTTCGAGGATCGGGGTATCGACATCCTCCGGACCCTGTTTGGCGGATAGCTGTTCCCAGAAGGCGGTGAAGCCGCACCTTTTACGCTTCATTCACCATAACTGGTCAAGATGATTGCAGGTGGTGCATAAAAACCACAGACCGCAACGCCTCTGCTCGCTAAAGATTGAGTCGAAGCAAGAAACATTCCGGGCTCTCCATGCGCAAATCAACGTTCCTCTTCCTGGCGTCCGCGTCAATCGTCGGGCTCGTCGCTTTCTCCTCTGCGCAGGCAGCAGATATGGCGCCGATCGAAGCGCCGATGGAAGCTGCTGTTGCGCTTGAAAGCACCGGCGGTTACGAGTTCTCCGTCTATGGTGGCTACCAGACCGCGCCGCATAGCGACGTAGAATTATCGGGTGGGCCAGACTTCACCGCTGGTTGGGAAGGAAACTCCTTCTCTATGCCGATCTACTGGGGCGTTCGCGGCACCTACTGGTTCGACGGCGGGCGACTTTCCAACCTCGGCATTTCGCTCGATTTCACTCATGCGAAGGTCTATGCGGATGACGAAACACTGGCCGAGACCGGCTGGGATCATTTCGAAATGACCGATGGCATCAACCTTCTGACGGTGAACGCGCTCTATCGCTTCCCGATCGAGGGTAGCCGCTTCACCCCTTACGTGGGCGCGGGCGTCGGCATCAACGTTCCGCATATCGAAGTGACACGTCCGAGCGGAACCACGTCCGAGTACCAGTTCGGCGGCGCGACGCTTCAGGCACAGGCTGGCGTCAAGTACGACATTACCGATCGCTGGGCGGCCTTCGTCGAGTACAAGGGCAACTACTCCTGGATTGACGTCGATATCGACAGTGGCGATTCCCTGAAGACCGAGATCTTCACCAACGCGGTGAATGTCGGTATCTCCTTCAAGTTCTGATATCGCGACAGAGATGAATGGAAAGGCCGGCCTTAGCGCCGGCTTTTTCATGCCAGCTTCGCAGGCTTTGGACCGCCATAGGCCCAATCGAGAAGTTCCACCGTATGCAGGATTGGCAAGGCCGTGCCGCTACCGATCTGCGTCATGCAGCCGATATTGCCGGTAGCGATGACATCCGGTTGCGTCGCCTCGATGTTGCGGACCTTGCGGGCCTTGAGCTGCGCGGAGATCTCCGGCTGCATGATGTTGTAGGTGCCGGCGGAACCGCAGCAGAGGTGGCCCTCCGCCGGATCGCGCACGGTGAAACCCGCCTGCTTCAGAAGGGTCTTCGGCAGGACAGTGATCTTCTGGCCGTGCTGCATGGAACAGGCGGAATGATAGGCAACCGTCATCCCCTTTGAATCCTGCGCAGGAAGCTCGAGGGTCGCAACATATTCGGTGACATCCTTTGCCAGCGCCGATACTCGCGCCGCCTTCTCCGAATAAGCGGGGTCAAGCCGAAGCATGTGGCCATAGTCCTTGATCGTGGTACCGCACCCGGACGCGGTGATGATGATCCCATCCAGTCCGCCGCGCTCGATCTCGCGGGTCCAGACGTCCACGTTGCGGCGGGCAAAGTCGAGAGCCGGCTCTTCCTTCCCCATGTGGTGCACGAGAGCGCCACAACAGCCCTCACCTTCCGGCACGACCACCTCGACGCCGAGCCGGGTCAGGAGGCGAATGGCTGCCTCGTTGATGCCGCCGTCCAGAACCGGCTGGGCACAACCGGACAGGATCGCCACCCGCCCGCGGGGCGCGGCCTCCGGTGCCCGAACCCCGGGGCGGGAAGAGTCCGAATGCTTCAGCCTTCCCTGCGGCGTAAGCTCCAGCATGGCCGCGACCGGCCTCAGCGGCTTGATGCCTTTGAGCAGCGGCGCAAACGGACGGCCGAGCCTGGCGAGCGCAAGAGCCGGCCGGAAGCGTGACGGATAGGGCAGGATCATGGCCAGCATCTGCCGGATCATCCTGTCCATCGGGGGACGCCGGTAGGTCTTCTCGATATGGATCCGGGCGTGGTCGACCAGATGCATGTAGTCGACACCGGACGGGCAGGTCGTCATGCAGGCAAGACAGGACAGGCAGCGATCGATGTGTGTGACGACCTCGGCATCCGCCGGCCGGTCGTTCTCCAGCATGTCCTTGATGAGGTAGATCCGACCGCGCGGACTGTCGAGTTCATTGCCGAGCGTCACATAGGTCGGACAGGTGGCAGTACAGAAGCCGCAATGCACGCAGCGCCGCAGGATCTTCTCCGATTCCGCCACATAGGGATCTGCGAGTTGTTCGGCCGTGAAGTTTGTCTGCAAGTCTCAGGCTCCTGCCATCTTGCCGGGGCTGAATATGCCGGCGGGATCGAGCTTTTCCTTGATGCGCAGCGAAAGCCCGGCGACCGCCTCCGACTCGGGCTGAAAGGCTGGCGTGGCCGCCCTCACCCGATCACTGGCCCGCATCAGCGTCGCATGCCCGCCTCCGAGCGCCTTGATGTAGCGCCGCAGACGTTCGGCTTCCGGATCAGCTTCCATTTGCATCCAGACCAACCCGCCCTGCCAGTCGTAGAAGGCGTCTATCCCCGCCTCCAGGCGCAAAGCGGCCACAAGCTGATGGCCGGTCGAAGGCGCGATGGAAACACGCCAAAGAGGCTTGTGCGAGACATTGGCATAGGGGGCGACATCTCTGATCTCGCGCCAGAGGCGGTGGCTTTCGTCTCCACCGAGTTGCGAGATCGGACCGAAGCGGGACATTTCTGCTTCAAGCTTTTCGAGGCGCACCGAGACCGATGCTGGAAGCCCCTCGAGCCGCAGCACCGTCGCCTCGCCTTCCGGCAACGCTCCGTTCAGGAAGCGGCCCTTCACGCTCTGAGGCAGATGAGCGGCTCCCGAGACCTCGACGGGCATGGCCATGGCAACCGCCATGGCTTGTGCCGCGGCTGCATCGTCCAGCCCCGAGATCACGATGGTCGCCACTGCCTGGGGCACGGGAAGGACCCGGAAGGTAACCTCCGTGATGAAGCCCAGCGTGCCTTGCGACCCCGCCAGCAGCTTTACGAGGTCAAGACCGGTGACGTTCTTCATCACCCGCCCGCCCGCGCGGATGACTTCGCCGCTGCCATTGACGAAGCGGATGCCGAGCAGGCTGTCACGGGCAGCGCCGGCGACGAAGCGGCGGGGGCCGGAGGCATTGGCGGCGAACATGCCACCGATGGTCGGCTCGCCGGATGTGCCCATGATCGGCCGGTGGTCCATCGGCTCGAACGCCATCATCTGGCCGTTCGCCGCGAGGGCGGCTTCTACCTCCGCGAGCGGCGTGCCGGCCCGCGCCGTCATCACCATTTCTGCGGGTTCGTAATCGACGATGCCGGACAAGCCCCTCGAGCACAGTTGCTCGTCAGCCTCGACGGGATTGCCGAAGCCGCTGCGGGTACCTCCGCCGCAGATCGTCAGGCGTGTGCCCCGTGCTGCGGCATTGCGAACGACATAGGCGGCGTCGGCTTCATTATGGGGTACGAAGGTCATGCGGCCGGACGCCCCTCCAGCGGGAAGACTTTGGACGGATTGAGGAGCCAACCCGCATCGAAGGCGGCGCGGACTGCCATCTGCTGGTTAAGATCGGCATCGGAATACTGGTGGCGCATCAAGTCGCGTTTCTCGATGCCAACCCCGTGCTCGCCAGTCAGACAACCGCCGGCATCAACGCAGAGCTTGAGAATTTCATTGCCAGCCTCCTCGGCGCGGGCGGCGTCTTCCGGATCATTGGCGTTGAACAGGATCAGCGGATGCATGTTGCCGTCACCGGCATGGAAAACATTGGCGACCCTCAGGCCGAAGCGCGCGACGATCTCCGACGTCTTCTCCAGCACGTAGGAGAGCTTGCCGAGGGGCACGGTGCCGTCCATGCAGATGTAGTCGGCGATCCGACCGGTCGCGCCAAAGGCGGACTTGCGGCCCTTCCAGATCAGAGCCGCCTCCGTTGCGCTCTGGCTCTCGCGCACAGTCTTCACGTGACGGCGACCGGCGATTTCCACGATGCTCTTCAGCATCGCCTCCATCTCGGCCTCCGACCCCTCCACCTCGACGATCAGCAGCGCACCGACATCCAGGGGATAGCCGGCCTGCGCAAAAGCCTCGCAGATTTCGATCGCCGGCTTGTCCATGAACTCGATCGCTACCGGAATGATGCCGGAACCGATGATATCGGCGACGCAGGCACCGGCCTGCTCCGAGGTGTCAAAGCCGAACAGAACCGGTCGGGCGCCCTCCGGCTTGGCGATCAGCCTGACCGTCGCCTCCGTTACGATACCGAGCTGGCCCTCGGAGCCGCAGACGAGACCGAGCAGGTCGTAGCCGGCGGCGTCGAGGTACTTGCCCCCGAGTTCGATCACTGCTCCATCAACCAGCACCATCTTCACGCCGAGCAGGTTGTTCGTCGTCACGCCATACTTCAGACAGTGGGCGCCGCCGGAATTCATGCCGATATTGCCGCCGATCGTGCAGGCAAGCTGCGAACTCGGATCGGGCGCATAGAAGAAGCCTTGGGGAGAGACGGCGTCGGAGATGCTGAGATTGGTCACGCCAGCCTGGACGGTTGCGGTACGATTGGCCGGATCGACCTCGAGTATCCTCGACATCTTCGAGAGCCCGAGGACGACTGCATCTTCCTGCGGGATCGCCCCTCCAGAGAGGGAGGTACCGGCGCCCCGCGGAACGACCGGAATACCGTAGCGGTGGCAATACTTCATCACCGCCGCCACCTGTTCCGTCGTCTTCGGCAGGACAACAGCGAGCGGCAATCGTCGATAGGAGACAAATGCGTCAGTCTCGAACGGCACAAGCTCACGCGGTTCGTGCACCAGGCATTCCGGTGGCAGGATATCCGCGAGATCCGCGATAATCGTCGCTCGCCGCGACACGACAGCCTGACGTGGCTCAATAAACTTTATGGCATCCGACACGGCACTCCCTCCCGCGTTTGAACCGTCATAGCAGCTAGCATGGCGATATACCAAGATGCGTCAGCATGGGCATTGACGGATGAGCACTGCAGAACGCTTTCTCCGGAAGCCGTCTTCGGTGATTATCCGCCGCAAACGCGAGCTTCATCCCTGCACAAGCCTCGGATAAGCACTATATTTCAAGATCAAAATAAAACGACTCACTTCTGCCGCGTCGTTGTGCGATGTGAGTGGCCGTCACTGGCGGAAAGCGCCGATCAAGGGAGGAACACTCTTTGCAACTTCTGAACCGCCTGAAGACAGACGTCGGCCTCATGCTGCGGCGACCGCCGAAGCAGCAGTATGCCGCGCTGTGTTACCGGGCGAAGAAGAAGCAGGGAACCTGCGAAATCCTTCTCCTCACCAGCCGCGACACCGGCCGGTGGGTCATTCCGAAGGGATGGCCCATGACGGGCAAGAAGGCACATGCCGTCGCCGAACGGGAGGCGTTCGAGGAAGCCGGCGCCAAGGGCAAGATCGAAAAGGAGCCGCTCGGCTTCTACCACTATCGCAAGGCGTTGCAGACCGGGCTCAAGATTCCCGTGCGGGTCCAGGTGCACGTACTCGAAGTGGAAGACATGTCGAGAAACTTCCCCGAGAAAGGCAGTCGGCGCCTGGAATGGGTATCGCCGGCAGAGGCGGCCGCCCGCGTAAACGAGCCGGAACTCAAGGAGCTCCTGCTGAGTTTCGGCGAAAGGCTGCAACAGTCGCCGCTGAAATCGGCGGCGAGCGGCTGATACGGCCGCTGTCACAAAAGTGTCATATTGCGTTAGGGGTGCAATCCCGCTAGGCGAACGGCCACAGTCACTGGCAGCAAGACCCGGCGGTCGATGAACCAATGACCAACGGCGCCGATGTCGCGCCGGCTCCCTGGCCAAAGGAACCGATATGGCACAGCAGACCCCGCGCCTCGTCAAACAGACGCTGGACAAAGACCTCGACAAGATCAGTTCGGTCGAAGCGGCGACGCATTCCGTCTCCCGACGCCTGGCAGGCCCCGGAACCGCGCTGATCTTCCTCGTCGCTGCCATGCTGTTCGCGGCTGTCGCCGTGATCGACCGACCGGGCGCGATCATCGTGATCGCTGCAGCGGCGGTCGGCGCCTACATGGCGATGAATATCGGCGCCAATGACGTAACGAACAATGTCGGCCCCGCGGTCGGCTCCAAGGCGATGTCCATGGGCCTTGCCCTCTTCATCGCGGCCGTGTTCGAGACAGCAGGCGCCATGATTGCCGGCGGCGACGTAGTCGAAACGATTTCCAAGGGCATCGTCAATCCGGCGCTGTTTGAGAATACGGACATGTTCATCTGGGCGATGATGGCAGCTCTGCTGTCGTCCGCCCTTTGGGTCAATCTCGCGACCTGGATCGGCGCTCCTGTTTCGACGACCCATGCCGTGGTGGGAGGCGTGGTCGGCGCGGGTATTGCTGCGGCGGGCTTCGGATCGGTGGATTGGGGTCAAATGGGCGGCATCGCCGCCAGCTGGGTGATATCTCCGCTGATGGGCGGAGTGGTCGCGGCCGGCTTCCTTGCCTTCATCAAGGAGTTCATCATCTATCGCCATGACAAGATCACCGCGGCCCGTCGCTGGGTACCGGTGCTCATCGCCGTCATGGTCGGGGCGTTTTCCTCCTACCTGGCCCTTAAAGGGCTTCGCCAGCTCGTCCATGTCTCGTTGCTGAACGCGGTGCTTATCGGTCTGGTGGCAGGTGCGCTCGCCTGGGGCCTGAGCGTGCCATTGATCCGCCGCCAGTCGCAGGGGCTGGAGAACCGCAACCAGTCGCTGCGCAAGCTCTTCCAGATGCCGCTGATCTTCTCTGCGGCGCTCCTGTCTTTCGCCCACGGCGCCAACGATGTCGCCAATGCCATTGGCCCGCTTTCGGCCATCGTCTCGGTTGCGCAGGGAGGCGGCGTCTCCGGTGCCGTAACCATTCCCTTGTGGGTCATGGTGATCGGAGCCATCGGCATCTCCGTCGGGCTTCTGCTGTTCGGCCCGCGCCTCATCAGGCTCGTGGGCGAGCAGATCACCAAGCTCAACCCGATGCGGGCGTTTTGCGTGTCGCTGTCGGCGGCACTGACGGTCATCATCGCCTCCTGGCTCGGCCTGCCGGTAAGCTCCACCCATATCGCCGTCGGGGCAGTGTTCGGCGTCGGCTTCTTCCGCGAGTGGTATACCCGCAACTCGAAACGCCGGGTCGAGTACATGAAGATGAAGGCGGACAAGTGGGAGATCGAGGAAAGGCCGGAGCGGAACGCGGAAGAACTGCGCCGACGCTACCTCGTCCGCCGCTCGCACTTCATGACCATCGTCGCAGCCTGGGTCATAACCGTCCCGGCGGCCGGCGCTCTTGCGGCGCTCCTCTATCTGGTTATGTCTCTGTTCTTCCTCTGATGGGTGAACGGAAATGCGCGCCAACTTTAGAATGCAACGGCTTTTCCTGGAGAATGATCTCGCAGCCGGCGTTCGGATTGACGCAAAGCCGGAGCATTTCAACTACCTCGCCAATGTCCTCCGCCTGGCAGAGGGAGCCGAGATCCTCGTCTTCAACGGCCGCGACGGAGAATGGAGGGCGCGCCTCGCTTTTCCATCCCGCAAGAAACTGTTGATCGAGTGCGTGGAGCAGACACGACCGCAACCCGAGATACCGGATCTTCAATACCTCTTCGCGCCACTGAAGGTCGGTCGACTCGACTATATGGTCCAGAAGGCCGTCGAGATGGGCGCCGGGCTCCTGCAACCGGTGATGACTCAGCATGTCCAGGGTAAGATCACCAATCTCGATCGCCTGCAGGCGAATGCTATCGAGGCGGCGGAGCAATGCGGCATATTGTCGATTCCGCAGGTCATGCCCCCAAAGCGGCTGCGCGACCTGCTTGACGAATGGCCGACGGACCGAAGGATCATCTTCTGCGACGAAGGCGAGGAAGGCCAGAATCCCCTTTCCGCCCTTGCGGCGCTTGAGGGCGAGCACCTTGCCCTTCTTGTGGGCCCGGAAGGCGGATTCTCGGAAGAGGAGCGCGAGCTGTTGCGCAGCCTCGATTTCGTCGCCCCCATCCCTCTCGGTCCCCGCATCCTGCGGGCAGATACCGCAGCCGTCGCGGCGCTCGCGGTGATCCAAGCCAGCATCGGCGATTGGCGATGACGACCCATCGTGAATTTCTGAAAGCATCTTGAAACAAATTCACTTGCGCCGCACATCAATCCGGTTCAATCAGCCGAACGCGACAGTCCTGTCGGCCTTACAAGGTAGTTTCGATGGCCCGTGACACCACCGACCAGACACCTCTGAACTCGGTGTCCGAGCTTTCCGCCTATCTCGCAAGCGGTGCCCGTCCCGCCGATCAGTTCCGCCTCGGTACGGAGCACGAGAAGTTCGCATTTTTCGCCGCCGACCATAGCCCCGTTCCGTATGCGGGCGAAGCCAGCATCTCAGCCCTGCTGAACGGCATGCAGGCGAGGCTCGACTGGGATCCGATCATGGATGGCGACAACATCATCGGGCTTGCCGAGCGCTCCGGCATGGGGGCAATTTCCATAGAACCCGGCGGCCAGTTCGAGCTCTCCGGAGCCCCGCTCGAGACCATCCACGAGACCTGCCAGGAATCCAACCGGCATCTCGACGTCCTGCGCGAGGTTGCCGAGCCCATGGGCATCCGCTTCCTCGGCATCGGCGGCAGCCCGAAATGGAGCCTGGCCGAAACGCCTCGAATGCCGAAATCGCGCTACGAGATCATGACGCGCTACATGCCCAAGGTCGGCAAGCAGGGCCTGGACATGATGTACCGCACCTGCACGATCCAGGTGAATCTCGACTTCTCCTCCGAGAAGGACATGGCGCGCAAGATGCGCCTTTCGATGAAGCTTCAGCCGCTCGCGACAGCACTGTTTGCCTCCTCGCCCTTCACCGGAGGCAAGCCCAACGGACTGCTTTCCTGGCGTGGCGACATCTGGCGCGACACCGACAACCAGCGCGCAGGCCTCCTGCCTTTCGTCTTCAATGCCGACTTCGGCTTCGATGACTATGTCGAGTGGGCGCTGGACGTGCCCATGTACTTCGTCGTCCGCGACGGCCGCTACCATGATTGCACCCATGTGACCTTCCGCCAGTTCATGAACGGCGCTCTCAAGGGCGAAATTGCCGCGTGGGAGCCAACTCTCGGCGACTGGACGAACCATCTCTCGACGCTCTTCCCCGATGTACGCCTGAAGCGGTTCCTGGAAATGCGCGGCGCCGATGGAGGGCCGTGGCGCCGCATCTGCGCCTTGCCGGCATTCTGGGTGGGTCTCCTCTATGACGAGGGCGCCCTGGCGGCGGCGGAGGACGCCACCGCGGCCTGGAGCTACGACGATGTCCTGCAGCTTCGCGACACGGTTCCTGCGAAAGGTTTGAAGGCGGAGGTGGGCGGACGGCCATTGCTCGAGATTGCCCGCGAGATCGTCGGCATCTCGCGCAGCGGCCTTGCGGCTCGCAAGCGGCTCAACGACGAAGGGCAGGACGAGACGGTATTCCTGAACACGCTGGACGAGGTATTAGCCAAGAAAGCCACCCTCGCCGACGACCTGTTGATGCTTTATCATGGCCGCTGGGCACAGAGCGTCGAACCGGTCTTCAACGAATACAAGTACTGAGCGCCCTTCCCAAAAAGCGGTTTCCGCCGCTAAGTTTCCGGATATATTAGCCTATCGCGCCAACCGGAAAGGAACGCTCCATGCTGCCACTGTTCGACATGATGCTGAAGGCACAGAACGGAACCGCCATGGAGGCTATGGCGCGCCAGTTCAATCTGGCCCAGGAGCAGGTGGCACAGGCAATGGCGGCGCTGACCCCTGCCTTCTCCTCCGGCTTCAGGCGCACCGCCACCAATCCGTATGATTTCGGCGCCCTGATGAACACGATGATGTCGGGGAGCTACGCCAAGTACTTCGAAGACCTCAACAAGGCTTTCACGCCGCAGGGCATGGCCGACGGCAATGCGGTACTGGACAAGCTATTCGGCTCTCCGGAAGTCGCGCGTGCGGTCTCCGCGCAGGCGGCACAACTGACCGGGCTCGGGCAGGACATGCTGCGCAACATGATGCCGGTCATGGCAGACATGATGATGGGCGGCATGTTCAAGCAGGCGACCGGCCAGATGCAGCAGGGCAGCGACTTCTTCGCATCCACGCCGATGGGCCAGATGACGAAGCAGTGGCTGGAGACCGTTGGCCTCCAGCCGAGGCAGAGCCCGCAGGCGGCGCCCGCCGACATCTTCGACAACCCATTCCTGCAGAGCGTGCGGAGCGCCTGGGGCCTGGACAAGCCGGCAGCTTCGAAGCCGCAAGCGGCGGCGGCCAATCCATTTGCCGACAACCCCTTCATGCAAGCGTTCCAGGACATGATGACGGGCAGGCCCGCCACGTCTTCGGGCGGCCAGCCTACCGAGGATGCGGGAGCAAAGGCTGGCTCCCATCCCTATGCCGACGCACTGGCAAGCATGTTCGACAGCGGACTGGAGGTGCAGAAGGCCTACCAGAAGAGCGTGGAATCGATCTTCGATACCTACCTCAAGCCCAAGGCCACCGGCGAGGCCGCCCCGAGCGGACAAGGGCCGGAATAAAAAAGCCCGGCCAGGAGACCGGGCCGGGCAAGCGGCAGGGCTATTGGCTGTCACCCTGCGGGGAAAATGTCAGTTTCGCCGAATTCGATCGAACCTGGTCATGGCACGGCGACGTGCGCTTTCAGCCAGCATGGCTGCAGGATCATCAAAAAGGCGGGAGGCATGCGTCGCGGCAAAGACGTCATGACGGGTCAGGCCGATATCGTCGAGCTGACGGTCGTCGAGATCGTTCAGGCGGTCGGATGCCCAACGGTTACGCAGGACACGCCAGATGGAACCCGCGAACGCAATGGTGGTCGCGTAGAAGCTGCGGCTCGCCGGCTGCGACGGGGCGAGGTCGAGTTCAACAATCCGGGTCGTGCGCATGATCATTCCTTTCCATCGGCACGAGGATAGCCGCCCCGTCCACGGAGGCATGTGGACGGGTGGCCAAGTCATCACGGGTGGAGGGAGAACACCCGATGTCGTGAGTACAGTGCCATTTAGTCGCGACACTATTGATCAGTCCAACGAATGTTTCTAATGGTTGCTATCAGCCACTCTGATGGATGAACGCTCATGACCGCTCCACTCGATATCGATCAACTCCACACCTTCCTCGCCATCGTCGACACCGGCAGCTTCACGAAGGCGGCCGATCGCGTGTTCAAGACGCAGTCGGCTGTCTCCATGCAGATGAGGCGGCTGGAGGAACGGATCGGCAAGCAGCTCTTTGCCAAGGACGGGCGCGGCAATCGCCTGACGGCTGAGGGCGAGAAGCTGCTCAACTACGCGCGCCGCATCATCCGGCTGAACAACGAGGCGATCGCCGCCTTCGACGACAACCGGCTGGAAGGGACATTGAGGATCGGCACGCCGGACGATTATGCCGACCGCTACATGCCGGAGATCATCGGACGCTTTGCCAAAACGCATCCGAACGTCGAGCTCTATATCGTCTGCGAGAACTCCTCCAGCCTCGCAGAGCGGATGGCCCGGGGGGAACTGGACATCGCACTGGTGACGCATAACCCGCGTGCACGGATCTCGGACGTCGTCCGCACGGAACCCCTGTGCTGGGTTGCCTCGGCCAACCATCCGCTGCGCGAGGACGCGCCGGTTCCGCTAGCCGTCGGACGACGCGACTGCCTGTGGCGTCAGCTTGCCTGCTCGGCGCTCGATGCCGATGGACGGGAATATCAGGTTCTGTTCACGAGCTGGTCGTCGACCGTGGTCGCGGCCGCCGTGCTGGCCGGGATGTCGGTATCCGTGCTGCCGGAATCAGCGTTGCGGCCCGGCATGAAGGTGTTGACCTCGGGCGACGGCTTTCCGCCGCTGCCGCCGGTCCAGATCGGCCTGATGAAGCGGCCGGGCCTGTCGCCGTCGCTGATGAATGCCATCACCGACCACATCGCCGCCTGCCTCGACAACATCTCGCCGGCGGTGGTCC
The DNA here is from genome assembly GCF_044142885.1 of Pseudorhizobium flavum. Classification (NCBI taxonomy): domain Bacteria; kingdom Pseudomonadati; phylum Pseudomonadota; class Alphaproteobacteria; order Hyphomicrobiales; family Rhizobiaceae; genus Pseudorhizobium; species Pseudorhizobium flavum. Next base: position 217,195 of record NZ_JBIOKZ010000001.1, read on the forward strand.
CGGACGACCTCGATTCCGAACCAAAGGGGATCGGTCGCTCCCTGAAGGTCCGGGCCGGGCAGATGGCGACAAGCTGGTAGACAACAAAAAACCGGGGCCGAGGCCCCGGTTTCCATTTCAGCACGTACCGATGTTACTCGGCGGCGGTGGGCTGTGCCGAAATCGTGTCGGCCTTGTAGCCGTGCAGGCGCTCCAGTGCAGCACGGACGCCGGCTTCGTAATCCGGATGCACAAGCTTGAAGTGCGCCAGCTGCCGCTCGACAATCTCGCCCGGTACGCCGCCCATTGCCGCGGCAATGTTGGAGAACAGGCGTCCCTTCTGGCCTTCGTCGAAGAGTTTGAAGAGCGCCCGCGGCTGCGAGTAATCATCATTGCCTTCGCGATGGTTGTAGCGGGCCATGTCGCCGGAGATCTTCAGCGGCGGCTCCTTTGAGGACGCATTCTCGAAGGGACCGTTGACGGAATTCGGCTCGTAATAGGCATCCGGGTTACCGGTGCGCAGGCCGCCGTAGGTGTTCATCTGGCCATCGCGGTGGTAGTGATGAACCGGGCAGCGCGGCTGGTTGACCGGAATGTTCTCATAATGCGTGCCCAGGCGATAGCGGTGGGCGTCGGCATAGGAGAACACGCGAGCCTGCAGCATCTTGTCCGGGGAATGGCTGATGCCCGGTACGATGTTCGACGGTGAGAACGCGGCCTGCTCGATCTCCGCGAAGTAGTTGTCCGCGTTGCGGTTCAGTTCCATGATGCCGATATCGATCGGCGGGAACTCCGCATGCGGCCAGACCTTGGTGAGGTCGAACGGATTGTAGGAGGTGTTCTCCGCCTGTTCCTCCGTCATGATCTGGACCTGCACCTTCCAGCGCGGGAATTCGCCACGCTCGATGCCGCCGAACAGAGCTTCCTGATAGCCTTCGCGGGTCTTGCCGATAAGGGCTTCGCCTTCCTCGTTGGTGAAGTGGTTGTGGCCCTGCTGGGTCTTGAAGTGGAACTTCACCCAGTAGCGCTCGCCTGCGTCGTTCCAGAAGGAATAGGTGTGCGAACCGTAGCCGTTCATGTGCATCGGATCGACCGGCAGGCCGCGGTCCGACATCAGGATCGTGACCTGGTGCAGGCTTTCCGGCGACAGCGACCAGAAGTCCCACATGGCGGTCGCGGAGCGAAGGTTGGTGCGCGGATGACGCTTCTGAGTATGGATGAAGTCCGGGAACTTCAGTGGGTCACGGATGAAGAAGACCGGCGTATTATTGCCGACGAGATCCCAGTTGCCGTCCGGCGTGTAGAACTTCAGCGCAAAGCCGCGAACGTCGCGCTCGTGGTCGGCGGCGCCCATTTCACCGGCAACGGTGGAGAATCGAGCGAGCATCGGCGTTTCCGCGCCTGGCTGCAGACATTTCGCCTTGGTGTACTTGGAGATGTCGCCGGTGATCTTCAGCGTACCATATGCGCCCCAGCCCTTGGCGTGCACGACGCGCTCCGGGATGCGCTCGCGGTTCTGGTGGGCCAGCTTCTCGATCAGCTGGTAGTCCTGCAGCATGACGCCGCCGCGCGGCCCCGCCGTCATCGTGTTCTGGTTATCCGGTATCGGCGCACCGGCCGTGGTCGTCATCGTCGGACGATCGGACATGGTCATCTCCCTGGGTGAAATCTGGAACCGTTCTAGGTTGCGGCTTGACCATCTCACTCCGGTTCCATAATTTCCAATATTATTTACTAGGATTTATGATAGGATTTTCCTATGTCTCTTACCCTGAGGCAAATGCGGTATTTCAGTGCGCTTGCGACCGAGAAACACTTCGGCCGCGCTGCGGAAGCGGTGCATATCAGCCAGCCGGCGCTGTCTGCTCAAATCGCCGACATGGAGCATAGTCTGGGGGTTCGACTGGTGGAGCGCAGCCGCAGCGGCGCGCTACTGACGCGCAAGGGCGAAGAGGTCCTTGAGCGGGTCCGCGCCATCCTCGAGCAGGTCGAGCAACTGGCTGCGTCCACCCGCGGCGGCGCCAGCATGCTGGACGGTCCGGTGAGGATCGGTATCATTCCCACCGTAGCGCCCTACCTCGTGCCTAAGCTCGTACCCTGCCTGCGGGAGCGTCACCCCGGAATGGAGCTCGAGTTGAGGGAGGCGGTGACCGACCGGCTGATCCTCGACCTCCAGGAGGGCAAGCTCGACGCCGTAATTGCTGCCCTTCCCATCCAGGCGGAAGGGCTGGAGAACGTATCTCTGTTCTTCGACCGCTTCTACATGGCGGTAGCCAACAACAATGACACGATCCTGATGTCACCAATGACGGAGACGCAGGTCGACGCGGACAGGCTGCTCCTGCTCGAGGAAGGCCATTGCCTGCGTGATCAGGCACTTTCCGTCTGCGGCACGGCGCGCAAACGCAGCCTCGTCAACTTCGGTGCGACATCCATGGCGACGCTCCTGCAGATGGTGTCGCACGACATGGGCATGACCCTGATCCCGGAGATGGCGATCCCAACGGAGACCGCCCGCAACGACATCCGCATCCTGCCGTTTGCGGACCCCGCCCCCTCCCGTGAAATCGGGCTGATCTGGCGCCGGTCGAGCGGCCGACGCAACGAGATGAAGCTGCTGGCCGATGCCATAGCCAGTTGTGCGCCGGGAAGAACCTGATTCCCCGCCCTTGTGGCTTCAGGACAGGTGCTTCTTGAAGAACTCCACCGTCCGGCTCCAGGCAAGATCCGCCGCAGCCTTATCGTAGCGTGCCGACGAGGTATCGTTGTTGAAGGCATGGTTGACGCCTTCATAGACGTGAATCTCGAAGGGCTTGTTGTTCTCCTCCAGCGCTTGCCTGTAGGCGTCGATCCCGGCGTTGATCCGCTCGTCGAGCCCCGCATAGTGCAGCATCAGCGGTGCCTCGATAGCCGGCACGTCCTCGAGAGGCGGCTGCGAACCGTAATAGGCCACACCGGCCCCAAGTTCCGGCGAACGGGTCGCCATCCGGTTGACCATTCCGCCGCCCCAGCAGAAGCCGACTGCGCCGACCTTGCCATTGGGTCCGTCGAGACCTGTAAGGAACACGCGCGTGGCTTCACCATTCGCGGCAGCGGCGTCGAGATCCATCCCGCTGAACATCTGCCGCGCCTGATCCTCATCTGCCGGCGTGCCGCCCTGCGGCGACAGGAAATCCGGCGCCAGGGCGACGAAGCCTTCGAGCGCCATGCGCCGCGCAACATCGCGGATATGGGCGTTCAGGCCCCGGTTCTCATGGATGACGATGACGCCAGGCAGGTCGCCGCCCGCATCCTTCGGGCGGACGAGATAGCCCTTCATCTCGCCTTCCGCGCCTGGATAGGTGATGTCTTCTGCCGCCAGACGCTCGTCTGTCTCGGCGACCATTTGCGCCTTCGCGCTATTGGCCGCCAGCAGCGGTGCAATGGCGGCGGCGGCTGCGCCCGAGCCGGCCAGTGCCGTCAGCTTCTCCATGAAGCTGCGGCGATCAAGCGTAAGGTGGGTGTATTCATCATAGGCGTTGATCATCGCCTGGGTGATCGTCGGCTTTTCCATGACAGGCTCCTCCCGGGTGGTGGCCGGCCACGCCCGCGAGAACAGCAGTCGGCCGGACGACCAAGGCTAGATCATCCGGTCGAAAAGCGCTGACACTTCTGCGTGAGGCTCAGGCGGCGAGATCGAGGACGATGCGACCGTCGATCTTGCCCTCCTCCATGCGGTGGAAGATGTCGTTGATGTTTTCGAGCTTGTCCCACGAGAAATGAGAGGCGACCTTGCCCTCGCCCGCGAATTGCAAGGATTCCTCGAGATCCTGGCGCGTGCCGACGATCGAACCACGCACCGTAATGCGCTTCAGTACGGTATCGAAGACCGGCAGGGAGATGTAGCCCGGCGGCAGGCCGACGAGAGACATGGTGCCCTTGGCGCGCAGGAAGCCGTAGGCCTGTTCCATGGCTTGAGGCGAGACCGCCGTCACCAGTGCGCCATGCACGCCGCCGGTTGCCTTCTGGACCTGCTCGACGGCATCTGCAGCCCTGCCGTTCACGACGAGATCCGCACCAAGGCTCTTTGCCAGATCAAGCTTGTCATCGAATATGTCCGCGGCTACCACGTGCATGCCCATCGCCTTGGCATACTGCACGGCCATATGGCCAAGGCCGCCGATGCCGGAGATCACGACCCATTCTCCCGGTTTGACCTCGGTTTCCTTGAGGCCTTTGTAAACGGTGACGCCGGCGCACAGGACCGGGGCAGCAGGGCCGAACTCGAGGTTGTCCGGCAGGCGCCCGACGAAATCCGGATCTGCGAGCCCGTACTGCGCAAAGGTCCCGTTGACGGAGTAGCCGGTGTTCTGCTGGCTGCCGCACAGTGTCTCCCAGCCGGTGCGGCAGGGCGTGCAGCATCCGCAGGCGGTGTGCAGCCACGGAACGCCGATCCGATCGCCCTCCTTGATGCGGGAGACACCGGCGCCGAGCTTGGCGACATAGCCGACCCCCTCGTGGCCCGGAATGAACGGCGGATTGGGCTTGACCGGCCAGTCGCCATTAGCGGCATGCAGATCCGTATGGCAGACGCCGGTCGCCTCGTATTTGACGAGGATTTGTCCGGGAGCGGGCTCTGGGACCGGCACTTCCTCGATTACCAGAGGCTTTCCGAATTCGCGGACCACGGCGGCTTTCATCATTGCTGACATCGCTCGACCCTTTTCTGAAAAGGATGGCCGCGTTCGTTGCGACCATTTCCGATGAAGGGTGGTAGCGGAGGAATGGACCGCCGATGTTGACGCAACTCAAAAAGTGTCAGGAAAGGACGAGCCAGATGGCAAGCCACAGCCAGAGCAGGATGAGGATGAAGAAGCCTGTGATCCAGATCGGCCGGCGGTGGCGAAGCCGGTTGCTGGTGATGTGGACGTAGGCGTGGACGTAACGCGACAGGACGAAGGCCCAAGCCAGCAGCGCCGTCACCACATTGTCCGCCGTCGTCACATAAAGTGCCAGGCACACGGCATGGAACAGGACCGGAAGCTCGAACTGGTTCTTGATGTTGTTGTGGATGAGCAGGCTTTCGGCCGGCTCATCGCGGTTTTCCTTGAACTGCTCCGCCTTGGCGGTGCCGGCACGCACGGCGCCGATGCGACGGTTGGAGAGAAGGAAGTAGAGGCCGAAGACCAAGACCGCGTGGGCAATCATCGGCCAGATCATCATGGTGCTGAAGGTCATAGGCTTCTCATTCTGCTCATGGGTTATCGGAGCCTCGGGCCGTCAGCCATGGCCCGAGGTTATAGCACGAAACAATCATTAGTCGCGCAAGGTCAGTGTTTCTGTGCCGGAGCCATTCTTGCCGGAAATCGTCCAGGCACCTTCTAGGATCCCGTCCCCGACGACCTTGTAGACGATGATGCCGACAGCATCCCCCAGGACGTAGCCGGCCGCGAAGGCGTCCTCGTAGAGCATGCAGATGCCCGTCGATGTCGTTCCTCCCGTCACCCATTCGATGGAGCAGGTTGTATCGCTGGTCAGTTCGATCGTTGCCGTCCCGCGATAGGGCGACCCGTCGAGATTGGTACCTTCGACGGTATAGGTGCCTTCGCTGACCGACTGCGCATACGCCTGCGAACACGCGGCGGCGGCGATCAACACACAAGCCAGAAGTCTCTTCATGAAATCCCCCCAAACAACCGGCACGAGCGCCGGCAGCAGGAGATTAGATGAAGCCAGGCTGTTGGCAATCGCCTAGCTGCGCCCTTTTGACGAGCGAGTTGCGATGGTCAGCCGCCGGCGCCCGGATAGTTGGGGCTTTCGCGGGTGATGGTCACGCCGTGGGTATGGCTTTCGCGGAGCGCCGCACCGGAAATGCGCACGAAGGTCGCCTTTTCCTGGTAGTCGCGGATGTCGACGCCGCCGACATAGCCCATGGCGGCGCGCAGGCCACCCGCAAGCTGATGCAGCACAGCCGAGACGGGCCCCTTGTAGGGAACCTGACCTTCGATGCCCTCAGGTACGAGCTTCAGCGTGTCGCGTACCTCCGCCTGGAAGTAACGGTCGGCTGAGCCGCGCGCCATGGCGCCCACCGACCCCATGCCACGGTAAGCCTTGAAGGAGCGCCCCTGGTAGAGATAGACTTCGCCCGGGCTCTCATCGGTACCGGCAAGCAGCGAGCCGACCATTGCGGCGGAAGCGCCGGCGGCGATCGCCTTGGCGAGATCGCCGGAGAACTTGATGCCGCCGTCGGCGATAACCGGAATGTTCTGGTCGCGAGCGGCGCCAACGGCGGCCATGATCGCGGCAAGCTGTGGAACGCCGACACCGGCAACGATGCGCGTCGTGCAGATCGAGCCGGGGCCAATCCCTACCTTTACCGCATCGGCGCCGGCATCGATCAGTGCCTTCGTGCCGTCGGCCGTGGCCACATTGCCGGCCATGATGCGCACGGAGTTGGACAGCTTCTTCACACGGGTCACGGCATCAAGGACACGCTGCGAATGACCGTGGGCGGTATCGACCACCAGAAGGTCCACCCCGGCCTCGATCAGACGCTCCGCCCGCTCATAGCCGTCGTCGCCGACACTTATCGCGGCCGCTGCCCGCAGGCGGCCCTGCGCATCCTTCGACGCGTTCGGGTTCAACTGCGATTTCTCGATGTCCTTGACGGTGATCAGGCCGACGCAATGCCCCTGCCCGTCCACCACGAGAAGCTTCTCGATGCGGTGCTTGTGGAGGAGGCGCTTGGCCTCCGACTGGTCGACGTTGTCGTTGACCGTGATGAGGTTTTCCCGCGTCATGAGCTCGTAGATCTTCTGGGACGGATCGGAAGCAAAGCGGACGTCGCGGTTCGTTAGGATGCCGACGAGACGACCGGTCTTGTGCCCACCATTGCCACCATTTTCCACGACCGGGATGCCGGAGATGCCGTGGGCCTTCATCAGCGAAAGGGCTTCCGCCAGCGTGGCATCGGGGCCGATGGTCACGGGGTTGACCACCATGCCGCTTTCGAACTTCTTCACCTGCCGGACTTCCTCGGCCTGCTCGACCGGCGTCAGGTTGCGATGGATGACACCGATGCCGCCCGCCTGCGCCATGGCAATCGCCAGCCGGCTCTCGGTCACCGTATCCATTGCCGAGGAGAGGATCGGCAGGTTGAGGTCGATATCGCGGGCGATGGTGGTGGCGATGTTTGTCTGCCCCGGCATGATCTCGGAATGGCCGGGCTGCAGAAGCACGTCGTCAAAGGTAAGCGCGTCCGCGCCGGTCGCCGATTCAATGATACGTGCCATGGCCAATTTCCTTCGGTTCAGAAATGCGGGAACCGCACCGGAACGATCTTCGTCCGCCCGGGCGTCCCTGAAACAGTGCTCGGAAGTTGGCGAGGGCTGGTAACACGTTCACGACATGATGGGAATAGCAAAAACCCGGAGACGGCGTCTCCGGGTTTTTGTGCGGCCATGGAATGCTCAGAGTTCGAACTGGTAGGACTTGGGCACGAAGCGGTATCCGGTCTCCTGCTTCTCCACGTAGCCAACCGCCGGGAAGGGCATGTGGTAGCCCAGGAACGCGACCTTGTCTGTCGCCAGCATGTCGAACACCGTCTTACGGGTTTCTGCAGCCGCTTCCTTGTCCATGTCGAAGCGGACTTCCCAATCCGGCCGCTGGAGAGACAGGACGAAATGGTTGGCGGTATCTGCCGTCAGCACCAGGCGGCGTCCGGCGGATTCGATATTGAAGATCATGTGGCCCGGTGAATGGCCAAAGGCGGCCATGCCGGTTATGCCGGACACAACCTCGGCGCCGTCACCGATGAAGGTCATCTTCTCCGCCAGCGGCTGGACATTGGCCAGAACGCCCTTGTGGCCGTTCTCGGCCGGGGTTCCGACGCGGGCGGTATCTGTCCAGAAATCGTACTCGACCTGGCCGGCGACGTATCTGGCGTTCGGGAAGGTGGGCTTGCCGTCCTCCATCAGCCCGCCGATGTGGTCGCCGTGCATATGGGTGATCACCACCACCGTCACATCCTCGGGGGAATAGCCGCCGGCTGCAAGGCCCTCCACCAGCCGGCCGAGGCCTTGCGCGCGCCCACCCGGACCGAGACCGGTGTCGAAGAGAACGACATCGCTGCCGGTATTGACCAAGGTCGGCGCGAAGCTGTTGACGAAATCATCAGTTGGCAGGAAATTCTCTTCAAGGAGCGCCGCGACATCGGCTGCCGACTGGTTTGTCCCGAAGGTTTCGTTCGGGGCACCCGACGGCCGTGCTCCGTCCTTGACGACAAGGACCTCAAAGTCACCCAGCTTAAAGCGATGCGTCTCCGGCGGCATGGCGCGGTTGATCTCCAATTGCGTTGTGTCCTGAGCGACGGGGGCAGCGGCTTGGGCGCGGACGATGGCTGGCGCAGCCAGCATTCCAAGGCCTGCGGATCCCAACAGCGCCCGACGTCCCAGTTTCGGCATGGTCATGATCATGTCTCCCTCAAAACTCGTCCCTTCGCGGCTGCGGGGACTTCGCGGACTGAGATAATCAACTGGACCTACACGGAAAGCAGCGTCACGCAGACGTGATGGGGATATGATCGGAACACCAACCGACATTGGCAATTTGGCAGGATGGCTCTAGACAAGCCCTGTCCGTTTGCCCGCACGACCGAGGTCATGAATCGCATCGTCCCTCTCATCCTCGCCGTCGCGCTGTTCATGGAGCAGATGGATTCGACCGTGATAGCGACGGCTCTTCCTACGATCGCCGCCGAGCTTGGCGTCGGCCCGATCACGCTGAAGCTTGCGCTCACATCCTATATGGTGGCGCTGGCGATATTCATTCCGATCAGCGGGTGGATGGCAGACCGCTTCGGCGCCAAGAAGGTCTTCCGGCTGGCGCTGGTGGTATTCATCATCGGCTCGATCTGCTGTGCCGTTTCCGGAACGTTGCTGCAGTTCGTCCTGTCGCGCTTTCTGCAGGGCATGGGCGGCGCGATGATGACGCCTGTCGGAAGGCTCCTGCTGTTGAGGACGACCGACCGCCGGGAATTGGTCTCGGCCATGGCGCTCCTGACCATCCCGGCCCTGATCGGGCCGCTGACCGGACCGCCGGTTGGCGGCTTCATCACCACCTACTTCGCCTGGCAGTGGATCTTCATCATCAATGTGCCGATCGGCCTCGCGGGCATTTGGCTGTCGGGCATGTACCTGCCGAATGTGGAAGCCGTCCGGCCGCCACCGATCGATTGGTTCGGCTTCTTGCTGGCATCGATGGCCGCCGCAGGGACGGTCTTCGGCCTTTCCGTCGTCAGCCTTCCCGCTTTACCGCCGGTCTTCGGCATTACCGCGACCCTCATCGGCATTGCCTGTGGCATAGGCTATGTGCGTCACGCCCGGCGCCACCCCGCGCCGATCCTGAACCTCGCGATCTTTCGAAACGACGCGTTCCGGGCCGCAACGCTCAGCGGAACCATCTTCCGGATTTCCACCGGCGCGATCCCGTTCCTGATGCCGCTGATGCTTCAGCTCGGATTTGGGCTCAACCCGTTCCAGTCCGGCATGATCACCTTTGCTGGAGCGATCGGAGCGTTGACTGTCAAGTTCGTCGCCAGGCGGGTGTTCGCCGCGACCGGCTTCAAGGCGACGCTGATAACCGCCGGCCTCTTCGGCGCGCTGACGACCGCCGTCAACGGCTTCTTCACGCCGGAAACCTCGCACGCGCTGATCATCGCGCTCCTGGTTCTCTCCGGGCTCTGCCGCTCGTTCTTCTTCACCGGCGGCAACGCGCTCAGCTATTCGGAGATCGACAATTCCCAGGCGAGCCAGGCCACATCAATCGCCTCGGTACTCCAGCAGGTGAGCCTCGCGCTCGGCGTGGCCTTCGCCGCGTTCATCCTGGAACTGTCCGCCCTTCTGTCGGGCGAGCACCTGCAACTCGCGGATTTCCACCTGGCATTCTTCGTGGTTGCCGGCGTATCGGTGTTTGCCGTCCTTCCCCTGCTCGGCCTGAGACGGGATGCCGGCGCCGCCGTATCCGGCCATGGACGAAAGGCCATCGCCGAAGCCGAAGCGGCCGAATGATCAGGCTTCTGCCTCGTCCGCCTCCACCTCGGCCTTGCGCCCCTTGAAGTGCTTGGCCAGGAGGAACATCTCGACCGATTCCGAACGCGAGGCGCCTGGCTTGATGTGGATCACCTGCCGGAAGTTCTGCTTGAGCATGTTGAGGAGGTCGCGTTCGGTACCGCCCTGGAAGGTCTTTGCCAGAAAGTGCCCACCCTCCTTCAGGACATCTACCGCGAAGTAGGCGGCCACTTCGCAAAGATGCATCGTCCTCAGGTGATCCGTCTTCTGGTGACCCGTGGTGGGTGCGGCCATGTCGGAAATCACGAGGTCCGGTGCGCCACCGATCGCCTCGGTCAGCTGTTGCGGGGCCGAGGGGTCGAGGAAGTCAAGCTGCAGGATCTTCACACCTGGCAGCGGCGCCATTTCGAGAAAGTCGATCGCTGCCACCCGGATGTCCTCATCCGTCGATCCCGTCACCTTGGCGGCGATTTGCGACCAGCTTCCCGGGGCGGCGCCAAGATCGATAATCCGCCGAGCACCCTTGAGGATCTGGTGCTTCTCGTCGATTTCAAGAAGCTTGAAGGCTGCCCGGGCGCGGTAACCCTCAAGCTTTGCCCTCTGCACATAGGGATCGTTGATATGCCGCTCGATCCAGCGCCGAGAAGACGCCTTCAGCTTGCCCTTCTTGACTTTCTGACCGAGCTTGCGGCCCGTCCGGTTGCCCGCGACCGGTGGTTTCGTCATCGACGCTTCCCCTCTCCCTGCCACTCCAGGTCGCGGCGCGGGCGGCTGCGGCGCCAGGCCCCGTCATCCGCCATCATGTCGGTGAGAATCCCTTCGCGCAGCCCACGATCCGCAACACGCATGCGCGGGCTCGGCCAGCGCCTGCGGATCGCCTCGAGAATGGCGCATCCGGCAAGCACCAGGTCGGCCCTGTCCGGCCCGATGCAGGGATTGGCGGCGCGGCCGGCGAAATCCCACGATAAGAGCTTCGCCTGCATCGCCGAAACCTCCGCATCCGAAAGCCACAGCCCGTCCACCTTGCGGCGATCGTAGCGCGGCAGGTCTAGGTGGACCCCGGCAAGCGTCGTCACCGTGCCCGAGGTTCCAATCAAATGGAAGCCTTCGGCATCGTGCCGGTGGAGGCCCGTCACCGGCGGCGCTTCGAAACGCGCCAGCATGTCCTCCACCTCTGCGACCATGCCGGCAAAGACATCCGGCGTCACGTCGCGTCCGCCGTGGCGTTCCGACAACGTCACGACACCGACAGGAAGCGACGTCCAGTGAGTAATGTGGTTCGCAAGCCTGTTGGAGCGGCTATCACCGATCCGGATGACCGCGATCTCCGAGGAGCCACCGCCGATGTCAAATAGCACCACGGATCGGGTCTCCCGTCCAACCAGCGAGGAGCAGCCGGAGACTGCAAGGCGGGCCTCCGTCTCGCGGTCGATGATCTCGAGCGTCAGGCTGGTTTCGCGCACCACGCGATCGAGGAATTCTTCCCCGTTCTGGGCTGCCCGGCACGCTTCGGTGGCGATGAGGCGCATCTTGCGAATGGGCCGGCTCGAAAGCTTCGCAGCGCAGACCTTCAGCGCCTCGACGGCCCGGTCCATGGCCTCGTTGGAAAGCCTACGGTTCGCGGCCAAGCCTTCACCGAGCCTGACGATCCTCGAGAAGGCATCGACGACCCGGAACTGACCCGGTCGCGTCGGCTGGGCGACCAGAAGCCGGCAGTTGTTCGTGCCGAGGTCGAGGGCTGCGTAGTAGTCATCCCTGAAGGACGGCCGGCTCGGCTCCGCGGCCACCTGCGGCGCCTGAGGGTACGCAGACGCCGTGACAGCCTTCTCGGGCGCATAAGCAGGCGCATGACGTGGCTGGGCGAGCGGACGGCCCTGCAGTTCGCGCCCATGACGGTTCTTCTTGCGGCGCTTGCGTGTCCGGTTGCTGTCCGCGTGGTGGCCGATATCGGCGCTGGCGGGCCGGGACGCAGGTGTGCCGGTCGTTGCCTGCGGCATGGCTTCGGCTAAAGAGGCCGAGCGAACGCGCCGCCGCTTTCGCTTGCGTTTGGGACTTTCGGCGTTGCTCGGCTCGACATGGGCCTGACCAGCATCCTGCGCTGATCCGCCATGCATGCTGGGCGCCGCGTGACGGCGTTTGCCGTTCCGCTTCGCCCTGCGGCGGCGGGTCTTCGCGTCGCCCCGCCCTTCAGCCGATGCCCCGCCCTGCTGCGGCTTTCCGCCGCCCTCGGGGTCCATCACTTCTATCCATCTCGCCGCGCAACGCCATCATGGCATGCAGCAGGCGTCCATCTGTTTCGTTGCGCGGAAGATAACAGCGAGCGGCGGTTTCGCCAATCGCTTTTTCGACCGCCTAACTCGCTCTCGAACATCCGCCACCCTGAGCACCCACGTGGCCGAGGCGCAAACTTTTTCAAAAAGGGTATTTGCATCCGCCCGCGCTTTGGCTATAAGCCGCGCACACCGAGCGACGCATGCCGCCGCGCTATTCTTGGGGAATAGGTTAACGGTAGACCCACGGACTCTGACTCCGTTAGTCCTGGTTCGAATCCAGGTTCCCCAGCCAATTCTCCTGAAAAGCCCTTGTTTCCTTGATTTTCCAGTCGTGCCGGATCCCGTTTTGGCGTCATTGGCGACCTGATGCCCAGAACTGTAGCCCACAGGTGATGCCCACGCGAAATTCGCATGGCGGCCGCTCCGGTGGCAGGCAAGAGCAATACACCCATGGCAGTGCGCCACGACGTCGAGAATCTTATTCGCCGCGGCAACATCTTCTACTGGCGGGCACGGGTCCCCACGCGCTTCGCGCCATCCAGACCCGGCAGCCGGCTTTCACTCAGCCTTCACTGTTCCGACCATAAGAAGGCGCAGGTGATCGGTCGCAAGCTCAACATGCTGATGGCCGAACTGAAGATGAAATCGAAGGAACCAATGTCCAAGCAGCAGCTCCAGAAACTGTGCGAACACGAGCGCGACGTCATGCTTCTGCATCTCGAGGACGCCGCGATGGCTGCCAGACGATATGGAAGACCTGCCGACATCGAGGAGCTGGAACTCGACCTGGAAAATGGCTGGGCCTACAAGCTGCTCGCCATGTTCGGTATCCGCCAACATCTGACGCTGAAGGAAGGCTGTAACGGACACCGCTATCTGGTGGCCAACGGGGTCCCCGCCTCGCACATTCCGGCAATCAAGTCGAATTACATCGAACTGTATGACGAGGTAAACAGCAGAGCCTTCCAGGACGGCATCCGGATGCTCATGGACCAGTTCGGAATCACTCAGCATCCCCTCAATCACGAGAAGGCCATGAAGGCCTATTTCGAAGGACGGGCAGAAGCACTGTTCGAGGTCGACGATCGGCATCCGCTGGCTGATCGAAGCCTCAGCGAGTTCACAGGCGGCTCAAAGCCATACCACCTCTCTGCCGCACCTCAAGCCGTGCAGCGGCAAGTGACACCAATCGCAGCCGAACTTACCGCGCCACCCGCTGCCGTGCCGCCCGCTACAGTGCCAGCTCCCCAGCCCCCAGAGCCGACCGAGCCTCCGGCTATCACCATGCTCGATCTTCGGCCGACGCCGCGTTCCGATGACACCGAACAAGAGGACGGTGCGCAAAAGAGGCCGATCATCCTGGTCGCCAATTTTGAGGCGGAATGTCAGAATTTGATCGACAACATGAAGGATGCCTGGGACGCCGGCACTGCAAGAGACGCCCGCGCCCTTGTCCGCATGTTCAAGCTTGTGCTCGAGGCAGAGGGCGTCGAGCATACAGGGCAGATCACGCAGTACCACATCGGAGAACTGCGCAAGTTCTTTAACATCGTGCCGACGCGCTGGGGGCAAAGCGCCAGAATGAGGGCGATGTCTGCGCCTGAACTTCGAGCTGAAGGAGAGAAGCTGCGAGAGCAGGCCAGAGCCGAGGGCAAAGAGGCTGCCGTCGGCTTAAGCGCTGCGACCATCCGCAAGCACTTCGGCAACCTCAACCACTTCCTGAAGCATGTTCGCGGTCACGGCTTCGAGATTACCGAGTGGACCTTCGAGGGCCTGCGTCCAAAGAAGCCAAAGCTCGGTTCGATCCGGCAGCAACAGCACAAGCCGACGCCGGCGGAGATCGTACCGATTTTCTCCTGTCCTATTTATACTGGTTGCTTGGACGACCTAAGAGGTCGCAAAAAGCCCGGCCCCCACGTCTACCATGATGGAGACTATTTCCTTCCTATCATGTTTACCTACCTCGGCGCCCGCAGAGCTGAGTTCGCAAGTCTCGCACTCGACGACATCGCGGAGGATGATGACGGGCTTGTGCTGGTCCTACGCCCGAATGAGTTCCGCAGGGTCAAGACCGAGCAGTCCCAGCGAGTGCTGCCGGTCCCTGATGAGATGATCCGGTTGGGCTTCTTGGACTACTGCGTCGCTCTCAAAGAGTTGGGATACAAGGCCCTGTTCCCAGACCTGTTTTCGCACAAAACCAAGAATGATCCCGGTGATCGATTCTACGATGTATTTCTCCCGGTCATGAAGCAGTCCCTGGGAGAGAATATGTGGGACCGAGCCTTCCATGCGCTCCGCCATGGCATGGCGGACACATTGAAGCAGGCCGGAGTCTCTCCGGAAGTGATCGATGATATCTCCGGGCGTCTCAGCGAGGGAAGCGAAACAAACACCCGGTACACGAACCCCGCGGGCCTCCCGTTGATGCGCGATGCTCTCAGCAAGTATCCGATCATCACGGCCGGTATTGAGGCCAAGCCAATCAAGCTCCTCCCCTGGATTGAACAGCGGCTACCGCCACCGTGGGCGCGAGAGGCCAAGAACGAGGCGAGACGCCGGAAATAATTTCCGGCGCCCGCTTCTGACTATGCGGCCTCCCAAACCTGATTGAGAATACGGGCGGCAAGCGCTGCCTTATCCTGCGGAAGGAACCGTCCGTAGTGCTTCGCGACCATGTCGGGGGTGTCCTGGATCGCGTAGCTCGCCTGCTCGTAAGAGCCGGTCTGCTTCAGGATGTGGGTTGCCAAGACGTCTCGGACGTTATGCGGACCATGCGGCAGGAGGCCTTTGATCGCTCCTCGGCCGGTATAGGGGTTATAGATCCCGTAGCGCTGGATCGTCAGACGCCACGCCTCGTAAAAGCTGGTGATATCGTAGGCCGCATCTGTACTGGTCGTCTTGACGGTCTTCACGAAGAAGGTTCCAGGATCGGCAGCGCCGCGTAGCAGGACCGCGCGATGTCTGTCCACGTATGCATCGATGTAAGAATAGAGGTCCAGGAGGTCGGGCAGGACGAGCCGGAAAGGCTTGTCGCCGAAGAACGAGGAATGCGCGTTCTTGAAGGCGACGGCAGGTATCAAGACCTCCCATCCGCCTTCACGATCGCTCCATCGGATCTCGCCGCGCTTCATCTTTTCCAGGACGCGCTCCGAACGCGGCATCTGACCCTTCGGGCAGAGCATCAGTTGCCGCAGGTTCTTCTGGCGAAGTCCGAGATGCAGTCCCAGCCGCAGCATCAGGAAGGACCGAACGGCTTCAGCCGCCGGCCGCGGATACCGATGCTCGTCTGGCATCAGGCGAATGATCTCCTCGGTGATCTTGCGGTACTCGCCGACTGGGCTTGCTGCTTCGAGCACCGGCATAATCGGCTCGAACGGATCGCGGTGGACGCGGGCGATTCGCTGAATTTCTTTGACGCGCTGGGATGCGTGCTGATGGAAATCGTCACAGGCGCCGTGCCAATCGTCTTTCGCGTAGTCGATCTCGTTCTGAGACACGAGTCCTGGGACCGGTTGGACACGGGAAAGAAGCTCGGGGTGCTGGCGAAGCCAGCCTGTGCCTTCTCTGGTCAGCGCCAAGGCGATCCGCAACATGTCGACCTCCCATGCCGTATAGAAGCCCCGCCGGCTTTCCCGCCACTGGAGGTACCAATCCCAGACGCCGGGGAAGAGCAGCAGGCCGAAGGTGAGTTGACGAAGCGGCACCCCGTAGCCCTTCACCTCTCCGTCCTTGGCTGCTGCCAAAGCGCCGAACATCAGCCCGAGATGCTCGATCTTTTGCGAGGCTGTCTCCTCACCCCAAACGCCGCTCCGCTGGAAACCCACCGACGTCAGAGCCGACGTCTTGAAGCGCGCGAGATCGGCCATCTCCATGGCCAGTGCCGGTGGCGCCTCGATAACGCCGGACAACAGATCAGGGTCTTCTACCCAGCTCTGTTCGTAGTTCGCAGGCATGATGATCTTTCCGTCTCGCGGCGCTCGTCCACCGTATGAGACACCGGGGAAACGAATAGCGTAACGCTGCTTGGCGGCTGCCGCCTGAAACTTCCGGTAGTCCGTCGAGCCGCTGATGATGACGCGCCGGACCCAGTCGACGATCTCCTCGCGCTTCTTGAACGAGAGCGAGTTGAAGTCCTCCGGCAGATGCCATGCGAGCCGGCGCCGCTCTGCGGGCTCAATCCCTAAGAGATCAAAACCGGAAGCCGATCGGGAGGGATGGGGGAGCTTCGATTTGAAGTAGCCCTCTGGAAGTCGGTAACGCCTCTCGATACGCGACAGCATCTCGAAGCTATTGGTACTGCGCGGCACACGGCGACCCTCGATCCAGCTCAACAGGGTGTTCTTGTCCGTGAGATCGTCCGGCGTCACGATCGCACGGTAGAGCACCCAATATGTCTCTCCATGGCGGCGGAGGTGAAGTTGGAGAGCCTCAGAAAAGTCCGCGGGATCCTCCCAGTCCTCAAACAGAGGTGCAGGAAACTCCGCAGCCACACGGGATGATACGGATTGAGAGGTTGTCCTCGCTGCTGCCTTCTTCTGTTCTTGCGGCGCGACACGTTTGGCCGCCATCGGCGCCGCCCTCCTCCGTGTGACCCTCGATCGGCTGCAAGGCTCACCCTTCGACGAACTGCTGGCGCCACTGGTATCTCTGATCCAGCGGGCGATGGCATCGAAACCAGGATCAATCCTACGGGCATGTGCGGCAAGAAGCTTGGCGTCGCCCCCGCAAGCAGCCGCAACACTGCTCCAGTCTGTCCTGCCGCCAGTCCGCGGTGCGGGTTGCCGGAACTGGATCAGCGAGTGCATGTAGCTCATCAACCTCACCAGCTCTTCGGCCGGCAGAAGCGGCGAGAGGCGAAGTTGGCAAAAGGCGTCGATCTTGCGCTGGAATGCCTTGGGAGAAAAGCTGTCTGTCATTTCAGTTCACATAGCTGTTGTTGTCCTGCTCCCGCCGAGGCGGGGCGAGCGAGCTAAGTGAGATGGGTTAACGTGAGGTAACTGTCCCAGCGCCTGTTTGGGTGCTTTAGAGGAGCGATTCGAAAGCAAACGGCGTTTCACGAAGTAACAGGGGGACGAAGTCCCCTTCGGGAGAACGTCGTTTGCATCAGGTGAGTGCTTACCCTGGCGAAGAAGGCGTCCCGATCGACGCCAGGGCTGCGGTTAATGAACGAGATGGACCTTGCGGCGGAAGGGGCTGTCGCCGCTCCCATACTGTTCGACGAGAGCGCTGAAGACCTCGCACGCCGCCCGTTCGTCGAATCCCTGGGTCGCCAGCTCCTCAACCAGTTCGTCTTCCAACTCTTCCAGCTTGGAAAGTCTTCCGGTCTTCAGCAGGCCCGCGATCACCCTGAAGAGCAGGATGCGGGCGAAGTCATCCCGTGCCGGGCGCCGCTCAAGCTTGTGCCGGTCCCGCAGCAGCCGCTGCCTCTCTCGCTGCTTCGCGTTGCGTTCGCGCTGTGTCTGTCGTGCCATGTTTCCTCCCTTTTTGTTATGGATGGCACCTTCGATGGTCAGAGGATCGGCGGACCGGCGCAAGCCGTTTTCCGCTGAATCGGAATCATAATCTTCTGAATCGGAAATCCGTCGTTCTGAATCGAATGAGCGCAATTTGCTTCGACGTGCGGACACATTGAGATGCATTCTAGGTGACTTCTTCGTCGCTAGCGGGTTTGTGTTCTTAGAACCGGGGGGCCCCCACCCAGAATAGGAATCAGAAATATGACGAACTGAATCGTCTGCCGTTAAAACGGAATCGTTCGCAGAGACTGTTGAATCGGGCGCCGCTGGTTTGGAATCAGATGTGCGCAACTTGACTCCAGTTGCCGGCAACCGAGGTCGCGTCATTTCGCCGTAAGTTACTTCATGTCAGGGGGCTGAGGCCTGCTGACCGAGGATCCAACCTTCCCAGGTCATGAGCTCCTCCATAGTCGGCGCGCCCTCAGCCCTTTGTCCTTCGACCACATCGATCATACCAAACAGCCCCACGAGCGCATCGAACCGGTCTTCGCCAGACTTGTCGGCGCCAAACCCGTCCCGGATCAAAGGTTCGACTGCCCCACCATCGAAATGCGGCCGGCTCGCTAGCCAGTGGAGAAGATGGGCGCCGACGCTACGGCGGCCAGACTGCTGCCGCTTGCTCCAGACCGGCTTGCGTGGAATCCCGAGCTGCCCGTAAACATCGCCAGGATAGGTTTCGGCGATAACGGTGGCGCCGGGCGCTGCAAAGTCTGAGAGTGCACCGTCGAACGGCCATAGAACGGCATCAGCCAGGTTCGGGATGATGATCTCGCGCCAGCCGCTGATAGCCGCCTTTCCGACTTGGTTGCCGCCCAGCGTCCAGAACAGCATGCAGGCGTCACCTCGATTGGCAGTTCTCCGCTCGCAGCGACTTAGGAGAGCGGAGCCGTCTGTGATATTCAGGGCGTCGTATAGATGCTGGCGTCGCGTGCCGCCCGGCCGCATCGGATAGAACGGGCGATAGAGGGAGATGTCATCGCGGTGCTCTGCAACCTCAAACCATCGCGCAAACCGTCCTGATCCGAAGGTGCGCAGCGCAGAGCGGAAGTCAGGGAG
The DNA here is from genome assembly GCF_044142885.1 of Pseudorhizobium flavum. Classification (NCBI taxonomy): domain Bacteria; kingdom Pseudomonadati; phylum Pseudomonadota; class Alphaproteobacteria; order Hyphomicrobiales; family Rhizobiaceae; genus Pseudorhizobium; species Pseudorhizobium flavum. The sequence goes on from NZ_JBIOKZ010000001.1 coordinate 236,065, forward strand.
ATCTGAGGCCCTCCCATAAGCCGCAGGCAGGCCGATGGGAAAGTCGAAGCCCATCAGGAGGGCTCCGTTTGTTCTGGAACGCTGCCTGAGCCGTGGTATCAGGGCGGCGGTGTCGCCGACCTGTTCGGGCGGTGAGATCAGCCAGGCCGTGCCGCAGCGTAAGGCTACGCACATCCACCGCTTCTTCCGGTCTGTACTCCAGTCACAGTGTGCAACTACGGCCACAGACATCCCGCCCTCCTGCTTTGTAGGAGGTCTAGGAGCTGGAGGTTAGGATGTCCATCACCGCATCACCGTCGAGCGCCTGAGCATCAAAGAGGGTGCGCACCAGCCGGTCGAACACGTTCCGGTTTTCCAAGATGACTTCCGTCGCCCGCGCCTGAGCGAACTCAAGCCGCTGATGAACGCGCATCGCAACATCGCCATCACGGCTCAGGATGTCGGTCGCGTCTCGATGCTCGAGGTAGAGCAGCGGGTACCTGGCGCCGAAGCCCAGCGTCTGCTCCATGCTGGTGGCGATGCGGGTCGCACGGGCGAGGTCGCTGTGCTCGGCTCCGCCAGAGCCGGCGGAGGCAGACTTCAGCACAATGAGTTCCGCCGCTCGGCCTGCCATCAGCAGCGCAAGCAGCCGCTCATACCATTCGACGGTATCGGGACCATCGCCAAAGGAGACGGTGTTTTGTCCGCCGTCCTTGGCATCGATCGTCAGCCCTTTGACGGAGCCGAGGCGCAACGCGTGATGAACGACGGCATGCCCGGATTCATGGATCGCCAGGCGCCAGCGGACGTCGTGGGGCAGTGGCGGCCGGTGACCGCGGATGCCGGCTTCGAGATCGGCGTAAGACAGACGCCGCTTCTCGCGCCGTGCCTTCAGCCGTGCCTCTCGGACGATACGCTCGATATCGGCGCCGGTGAGCCCCATTGCTCGCGTTGCCAGCCGCAGCAACGCACGCGCCGTCGCGTCGTCTTGCGTGGCTAGATGGCCTAGTTGGCGGGCATCCGTCTGCCATGTGCCGACGCGACTCGCCAACGGCCCCTCCTGCTCTGTGGTCCTGATCACGATGCGTCTCCTTCACGTCCGGCTGCAATGACGTCGAGATCGGCGCCCAGATGATGAGCGAGGATCCCGGCAAGTGCCGGAATGTCAGGCTTGGGGATCTCGATATGCGTCTCCAGCCGACCAGACCTTCGGATTGCCTCATCGATTTCGTGGGGGCGGTTCGTGGCACCGACGACAATGAGCCCTCGCTCTTCACGGCGCCGTCGAGCAGCTCCAGCAACTTGTTGACGCACGCATTCCAATAATCGGCATACTCCCGCGACACCGACACCCGCGTACCAATGCCGTCGATCTCGTCAATGAAGAGAATGCACGGCGCCTGTGACCGCGCCTCAGCAAAGGTGTTTGCCATCCGGTCCAGCACCGCGTGCAGGTATTCTCCTTGCAGCCACGTGGAAACGGAGGTGACGACCAGCGGGATCTGCAGGCTGTTGCACAGCGCCCGTGCAAAGGTTGTCTTGCCCGTTCCGGGAGGGCCGGAAAGCAGGAGCTTGGTGCTCATGTCGGACCACGACAGATCACCGCTCCGATGGTCAGCGAGATCCGCCTTCAACCCTAGCGCCCAATCCTTCGCGGCGCCGTAGCCTGACAAGGACTCGACGATGAGCGGCGGTTTCCCGGCGCCGTCGTCGTCGATGGACTGCGGCTGGATGACCTCCGCGCCGGTCGGTTTGCTTCTCGCTCTGGTCTTCTTGTGAGCTTGAGGAGCGTCCTCTGCGTTCGCCTCCTCAGCCTTCTTGCGGTGCCTGTCACTTGGGCTCTGGGTAATCAGGCGTCGCTGCGGCTTTGTGTCCTCTCTGCCATCACCCTCTGCTTCTTCCTGACGATTGCGCTCTGCAAGCCCGCCCAGCGCCTCGATGCTGAGCTGGATCGGTCGCCCACGGCGGACAGCGATGGCAAGGTCGTCCAGCGTCAGCGCCGCCACGTCGAGCAGACGGATGCGGATTTCCTGGGCGCAAGTCGGTGCGTGACCGTAGACTGCCTCGAACAAGTCGACGAGCAATGTCGCATCGATCCCGCCGCCGGTGAGCCTGACGTCACAGGTAAGGTCAATCTGGTCGGGGATCTCCTGGCCCGTCTCCGAGACAGCAAGCACGGGCGATCCATGAGCAAGTGCTTTCGTGAGCTGCCGGCGCAGGGTTGGCCGGCTAAGAAGATGGTCCTCGCCGACGAGGACATGCAGGAAGACGCGCTGTGCCTCCCCTTCGCCCCAGGCCCACATGTCCTCAACGAAGGTGAAATCGGCGGCCATGCCGACATAAGGTCCGTACGGAAGAAGCGCTGTCTTCTCAACGAGCTGCAACAGCGCCCGCTCGACGCCCTCGACCTGAAGATGGACTGCGAACACGGGCGCGGCCACGCGCAGAAGCCTGACGACATCGCCAAGCTCGACGCCCGCCTCTTGCATTGCGGCAGAGAGCAGAAGCACCGTCGCGATGGTCTTCACGCTGAGCGCCTCCCCTGCCTCTCCCACGATACGCGTCGCATAGGCCGCCGAGGCGGTCGTCGCTTGCACGTCGGCGCCGAGGCGGAGGTAGGAGGGGAGGACTGGCGTCGATGACGATTGATCGACACGGCCCGGCTTTGGCTGGTCCGGCTCGATCAGGAATGGCGCCAGCTTTTCGCGCACCCACTGCCGGTCCCGCTTGGCATATCCGGAAAGATGGGCTGGGTCGAAGGCTGGAAGGTAGCGGCCGACGATGTACCCGTCGATCTGCATGACCGTCATTGTCAGCAGGCCATTCCGGACAGCACGACGCCGGACCTCGCGCCGCGTCATGTGCCGCAGGCGCCGGACGAGGAAGGATGACAGCCGGTCCATCACAGCACCTCGTGGAGAGAGGTGGCGGCAATGATTTCCGCTGATAGGCGATGATCAGAGCATCTGCGCTGCGGTGGCTTCGAGGCATGCGAGGATGAGGTTGCCCTTCTGCGGCTGATCCAGTGGCGGACCATGCGGCAGGTCGGATCCCCGCGGTCCGCCAGCATATCAAGATACGCCATAACGGGTGCGGGGATGGACCGGTTGCCTTGGCCGCCTTGTCGAACGTGGCTGAGGGCAAGGCCGATGATGATGGCCGGGTCGGCGTCGGGAGCGCAGATCGGGCGTGCGGCCTCGGCGGCCTTCTCGACGGCGTCACAGGCAAGGCGGTGACGCGAATGATGGTGGTGTTCAGACATGCGATGTCTCCTCGCCGGACCGTAGGTCGGTCGGCGCTAATGGACGGGCAAAGGGGATGGGCGGGCTGCAGCGTCAGAGCCGCAGCCTCAGCGTGGGCAGGAGCTCAGCAGTCTCCGATCAGGCGTCGAGCAGCTTTCGCACAAAGCCGACGCGGATGCGTTGCGGCGGACCAGATGGCCGGTCCTCGTCGCGGTCCGGTTCATCCGCCATGTCGTCAGCGCCGTCGGGACCATCGCTGTCGAAGGTTTCCCCGTCCGGCTCACAGCGAGCAATCAAGCGACCGGCACCGCGCAGCGCGCCGAAGCGTGACGGCAACTGAGATGAGGCCGCAGCTAGCGGCGCAGAGCCTGGCTGCGGGATGCCGAGTGCGCGACGTGCCTCAGCCTTGAGGAGCTGCTGGACGCGATTGCCGAAGCGGTGGCGAAGCTCGGCCATACAAGCGGCCGCGCCATCGATCTCCAGCAGGTCGTCGATCTCGGACAGTGCCCAGACGCCGGCGGCATGGTCGCTCGGACGGCTTGCGCCATCGACGATCGCAACGCCAACGGTGTCGACCATGATCCGCTTCTGCGTCTTGTACAGCCAATCCGGAAGGATCATGGCCGCTGCCATCATCTTCAGCTTCAGCTCTTCCAGCCGGCTCGTGTCTCCGTACGACGCCAACGACCGCTTGAGGTCAAGAATGAAGGCGGAATGCCGCCTCCGGTTCACCACGATGAGGTCGGGTGTATAGCTTCCTTTGGCCGGCGCCTCACAGTCAAGTCTGACTTCTTCCAGGTGCTGCCAATCATTGCCGGCCACAGCCTCGATGGCCGCCTTGACGAGCGGCAGCTTGATTGACTGCATCAGCACGACCAGGTTTGGATTGGCTTTGGAGAGACGCTCGACCGCCTGCTCGAGGAGCTTGCCTTCGCGGAAGCTGACGGCACGTACCAGCGAGGCAACGTTGACATAGTGCCCGAGGATTTCGTCCTCGACCGGCTCGCCTTCGGCAATCGCGTTGATCGCCTTTTCGATCAGCAGGTCGAAGTCTGCTTCGACTTCCGGATAGAGGACGATGTGAGGGTAACGGCGCAGCACCGGCGGCTCCGTCTGCACCGCAAGGCGGTCCGCAAAGTGGCAGCGCGGCGTCGAAGCCGTGCCGGCATGATCGTTGGAAGACGCCGCGATAGCGGCACGCAGAACTTTCCCATGAGGGGACGACGAGTGTAGGTTAGTCACAGCCCGATTCCTTTCCTAGAAGGCTTGAGGGTCAGGCCCTTGTCGGTGTTGGTAGCACCGGCTTGGGCCGCTTGCTCCGATCCGTGGAGCCACTCATACCTGGCAGGACCCCGACCGGATCTCAAGGATCCTCTCGCGAAAAAGAGAACGGATCCGGAACGAGGTTAACGGCGGGCTCATGCCGAAAATTGGTCCCTGCGTCCGATGGTGAACAGCCGGTGAATCGACGCGCGATCCAACCGATCTCAGCCGTCACCGACAAATTGGAATCAAGAAAGGGGCCCGAGAGCCCCTTCCTTGTGTTCAGTCCGCCGACGCCTCGGCAGGTTTGCGCATTAGCGCTCTCGGCTTCCGTAGCCCCGACCGCGCTTCAGTCGAGTTGAACGGGAGGACATTCGAACCGTCCTCGTCTGCTGCTGGAGCCTTGCGTGCCAGGAACGCGGGCGGCTGGTAGTCCTCGAGGGCAGCGCCGACGTCGTCGGCAGGATCCAGGCTTGGCGGTTCGACCCGCACGACGCCGCCGAGCGCCTCGAGACCGCTTCGCATCACCGCGTCTGCCGACTTTGAAGCGACTGGAGCTTCGAGAGGCCAGTCTGGTTGCTTCGTCCGGCACGTCGCCCATTGGAGCAGTGGTAGGACCGTGAGGTCCAACCAGACCTCAAGCTCCCTCGCCTCGGGCCACGCTTCACGGTCGCCCATGTCATCGAGCATGTCGAAAACCCTGAACCAGCGACTTCCGATAGGAAGTTCGTTGTCCGAGAGCTTGCGTGCGTCGATGTCACCGGGTGCGTCCAGAAGCAGCACATTGCCTAAGCTGCGCTTGGCAGCACGAGCCAGAGGCTCCAGCAACGGGATGAGGCCCTTCTTTTGCAGACGCTTGCCCTCAGGCTTGCTTTCGAGAACCTTGGCCACTGCCGCGGCAAGAGCTGCGGCATTCTCGACAAAGGCGGCAATGCCAGTCTTCGTCTTGAGATCGATCATCGCCCGGAGACCAGACAGTCCACCGATGTCCGCTAGCTCGACGCCGTTCAACTCCTTTGAGGTTGCGTCGGCGCCGTCCGCGAGCAGGGCCTTCACCTCGCTGACGCGGATGCCGTCATGCTCTTCGGCATGAGCTAAGGCGGCCTCGACTTTCTCCTCTGGCGCGGACGCCAGATGGAAAAGGACAGTAGGGCTCACCGCAAGCTCGACCGCTCGCTCACGGTAGCGCGAGAGATTGCGAGCAACGGCCCTGTAGTTGCGGGCGGTCTTCGAGGAGATGTCGCATCGCTGCGATACCCATCTTTCGAAAGTGCCCGGTTCGACAAGCTCGGAAGCCTGCTCCAGCAGATCGCCCAGCTCGAAGGCCTGGTCCGTCGATCGGCGCCCGAGAGCCTGGATGCCGGCGGCTGCCGCCTCCAGTTGCGTCCTGCTCTGCGCGTCGATGTCGAGCGCGGCGTAGTCAAAGCGGCCGGAGAGCCGTTTTGTTGTCTTCTTCGTCATGTCAAAGATCCTTGCTTATCGCAAAAACATCAAACCGCACTATCGCGATTGATGTATGTATCATCGCCCACCAGCTCAAGTTAGTCAATGTTTACCGGCAGTTGCGTCGAGCCACAAATACTTTGGATGGAGCAGTTTATACTTATATAGATACTTCACGTTGCTTACTTACAGCCATTTTGAAGCGATGTTCGAAGTAAATCCCCGACAGCAAGAAAATACCCTCCTAGGTTGTGCTGCCATCTTGAAAACAAGCTGTTTCCACGTGCACACCAACTTGGTACCCGTGAGCAACGGGAACAAGAGCCTCACCATGTCCAAGGCCATACTCACCACCAAGGTCGATCCGACATATGACGATCTTCCGGAGCAGCGGTACCATTTTCCGCGCACCTATCTGCGGCAAGTCGAGGCGGCGCGCGGTGACTGGATCATCTACTACGAGCCGCGGCGCCCGAGCGGCGACCTGATGAAGACGGGTGGCAAACAGGCGTATTTTGCGACCGCGAGGATCACCGACATCATCGAGGATCCGTCGAAGGCGGATCACTTCTATGCGCTGATCGGGGACTTCCTGCCGTTCGACCACGCCGTCCCTTTCAAGGAGGCGGACAGTTACTATGAGAGCGGGCTGCGGAAGGACGACGGCTCGACGAACAAGGGAGCGTTTGGTCGGGCGGTGCGAAAAATCTCCGACGCCGAGTACGACCTGATCCTCGCCGCCGGCTTTGCGCACGTTCTCGGAAAGCGGGATCGCGAACGGCCGGCGCCAGACCCGGACGAGGAGGCGCGCATCGGATTTGGTGACAATCCGCAGATGCCGTTCGAGGCCGACAGCGTCGACCGCAGGATCGTCTCACAGGTGTTGCAGCGTCCGTTCCGCGACCGCGCGTTTTCCGTGGCCATCAAATCAGCCTATCAGGACACCTGCGCAGTCACCGGCATCAAGCTGATCAATGGTGGCGGGCGATCTGAAGTGCAGGCCGCGCACATTCGCCCGGTGGCCGATGGCGGTCCGGACAGCGTCCGCAATGGCTTGGCTCTATCCGGAACCGTGCACTGGATGTTCGACCGGGGCCTGATATCCGTCGATGATGATTACAGCTTGCTGATCGCCAGTGGCGGCGTTCCCGACACTGTGACGCGGCTCATTAATCCGGAGCGACGCCTACTTGTGCCGGCACGCGCTGATGAGCGGCCGCATTCACAGTTCCTGCAGTACCACCGCAGGGAGAAGTTTAAGGGGTGAGGCTGCGGAAATGATTTCCGCAGTCTTGGCCCAAACATAACTTCCGTAATCGCGGATTCTACTACTCACACACATTCGGCAAACTTTGCCCTATGCCAGCCCAGCTTTTCGCGATGTTTATCAGTCAAAGGAAGCGGGTGGCTCCAAGTGAGTAAGGCTCTACCTTCCTCGCTCAAGACGGGTGAGAAGAGCGGTGCTCCCGCATCACCGAAACTCACAAGGCCGCTATCGAAGGCCGCATCCCAGAGTGCAGACAAAAGGAGGCCGTTGTGCACGTCGAGCCGCTCGGCGTCGCTTTCGCACTCGCTCCAAGGCTTGATGTGGGAGGCACGCAGCAGTGACGTGTCGGTGATACCTGTCAACGGACAATGCCCTTGCCAGTAAGCCATCAGACGTTCGCGAAAGATGTTCTGCCCGACACGCTGGACCACGAGGCGTTCCGCCTCTGTCGATCTCGGCAGCCCATTGGTCTGATCAAGAAACTCGTGAAGCGGTGCATTCGGAAGGCTGAGCGCAAGCTCATAGACGCGTGGCATTGCCGCGTATAGCAGAACCAGATCCGCGAAACGGAAGCGGGCGAGACCGGGGCCTTCGACAGAAATAGGTTCAAGGTCCATCTCGGCGATGACGCCGGGGTGATCCAAGGCGAGTAGCCAACCACCGGCATATTCGCGCGCGAGCCAGATGGACCCTTGCGCGGTGGTCGAAGCATAGCACCGCCAGCCGCCAGTTTCACCGTTTCTTCGGCGAAAGCCATTTTGAAACGCGACCTTGTCGCATTCCTGATGGGTCACGAAGGACTGGGGCGCCTCGATCATTGGCTCATGCCTTCTCGTTCCACAGTTTTTGGGCCGAGAGGCCCAGCGTTGTTTCGACAGCATTCACGGTTCGAGTTACGGGATATAGGTTCAGATCTTCGAACGCTCCTTTGTAATCGGAGAGGTAGCTTTCGCTGCGGGGCCGCAAGCCATTGCGCATGGCGACGAGATAGGCGGCCATTTCGGCCTCCACCTCCTGCAGGGCATGCGAGATGTTTCGGCGATCCGGCACTCGACGTCCGAGGTCGGCTCCTAGATGACCGAGATAAAGATGTGCGAGCTCGTGGGCCACTGTGACGAAACGCGTTGGTGCAGAATGGTTCTGGTTGAAGGCCAGTTGATAGCGATTCTTGCCCTTGTTATCCGCCGGGCGTGACAGCAGCCGGATCCAGCCGGCCTGATCATCGCCCGCATCCAGCCGGACCAGCTCGATCTTCTCCTTGCGAACCTCGCGCATGAACTCGTCGAAGCGACGATCGCTCAGAGCACCGAAGGTCGGGAAGGAGAACGCGTCAACCGGAACATCATCGCCCTCGGTGTCCTGGATGTCGAAGACGAAGTCCACCGGCCCCTTCATGCGTAGAACAAGAAGCGGCCGCGCGCCCTTTTTTGGCACTCGACCGAAGCGATGCCACCAATCATGGGCGGTTGCCGCGTGGGTCAGGCCCGGCTTCTGGATATGCAGCAGCATCGCGTTAAAAGGTGCGAATTCCCGAAGGCGGGCTGTGAAATCGAGCAATTCCTGGATTGCCTCACTGCTATCATAGAGCCTGGTCGCCGCGATCAACTGGTCGATCAGGGCACGCTCGGTTGTATTTTCTTCCTCCCTCGGCTCGAACAACACGCTCTGCAAGGGTTGCTGAACCGTATGCTCTACGTTGAAAAGGCCGCCCAGGCGTTTCATGGAAAAAAGCGCGTCAGGCTCGTCTACCTGCTTACCCGCCTGGAAGGGATCAATTCCCCGCTCTTCCAGCGTGTCGATGAAACCGCACAGATACTCCAGCATCCATCGACGTCCGCGCTTCGAAAAGCCTGCCATCTTTGCGGCTGAGGTGATTGCCTGTGCGGTCGCGCCAAGGTCACGATCATCGTTGCCGAAGGTCGCAAAGGCATCACAAAAATGCGGAACGGCCCGCTCCATCAGATGGGCATCAAGGGCGGGCATCGCTCACATCCCCATCGCCACTCGCCGTTGGCTTCCATCTGGTCCCAGGCTTCGAGGACGAGGCGGCGGGTGCGGTATTCGCCGTATAGGCGGATTTCGTTTTCCTTGAGGACGCGGAAGGTTTCCGAGGGGTAGTCGGGGCCCTTCACGTCGGCGGGGTCGAGAATGTAGCGCAGCTCGTCGCGGGTCAGGCCGTAGGCGCGGGCGTAAAAGGCGTCGAGAAAAGTGGTACTTTTGTCGGACTGTGGCATCTTCAAGCTGCCTCGCTCTTCAGCTTGGCGAATATCGCCAAAGTGCGCTCTTTTTCATAGAAGCTTCCCCAAGCCTCCGTGGACTTATCCCGCCAGATCGGGAACGTATCGAATACGTACTCGACCTCATCGGCGTCGAACCCGAAAAGATCGAAATAAAGTGCGTCAATCCAAGCGCGCAGCTCGATCCTTTCCTTCGTGTCGTTCACGCAAAGGTGGTCTCGTCCTAGAAGTCTACAGAATCCTTCCACGCTTTCAGATGTGTTGGTCAGGGCGGCAACCGCATCGAGCAATTTCGCTTCGTAAGGCGTGACCACGGCTCTGCTGACAACAAATGTTTGGAGGAGCATCGATTTTGTGAAGTTCGCACCATAGAACTTCTGTCTGAGCAGATAGTCATAGGGAACTGAGTTGAACATTGACAGAAAAAGCGCCGAAGCAACCGCATCACCAGACGCGATTACGACGTTGGGGCATTTATAGTTGAAGGCCGTGGGTCCAACCACGCATCCAACCGCCGTTCTGAAATTGCTTATGACATTTGTTGTATCCCGGAAGGCGAGGTTCCAGTCCATGCTCACGCGACGGGCATGAGCGTTTTCTTCGAAAAATCGTCGCCGTACCCAGTATCGCGGAACGATTTCTAGTTTTCGGTCTCTTTTTTGGTCCTCTGTCGGATTGATGGTTGCGGCCTTGATGCCAAATCGCTTGTCTGCGGGAATGCCTTCGAAAGTCGCAAATCGATGGTCGTACTGGTGGATGAATTTACCCTCGTAAACAGGAGCAAACTCTTCTGATCCGCGCAGGAACCATGAGCCCCTGAGTTGGAAACCCTCTGCTTCCAGTGCTTCTCTGTCTCGCAGCTCTGCTGCGTCGGAAGTCATATGTAATCCGCTAGTATACCGAGCATTCCAGTCAGATTGGCCCAAAGTTGGAAGTTCTTCGGCTACCCGCGTAAGAATCCTAAGGTCCTCTGGAGTTTCACACTGTGGGAGCGTGCCGGTTTCGGGATTGACGCGGCGAGGAAACGCGCGATCAACAGCAATAACGGAACTGTCGTCTGATAGTTGCGCCGGGTTTGTGAGGCCGACAGCCAATTGCATTCGGATATCTGGGCGTTCCGGGCCCATCGTAGTGAGGGAATACCGTTCGTGGTATCCGACCGAAGAAAAGAGCATCTCCCAATTTTTAAAATCGAAGACTGCTCTCAACCGCCCACTGGTAACCAAGTGATCTGTGAAACCTTTCCAGGTTGATCCGGTGAACATCAGAGACTTTAGGATAAAACCGGTCCAGCCAGCACGCTTTGTCAGGTGTGTCGCCAATTCCGCGAATAATGGGTAGAGATTGAGTTCGCCAACGGCAGACTGCGGGAACCGGCCGGAACCCCGTACGAAATCGCCTTTCGCAGACGCCTCCCTTTGCGCAGCAGACCAGGCCTCGGCAAGGATTGGTGACCGCTTCAGCTTGTCTTCAATGAGTTTTCTGCGCTTTTCTGCATTCGCTTCCGCAACAATTTCAGGTATCGCCGTAAAGAACTCGCGTTCAAGAATAGTGTATTTTTCCCATGGTGGATTGCCAATCACGGCGTCGAAACCGCCGCCCTGCATGACATGGGGGAACTCCAGCGGCCAGTGGAACGCTCGAGCGCTACGGGCGGCCTTGGGCGCCTCGACCATCGCCTGGCGCATCTTTCCTTGATTGAGCGCCATCCACAGCTCCTCGGTCGTAGGCACAGTCCGTTCTGACGCACCGGCCGGCGCGCCGCCCACCTTGGGCTGCAGAAAGGCTGCCACGTAGAGGTCCGCTGCCGCCTTGACGCGAACGAATGCCTGCCCTTTGCGCAACTCCTTGAACCGCTTGGCCTTGGCCCCGATCTGCTCGACCGTATCCTCCGGAAGATCACGGAACCCCGAGAAATCCAGCGCTATCGGTTTCATTTCCGGCATCGACGCCAGTCCAGTGCCAAAATCGAACCCGCCCTGACCGGATATCGCCGCACGATTGGCCTGCAGGTAGTAGCGTGCCGTGTCTTTATCGTCACCCGTCAGGGGCTTGTAGGCGGCATCCGGAATGCCGTCCTGCAGCACCTGCAAATCGAAGACGCCCAGCAGCGCATCGCCGCAGCGGATCTGTGCGTCGAAGAAGCCGAGGGGCAGACCGGGGTCCACCGTCTCGATCCAGAGCGCGACCTTGGTCAGTTCCACCGCCATCGGGTTACGATCCACCCCATGAATACAGCAGCGCGCGACATCGCGCAGTGCATGGCGGAAATCGGCGAGCGACGGCGTGCCCTCCGCCCGGATGCGCGCGAGCCGCGTAGCGATTCGGCGGGCGGCGGCCAGCAGGAAGTGGCCCGAGCCGCAAGCGGGATCAATCACCGAGAGTTTCAGTAGCGCCTTTGCGGGGTCGTCCGCCTCGGCCTCGGTCTTGTCGAGCACGGGGTCGAGCGCGGAATCGAGCAGCGCCTGAACGAGACTGTCGGGTGTGTAGTAGGAGCCGGTGGTCTTGCGCTGGTTGCCCCTTTGCTCGGCCGCCTCGGAGGCGAAGACGAGCGTCTTGCCGTCGTCGCCGAGCTGGGGCTGGAGTTCGAGGAGCGATTCGTAGACCGAACCCAGTTCTTCGGTCTCCATTGCACGCCAGTTGACCGGGACCATACCATTCTTGTCGGCGAGCCAGGACAGACGATAGAGCGCTTCCATGAAGGCGCTGTTGCGCAAACGGGCGGTTTCGAGGTGTGGCAGCCTGTCCTCGGCAAAGAGACCGCCGAGGGCAGGCAGCGCGAGAGCTGGCTGGCCCTGGGTGAGCGCGCGGAACACGATTTTGACGCCCTCGTAGCGGTCATGGTGCTTGTCCCAGGTAGCGGCGCGATAGCATTGCTTTCGCAGCGACTGCAGCGAGTAGCCTTCGGCGTAAAGGCTGCGTGACTCGGGCCTTGCTTTGTCTGGATGGAGCAGGTTGCGGTCTTCGGCGACCATAAGGAAGATCAGGCGGTAGACGAGGCGCAGGAGTTCGTTGAACCACTCAGTGAGGTTCACGTCTCCGGTTTGCAGTTTGGCTGCCAGTTCGGGGTTGGTTTCAAGGAAACCGGAGCCGAGCAGCTTTAGGGCAAGCTGGACCTGATCTGCCAATCGATCACGAGCGGCCTCTCCTTCCTTGGAGCCGGCATCGCGCCAACGCTCAAGAGCGCAATCGGTGGCGGGGCTCTCTGCCGCGCCGAAACGGGAGCGGTGGATCAAAAGCCAGAGCACAGCGAAGGAGGCAATATCCTCATTTGCGAACATCTGGGCGAGATCGGCCTCGATGTAGGCAGGTCTTGTCAGCGAGGCGTTGTCGCGCGTCAGACGCAACTGTGCGCCGTTGGTCACGACACCCCAGAGAGCATCGTCGCGGTCGTTCAGATAATCCTGTAGGGCGAAGGCCGGAGAACGAGAGCGGTCTGTCGAGAGCGTCGGACTGCGACGATCGATCTGCTCCTGGGGCGGCACAACCACGATCGGCACACGCCCGGACGCCGAGAGCGCGATCGGAGCGGATGCCGCAGTTAGATCATCATAGCCGAAGGTTTCCTTGAAGAGGCCGGAAATGAAGCGTGTGGTCGCTGCCGCAGATGGATGCTCGATCTTTACGAAGGCGTCGAAATGCGATTGCCCTACGCGAAAAGCTGTCGCGATTTCCTCGCGGATTTGCAGCCCTTTCCGAACAGCATAGTCCTCGGGCGCCTGTTCCGGCGCCTGGCGCTGATCGATCTTGGCGATCATTGCAGGCGCGATCAGGTTGCCTTCCAAGCTCAGGGATGGCCAAGCGGACATATCGGTAATCGTCTTGCGAGCCATGACTACACCTCCCCCGGAACGAGCACAAAGAGGCCGATGACATCTGGGGGAATGACGGGTTCGACACTGACACGAGATGCCGATCCAGCGGCGGCACGCAGGCGCGCATGGTCTTCTACCAATTCGGCGGCACGCTGGCGCACAAACTCTGCGACCGGACCTTCGAGGAGTTCCGGCAAAGCCGCGCGTGCCGTGTCGATCATGCGATCGCGGGCAACAGTTGCGAGGTCCGCGGTCGCAGGAGAGGCGAGCAATTCTCGCGCCGCGCTGCCGGACGCAATGACCGTGTTGCCTTCGAGGGCGACAAGTGCGGCTTCTTCCGCCAGTAAAAGGCGCTCGCGCCTTGCATGAACCGTCAGTTTGTAGCGAATGCGTAGGAGCGCAACTCGGGTCATCCGCGTTACCGCAGCACTCGGCCAGGCGCCGACACGACCGATGCCGAGGTCCGGAAGCGCTTCACTATCCAACGAGGCTTCAAGGAGAGTTTCCGCCAGGGAGGACGTCAACGGATGCGTTCTGGTGAGAAGCGATGTCCCTGACGGCGCGGGCTCCTGCAAAGCGAGCTTCAGAGATCCCTTGAGACCCCGCTGCTCCAGCTTTTCCTTCAAACTGGGCTGAAGAGCATGCACATGAGCGACCTGCAATGACTTTTTGTTTTCCAGCGGGACCCCGAAGCGCGACATGGCGCGCTCGACAAATTGAAGCGTCTCTTCCGGCGAGCCGAGCAGCGATTTGACCTTCTCCCATTCGGGCGCCACTTCGCTCGGCTTCATGGCATTCTGGGCAAATCGAGCACGCGATCGCTTTTCGTTTTCACTGGCATCGCGCCACCGGGTCTCCATAACTTGGACACCGTTGGTCAATTGCAGGTCGAGGGTGAGCTGCTGCTGGCCACCGCCACTGCGGCGGAGCAGCATCGCAGCCATCAGTGCATCGGTGACCGGCCCACGTTCGTCAGGGAGAGGAACAGTGACACCAGTCGCCTTTCGGATTTCCTCTGCTTTGCGGAGAATCACGTCGAGCACGGCGCCGTCAATCGCGCTATCGGGCGAAAACATCATGATAGATCGCACGAGTTCGGAAGGCTGGCCGAAGCGATCCACACGCCCTTCACGCTGTTGATGGCGTGTCGGGTTCCAGGAGAGATCGTAATGGATCACGGTGTCGAATAGTTGCTGAAGGTTGATACCCTCCGACAAGCAATCAGTCGCAACGAGAATACGCTGTTCATCGGCGTCCGCATTCGCGGCCGCCATCTCGGCAACGCGATCGCGGCGTTCGTCTGGCGTGAGTTCGCCTGTTACCGCCTGCACGTTCAACTTCGGGAAGGCCTTACGAAGCCCTTCCTTCACATGTTCCGCCGTCGCGAGGTAGCGGCAAAAAACGACAGGCTTGGCACCTTCCTTGATCAAAGGTTTGAGGGCCTTGATGAGGGCGTTCAGCTTAGGATCATCTGCTGAAACAAGTGTGCTTGCCTTATCAAGCAGCGCTTGCAGCGCGGGGTCGCTGGAGAAGACCGTGTTCGGCTCGATATCGACAGCGTCTTCATCGTCACCATCCTCGTCATAGATCTGCGGCTCAAGGCGGTCATCTTCATTCGACGCCCGATTTCTCAGTGCGCTCATTGCCGCGGCAGGAGAAGACCCCACACAACGCATCAGCGCCAGCGTACCCCAGAATGCTAGACGTCGATCCTTCTGTGCGTCTCCCGCCCGAGAAACAACTGAGAAGCAATACTCGAGCACGGCCTCATGAAATGCCCGGTGCTCGTCGTTCAGACGATACGAATATTCGGTGGTCTCGTGCTTGGGGAAAGCGCGGTTTTCGTCCCATGCCCCCTCGATGAGATCGACGCGCCGCCGCTGAACGAAATGTCTCGATAGGCGCTCTCGGTACTTGGAGTCTTCGAAGTTCACAGTACCGAATTCCCGGTCGATCAGCGACAAAAGTCGGGCGAACGCTTCTTCATCCCCGGAGTGCGGTGTCGCTGTCAGCAAGACCAGCCGACGCTCCAAATCGCGTGAGAGACCCTGCAGCAAGTCGAAGCGTTGCTGCCGTCCTTTATGCGTACCGACGCAGGCATGGGCTTCATCAACGATCACGAAGTCTGGGCATGCCCGGGCAAAGCCATCGCGACGTTTCTCGGCCTTGATGTAATCGAGGCTGACGACGGTGAAGGGGTAAGCGTCGAACAAGGTCTGCGCCAACGGCAGATTTCGCTCGAGGCGCGCAGCCGTTCCGGACGTGACGGCAACAGCTTCGATTCCGAACCTATCCTTCAGCTCGATGATCCACTGATCAACAAGATGAGGGGGGCATAACACAGAGAATGCGTCGACTTCACCACGATCCATGAGTTCGCGAAGAATCAAGCCGGCTTCAATCGTCTTGCCGATGCCGACGTCGTCGGCGATCAGGAGCCGGGGCACCTGGAGACGCAAGGCCATCAACAGTGGGACAAGCTGGTAGCTACGCGGCTCAAAAGCGAGCTGAGCGGCCGACCTGAAAGGGCCTGCGCCGCGACGAAGGGTCAACCGGAGCGAATCTGCAAGGAGTGCGGCCTTCGACTGGACTGTCGGCCGCGCATCTTGCGGCAAACCGAAGCGAGCAGGTTCGACAGGCGTCAACTCGAGATCCGGCGCGAGAATAACGATGTCGTTTTCGTTCCCAGAGAGAGGACGTAGAGCAAGGAGCCCCTCCCCGGGAGTTGGCAAAGCTACCCATTCTCGGCCGCGTGCTTTGACCAGGTCGCCAGGCGTAAAATTCAATGTCATATCAACCTGCAAAATTTTTCATGAAACCTTCCGGCAGACCTTCGGAGGGAGATTCGGCCAAATTAACTATAACCCAGCCTTTGCTCATCGCGTCCGCCTCTGCTTCCGCTGGCACCTCTTTGGTCGTCGCTGCAACCATACTTGAGCGCCACGCGAATTCGAACTCAATGCCTCCGAAACGTGCGGGCATCGTATCGACTTGGGGAACGCCTGCGGCGCTGAATGCCTCAAGCCATGGTGATGCCACCGCTCCTGCAGTCGGCTTCGCAGCAAGGGAAATTGTGCCGCGTGCAAGATCGATCAGGAATTGCGCCACTTCCGGGCTCGAGCGGTCGATCAGCTCATGGTCCGGTTGGTTGAAGTAGGACAGCAGGCAACGGTAGCAGCCGCGAACACAGCTTCCGTCTTTCTTCTCCTGCAACAGATCCGCATCACCCGCCGCAATCGCAGCATCCACATTCTCGAAGTGCATCAGACCCAGAGCGGTCTTCGCCACCTCGTTGATTGCCTTTCCGTCATCAATCAGGCGCGTGAGCACGCCGGCGCCGCCTTCCGTTGCCTCGTAGGCAAGGATTGCACGGCGGTTGTCCCTCGCGGGCAGCGGTTCACCGAGGATTTCGCCTTCTTCCAACTGGAAAACCACTTCGATTCCGCGCAGCAACGCATGCTGAACCGTCGCGATTGTCTCGGGCTCATACTGCTCCGGCTTTTCGAAGCGGAACAACAGGGCATTCTTTCTGTCGCGGACAATCGGGACAATGCGAACCGGCTTGACCACGTCCGGCGGGACGTCCGTGTCGCTGTCCTCGTCGTCGGATTTCGCCCAATATCCGGACCTCGGATCGATGTGGAAACCGAAGACAGTCTGGTCCTTTCGTCGCTTCAAGCCCTTGTTCAGTCGGCTGATCTCCGCGCTGTTGGCGTATTGCAGGGCCAAGAGGGAAGTCTCGCCACAGACGAATTTGGCGTTGGTCACTTGGACCTGCCCATCCTTCTTCGGCCAAGAGAAGACGGTCTGGATGTCAAAGCCCTGCCGAACGCGCTCTTCATCGTTGGCCGTGATGCGCTCAGTCGGGGCCGCCTCGACGTTGTCGATGCGCAGAGTCTTCTTGATGGGGACTTCACCCGCCATGTGGTTGTTGCACCCATGGCAGCGCTCGACCTCGCCCTCGTGTGATGCGCCACAGTTGGAGCAGATGTAGATATCCTTGGTCGCCAATTCCGATCCGTCGCCCTGACGCACCTCGGGCGGCAATTTGGCTTTCATAACCCGGTAGGCGCGGCCCTCATGATAGATCAGACTGCGCGGGCCGAATTCCGAAATGGCAAGGAAGCGGGCTCTGGACAGGAATGACCCCGTCTTACCTTCGCCAGGAACAAACGCGTAGAGCGGCAGGCGCGGGAAGTTGTACCCGGGCAGGAAGCCCTCAGTTGCCAGATACCGATACGAATAGAAATCGGAGCCATTCGAGGCTTTGCCTTGTTCGAGGATGGCGATCTGATCCTGGGCCTGCATTTGCGCGGCCTTGATCTTGCGCCGGTCGGCTCCTGAAAGCCCCGTAATCTCCGAACGCTTGTTGGCCTCGGCCAATTGCGTCCTGGCAGAGCTATAAAGCTCCCGCCAACGGTCGAAGGCGCGGTCAAACTCCTTTGGGGCATTCATGGCCGTGTGAAGAACGAACTCGTCTGGATCATCCATCCAGATCGGGGTTTGCCCTCCGTCGGACGCCAGAATCTGCTTCAAGACACGCGCCATCGGTCCCCGGGCCTGCGAGACCAGAGCGGGTTTCGATATGACCGCCAGAACGTCCTCCTTCAGCGGGAATTTATCCCCGTGAAGGTCCAGAATCTCCGGGATGTCGGGAGAAAGCGCCAGCTTCGCTTCCGCGAGCCACACCGCATGCAGGTGCGATCGGACCAGCTCTTCATTGGTAATGTCGAGCGCTGGCGGCCGCACGACACCGGCGACCATATCGTTGCGCCGTTCAAAGAAATACTGGTCATGCGGAGACCCCGAGGCGCAGTAGGTCACGACAACCGCGGCCTGACCCGATCGACCGGCACGACCAGCACGCTGCGCGTAGTTCGCCGGCGTAGGAGGTACGTTGCGCAGGTAGACGGCGTTCAAGGCGGAAATATCAACGCCGAGTTCCATGGTCGGAGAGCAGAACAGCGCGGGAAGGAACCGGTCTGACTCGCCCGTAGCCCGAATTTCCGTGCGGTATTCCGAGCTGGCGAGGTGCTCCATGTCATCCTGCTCGAAACGGAACCGCCACTCACGCCACTCTCGCTGCTTTTGCGAAACCTGAGCCGTGTGCTCGCGTCCCTCCAGCCCCCAGTAGGAACTGCGCCCGTCGCCAAGGTCACTGGCAATCGCGGTGTAAAGGTCATGGAAATATCGGTTGCCGCGGTGCGTTTCATCATCGAGGGCCGGTCCAGGCACAAGCCGAACCGCAGATGGTGACAGGCGCCAGCCCGTCACATCGCTATCGAGTTCGACAGGCACCAGCAGCCCTTCGTCGCTCAGGAAGGTAAGCATCCCTTCCATGAACTCGTAGTACTCATCCTTGTTCAGCTTCATGCCGAGAACCGACTTCCGGTTCACGAGCCGTGCGATCCGCGAATTGGGACCTGCCCGAAGAAGCGTTTGTTCTTCTCGCAGCGTGACAACGTTCTTGCTGCCCGCGCGCAGGACGAGCGAGGATCGCGCTCGCGGATTTTCCTTTTGGTCAATTGCCCAAGGTGCCTGAAGCAGCATTCGGGATTTCTGGGCCACACCGTCGAGGACAGTCAGGTCCAAGGCTTCGGTCTGAACAGCCAGGCCCTCGAGCATCGCGGACAAAATCGCCTTTAGAATTGCCTGCCGCTGTTCGAGGCTGAGGTCTCCCAGCGCAGGATGGATGGCCATGAAGCGCTCGCGATCTTCAGAGATTTCCTCGATGCCGAGGAAATTCACGTCGATCAGGTTCAGGACAGACAAGCTGGGGTTGGTGAAGCGCCAACCGCGACGCAGGTCCGTCCAGACACGATGGGCGAGAACCTTTGCGAGCGACCGCTGGGCATCTTCACGAATGATGGCACCAGCATTTGAATCCAGCAGCCAATGCTGGCGAGCCTCTTTGTTGGCGGCAGTAAAGCCGAGCGCCTTCACCACCTGCAGGCCGAACTCGTCTTCTGCGAGCCCACCTGAGCCAGCAGCAATGACCGCGCGAAGGATGGCTCCGCGCAACAGACTCACGAACAGGAAGTCATTGAAATGGCCAGACTGCAGGGCTGCATCCTGACGGTTATCCGTGAACCCCAAAAGCTTCCGCTTCGTCTCGGGAACGCCGCTGCCAGGTTTGTTCATCCACTCCAGGGCACTGGCGACCAGCAAGGTTGTTGCCGAGCTTCGCCCTTCGCCGGAGAGCCCCGCCAACTTGCTGCGCTCACGCATCCCCTGCGTCGGTTCGTCATGGCAGCACAGGCAGAACGCGAACTTTCCAGGGATGAACCAGAAATCGTTTCCGCCCGCTCCGTGGCGACCATCAGCACCCACGACGTAGGACACCGGCATACGCTTCTTGCGATACCCTCTAAGCCGTTCAATGCCGTTTTTCTCTTCTCGCCAGCTTTCGGGGTAACCCTCAAGCTCGCCCGTGAACTGGAAGTCAGTGTCGCCGGGCGTCACCGGACAGAGATACCCCGCGACCTCGTCGTCTTCAGTGTCGAGCGGCGTGTCGTCGATGCTTCGGGGCAGAAAGCGCAAGCTCCCATCATCGTCGACCTTGGTCACGACATGGTACTCTTGGCCACAGTTTCGGCAGAACCGCGTGGGGTAGAGGCGGTTTCCAGGGGCTTCGGGGTCCTCGAGCTGCCCTTCAAGAAGGATCCTACGCGGCCTGGCCGTGAGCGTCGTAAAGACTTCACCGGCACCGGAGATGAAGCGGTGGAGTTTGAAGGCGAGAAAGGCCCCGTCCTTCGTGCCGCCGCGCTCATGCTCCGGCAGGCTTACCCGGGTCAGGAATTTTTCGAGATAGTCTCGGCAGGTTTCCGCATCGACCGCACTGGCAAGAGAAAGCTTTTCGACGGCTTCTTCGAAAGGGATCGGCTTCTTCCTGCGAAGCTCAAGGCCATCGTCCAATCCGAGTTCGAGTTCGGCCCACACCGAGAGCGGATGGCGCTTCAGGGTTTCGTCATCGAGCGCGTCGGGCAAAGGCTGAGTCAGGGCCGTCTTCAAAGCGCCAAGGACGTGCTCGGTCTTCAGGGCGTCATCGGTCGCGCGCTGCAAGGACTCGTCGATGACCGCGTCCGGGCCAATGTCGGTGCCAAACAGACGAGACGCTACTTTCGCGACAGCAAGCGCGCGGCTCTCGTCCGATCCCTCGGAGGCCATCGTTGCCGAGGTCCCGATGCAGATTGGCTCCTTGTCAGGCGAGCACCTGTCCCGCAGGCGTCGAACGAGGACCGCGACATCGGCACCTTGGCGCCCGCGATAGGTATGGAGTTCGTCGAGAATGATGAACTCGAGACCGGACGCGTTCGAGACGACTTTCGAGTCCAGGTCGTCCTGACGCGTCAGAAGCAATTCTGCCATCATGTAGTTCGTCAGGAGAACATCGGGCGGATTGGCAGCGATGCGCTCCCGCTCTTCACGGCTTTCCTGACCGGTGTAACGTTTGACCACCGGCTTGAGCTCATCGGGCAAACCGGAACCGGCGATGAACTTGTCGATCTCCTTCATCTGGCTATTCGCCAGTGCGTTCATGGGGTAAACGATGATTGCCGTCGTGCGGCGCGGCTTTCCTGCGCGTCGCGCGCGGATGATTGCGTCGACAACCGGCACGAAGAAGCACAGGGATTTCCCCGAACCCGTGCCAGTCGTGACGACATAACTCTTTCCTTGCTTCGCCTTCGCGATTGCCTCGGCTTGGTGCCGGTGAAAGCGAAGAGGCGTAGTGCCAAACCGGAAAACCTTGCCCGTGCCGTCGTCGAGATCACCCGTGGCGACGAGTTCATCGACCGTCGGCCCCGCCATGAAGCGTGGGTTCAGAGACAAGAGGGCATCCGGCCAGAATTTTCCGGCGTCGTACTGGGCATCGATCTCGGATTTCAGGTCGGGTGCCCGAATTGCGCTGAATGAACGCGAAAAGTGCTCGTAAGCACGGATCAATTGGTGATCAAATTCAAACGCTTTCATTAAGATGCCCAACTATCTGATCGACAATAATTTTTTACGATAAACAGCAAGTAGTGAAAGTAAAGTTGACGTTCCGGTTGCCGAATTCCGGAAAGCGCGGCGCTACTTGACGATTCCACGTTGTTGAGCGATGGATCTCGAATTGGGGTAACGGCTCCTGCGTATAGATTTCGAATAAGGAGAAAGGCGGAAATAATTTCCGCTGGGGCAGGGAGCAGCATGGCAGCTTTGGCATCATGTAATTCAAAGACTGACATATCTATTACGCAAATCTATTACGCAAACTTGAGCACCAGGTCGCTTTTGACAAATCTCACTTACGATCAGCGGCAGCAAGTTTCGCGCAAAATTGCATGGCTAAGTTGAACGGATGCGGTGAAAGGAACTTTCGCATGGCTGATTTTAGCAGCGATCGGGCGATGTTGGCGTCCTCTAAAACTTACAGCAAGGTGATCTCAGAGATCAAAAAGGCCTGGCTCGAGGCATTTGGAGAGGAGCTCGTAGTCTGCGGATCTGCCCCGACTTCTCGGTTTGACAGTATGGTGGATGAACTTCGCAGGCGCTGGGCACGCCGCGATGACAAGGAGCGTCTGATCGTGGCCCTTGACCTCGAAGAGGGTGGCAATGAGAAGAAGAGCGTTGAAGACGTCATCGACAAGCTCGCTGCTGACAACCTTGTGAAGAGCGTTGACGATCTCACCGCGAATCAAATCTTCGCTGCCATTCATGCCGTTGCATTCGATTCCGGTTCCGACGGCGAGCTTGTTGAGATGGGATTAGACAGATTCTTGCGCTTGGTCGTCCGTCGGATTTTTGATGACAACAAAATCAACGGCCGGATTAACATCGGGCCGAACCGACATTTCCCCAGGCTCTTTCAATGGCTCGGCGAGTACGCCAACAGTACCGAGTGGGAAGATGGCGTTGGCTTGAAGATCCGTAACCTGTCCGGGCGGGGGCGTGTCGCACAATATCCTACTGATCCCAAGCTGCTCAAGGTGGTGATAGATCGCGGGTATCTCTGATGCCGCGGTTTATTAAACTTCAGGTCGGGGACGCTTTGCGCGAATAAACAACTACTCATCATCTCTCGAGTCGCTGCCAGTGCGTCAGATAGCCACAAAGTCAGCGTCATCGTGGTTTCAATGGCAAGTATGATCCCATCGTCGACCCGCGAGTTATGACCGCAACGGGGCCGTTAGCCGACTGTCGGCTTTTGGTCGTGGACCGATCAAAGCAGTCAGTATGGCGGCCTGTCGCGCAGGTGGTTCACCTTGGATGTCGAACCAAATCGTGTGTGGGTCGATTCTAAGGTTCCCGGGTCGATTAGCCTGATCCGCATCGAAAATGCGGCCACGATAAAGCATCAGATTCCGAGCCTGAGGGCCGAGGTTTGAGTTCCTCCACGATCACCAACTTACCGTCTCCCGTTGTGCCGAGCGTACTCAGCAGGAGCGTAGTCGCAGTCGCAAAGCTCCACAACATAGATCGGCTTCCCAAGGAGCTATTTCGCTATTGATTGCTTGGTTCTTTCGAATCAATTCGATCAGGTGCTGGAGTGCACCCCGTTTGACCGGACATGTCGGCTAGTTTGATTCAGCGCTGATGAACTGCCGAGGGGAAGCCATCTTGAGCGCGGAATGGGGATGGATTTCGTTGTAATCCTCGATCCATCCATCGATGAGCCGGAGCGCCGTTTCGGCGTCCGGTAATGCTGAGATGCGGATATAATCCCGCTTCAGGGTTTTGACGAAGGCTTCCGACATGCCGTTCGACTGCGGGCTGGCCACCGGCGTGAAGCAAGGCGTCAGATTGAGCGCCTGGGCGAACAGCCGTGTCTCCCGTGCTGTATAACCCGATCCGTTGTCCGAGAGATGCTCGATAGCATGCGGCGCTCTCGTTGCGCGGAACCGCTTCTCGACAGCTTCCAGCACCATGTCGCGCACGTCGGAGCCGGAGATGCCTGCATTCGCGACCGCAGTCCAGGCGATGATCTCGCGGTCGAAGGTATCGATGATGAAGGCGAGACGAATGACCTCGCCATTCCAGCAGGTGAATTCCAGCCCGTCGGAGCACCAGCGCAGGTTCGAGCGCATGACCATGACCTTGCCGTCATGGATGCGGCCCTTGCGAGCAGCCGTATGCTTCTCCAGCAGCATCGCGTGGTTGCCCATAATGCGATGAACCCGTTTGGCGTTGACGACAGGCTTATCGGCGGCTCGCCTTTCGCGATTGAGGAGCGCGGCGATCCGCCGATAGCCATAGGTTGGCCTTTGATCCACCAGCCTTCGAATGGCGGGCAGAAGCTCTGCGTCTTCAGCCTTGTGGTAAGCCCCACGCGGCTTTGATCTGCCTTTCAACCGCTCGACGAGGTTGGAACGGGATACGCCTAGCGTGTCGGCGACGGCCTTCATCGGGAACCGTCCTTCGGCAACAAGATCGGCCGCGATATCCGTTTTTTTGAGTCTGCTTTGGACAAGGCTTCGCGAAGGATTTCAACCTCCATCGTCTTGCGGCCGAGCATACGCTCCAGCTCGCGCGTCCTGTATGGGCTGCGCCCCGCTGCATTTGCCTACTACTATGCTATTCAAGGTACGCGATGAGCGCCTTTAAGCTGGTTCCTGCGCCTGACCAGGCCGGCTTAGATCCGACCACGTAGAGGTTTTGCTTGGCGCGAGACACGGCGACATTGATGATGTTCGGCGGGCTGGCAGCCCATTGTCGCGCGCGATGTTGACCAGCTTTAGGTGCTCCGAGCAAGAGAATAACGGTGTTTGCCTCCCGGCCTTGGAAAGTATGGATGGTTCCAACTCGATCCCGTACCCACTCATTCGGACGCGAGCCGAGGGCTCGGACGAGTTCAGGCTCTCGTTCGATTCGCCGACGCATTTCCTGCTCGACAATTTTGAAGGGCGTGATGACGAAAATGTCGGGGTTGGCAACACGAGCGTCGGCGAGCTGCCCCAACATCCTGAGAACTGCCTCTCCTTCTTCGGGGCACCACTTGGTTTCCGCGTGACCGTCGACATCCACCCATCTGGATGGACCCAGTACATTGCCGATTGGCCCGGGCTCTCGAGGACCGACTGCATGTACCATCTGGCCGGCGTAGGCGATGCTGTTAGATACCGAGAACATCGGGTCCTGGCATCTTCTGTGCACAAGCAGCGGGAGTCCCACCTCGCGATCCCCTTCATCAGCCCGGAAGGTGGACTTGAACCTGGATGCACGGTCAGCCAGCGTCTGTGACGAAGCCTCCGGTGCCGCCCAAGTGGTCTGATCTATGTCAAAGAACTGGCAGATCTCGGAAGTGAGGCGCTCGGGTAAAGACACGACTGGTGGAATCTGTAGCGGGTCGCCGACAACGATCGAGCGTTTGGCTCGCATAATGGACCCGACAGCGGCTTGAGGAAGTGCTTGGCCGGCTTCGTCGATCAGGAGCCAGCCTATGCTCTCCGGCGGCAGATCACCAAACATCGTGCGAACAGAGGCAAAGGTGGTGGAGACCGCCGGCACCACCATGAACATAGTCGCCCATAGATCTGGAAGAAGAGCCCGGTGTGCTGGCAACTGCAGGGCACCGGCGGTGAAGGCAGTCATTACCAAACTGATGTTGTGGTAGACGCGCTGGGCAGAGGCATCGACAAACGCCTTTTGCACCGCCAAGGCCGCGGCGAACAGGTCTTCTCGCTTGCGGTGCAGGCTGTCGGGCAACCAAGGAGCTGTGAGTTGGATCTGTTCATGGCTGGAGCTGAAGAATTCCGCGCCAATAAGCCGATCACCAAGTTCGCTACGGGCCTGTTCGATCGCGGCGCCAAGTTGCATCACAAGCTGCTGCTTCTCGCTGACCGCTCGCTCGAGTTGCTGAACCTGCGACTGCATCTGGATCAGGGAAGCCTTCGCGTTTTCAGAAGCATCTTCTGCTGCGACGAGAGCCCTACGGGATATCTCCAGCTGCTTGGACAAAGCCTCTTGGCGGTCCGACCAGCTCTTCCAGCTCTTGGTATTGAACAGGCGTGAGAAGAAACCTGGCCTCGAAGTGGAATGTCCAGCAAGCACGTCGCTGTCGCGCCTGTGCTTATTGGCCGCCATCTCCTCAGCCTCCAAGGCTTGCGTGAGACGAGCGTTGGCTGCTGCCACTGCCTCCAGGAGGGCTGGGCGTTTGGCTGACAGTTGGCGCAGCTCCCCGCTGGCAACTGGAAGCTGCCGGCATTTCTTTCGCACCTGTTCGAGGCGGGCGAGTTCAGAGTCGATCTCCTTCTTCAGCTTGATGAAAGCGTTCCTTGCTTTGCGCCAGGCCGCCTTTGCATCCGTCTCATTGACGCTGGGACGCTCCTCAATGACCACTTTCGGCATCTCGCGGCGAATTACTTTGCCGGTTCGCTCGTCTTTGATTTCTCGAAGAACGTCGTCACCTTTGGCGGCGCGGATGTAAGTTCGGAATCCACCATCCTCGTGCCACCAAAAGGTCTGCTGGAAGGCCGCACGGTTGCGACCGTTACCCAAAACAGCGGCGGCCAGCCCCCACGTCTCTACTGGCGCGGCGGCCGCTTCTTCACCATCATCGTAGCCGGCCCTGGCAGGGTTGGCGATCAGGTCACTGATCGACCTGAAGTAGGAGATCTCTTCATGCCTGCCGTTCGCCTTCTTCAGAGGGAGTTCCTGGCTGACGTTCTCGACTGCTTTGTTGTTCGATGATGCCACCACGATTTCATGGCCGCGCAAACTGGCGTGAACGCCATAGAAGTGCAGGAAGGCGCCGCTGCCCACTGCAAGCTTCTGACCAGTGGTCGAGAACGCGTCCATCGGGTCGTCGAAGCGTACCATAGCGGATGCCCGGTCAAGGACGCATCCAACAACAACGTCGCGCAGCAACGTCGTCTTGCCCGTTCCGGGCGGGCCGTTCACCCCCATGATGCCCGCCGCATCCTTGAACTCCGCACGCGCCGCGTTGACCGCAGCCTGCTGCAACGTCACCAATGGGTGGCCACCGTCGGATGGCCATCGGGCTTGTGGCATCAGTTCAGGCGCAACGAACGGCTCCACTGCGGAAGGAGGGGTGAGGACATCTACCTGGTCCGTCACCTTCTCGAGACCCAGGTAGCGGCGCAGACCAGCGCCGACGCCTCCATCGCGGACCAGTTTGGCCGCGAGAGTAAGGTCCTCCAAATAGAACGAGTTCAGGAGAGTCGGTTCGGGTGGGTGCTTCGCTCGGTAGTAATGGAAGACCTTCAGGGCGAATGTGGGCGCCTCAACTAGGTGCTCGGGTACATTGAACTGTGAGACCAGCCAGCGGTGGGCGGCTGATATGGTGATCAGGTCGAGGGGGATCGGATTGCCATCCTCGTCATGGCGACGGACCACCTTGTCCAGCTTATCGAGAATGATCCTCTCAACGCTCGGCCATGCGCCCAGGCCTCCTAGCTGCAAGTCGAGAGCTGGCTTCAGGGCCCACGCGAAGCTAGAGACAGCGACCCCATTTTCTTCGAGAACATGGCCATCCTTATCGACGAGGATGGCGCCAATTGCTGCTTTCCGCCCATCCGGGCGCTGGCGCTCCTCATCCTCACCGAAAACCCGCACAAGCTCGTCGGTGGCCTTGTCGAGCGCAATGGCTCCCAGCATCACCTGGAAATAAATCTTGTAGTTGGGTTTGCCTTTGGCATGCGGTCCCCAAGGTATGCCGCGGTCAAAGTGGGTCACTCGAGACCTGTCACCGGACGCCAGATCTTCCGGGCGCTTGTAGCTCTGAGGCGACAGGGCTTCCAATGCGGTCCACGCCGCCAGGATAGCTTCTGGGTCGTCCTTCTTGCCTGAGCGCGTGAACGACGGAAGCGGGCCGAGATCAACGTCAGAAGTAGGTGGTGCCGATGGAGTTGCCGGTACCGGGGGATCTCTACGGATCGGCACCACTGTGGCCATCGCAGGTGCAGGGGAATGTGGTGACACCAGTATATGTGCTGGGACCACGCGCCGCACAGGCTCTCGAGTCGAAGAGCTGCCGGATACCAGCGGCACAACGTGGGCCCTTGCGAGGATCCGCATAACCTCGTCAACCTTCATGGCCAGCGACCGTGCCTTTGCGGTGTTCCGGAACGTCAGTTCATGAGCCAACCGCCCTAGCTCGTTGGGGTCGCCGGCCGAACGCTCAAAGATTACCTGCAGGTCGAAAACTGACTTTTGGGAATAGGGACGCGTCGCCATTGGGTACCTAGTCGTAGTTGGCCGGAGGGTACTTCCAGATGTCCTCCGGTTTGCTATTGGCCGCCGGGTTAAGGCCCAAATGACGACGGTAGATCATCTCTCCGATGTCCTTGATCTCGAAGAAGGAGATCGAGGCTTGTGGCTGGCCATGGGTGTGGAACATCTGCTTTACGTAGTGCTCCTTCTTCGGCAGGTGCGCGTTGCTGCCACCATACCGGCCGTTGTTGGCGATAATGACCATCTGGTACATATGATAATGCAGGGCGACCGCCATCTGGTCGAAGGTCCCCACATCCTTGTTGAGAGCAGGGATCGCGAATACGTCGGAAAGTTTGCGCAGATCAGCAGCCAGACCGAGGTCGGTAGAGTCGTAGCAGACTGCAGCTGATAACCAGAGCGGCCGCTGATTGGGATTGCGATCCCACTCGTATCCGACAAGCCACTGGCAGGGTCGGAACTTCCGTACCAGACCAAGTGCCTCCCAGTCCTTCTCTGCGGCAGCCAGGTTAGCTTTCCCCTGACGACGCTTCTTCATCTGAAGGCCGCGTCCTGGAACGATCTGCGGCAGTATCCACATGGCCGAATTGACGGCCGGCAAACCAGCCACCACGTGTTGATACGTGACTCCGGTGAGAACCATTGCCTTATGCCGGCGGGCGAACGGCACTAAATACAGGTCAACATCTTCCGGATGAACCGCCAGTTCGGGAAGGATTAGCCAATCCAGCCGCTTCTGCACGTTCTCATGGGTGGCACGCAGGTCGAGCATTTTCTCTACAGCCGCCAGAGCACTGGTCAGGTGTTTCCGGTGCTTCTTCCGGGTCACGATGTCTGACTTGGTGAGGTCAGCGACATCAAACTCGTGAGGGGTTACAGTCTGTACGACACACCCTTTCAGCGGTCGATTCTCTGGATCGTTGAAGAGCGGGGCCGACACTTTGAGCATGAGTGTCTGCGTACCAGTTCCTATGCACTTGCGAGCCTCTCGCAGCCTTCGGCTCATCGCCGAGGCAAAACCGCCTGGGCTCAACTGTAGCCAGCCGTTGTCATAGCGCTCGCGGCAGCCCGGCCAAGCAAGCAACGAGTACAACAGGTTCTCTGTATCTTCGGAAATTGGCAGCCAGTCGTCGCCAAAGCCTTCAAGCCCGCTGTGAAGCCCATACGTGCGCTGGTACCAGTGGCTGCGAACCGGGCGGTATACTGGGTGTTTTTCGCGCCAGGAAGGCCGGGGCACCTGGGTGAAATCAATCAAGCCGGTTAACAGAAACCTGGCCAGGTAGCCGAACTGGAACCGCCACCTCTCTTCTGGCGTGCACCAAGCCGGCGGCCGATAAAGCAGTTCGACTGGTCCATCGGATACCGATGTCGCGGATACGAAACGCACTTCCTTTATTCGGTCGTGTCCTGCTGACCTAGCTGTCAGGACCTCCAGCGAATGAGGTGTAATGACGGAGGGAAGTCCGCCAACCGCCCGTTTTGCCGCCAGCGCCGCCAACAAGCTGATCACTCCGACTTCATGCCGGAGATTCAAGCCATGGCTCTCGTCGAAAATGTCGGCGAGCGGTATCCAGCCACTCTTCCTCTGTTGTGTGGCGAACAGAGTTTCGGGATCGCCGATTCGCCGTTCCGATTTTGGTTGCAGCTCATTCGCAAATCCAGGATCTCGTACGGCAATTTCCTGCAAGATTTCTTCATCGATCTCGTAGCCGGCGAGATGCAGCGCGCCATCTTTGTCCAGAATCGACCGTCGCGACATAATCGCGAAAGTTGCGAACTCCCCTGTGCTGAGCCCCGTAAAGTCACCACCGAGGAAACGCATGAAGCGCAGGTACAGGTCAGTGCCGGCGCCAAGCTTAATTCCCTCCCAGAACTCTACTAGATCCTGGTGCAATTCCCGACGTAGAACCGTGAACGCTAGAAGAGCTTGCTGATTAAGGTACCAGGGTAGTGACCCAGCAAGCTGCAGGATGAGGATTGCTTCTTCTGCGAGCCGGTCGCGATAGGCGGCGAGGTCCAACCTGGACGGCAAGCACTCATCATCTCGCACGAAGCCGGTTTCTGTCGCCCCTGCTTTCAAGATTTCCGACAGGCTGTAAAGGGCGACCTGTCGTTCGGGACTGTCGTCTTTCGTCAGGTATGGACGCAGTAGCTGCAGAACGTCGTCGAGTTCGGCAACCGAAGGCCAGATATCCAAACCGATCCGCAGCAACCTGACGTTGGAAGGGTTTTCGATCCAGCTTTGGATGAGGTTCAGAGCGAAGTTGCGGGCCTCCTCGTCGAGATCTCCCTTGGTGAGTTCCACCCTCTTGCCTAGCTCTGTTGGACTCATGTCCGAGAACGGATTCGCGTCCTCTCCATCTGCGTCGAACAGCAGCGGTCGGAGCGAGCGATACGTGGACCTGAATCGTGCAGCAGCGAAACGTGCGACGGTGGCGTCTTTCACATCCGGGACAGGAAGGCGTTTGTCGCGCCCATTCCTTGTCGCTCTTTCCTTGTTTTCTGGCAGCTCTCGGCTGTAGTGCTCCTGTGCTCTTAGGAGGCTTTGCACCGCGTCGATGATTTCTTCACCGCGTGCGATGTCGAACCCTCCCGAGACGGACTGCTGAATGCGAGCCATCTTGCGGCTCTGCCGGAGGAGCGGGCGCACCTCACCTCCAACATTCGCAGCCTGTGTCTTTCTCTCGGATGGCTCCAAGCCGGGAGCCGTTTCTTGCAGTAGATGCTGGAGGTGCTCAAACACTGTCCGCTCCAGTTCCACAGGCGGGATGTCCTTCGATGCCGTCACCACCAATCTGAGGTCATCGACATATCGACAGCTGTCGTGCAGCAGAACGCCGGGACCGATCGGCATTCCCGTTGAATCTAGCAGGGCACGGTCAAAATTCAGCAGTGCCACATTCGCAAAGAAGCCCGCGGACACCAGCCCCTGCGGGAGACAGATCTCGTGAAATCCGTCTATCCCCTTGGCGGCTGCGTACCGCTCTGCCCATGACCAATCATCTTCATGCCATCGCCAGCTCAGCACCTGGCGCACCAAAGTCATGAATCTCTGGTCGACCCCGGGTCCGAGCAATGCCTCGAGCTTCTCAAACAGAAGGTGCGGGCGGACACGATCGTAGAACTGGCTGAGGTCGGACTGCACGACCACAATGCTTCGCCCAGGCCGCTCTCTGAGGTTCTCAGCGACCCGCTCTGGCCGTTCGACGAAGCTCTGGTAATCTTGGGAAAATGCCCGATAGAGCTTGGATGATCCCCAGCGGTGCTGGAGGATGCCGTCTGCGACATCGCAAAACAAACGGTTGCCGTACGAGATGGTACTAAAAGTTGTACCATCAGGCTTGGGCGGTCGAGGGTCGCCCTGCACCGTTTCAACTAAATCTGCCAAGCATAGCATTATGGCAGTTGCCGCAACTTGATCCCGAAGGCTCACGTGGGCAAGCGGGCGAAGCTGCACGCCATCATCAGACGGCTTGGGACCCCAAAGACCGCTCTCCTCTGACACCTCCCACCCTTGGCTCTTGGGGGCTTGGACTAGGCGCAGCGGGTCACTGACCCAGTCGCCTGACCGCATGTCATCCGACACGGACTCGAGAAAGCCGGGCAAGTTGGCAGTGTGGTAGTCGAGTTCGAGCGTGTCCGCGAACCAGTTGTGGTACCGGATGTAATTGCAAGCCTTCTTCCAAGCTTGAACCAGCACGTAATCCTTGCTGGCATCTTCAATGGTCGGATTTAGTCGCAGCATAAGAAACCCACGCACTCAGGTGGTTGGCTTGAGCGCACCCAAAAAAATCTTGTAGTGAATTGCAAGGCAATGGCAATCTCACTTCAACCTAGCAAATCTCACCTTGGCGCGAGCTGCAAAGGCTTCTGAAAGAGGTTCAGAACTCGCAGAACTGCCAGCCTTGGATGAGTGAGGGCTGTCGAAATTGCTTACTACAGGTTCGAATCGCGCCGCCGGCATGGTAACGGGAGTCGCCAGGAGCGAGCATAGAAGTTCAGTGCATGGGGCAGACTGTAACCCACTTGGTGCTGGCGTCGCTACAGCGTGGTGACCGCTCTTAAACATGTCATCGCAATCCTGACCGACAGGATTGGGGGGCGCAAAACGGTCATGCATGTCGAGATCGCCGAGCGGCGCCTTCGGGCCAAAGAAATCTTGAACCTAGGCTGCTATGGAGAATGGATCTCGCACTCGCTCAAAACGCACCTAATTCCGCATCCAGCTCAGTGAAGCCCCCTGTTTCGGGATTCCAATAGACCTGGCGCCAATCCTGCCCGCTGGGCTCGATCGTGTCAGGCAGAATGAAATGTTTTCCGTCCACGCCTTCGCAGGAATAGACGAGCGTGCGCTCGCCGAGGACGTCCTGATAGGACGGTTCGGCGATGACGCGCTCGATCAACATTCCGTTGCGGCGCACCGACACGCGACTGCCAGGCGCGTAAACGAGAAGCTCGCCGTCTCGCGCGGGGGGCGCACCGCCGCCGACCGCGAGACCTTCCCCGAGGCCCTCATACCAGTCACAGATCGCTTCCGCCGTCCGAAGGTCGATAAACGCTTCGTGCTTGGCGGCCTGGGCGGCGCGCTTCAGCCGTTCGACGAACGACCCGAACTCGGAAAACAGCGGCTCGGTCAGGCGCAGCCCGCCGTAGACCGCGTCGTAGATCACGACCGTATCCGTCACCTTGTGCGGCGCCCCGCTGCTGATGAGCGCGATGCGAGTTGAGGCCCGGTCGAGGTCGTGCGGCGCGATGCTCTTCTCGCGGACCAATATTTCATAAAGAGCATCGGCGAAGGCTTGCCGCAGCTTAGCTTGCTCGCCGGAGCCGCCGACGAACCAAGGCTCCTCGATGCGGATGACCACGCCGGTCGTGTCGAAATCGCGCTGGCGTTTGGCCATGCCGGGATCAGAGGCACGCAGATCCTTGTAGAGATGGGTGGAGCTGCCCACCCGGAAGCCGACTACGGATTCGTTGACCCGCATCGCCACCTCGGCAAGCACGCCGTTCGACGCGCTCATCGCCCGCCCGTCGATGATGGAATCCGCGTCGAGGCCGAGATTGATGCTGGTGTAGAGAACCGGCCGCGTTGAGCGCTTGTCGAGGGCCTTTTCTAGCCGGATCGACCGATCGAAAGCGCCTGCACGCCATTCCCGAACTTTCAGCGGGCGCTTGTAGTGCCGGTAGAGCGCGCCGGGATAGGCTTCGCGGATCGCCTGGTTGTGGGCGATGTCGCCGATGCGTTCGGCGGCGTTTCTCGGCCCGGCGACCAGCGTGAAATTGGCCTCGCCGATTTGGCGAAGCGGAAAAGCGAGATGAGGCGAGCTGGCCGTCGTCGCCATCTGATTGATGATGTCGAAGGCGCGCGGCCGGACGCCGCCTGGCAGCGCATAGCCAAACACCTGGCCGAAATGCTTCGGCCATTCGGTCCCGCCGGGTGGGTGGCGGTCGGCGACACCCATCTGCTCGCCTTCGTCGAGAAGGCACTTGGCGTGGGCATAGGCGATGAAGCGGTTGTCGAGATAGAGATAGGACGGTTCGACCGAGCCCTCATAATATTCCCGGAAGGTAGAACCCAGCTTCGTGAAGGCGGCCTGGTCCGCCAGAACCGCAAAGATGCCGGGCGATGCGCGGCCGACGCGGCCGAGGCGCTGGCGAAATGCCTTCTTGGAGGCCGGCACGCCAACGTTGATGCCCACGGTCATGCCGGGAATGTCGATGCCCAGCTCGAGTGCGGAGGTAGCAACGACCGCGCGCAGACTGCCTTCGCGCATCCGCTTCTCGATGGTTTTGCGGTCGCTCGATTCGTAGCCGCCCCGATAGGGCACGATGTCGTCGCTCTCGAAACCGGCGCTGACCCGCTCGACCCCTTGGCGCGAGTCCAGAAAGGCGATGAGAGTGCCGTCACGGCCATCCGCGACGCCTGCCGTAACCTTGTCGAGAACGTCGCGCAGCGCGCTTTCGGCACCGTCGGTCGGCGCGGCCAGATGCAGCAGGATACGGGAGTGGCGCGGTGAGCCATCCTGATCCTCGCTTATGGACACGAACGGATGTCCGGTCAGCGCTTGCAGATGCTCTTCGGGATTGCGGATCGTAGCGGTGGCCGCGATGATTTGCAGCCGGTTTGCGGAGCCGCGGGCAATGCGGTGCTTTGCGGCGAAAACCCGCCGCAAGAGGTAGGCAGTGTTGCTGCCAAACACAGATTCATAGGTATGGGCTTCGTCTAGGACGAGGTAGCGCAGATCGCGCAGGAAGTCCCGAACCGTCGGAATCGTTACGTTGCGCATGATCCAGGACTGCACCACGTCGGGCGTGGCGACGACGATCCGGGCCTGTCCGAGCAGGTCCGCGCGATCGAACGTATCGACATCGCCCGAGAGTTCGACGACGCTGCTCGCGGGCAGTCCGAGATCGATCGCTATTCCTCTCCAGCGCGCGAGCTGGTCGCCGAGCAGCGCCTTCAGCGGATAGAGCACCAACGCTCTTCCGCTTTCCTCCAGTGCTGCCTGCAGAAGCGGGAGCTGGAAGATGAGCGACTTGCCCGAGGCCGTTCCGGTGGCGACAACGACATTGTTGCCGCCGGCAATCGCCTCGAGCGCCAACGACTGATGGTTCCACAACTGTCCTCGCGGGAATTGACGCATGAGCCAGGGGCCGAGCAGGCCGACGGCAAAGGCGCTCGGAATGGGCCGAAGGCGCTCCGTCCGGGAGGGGAGGTCGACCCGCTCGATGACGCCGAGCGTGCCTTCGTTGATCAGCGAGAGTAGGTTCTGGTAAACGGTCGTCATCAATTCCCCCCTGACTTGACTTTTGCGCTCATGGATGCTGGCGATGGCTTGCCGCCACCGCGCGAGACGAGTTGGGACAGGCGCTTCTCCAGCGGGGTTGCTCCGGCCCGCAGGCGTAGCGCGACGCACGTTCCCTTGATGGCCCCCTCAACAATCGCTTGGTCGTCGTCTCCGGACGTCAGCGCCGCCGTTCCGCTCGCCAGTGTGAAGCCCTGCTTTCCGTCGGCAAGTCCCCGCGCCATATAGAGGCCATAGCCGGAATTGGCCCAAGCATTTTCCGACTCCCGCGCAATGATCGCGCCGCTGACTCCCGGCTGGGTCGCGAGCGCCAACGCCTCCGCGTCGTCGCTGGGGCTGTATTTGCCGTTGGACCGGAGACCCGCGGCGATGCCGATTCCCGGATCGGCGATGGCAATCTCGGCGGTGCCGGTCGCCACCCAGCATTGCGCCGCGATTAGGAACTCGCTGGCCTTGCTGTGCTCGACGACGTTGCGAATGATCTCGCGGATCGCATAGCTCAAGGTGTCGAAGAGGACGCCCTCGCGGCTCTGGGCGAGTATGGCCGAGAGCTTCTCGGCGTCCTCCTGGATGATGTCGCCCGCCGGCCGGGAGAAGGGCTGGTCCGCGAAGAGGTCGCGGATCTTGCGGGAGGTGATGGCCAGGAAGGTTGAGGAGTCCGGTGCCTCGCCGATCCTACGACCCCATCGCACGCCCAGCGCGTCAAAGAATCCGGCATTGCCAGCATAGATCATCGCGCTCGATGTCGCGTCGACCACCTTGCAGTGGGTGCCAGGGTGGTCGTCGCGATAACTTCGGAGCGCGCGAACGATCAGGAGCATCCATCCCGGCGTGACGAAATCGACTTTTCGGAAGCTGAACTCGACCTTCGGATACCGGTGCATTGCCGCGATCTCGGCCGAAAAGCGAACTATGGCTGTCTTATCTCTGCCGTTTGGAACGTAAATCTTAAGCGTTTTACTATTTTCCATTCGCAGTTCTTGGCCCCTCCGGAATTCCCGTCAGTCTAGGCGATAAAAGTATCGTTCGCATTAAGTGTTGAACCTGCGCAGCGGCGTTGGTTGCAAGATAACGGCGTGACGCAAGGCATCGAATCC
The DNA here is from genome assembly GCF_044142885.1 of Pseudorhizobium flavum. Taxonomy (NCBI): domain Bacteria; kingdom Pseudomonadati; phylum Pseudomonadota; class Alphaproteobacteria; order Hyphomicrobiales; family Rhizobiaceae; genus Pseudorhizobium; species Pseudorhizobium flavum. Next base: position 271,386 of record NZ_JBIOKZ010000001.1, read on the forward strand.
CCACCGGACTTATGAACGAACGACCGTTCCATGTTTCGACATTGAGAGGCGTACTTACCCAATCGTCCGCCATCACGAACACGATTTAGAAGTAAGTAAGCGTTTCGGATAAATCAGTTCGCACTCTGAATGACCAAATTGAGGGCGCATAGCGGTTATCCACGCGATGATCGCCGGACGGCGACTTCAGCCCCGAAAGCGGAAATAATTACCGCTCCTCCCCCCTCTTGTTGACTGATGCCCAAGGCCAGGGCACAAAGGTTCATTATACAGTTCGCGCTATAAGCGGCATTCCGGACAACGCTCCTCCACTCCTGCGCTTACCTCGAAACCTTCAGCACTGCGGCCCCGAACAGCGTGACAGCGATGGAGGCCACCCACGCCAAGTCGACAGCTCTTTAAGGAAGGGATCATGTCTCTGTCCGTTTGAGACTCCTGCGTGCGGCTTCGAAATCAGGAAGTTGGTATATACCCTCGAAGCTGTAACGACGGGCAAGTTCAGCGTAGTATTTCAGATCAGATCTAGCAGTTTTCGGATGGGCATCCAGCTCGAGCACGTCGATGATTGCCCTGAACGATGGCGGTACCGTATGTCCTGCATTTTCAAGCTCGGCGTAAAGTTGATCGAGAGGTTCTCCGCTGTCGAATGCCGAAGCGATACGATCCCAAACAAATCCATGGCCAGGTGACCCCGTTGTAACGGCAAGTTGCGCCATGAGCCCGCAATAGCCCCCTTCCTCCAGATGTCTCGCCTCATCGCTCCGGAAACTCGCTTTGACCACCCGATACACGTTGACGAAGCGAAGCGCGCGGCGCGGAGTATGTCCAGCCCAGGGTGCTATCTTACGCGCAAAGTCCCTCTCTTCGTCGGTAAGAGTCAACGCTTCAACATCCGGCTGAACGACGTCCACCACTCCTTCCAGCTTGAACACAGGAGCTGTCAGAGTTCCGCTCAAACTTATGGCCGAAGTGCCGGTTAGCGTTCCGTCGCCATTGGAAATCGATGGAGGAACATCCGACGTTTGCCCTTGTTGCCTCGCGGTTGAACCGAGGTCCACGCCGGAGGGTGAGGCGTTTCTTGCCGATTTGCTGATAAGCGACGCCGCCAGCTCACTGCTCGCCTCCGGAGTCATCGGACGAACCCAGTAGGGAACTTGAAAAAGCTTCTCCAGGTAATCGGACGGTGTGGCGCTTCCGCACGCTGCACCTGTGCTGATGAGGTCTTTGTATTGGTCCTCCAGCGATTTACTCACCCAGCGGGTATCCACGGCGACCACGACAACGAACAATGTAAACGACAGCAACAAATGCACCGCCTGTAGCACTTGCACGACCTTTTCGGGCGGGCAGCGATCGAGGTCATCCACGTAGAGTACGATGCGATTGAAAGCCTCGCTGTTATTCACAACCGGCCGCTCGGTGGTGCGGCGAAGATCGGCGATTTCCTCGGAATGAAGTAGTTCTTTTGCCGATGAACTCGTGATGAGCCGTTCAACGCGATCCGCATAGTCTTGGTCGGTTTTAAGGAGGTCATCCTTCGGATCAGCACCGGCCTCGGCCATCATCGCCGAAAGCTGCGTGAAGTCCTTGCGAATGCTTGCGATCAAACCAAGATGCTTGGAATAGTGGTCATTGGTAGCACGTTCACGCACAAACTTCAGAAGCCGGTCCCTCCCGGTCTCCTGCTGGTATTCCTTCGTCGTCTGCGCGAGTTTTTCGCTGCTGGCCTGGAATGCGGCTCTCGCCTCTGACGCTTCCGATGTCGATTTTGCGAGCTTTTCCTGAGCCTTTTTCAGGTCATTCTCAGGCTTCTGAAGCTCGGCGCTGATTGCGGTCTCAAGCTTTACGTCGAACTCTTCAAGTTTTGCGACGCCGGAGCGAACCTCTTTGAGAAGCCATTTTGCCTTTGCCGCAAGCAACGTGGCGACGCCGCCAGCCCCGGCGATGAGGTTGAGAAGCGAGCCTCCGGTAGCGCCCAGTTGAGCGCTCATCCAGGTGACACCAAATGGGACGAGCAGAACGATCGCGAGAATGGTGACGAGGCTGGGCCACCGCATCAACCGACCCATGAAGCCAGTCAGAATGACCTTGCCACGCTTTGCCTCACTGTGAACGTCTCGCAGGGTTTCGCTCAACAATTTTGAATCGCCGACGAGATCGTCGAGACCGGCTTTCTTCGCTGCGTCCTTAAAATTTTTGGTATCGATAGCCGTCTCGAAACTCTCCTTTACCGCCTTCCAGAACATCCGCGGGGTCGGTTTGAAGTTCTGCTTAATGACGGCAAGCTCGCTTTCTGCGGCGGAAAGGCGCGCGGCAGCATCCTTTTGCTGTTGGCGCTGAGTGACAAGGCGTTCCGCGGCATCGAGGGTCAATTCACGCGCAGTCGTCAACTTGTCGAGGATCGTGTTCTCTGGTGCGCCATCGGTACTTTGTCGCGACCATCGATCGAGTTCGGTGAAAATGTTGTCGACCAGGCTGGCCCAGAGATTCGTTTCCACGTAATGCCAGGCGTTGAACCGTATTTGCACGATGCCCGGATAGAACGTGCTGAAAGCCTTTGATTTCGGATCTTCCGCGAGCTTCGACAGATGAGCGACGTGCTCATGTATGAGCCGCATGAAGTATGACTTCCCTGAGCCCCACTCGCCGAAGATACCGAACGCCAAAGGGGTGGTGACGTTCCGGGCCGCGGCGACTCTCGCAAAGGCATGAGCCTCGTCGGCGACACCGAGTTTGTCGATTAGATCGGCTCTGTCCGGAGAATCGCTGCCGAGATCCGCATATAGCTGGGCTCTTCGCGGGACCTCCCGGACGTTCTTGGGTACGGATCCGGTAGAAAGTTCGGAGTCATCTGCTTCAGGGTCAGCACCGTTCTCGATCGAGACGTTGAGTGCGTTCGCCCAGGACTGCCAGTCTCCTCCATCATCTCTGATCGTCAACACGACCCGCCGCGGTATTTCTTCGACAGCAGGCTCGAAAATTTGCAGGAACTCCACCGTGCTAACGTCGTCGAGGATGGCGGCGAGAAGCGCGTCGGCCGCGAGAGCCCGCCCTCGGGCAAACCAACCTCCGCCGCCAGCCACCGCTTTCGCCAAGACTTCTAAGGCACGCGGTGTCGCCGTCGGCTCGGACCCGACTTCCAGCCTTCCGCCAACGGTCAGCCTGTTCGATGGCTCAAGGGCTTGAAATCGCGACTCGCTGACGAGCCGGGCAATGCTCACTATGCCCGCTTCCTCACCTTTCGCCGTTGTCCCGACCGAGCGCCCTACAATCACGGTCGACATCACAAGCCGCTCGACGTTTATTTCCCCGCGGTTGCCGGGCAGGTGATTGAGCTGGGATGCGATTCGAAGCGTCCGCGCGGCAAGCGCTGTTACGCCTTCAGCACCCGCTGATGAAAGGAGCGAGCCAATGTCGGCGGTGTCGGCCTCATCGGATTCATTGTTCCTTCCCGGCAGGATCTGTGAAGCATTGAGGACGCGCTCCCAAAGCGATGCCGTTTCGCCAGCTCGGGGTGTGACGATGCGTTTGATGAACTGGGTTTTGATATCTTGCAAAACCCCGGTGTCGAGCGTCAATCCGAACAGCGACATTACCTGGCCCGCGAGAAAGCCGGTCTGGAGCATTGCGCCGATGAGATGCCGAGCTTCGAACTCTGGACGGCCAATCGTCTCGATGGCCATAGCCTGCGCGACAGGAAGCAACTTCTGGACATTGTCTGTAAGCTCGACAGAGTACCCATCAGCCAGTTGGGGAAATACGTTCTCCGGCTCCAGGCGCAGATGGGATACGACCCTTTCGATGTGGTCCGGACCGACCCTCACCTTTAGCCAGTCAGCCAACCATGCAGAGCTATGTTCGGCGTGCGGAGCCTCGTTGTCAGACAGCCCTGCGACGACGATACCCAAAGTCAGCGATCGGCCCCGTAACAGCAGCGTCCGATTTTCGGTATCGACATCAATAAAGCGCACCGCCTGCTCTAAGACTGATGCGAGTGGAGTTGAGCTGTCGAGTGATATCGCGAACAGCTCGGCGACCCTTTTTGCCAACACGTCCCAATCTGGCTCTTGCATGGTGATCTCGTGCGCTCCGTTGCCCAGCAAAACCGATATCACAAGACAAGTCGAGTTGTAGCGGGATCGTTAGCGCACGCGAAAACTGCGTTGCTGATAACCCTGATGGCTCAGGCTTCAAGCCAAGTTACGCGTGGCGTCGGGAGCTTCGATGCATCGCTTCGCCCCGGCGAATTGCGATGCCTACCTTCTGGAGGCGATCAAGGTGCAGCACTTCCATGCATTTTCCGAAGACCGCCGCGCAGTTGGTCATCATGCTTGGCACCCCAACAATCATGTGCAGCCGTTGCCTACATCAGCTCATCAGCAACCTGGAAACGAATCTCAATCTTTCCCCCATATCGATTCGGGTTGCGTTCTAAACCAGATTAAGGATTCGGGAGTGAATGCCATAATCAATGACGCCGAAAAAATCGGTTTGCGAGAAGTCATTAGATCTGCTCCTGCTGGCGATGAAGCGAGCGAAAGCCTGAGGATTCGAAGGCTGGCAAAATTCGACCAGCTCGTCTCTGGCGAGAAGCATGCCTATGGTCGATACAAAGCTGCGCAACGCGCTAATTATTGGCTGATAGTCTCAACATCCGTAGTCGGAGTGATCGTATCTGCTGCAGCACTTCTTCCAATTCCGCCGTTCCAGTTCATTGGTGTGATGCTCGAGGCCAAACACATCACAGGGTTGGCGGGGATACTGCTGTCCACGCTCGTCTATGTCCACCAGTCACTTGGGATCCGGGGGCGGCAGGCTGGCTATCTCGAGATGCATAATCTATACAAGATTCTGCGTGATAAGGTAGCTCTCACCGTAAGGAGCGAGGAAGATTTCGGTGCCTTGGTAAAGGAAACAAATGCGATCCGCAGCCATTGGAGCGTCGCGTTATCTCCTCCGAAAATAGGTAGTCATAAGTGACTGTTATGGCGGCTCCCTCAGGCACTCCGCAATCCCATGCCTTGGCGGAGGAATGAGGCCTAAACCGACCATCCGCTCAGTGATTGCCCACGGCCAAATTGGCGCCGGAAGCGGTGATTATCGCCGCTATACCTCTCATGTCGGCGCGCAACGTTTCGAGATTCCGCCCGTTTTGGTATTCGGCGACTAAAACGAACACTGTCACCCTCCCCCACCTTCATCACCTCAATGCAGTTGCTGTCGTGGAATAACGCGAGGCGTTCAGAAATTCGATCCAATCATCCGGAAGAAGTCATCCTATCGGTCTGGCGTTGACGGTCGCTGCAGGGCAGATAGCGGAAATAATTGCCGCTATGCCCCTCCTGTTGACTGATATCCAAAGCCAGGGCACAAAGGTGGCATCCACGGTCGCTCGCGATGGGAAAACATAGGGAATTTCAAGGCGATTTTGCTAACAAACTGAAATCATGTGCGAATCCAGGTTCCCCAGGCAAGCGGTTTTTGGCCCCATTTCCTCAGTTTTATTGCCGCCATTCACAATATAAAAAGCGACGTGTTTGCAGCTACTTACGTGATCTGGACGCGCGAGTCCTAGGGTTCCAGCGGATACTGGAGCATCCTCGCGAGTTGGCTGGGGACCCGCGGGCAACGACCGCAACGGGGGGGACTGTCAATTGCTAGGCCAGAGCTAAGTCGGCGTGCGAGAGATAGGGAGCTTAAACAGCATTGGCTTAAAGGAGCGGCCGCGCTTCCAGCAGACCGTTCTAAAAAAACTCGGGGTGAGCCCGCTGTATCTCCTCCACTTTCGCCAGTGTGCCCGAGAGATGGCGGCGTACGGCTTCGTGTGCGGAGGAAAGGTCCCGCGCCTTGAGATGACCAACGATCTCGCGGTGGGCGGTCAGGATAGTCGCCGCTTTGCCAGGATCCATCAGGTTCAGCTTACGCAGACGGTCAATGTGCCCCGAGCGTGACTGTATCAGAGCCCATAGGTCCGGCACGCCGGCAGCTTCAAACATCAGGCGGTGAAACTGCCTGTCCAGAAGCGCGAACCGTTCGAGGTCCTCATCAACATTGAGTGCGGTATCCTGTAGCTGAACAAGACGCACAACTTGATCCACCGCAGGATGTCTCTCCTCCACGGTCAGAGCCCGAACCACCTCCAACTCGAGAGACATGCGCAGGAACTGCGTCTCGCGTGCGTGGCGCAAATCTATCCGCGTAACCTCCGTCCGCGATTGGGGGTAGACAATGACGAGCCCCTCCTTCTCCAACATCTGAAGTGCATCACGCACGGGCGTCTGGCTTACACCATAGGCCTCGGCCAGCTCGTTGCGAGAGAGCTGAAGAGCCGGCGGAAGCTCGAGCGCAATGATACGCTCCCTCAGTTGCTCGTAGAGCTGATGGGATGTCGACGTCCTGCGAATCCCGGAACTTGAGACTGAGGAGACGGCGCTCAAGGAGAGCGCGTGTGAGAGCAATGTCGTCATTTTGTATCCTTCATCGCACTGATATAGCGCATCAGTTGACACTGCGAAACTAATATATTAGTGCATCTCTCACGGGGATGGAGGTCCTCGATGGTTTCAAAGGGAGGGATCCAATGCGCCTTAAATACGCTCTTCTTGCTGGCATCGCTGTGGCCGGCTTCTCATCCGCAGCTCACGCCGCAGATTATTCCATTCAGTCGTCCTTCAATGCCGGCGACTTTTCCATGCAGTATCTGACGGAGAATTGGCTTCCGAAGATCTCGGAAATGACCGATGGCCGCGTCGAGATCACGTTGACGCCGAACGCCTCGGTGGTGCCGGCCAAGGACACGATCGAAGCCGTTTCGGCCGGCGTCCTCGACGGCGACTTCACCTCGGTGAACTACTTCTCGGGCATTGAGCCAGCCTTTGCCATCATGGCGGACTTGATCTCTGGTTACGATACGCCGGCGCAAATGCTTAACTTCTGCAAGGAAGATCGCGGTGAGGAAATCCAGCAGAAGATCCTCGATGACGTTACCGGGGGCGAGGTGAAGCTGATTGCCTGCGGACCCTACAGCCGTGAGTCGCTGCCGGCGCGCACGCCCATTCGAACCTTCGAGGACCTGAAGGGCAAGAAGATCCGCGCACCCGAAGGTCTTGCCTCAGCCGTATTCGCCGCGGCTGGCGCCAGCCCTGTCTCCATCCCGTTCTCCGAGGTTTACGGCGCCCTCGAAAAGGGCATCGTTGATGCCGCGGACGCTTCGGCCTACGTCAACAACGTCGCGACCGGCCTTCACGACGTTGCACCTTTCCCGCTTTATCCGGGCATCCACTCCATGCCGCTGATGCAGTTCACGATGAAAAAGGAGAAGTGGGAGGAACTTTCGCCCGAGGATCAGACGGCGCTGCGCGACTGGTGGTATGCGGCGATGGAGGACCTCACCAAGGTGGTTGACCAGCAGGACCAGGAGAAGGCCAAGGTAGACGCTGCCGGCGGCAAGATCGAAGTCATCGACTGGGCTCAGGAAGATCGCGACCAATTGCGTGAAGTGGCGCGGGCCGAATGGCTGAAGTTTGCCGAAAAGAGCGAACTGGCTCAGGAGGCGCTCGATGCCAACCTCGCCTACATGAAGAAGATCGGCCTCCTCAAGAACTGATCCTTATGCCCGGCCGGTCCCGGCCGGGCATTTCACCTGTCGCGATCGAGGGGACCATGAGAGATCTTCTTGCGCGCTATGCCTCGTCCATGGACCGCGTCAGCGTCTTTGTCGGCCATAGCTGCTCCGTCTTGTTTTTTGCCTGCATCATCGCATCAGCGCTCGAAGTGGTGATGCGCTACGGTTTCGACCGGCCCACGAGCTGGTCCACGGAGCTGTCGATGACGCTCTGTGCCACCGCCTGGGTTCTCGCTGTTGGCTACGTCACCGAACGCAACCGACATATCTCCATCACGATGCTCGAGATCGTTGTCGGCCCTCGCATCTGGCGCTTCTTTCGCCTGCTTCAGTTGCTCGCGGCATTCTTGGCCGTTTCGTTTCTCGCACGCGCTGTCTGGGGACCGGCCATGAAGGTTCTGTCGCGGCCGGAATTTTCTGGCACGGCCATGAACTCCCTGCAGCCAAGCTATCTCAAGGTCCTGCTTCTGGTGGGCTGCGTGCTCTACCTGCTGCAGCTCCTCGCCAACATCATCCGCTGGTTCCAGCGCACCGAAAAGGAGAGCTTCGGTGGGCATTGAGTATATTACCCTCCTTATCGTCGGTTCACTGCTGGCGCTGATGGCGCTCGGCATTCCGCTCGGCGTCACGACGCTGCTTGTATCGCTTGGAACTGCGCTTCTCTACTTCGGGGAACGCGCCGGCTTCTTCATCGTCTCCGCCAACGTCACCGAAGTCCTGCACAAGTACGAACTGATCTCGGTGCCGTTCTTCGTATTCATGGCGAATATCCTCGAGCGTTCCGGGATTGCGCACTCGCTCTTTGAATCCATGGCAATCATCGGCGGCCGGTTCCGCGGCTCCGTCGGCGTCCAGACCTGCATTGTCGCTGTCATTCTCGCCGCCATGTCGGGCATCATGGGTGGTGAGATCGTCATGCTGGGCCTCATCGCCCTGCCTCAGATGCTTCGCCTGGGCTACGACAAGAAGCTCGCCATCGGCATTATCTGCGCCGCAGGGGCACTGGCAACGCTGATCCCGCCTTCGGTCGTTCTGATCGTCTACGGTCTCGCGGCACAGGTTTCGATCACGGCCTTGTTCGCGGCCTCGCTCGGTCCGGGGCTGCTGCTCGCCTCGCTCTACATCATCTATATCCTCATCCGGGTGCGGCTTAACCCCGCGATGGCGCCGATCTACGACATCCCGGAGACGGGTCTCCCGTTCGTCAAGCGCCTGCCCTTCCTGAAGGGCGTCATCCTCCCCGGCATCCTGATCGGCGCCGTGCTCGGCATCATCTACTCTGGCATCGCGACCGTGACCGAGGCTGCGGCCGTGGGCGCGGTGGGCGCCGTCGTCGTGGCTGCCGTACGCCAGGAATTGAATTGGGTGATGATGCGGGATGCTATGCGGCAGACCGTCCTGACGGTCGGCTCTATCATCTGGCTCGTCCTCGGTGCTGTCGCCTTGATCGGCATCTATAACCGCATCGGCGGCGGCGAATTCCTTCGCGGTGTTCTGACGTCCCTCGATATCCCACCGCTCGCGGTCATCATGGTGATGATGCTGATCGTCATGGTACTCGGCACCTTCCTTGAGTGGATCGCGATACTGTTCATCACTGTGCCGATCTTCGCGCCAGTCGTGATCGATCTCGGCTTCGATCCGATCTGGTTCGGCGTGCTCTTCGCGATGAACATACAGATCTATTATCTCTCGCCGCCCTTTGGACCTGCGTGCTTCTTCCTGAAGTCGGTCGCTCCGAAAGAGGTCAGCCTGCAGGACATCTTCGCTGCCGTCCTTCCGTTCATCGCCTTGCAGGTCGTCGGGCTAACGCTGGTGCTGTTTTTCCCGCAGATCGCCCTCTTCATCCCGAGCCTGTTGAACTGAGGAGCCGACGATGAGCGATCACGACGATACGAACCGCAACCTGATGAAGGGTGACGAGGACATCGCGCCGACGGAGTTTGCAGCCGACGAAACCGCGGAGGCCGACTTCGGCAACTGGCCCGAAATCATCGGAGCCGTCGCCACTCTCCTCCTCATCTGGTTCACCTTTGCATTCACGGGATAAGAACATGACACCCCGCAAGACCTATGAACAACTCCGTTCTGCCCGCTGGATGGTACCGGACGACCAGCGCTCCTTCGGCCACCGTTCGCGCACCATGCAGATGGGCTATGATCCGGCCGATTGGGAGGGGAGGCCTATTGTCGCGATCATCAATACCTGGTCGGACGCGCAGCCTTGCCACATGCACTTCAAGGACCGCGTGGAGTGGGTGAAGCGCGGCGTGCTGCAGGCAGGAGGCTTCCCGATGGAGCTCCCAGCGCTCTCGCTATCGGAAAACTTCGTGAAGCCGACGACCATGCTCTACCGCAACATGTTGGCGATGGAGACCGAAGAGCTTTTGCGCTCCCACCCGGTGGACGGCGCCGTCCTTATGGGCGGATGCGACAAGACCACACCGGGCCTTGTCATGGGTGCGGTGAGCATGGGCCTGCCGTTTATCTATCTTCCAGCCGGACCGATGCTGCGCGGCAACTGGGCAGGAAAGCATCTCGGCTCCGGTACCGACGGCTTCAAGTTCTGGGACGAGCGCCGTGCCGGCACGATCTCCAAGGAAGAGTGGCAGGGCATCGAAGGCGGGATCGCACGATCCTACGGCCACTGCATGACCATGGGTACGGCCAGCACGATGACGGCCATTGCAGAAGCCATGGGCCTGACGCTGCCCGGTGCCTCCTCCATTCCCGCAGCCGATGCCGGGCACCAACGCATGTCGACCCAGTGCGGACGCCGGATCGTCGACATGATCTGGGAAGACCTGACGCCGGACCAGATCATCACACCGGCTGCCGTGACGAATGCGGTTACGGTGGCGATGGCGACCGGTTGTTCCACCAACGCCATCATCCACTTGATCGCCATGGCCCGCCGTGCGGGGGTGCCGCTGGAGCTCGACGATCTCGACCGCGTCGGGCGCACGACCCCTGTCATCGCCAACATCCGGCCATCAGGGACGACCTATCTCATGGAGGATTTCTACTACGCGGGGGGCCTGCGGGCCTTGATGAAGCAGCTCGGCGACAAGCTGGACCCCAGCGCGATTACCGTAACGGGCCAGCCGCTGACGGACGGGCTTGAGCTTGTGAAGGTGTGGAACGACGACGTCATCCGGCCGCTGTCGAACCCGGTCTACCACGAGGGTTCGCTCGCCGTGCTGAAGGGTAACCTCTGCCCCGATGGCGCCGTGATCAAGCCTGCTGCCTGCGATCGCAAGCTTCATCATCACCGCGGTCCAGCGCTGGTGGCCAACAGCTATGCAGAATTGAAGACGATCATCGACGACCCGGACTACCCGATGACGCCCGACACAGTTCTGGTGCTGCGCAATGCCGGTCCGCAGGGCGGACCCGGCATGCCGGAATGGGGCATGATCCCCATGCCAAAGGCGCTTTTGAAACTCGGGCTTCGTGACATGGTTCGCATATCCGATGCGCGGATGTCCGGCACGTCGTTTGGCGCATGCGTCCTGCATGCCGCCCCGGAAGCCTATGTCGGCGGGCCGCTGGCGCTCCTGAAGACGGGAGACATTGTTGAACTCGACATCCCGAACCGCAGCCTCAACATGCTCGTCGATGAGACTGAGCTCGCGATGCGTCAAGCGGCATGGGTTGCACCGGAGCCGCGTTACGGCCGTGGCTATGGCCTGATGTTCTCCAAGCATATCGAGCAGGCGGACAAGGGCTGCGACTTCGATTTCCTGAAAACCGACTTCGGCCCAAAGGTCGAAGAACCTGCGATCAACTGACGTCCAAGACCCGGAGAAGAAGATGTCCGACTATGTGCTTTCCGACGAGACGCGCAACAAGCTGATGAAGGTCTCGACCGCATCTGTGGCAACCGCGCTGTACAAGCGAGGCCTTCGCAACCAGTTCATCCAGGGAGTCCAGCCGGTTTCCTGGAAGGGCAAGAACATGGTCGGACAGGCCTTCACGCTACGATATATTCCGGCGCGCGAGGACCGGAACCCGATCACGGTCTTCCGCAACGCCGATCACCCCCAGCGCGTCGCCGTCGACACCTGCCCAGCGGGCTGGGTTCTTGTGATGGACAGCCGCAAGGACCCACGCGCAGCGTCTGCCGGCTCGATCCTCGTTACCCGCCTCGCCGTTCGCGGCTGCGCCGGCGTCGTGTCGGATGGCGGCTTCCGCGACGCAGAAGGGATCGGCAAGCTGGATATGCCGGCCTATCACCAGCGTCCATCGGCACCAACGAACCTCACTCTGCATGAAGCGCTCGATATCAACGTTCCCATCTCCTGCGGCGACGCCCCGGTTTTCCCCGGTGATGTGCTCCTGGGTGACGGCGACGGCGTCATGGTCATTCCCGCGCATCTGGCGGACGAAATTGCCGAGGAGTGCGCTGGAATGGAAAGCTTCGAGACCTTTGTCCTGGAGCAGGTCAACAGCGGCGCGTCCATTATCGGGCTTTACCCTGCGACCATCGACCAGGTGCAGGCCGATTATGCTGAGTGGCGAAAGCGGGAAGGACGCTGACACTACCGGTGGAGGTCGGCATGCCTCACGGGTTCGAAAGCCGACTGAGGCATGTGTATTGGCATTGAACGCGAAGCGGACGGTGCGATCAAGCCCGCCGCTACTGCTCTAGGGTCACCGCAAAGCTAAGCCTTTAACTCGAACACGTGGTGGTGGATGACGCCGTCGAACATGGCGAGCAATCCCTGCGTCATCTCGCGACTTTCATAGCGGACCGGCGAGTCAAGCGCCTCCGCCAGTGTCTCCCGGCTGTCGTACATGGTCGACAGCACCATGGGATAAGCGGGAGCGCCCTCGTCCCGCTCTAGAGCGTAGAGGACACGGACTTCGCGAACGCCGGGGAACTTCAGCCACATAGGCATCAGTTTGTCCGCCACATATGCCTTGAAGGCGGCTTCCTTGCCCTCGTGAATACGACCTTCAAAGAGTGCCTGGCGAATGATCATGGTACGTCCGTCTTAGTTGACCGTGGTGGGCGGCTTTTCGCCGTTGAAGAAGGCGTGGAGGTTGGCAAGGACAAGCTCACCCATTGCAATTCGCGTTTCGCGTGTCGCGCTTCCTTGATGGGGCATCAACACCGTGTTGGGTGAGGTAAGGAATTCCTCCCGGATGCACGGTTCCCCTACGAAGACATCCAGGCCCGCCCCGGCAATCGTGCCATCCTTGAGAGCCTGAAGCAGCGCATCCTCGTCCACGACGCTACCGCGCGCGACGTTGATGATGACCCCTTTCCGCCCGAGAGCCTCCAGCACGTCCACATCGACAATGCCTTCGGTCGCCGCATTGGCGGCCACGCAAACGGCAAGCACGTCACTGTTTGCGGCAAGTTCCTTGGGCGTGGAATAGGCAATCCAGCCGGTATCGCTTTGAGGCGAGCGGTTCCAATACCCGATGGTCATGCCGAAGGCTTCTGCGCGGCGGCCAAGGGCGCGCCCGATCTGACCTAAGCCGAGGATGCCCATGCGTTTGCCCTTCGGGCTGATTCCCAGCGGAAAGGCATCGCCTTTCGCCCAGCGTCCCTCACGAACGAAGCGATCGCCGCTTGCGATGTGACGGAGAACGGAGAGCATCAGCGCTATGCCGGTATCGGCGACGTCGTCGGTCAGCACGCCCGGCGTCGTGGTGACGTTGATGTCACGCCCTCGGGCGTTGACAAGGTCAACCTTGTCGGTGCCCACGCCGTTGATGGCAATGAGGCCGAGCGCCGGCAGACGATCAATCTGATCGTTGGATAGTCCGGTGCCCCCGCCCGTCACCACGGCGCGTATGGCCGGCATGGCTTTCTCGATGGCCTCTTGCTCATTCGCAGCATACAGACGGTGAACAAGGTAAGCCTCACCAAGGCGCGCCTCGATGACGTCGAGCATCGGCTCGACCAGCAGGATTTCAGGTTTCATCTTTGGGTACTCCGTCCCCTAGCCCTGGGGCTCAGGAGATCTGGCCGAGGAAGTTGCGCGTCCGCTCATGCTGCGGATTGTTGAAGAAGTCTTCGGGCGCACCGACTTCAACGATCTCTCCACGGTCCATGAAGATCACGCGATCGGCGACTTGGCGGGCAAAGCCCATTTCATGCGTGACGCACAGCATCGTCATCCCCTCGTTGGCAAGATCGATCATAGTGTCGAGGACCTCCTTGACCATTTCCGGGTCGAGCGCAGAGGTCGGCTCATCGAACAGCATGATCTTCGGGTTCATGCACAGCGCCCGAGCGATCGCCACACGCTGCTGCTGGCCGCCTGATAGCTGGGCTGGGTATTTTTCAGCCTGCTCCGGGATTCGCACCCGCTCCAGGAACTGCATGGCCGTTGCTTCAGCCTCCGCCTTGGAAATCCCACGGACTTTCATGGGCGCTAACGTGCAGTTCTCCAACACGGTCATGTGGGGGAAAAGATTGAAACTCTGGAAGACCATACCAGTCTCCTGCCGCACGATATCGACATTCTTGCCGCCCGCGGTCAAGTCGTGGTCGTCGACTACGATGCGCCCCTTCTGGATCATCTCCAGTTGGTTGATGCAGCGGATCAGGGTCGATTTGCCGGAACCGGACGGGCCGCAGATGACAATGCGCTCTCCGCGATCCACCGACAGGTTTATGTCCTTCAGCGCGTGGAACTCAGCGTACCACTTGTTGACGCCCTCCATCGTCACTGCCGGACCAGAAGCTCCCCGCACGTCTGCCTTCGATGTGTGAGCATGAGTATCAGCCATGCGAGGAACTCCTCATCTTTCTCTTACTTGCCTTCGGCGACGAAGTTCGGCAGCGGCGTGCCGAGCCACTTTTCGTGGATCGCGCTGAGCTGGCCGTCCGCCTTGACCTTCTCGAGGAATGCATTGACGGCTTCCAGAAGTTCACCGGACCCCTTGCGAACGGCAATGCCCTGAACCTGCTGGCTCAACTCGAGCTTCTGGTTGAAGCGGCCGGGCGCGGCCTCTTCAATCTGGGCGGCCACGACGTTCGAGACACCGATCAGCTCAACCTGTCCAGACAGCAGGGCCTGTACGGCGCTCGCATCATCATCGAAGCGCTGAATCGTTGCGTCCTGCGGAGCAATCTTCGTCACGGCGGTGTCTTGTGTGCTGGCGCGAGCAACACCAATGGTCTTGCCGGAAAGATCTTCCGGCTTGGTGACTTCCACGTCCTCGGCGCCAAACACACCAATCGAGATGCCCGCATACGGCTCAGAGAAGTCAACGCTCTTTGCACGCTCCTCAGTGATACCCAAGGATGCGACAAGCAGGTCCACCTGATTGCTCTGGAGATAGGGGATCCGGTTCGGGCCGGTGACGGGAACGATCTGCGCCTCGACGCCCCATTCCTTTGCAAGTAGCTTTGCCACATCTGCGTCATAGCCGTCAGGCTGATTGTTCTCGTTCATGATCCCAAATGGCGGGAAGTCCACCAGCATTCCAATCTTGACCGTGCCGGCAGACTGGATGTCTTCAACGGTCTGCGCCATCGCGGGGAAAGAGGCCATCGCGGCCATCAAGCCTGCGCCGATGACGGCGACTGCTGCGCGTCTGGTAATGTTCATGTTTCCTACCCTTTCTTGATCTGCCGGCCCTCCCGCCGACGGGGTCTCGTCAACGTTGCGTTGCTCGAGAAAACTTCAATTCCATGCGCCGCGCCAACAACGAAAGCGGCCAGCACAAGATAAAATAGATGGCGGCCACCGTTCCAAAGACCATGAACGGGCTGAAGGTGGCATTGTTGATGATCTGCCCCTGTCGTGTGAGCTCGGTAAAGCCGATGATGGCCGCAAGCGAAGTACCCTTGATGAGCTGGACCAGGAAACCGACGGTTGGCGCCACAGCAATCCGCGCCGCCTGAGGGAGCACGATGTAGCGCATCCGGTTATAGTACTTAAGCCCAAGTGCAGTCGCCGCCTCACGCTGGCCCGACGGCACCGCTTCGATGCAGCCCCGCCAGATTTCTCCCAGGAACGCACTCGCATGCAGCGTCAGCGCAATCGTTGCGGCAATCCATGGGTTGATGGCAAGGCCAAAGATGTTCATCCCAAAGAACACCAGAAAGAGCTGCATCAGAAGCGGCGTCCCCTGGAAGACGCGAATGAAGCCGAGAGCCGCCAATCGCAGCGGCCGGACATCCGAGACACGGGCAAGGGCAATTACCAAACCACCGATCCCGCCGCCGGCAAAGGCGATCGCCGAAAGCGCGATCGTCCACTGCGCCGCCATGACGATGATGAGGAACTCGTTCCAGCCAAAGGGTCTGATCATCCTGTCGCTCCTATCGGCTCAGCGGGTACTTGAACGCCATCTTCTCGATCGCGGCGAAGATCGCCGAGAAGCCGATTGAGAGAGCGAGGTACATCAGGGTGATGACGATATAGACTTCAAAGCTTGCGAAGGTTGCCGATTGCAGGTCATTGCCGGCAGCCGCGAGGTCGTCCGCAGAGATCACCGAGACAACGCTCGACGTCAGCATCAGGTAGATGAATTGGCTCGTCAGAGACGGATAAACAGTGCGTAGCGCCGGCTTCATGATGATGTAGCGAAAGACCTGCAGCTTCGACAGGCCGAGTGCTGTCCCTGCCTCCACCTGCCCCTTCTGAATGGATTCGATGCCGGCGCGGATGATCTCAGTACCATAGGCGCCAAAGTTGACGACGAGCGCCAGCAGAGCCGCACTATTCGGGGAAAGACGCAGACCGAGCGATGGCAGACCAAAGAAGATAAAGAAGATCTGGACCAGGAATGGCGTGTTGCGGATGATCTCGATGTAGGCGTTGATGACGAACCGGATCAACGACGGGCCCGACGTCTTGCCCCAGGCACAGACAATCGAGACAATCAGACCGAGCAGCATGGCAGCGCAAGACAGACGGATCGTCAGCCAGGCGCCCAGTAGCAACTGGTCGAACGAAGCAAATACCGGCGCGAAATTGAATTCGTACACGTGAGCCTCCCGAGGCCGGCGCTCCTCACTGCGCCTTTAGATCGATCTAAATTCCAGTTACAGATGAGTCAACCAAGAAGTGGCCCACCGGTTTCACGAAGACGACAGCGGGCTGCAGGAATCGCGGATATGGAGCCTGGCGGGATTGATCCAGCCACGCGGAGGCAAAGCGGGCTCAGCAATACGGTCGAGGAGCAGCGCTGCCGCCTTCTGGCCAATTTCGTTGGGTGCCGTCGAAACGGAGGTCAGACGAGGCCGCATTGCTTCGGCATCCGCCACATCGTCGAAGCCGATCAGCGAGATGTCACGACCGATCTTCAAACCGCGATCATAGAATCCGGCGGCCAGTCCATGCGCAACAAGGTCGTTGAAGCAGATCACAGCCGTGGGGGCCCTGCCCTGAGCAAAGAGTGCATCGGCTTCCTGGGCGATGTGCTCTACGCGGTCAGGAACACGAATGACAAGCTCAGGCTGCAGCCCAAACCGCTTCATCGCACCCCGGAAGCCCTGAACGCGCTCCTGATAGGCCGAGTGGATCGGGCCGTGAACCGCAAAGCAAATTGTCCGATGCCCAAGGGAGACAAGATATTCTACCGCCTCTTCCATACCCGCAACGTAATCTGCGCCGGCATAGTCGAGCTCGTCTGTGACATGTCTCAGTGCCTGCACCAATGGCAACTTCCATGCATTGACCTGGCTGGCGAGATCGTCGGTCGTGCCGGCCGCCGGACACAGGATGATCCCGTCAACCCCATGCTCCCTCAAACGTTGAAGGACTGTCGCCTGCCGAGAAGGGCCGTCTCCGCTGTTGGCGATGATCATCACCAATCCCGCTGCGTCGACCGAGGCCTCCATTCCACCGAGTAATTCGGCAAAGAATGGGTTGGTGAGGTTGGGCACGACGACACCGATCGTGTGGCTGCGTTCGGCGCGCAGTCTCGCAGCACCCATGTTGTAGACGTAGCCGAGTTCACGCATCGCGGCTTCGACACGCTCTCGCGTCTCAGCTCCCACCAACGGACTCTTTCGAACAACGAGTGACGCTGTCGCCCGCGAAACATCGGCGTATTTGGCGACGTCGAGCAGCGTTACCTTCTTGCGTTTCTGATCTTGCCTGGACATCTCATCTCACCCACAGGATCGCCATCGTTAATGGGCGCCACGCCAGTCAGCAAGAGCGGCAGGCGCGGTCGAGGAGATCCAGCCTCAGCCTTGTCCCTTTGGATCGGAAATTATTGCCGATCGTTAGCCCTGTTGACTGATGCCCAAGCCCAGGGCACTAAGGTGGCATCCATGGTCGCCCGCGGCAGGAAAATATAGGAAAATCAATGGCCATTTGGATAAACCATTGAAATCATGTGAGAATCCAGGTTCCCCAGCCAATCCTCCCGAAAAGCTCTTAATTCCTTGATTTTTCCAGTCGTGCCGGATCCCGGCTTGGCGTCATTGGCGAGCTGATGCCCGGAACTGTAGGTGCCGGATCATGCTCCATGCCTAGCTATGCGGCGTCAGTACATGACTGCCGCACATCGCAAAGGCAGGTGTCCCTAGCCAATACCGATCATAAAAAACAGCATTTGCACATTTGTTGCGCAGGAGGCTTTCAACGAGACGCTATTGTGCAAATTTACGGGTCTATTTCGTAATTAAGCTTCCAATCTGGAATCACCAGCGCTAGACTAGCGCGAAATAACCGGCATTCGAGCCCCGTATCGATCGCGCTTCCGGCGCGCATCGCCCGGGGCTTTTTGTATTGGGGCTTTGATGAAGCGAGTCGTGGACATAGGCCTTCTTCTCTCCGGCAGCGGCATGTATGCGGCGCTGGCGCGCGCGAGCCGTGCGGGGGTGCTGCGAGGCGTCGACGAGGTGAATGCAGATCCCCGGCTCGATGTCTCCTTTCGCGTCGTCGAGCGGGATCCCGGAGGGCGGCTCGACCGCTATGCGCCGCTCTGCCGGGAAATCCTGCGGGGTTCCGAGGCTCGGCACATCTTCGGCTGCATCACTTCGGCGAGCCGTAAGGAGGTGATCCCCGAGCTCGAGCGGTTCGATGGGGTCCTATGGTATCCAGTGCCTTACGAGGGTTTCGAAGCGTCGGAACACGTTGCTTATATGCATGCCTGCCCGAACCAGCATCTGCTGCCGCTTCTGGAGTGGGCGCTGCCGTCCCTCGGCAAGCGGGCCTACCTCGTCGGCTCCAATTACATCTGGGGCTGGGAAATGGCCCGAATTGCCCGCGAACGGGTTATGGCGGCAGCCGGCGAGGTGCTGGGCGATCGCTATCTGCCCGTGGGCGACACCGACCTTGATCACATCATCCAGGAAATACGGGTCCTGAAGCCGGACTTCATCCTGAACTCGCTGGTGGGCGACAGTTCCTACGCCTTCCTTGTGCGACTGGCGGAGCTGAAGCAGGAGTCGGGATTCGACAAGGGCCCCACGGTCCTCTCCTGCAACTTCACCGAATGCGAGATCACATCCGCAGGTGACGCGGCCGAGGGACTGGTGTCGGCAGGGCCGTGGTTCGAGCCAAACGGCGGCTCCGGCGGATCGTTCCACGAGATGGCCCGTCAGTCCGTACACGAACTGGCTGTCTTGCTGCACGGCCGCCCTCGCGCCGAACTGCTCCCGCTGTCGGAACTTCTGTGCTCCGCGATCAGCTCCGGCCATAAGCCGAGGCTTGACCCCGAACATCATCACGCGCGCCAGCCAGCCATCATCGCGCGGCTGGAGAATGGCCGCTTTCGCGAGATCAAGCGCCTGCCGGCACTGCGCGCAGATCCCTATCTCACCGCCCGCTCGCATTCCTTCCAGGACGGCCCGTGGCTGAAGGTGGTGCCATGACGCGCATCAGGACCGAGAACCTCGGCGGAGCGACAGCCTGGATCCTGCACCGCCCGCACCCGTCGGTGCAGGGCCTGATCCGGCAGCTCGGTGTCATCGGCCTGGAGGCTCGCTTGGCCTGGCCCGAATTGTCCGCCGAGGCAATTGCCGCGGACTTCATCTTCTATGATGCAGACATGGGGCACGACGAGCAGTTCCCCTGGTCGCCGGGACAATCCCCGATGCCGATGATCGCGCTGATCGGGTCGGAAGCGCCGGGTCGTCTTCGCTGGGCCATGGAGATGGGCGCGCATGCGCAGCTACTCAAGCCCATGAGCGACAAGGGCGTCTACGCCGCCCTCCTGGTCGCGCGCAGCAATTTCGATCGCGCCAAGGCATCGGAAGCTCTGATCACCGATCTGCAGAACCGCCTGTCGGCGCGACAGACGATCGTCCGGGCAGTGATGATCTTCGTGATGCAAGGCAAGACCGAGGCGGAGGCCTATGACCTCTTGCGCCAGGCCGCGATGACCTGGCGCGTGACAATCGAAACGGCCGCAGAGCGGCTGGTGGCGAACCATACGAACGAGAGGGGCACCGACGATGGCAGACGCATCGACCTCGCCTGAACCCTTGGTGGTGCCGGCAGACGGACCTTCGATCCTGCGCAGGCTGATGAGCCGCAAGCTTGCGCTCCTGGGATTGCTGATCGTGCTCGTTTGCGTCGGCGGCGCACTCTTCGCCGACTGGCTTGCCCCTCACGATCCCTATGAACAGTTCTTCGACGGCCTGACGCTGGAAGGTGCGCCGCTACCGCCGAACGAGACATTCTGGTTCGGGACCGATCTCCTCGGTCGTGACCTGTTTTCCCGTGTTCTCTACGGCGCACAGACCTCGCTGATCATCGGGCTGGTAGCCAACGGCGCGGCGCTTTTTATCGGCACGCTCGTCGGTGTGACGGCCGGCTATTTCCGGGGCTTCATCGGCGCGGTGCTGATGCGCTTCACCGACCTGATGATGGCGTTTCCTGCACTGCTGCTGGCGATCTGCCTTGCCGCCATCTTCTCGCCGTCGCTGTGGATCGTCGCAATGGTGATCGCCTTCGTGAATTGGGTACAGACTGCACGCGTGATCTTCACCCAGACATCGTCGCTCGCCGAACGGGATTACATAGCAGCCGAGAAGACGCTTGGCGCCGGCCATGGCCGCATCCTGTTCAAGCACATCCTGCCGCATCTCATCCCAACCCTGATCGTGTGGGGCACGCTCGGCATCTCTACGACCGTCCTGCTGGAGGCCACGCTTTCCTTCCTCGGCATTGGCGTTCAGCCGCCGATCCCGTCATGGGGCAATATCATCTTCGAAAACCAGACCTACTTCCAATCCGCGCCCTGGCTCGTCTTCATCCCGGGTGCAGCGATCCTGCTGCTCGCGCTGGCCTTCAACCTGGTGGGGGACGCACTGCGCGATATTCTCGACCCGACACAGCAGGGGCGTGACTGATGGCCGTCTATATCCTCAGACGCCTCGTCCAGTCCGCGCTCATCCTGCTCGGCGTCTCGTTCATCACCTTCGTGCTGCTCTACGTTTTGCCGGCGGACCCCGTCCGCCAGATCGCCGGCCGTTCGGCAACGGCCGCGACCGTCGAAAGCATCCGCCAGCAGCTCGGCCTCGACCAGCCATTCCTCATCCAGTACGGCAATTACCTCCTCAACCTCGTGCAGGGCGATTTTGGCCGATCCTATCTGCAGAAGACCGAGGTGGCGCAGCTTATCGCGTCGCGCCTGCCGGCCACGCTGCTGCTGCTGGTTGCCGCCATCGCCTGCGAACTTCTGATCGGCCTGCCGCTCGGCATCGTTGCGGCGCTCAACCGCGGAAAGGCATTGGACAACGGTCTGATGCTGACCAGCTTTCTGACGGTCTCTGCTCCCCAGTTCGTCGTGGCGCTGCTGCTGCTCTTCGTCTTTGCCGTGAAGCTCGGCTGGTTCCCGATCGGCGGCTATGGGACTTTTGCGCACATCGTCCTGCCGGCGCTCACGCTCGGCATTCTCGGCTCCGGCTGGTATTCGCGCATCATGCGGTCTTCCATGGTGGATGTGCTGCGCGCCGACTTCATCCGCACGGCACGCGCCAAGGGCCTCGGCCGCAGCAAGGTCATCCTCGGCCATGCGCTGCCCAACGCCATCCTGCCGATCATAGCGATGATCGGCATCGACATCGGAATCTTCATGTCGGGCATCGTCGTCGTGGAGAGCGTCTTCGGCTGGCCAGGTATCGGCCAGCTCGCATGGCAGGCCATCCAGCGCGTCGACATCCCGATCATCATGGGCGTCACGCTCGTCTCAGCCTGCGGCATTGTCCTCGGCAACCTCATCGCCGACCTGATTTCGCCGCTCATCGATCCGCGCATCAAGCTGCGCTGAACCGCTAACCCACAGGAGTGAAGCCTATGAAGAAGCTTATCCTTTCCACCGCACTGGCAACGCTGATGGCGCTGCCTGCACTTGCCCCGGCGCAAGCCCAGGAGGCCAAGCACGGCGGAAACATGATCGTGACCTACAAGGACGACGTCGCCACGCTCGATCCTGCCATCGGCTACGACTGGCAGAACTGGTCGATGATCAAGTCCGTGTTCGATGGCCTGATGGATTATGAGCCCGGTACCACCAACCTTCGCCCCGGCCTCGCTGAAAGCTATGACATTTCCGAAGATGGCCTGACCTACACCTTCAAGCTGCGTCCGGGCGTCAAGTTCCACAACGGCCGCGAACTGGTTGCCGACGACGTGGTCTATTCCATCAACCGCGTCATCAATCCGGCCACCCAGTCGCCCGGCCAAGGCTTCTTCTCCATGATCGAAGGCTACGACGAAGCCGCCGAAGGCAAGGCCGAGACGGTATCGGGCGTTTCTGCTCCCGATGCGACCACGGTCGTCTTCAAGCTGTCGCGTCCCGACGCAACTTTCCTTCACATCATGGCGCTGAACTTCTCCTTCATCGTGCCCAAGGAAGCCGTCGAGGAAGCCGGCGCCGACTTCGGCAAGAAGCCTGTTGGCACCGGCGCGTTCAAGCTGACCGAGTGGACGCTTGGCCAGCGGCTCGTATTCGAGAAGAACGAGGATTACTGGATCTCGGGCGTTCCCTATCTGGACAGCTTCACGGTTGAAGTGGGCCAGGAGCCTGTGGTCGCCCTTCTGCGGGCGCAGAACGGCGAAGTCGACATCCCGGGCGACGGCATTCCGCCCGCAAAGTTCGTCGAGGTCATGAAGGACGAGGCGCAGGCGAGCCTCGTCGTCGAAGGCGGCCAGTTGCACACGGGCTACATCACCATGAACGTCACGCAGGCTCCCTTCGACAAGGTCGAGGTGCGGCGTGCCGTCAACATGGCGATCAAC
The DNA here is from genome assembly GCF_044142885.1 of Pseudorhizobium flavum. Taxonomy (NCBI): domain Bacteria; kingdom Pseudomonadati; phylum Pseudomonadota; class Alphaproteobacteria; order Hyphomicrobiales; family Rhizobiaceae; genus Pseudorhizobium; species Pseudorhizobium flavum. Next base: position 294,180 of record NZ_JBIOKZ010000001.1, read on the forward strand.
AAGGACCGCATCGTCCAGGTTATCAACGGCCGAGCCGTTCCGGCAACCCAGCCGCTGCCGCCCTCCATGCCCGGCTACACGAAAGGCTACGAGGGCTACAAGCACGATCCGGAAGGCGCGAAGAAGCTGCTTGCGGACGCCGGCTATGCGGACGGCTTCGACACCGAACTCTTCGTCATGAACACCGACCCGAACCCGCGTATCGCCCAGGCGATCCAGCAGGACCTGAAGGCAATCGGCATCAATGCATCGATCAAGTCGCTGGCCCAGGCCAACGTGATCGAGGCCGGTGGCGCAGGCACCGCGCCGATGATCTGGTCGGGTGGCATGGCATGGATCGCAGACTTCCCGGATCCGGCGAACTTCTATGGTCCGATCCTCGGCTGCGGCGGTGCGGTCGAAGGTGGCTGGAACTGGTCGAAGTACTGCAATGCCGATCTCGACAAGCTGGCGGCGGATGCGGACTCCATCGTCGATCCGGCAAAGGTGGACGAGCGTATGGCCAAGTGGTCCGAGATCTACATGAAGGTCATGGAAGACGCGCCTTGGGCACCGGTATTCAACGAACAGCGCTTCACGCTTAAGTCGGCTCGCATGGGGGGTGACGACGCGCTCTATGTCGATCCGGTTTCGATCCCGGTCAACTACGACTACGTCTTCATCAAGGAGTAAGGCTGGCAATGTGCAAGCACTGCAACCACACGATCCACGCCCATCAGCACCACTACGGCTGGGACAATTCCTTTGCTCCTGCCCTGACAGCTGCACCAGGCGAGACGATCCTGTTCCAGTGCCTTGACAGTTCTGGGGGCCAACTCGGCCCCCAGTCCACCGTCGAGGACGTGAAGGCGCTGGATTTTGCCAAGATCAACCCGGTCTCCGGCCCGATCTATATCGATGGCGCCAAGCCGGGGGACGTTCTCAAGGTAACCATCGAGAGCTTTACGCCACAGCTTCGCGACGGTGCGGGCTTCGGATGGACAGCCAACATTCCAGGCTTCGGCCTGCTCGCTGACCAGTTCACCGAACCGGCTCTCAATGTCTGGAAGTTCGACGCGTCAAGCATGGAACCCGCGCTGTTCGGTAAGAATGGTCGCGTTCCGCTGAAGCCGTTTGCCGGCACCATCGGCAACGCGCTGGCCGAGAAGGGCCATCACACCGTCGTGCCGCCGCGCCGGGTCGGCGGCAACCTCGACATCCGCGATCTAGCCGCCGGCACGACGCTCTACCTGCCGGTCGAGGTCGACGGTGCGCTGTTCTCGGTCGGCGACACCCATGCCGCCCAGGGCGACGGTGAAGTCTGCGGGACGGCGATCGAGAGCCCCTTCGACGTCGTACTCACGCTCGACCTCATCAAGGACCAGCCGCTGAAGACGCCTCGCTTCACGACGCCTGGCCCGGTCACGCGCCATCTCGACGCCAAGGGCTACGAGGTCACGACCGGCATCGGTCCCGATCTGTGGACCGCGGCTAAGGACGCCGTCGCCAACATGGTCGATCTCCTTGCGACGACGCAGAAGATGGATCCAGTGGATGCGTACATGCTCGTCTCGACCTGTGGCGATCTTCGCATTTCCGAGATTGTCGACATGCCTAACGTCGTGGTGAGCTTCTACTTCCCGAGGGCCGTCTTCGAATGACCGCAGCCGTGCTTTCTCCCGTCGTCGATACAGCAACCGACGTCGTCCTGTCGGTGCGCGACCTGCAGGTCTCTGCCCGTTCGGACCATGGGCTAGTGCCGTTGGTCGAAGGGTTGAGTTTCGATCTCCACCGGGGCGAGACCCTGGCGATCGCGGGGGAAAGCGGCTCGGGCAAGTCAATTACCTCACTTGCCTGCATGGGGCTTTTACCGGCACCCGCCGTGCGGGTCACGGGAGGCTCCATCCGCTTTGGCGATGAGGAACTGACGACACTGCCCGAAAAGAAGATGCAGGCGATGCGCGGCGCGCGCATAGCGATGATCTTCCAGGAACCGATGACCGCGCTCAATCCGGTCATGAGCATCGGCCGGCAACTAGTAGAGGCTATCCGGGCGCATGAGCCGCTGTCGATCTCGCAGGCGCGTGCGCGGGCACTGGAAGCGGTGAAGGCCGTTCGCCTATCGCAGCCGGAAAAGCGGCTGGAGCAGTATCCGCACGAATTATCGGGGGGCATGCGACAGCGCGTGATGATCGCCATGGCGATCGCTTTGCGGCCGGCCGTCCTCATTGCCGACGAGCCGACAACCGCGTTGGACGTGACAGTGCAGCGCGAGGTGCTCGACCTCCTGCGCGACCTGCAGAAGGACCTCGGCACCGCCGTCATCCTGATCACCCATGACATGGGCGTGGTCGCCGAAATGGCAGACCGCGTCATCGTCATGCGCAAGGGCAAGATGGTGGAGGCGGCGTCGACCGTCGACCTCTTCGACGCACCTCAGGAGGAGTATACCCGCGACCTGCTGGCCGCCGTGCCGCGCATCGGCACAGGTGCATCGCGGCCGGAGCCCACCGCGCGAGAAGTCCTCGTTCGATACGACGACGTATCGGTGAACTTTCCGATCCGGCAGGGGCTGCTCGGCCGTGTCGCGGCCCGCGTCCATGCTGTCGAACACGTTTCTCTGGAAATCTTCCGCGGCGAAACGCTTTCCCTGGTGGGCGAATCCGGTTGTGGTAAGTCGACCATGGCAAAGGCGCTTGTAGGCCTCGTTCCCCATTCCGGTCGCATCGAGATCAACGGCAAGGCACTGGGCGACCTGAACCATGCCGGCCGCAAGGCGATCCGCCGCGATCTCCAGATCGTCTTCCAGGACCCGATGGCGGCGCTTGATGCACGGATGACGGTCGGCGAACTGATCCGCGAGCCGCTGGTCATCCACGGCATCGGAACTCCTGCCGAACAGAAGGCACGTGTGCGCGAACTGCTCGAGCGGGTCGAGCTGTCGCCCGACGTATACAATCGTTACCCGCACCAGTTCTCGGGTGGCCAGCGGCAGCGCATCTGCATTGCACGCGCGCTTGCCCTGAAGCCGAAGCTGATCATCTGCGATGAGAGCGTGGCAGCTCTCGACGTCTCGATCCAGGCCAAGGTCCTCGACCTCCTGCGCGGCCTGCAGAAGGAAAGCGGCGTCACCTATCTCTTCATCAGCCATGACATGGCGGTGGTCGAGAACATCTCCGACCGGGTCGCCGTCATGTATCTCGGCCAGATTGTCGAGATGGGAACGCGCGCGCAGCTATTCGGCAATCCGCAGCACCCCTACACCAGGCGGCTCCTCGCCGCAGTGCCTGTGCCCGATCCGCGCCGCGAGCGTCAGCCGAGCACACGGTTGTCCGGCGAGATTCCGAGCCCGGTGTGGAAGGTCGGGGAAGGGCCGAACCGCGTCGAACTCGTCGACATCGGCGGCGGCCATCTGGTGGCAAGATAAGTTCTCGGCAAAACGCAATCTGGCGCCCCCGTGGGCCAAGGTCCGTATGGCGATAAGGCCCGCTTCGAGACGTCCCACTTCCAACCTTCAAACCCGTGTCAATCATTGGCAAGGAGGCCGGCAGCAGCAACTTTTGGACGGCCAAAGGGTTAACCCGGAGATCACCGAAAACGAAGGAGGCGAAAGTGCGGATATTCCAATCGGGGCTCCTTGCTCTGGTCGTCGGCGCGGCTCTTGCCAGCGACGGGATCGCGCAATCGCAATTCGCTCCCGCAGCCGATCCGGCGGACGTCTATGAATATGATGTAGACAAACAATCCGGTGCTGACAGCGATGACGCCGAAGAGGCTCTGAGGGCGCTGCGAGGTGCGGGATCGACTGCCTGGGAAATCCAAAAAGTGGTAGCGGTCAAGAGCTTTCGCTTCCTGACGCTTCCCCGCGATGTGGCAGAGAAGATTGCTTCAGAAGCATCCGACCGTCAGGGCGAACTGGCGGAGCTTAGGACGGCCGTAGAAGCTAATGCCCTGTTCCATAGTGCCCTTCAGCGGGAAGGCCTGCAGTCAGCAGATATTGTAGCAGTTGCGATTGACGAGGCAGAGGGTGGTCTGCCCTCCGAGAAGCAGGTTAGGATTTACCTCGCCGACTGAGTTCGCTGCTTCTTACCGCGGTGGCAGCTGGCCCTGGCAGACGGGGAATAAAGGTAGGAGGAAGGGCGGTGGCAGTATCGACCGTTCGACGGGTGACCGAGCATCCCTACTCGTAGGGCTGTCTCCGCAGCCGCAACTGCGAAGACGATGTCGAGGAGAGGTCGGTAGGTAGGTCAGCGCTGTTCCGCGCGAACTCCTTCAAACTCAGGTGCATCTTCAAGCTGATCCCGAGTTACGTTGAGGATGATCCGGTCCGGCAGTCCGTCCTCGCCGATCCGAACAGTATTGGGATTATTGGCCGCGACCTGGCTGTTCTCGGCAGGCATGCCGGTGCCCGTCGTCGTGTTACCCTCGGCACCGCCCATAGCGGTAGTGTTCTGGCCAGTGGTTCCGTAGGGCCCGGGTTCCTGCGTGGCTGCCGGGTCTACCTGCGTGGAAGCCGTGGTCTCGTCCGAGACGCCAGGGTTGACCTGTGAAACAGCATCAGCCTGTTCCTGTGTGGCACCCGGCCCCAGTTCCAAGGCTTCCATGTCGACAGCTACATCCTTCTGGCCCAAGCCTAGAAAGCCGCCCACGCCAATGATAACGGCGTTTACGCTACCATCCTGGCTGACGAGGACGTCACTGATCGAACCGATATTCTCACCGTCAGCGCCATAGACAGCCTTGCCATCCAGATCGCTCACGCGCCATGCCCCTGACTGCGGAACAGTTACGAACGGCCCTTGGGATGACATTCCAGCATCCGCGCTCTGTCCGAGTGGACGGGCATCGTTCATGCCACCGGTGGCATTGTTCTGGTTGGTGTTCATCTGTTGCGTCTGGCTTACGCCCGGTTCGTTGGTGCCTGCGGCGGGAGCGGTCGTCTGGGCGACGGCAGCCAGAGGGAAGGATGCGCTGACGAGCAATACTGACAGAATTCTCTTGTTCACGATGAACTCCTTTCGTTGAGGTTGGATACACCGAGAACCGGGACAGGCAGAGATTGGTTCCGGAAAAATCTATATTTCTCAATCGGTTGTCTCTGCTGAAGAAGCCGGCGAGCTTTCTCGCGGAATGGAAGCAAAAGTGGCTGCCGACCGGCACCAGCGGGCGGGCATTTAGAGAATGGCAGCACTTGTATGACAACTATTAGCTTCCCGCCGCTGACCGCGTCAGATGCAAGCGCATGGCGTCGCTCGACGGTGGTCATCGGTCTTTCTCGGAGCGTCCGGTAGGTCTTCCTTGTTCACGCATCAGCAACTGATCTCGATACTATCCTCCCTTCCCGATCCCGCCTTCATCCTCACCCGTAGCGGTCGCTACGCGGCGATCTTTGGAGGCAAGGACATCAGGCACTATCATGACGGCAGCGGCCTCGTTGGGCGCAGCATGTTCGAGGTGCTGAAACAGGAAAAGGCTCAGTGGTTCGCTGCGGAAATCGAGAAGGCGCTGTCGAGCGGCGTTCTCCATATTGTCGAGTACCAACTCAGCGGCAGTGACGTGAAGGGAGCCGGCGACGGCCCCGCACACGCGATATGGTTCGAAGGGCGCGTCCAGGCACTCGACTTTCCTGTCGATGGTGAGCCGGCCGTCGTCTGGGTAGCGAGCAACATCACCGAGAAGAACGAGACGCAGCAAAAACTGCGTCAGCTGAGCGAAACGGATGCCCTGACCGGCCTTTACAACCGGCGGAAGCTCATCGCGACCCTAGATGATCGGCTGGCGGCCTTCGAAAACGACAAATCCCAGACGTCGCTTCTGGTCTTTGATCTCGACAACTTCAAACGCATCAATGACGAGATGGGGCACCACATGGGCGACGCAGCACTCATAGAGATTGCGCGGCTCTGCCGTCAGCATCTGCGCCAGAGCGACGTGATCGCACGCTTCGGCGGGGACGAGTTCGTGATCGTCATGCCAGGAACCGAGAGCGGCAACGCGCTGGAGATTGCGGAGCGGCTTCGCAAGCACGTTCCATCTGCGCTCCGGGATTGCATGCGCCATGAGTCGACGATCAGCGGCGGTGTCAGCGACTTCCGGTTCTCGGACAAGTCGACCGATGATATTCTGAGGCGCGCCGATGAAGGACTGTATCACTCGAAACGGACAGGCCGCGATCGCGTTTCCATCCTCTAGTGCTCTTCGCTGACGCTCGGTAGTTCCGGACGAAGATCCTGCCGATGGTCTTGTCAAGCGTACTGGCATGCATGTCCCTCGGAGGCAGGCGCTTCCGAGGGCACGTCCTTCAGGCAGCGGCTGGATAAGTTTGCACCTCGGCCGACTGTTGCTCACTGGTCCGGAAAGCGGCCAACTGGTCCCGCAGCTTTGACGCTTCAGCCGCCAGCGTAACCGATGCTGCGTTGGTCTCTTCCACCATGCTGGCGTTCTGCTGAGTGATCTGGTCCAGTTGCGCGATCGAACCGCTGATCTCCGCCAGCGCCACCGACTGCTCCTTTGCGGATTGCGCTATCGCCAGCATCTGTCCATTGACCGTTCTCACCTGCTGCTCGATGCCATGGAGAGCCTCCCCGGTACGGCCGACCAGCGAAACGCCGTTGGAGACGTCTTTGGATGCCTGCTCCACCAGAGATTTTATCTCCCGGGCAGCCGAGGCCGAGCGTTGTGCCAGTTCGCGGACCTCTTGGGCGACGACGGCGAAGCCTTTCCCTGCCTCACCGGCTCGCGCCGCCTCGACGCCGGCATTGAGCGCCAGCAGGTTGGTCTGGAAGGCAATTTCATCGATCACGTTGATGATGTGACCGATCCGCGAGGACGAGTGAGCAATCTCCTGCATCGCCTCGACCGTCTGGCTCACTATGATTGTCGCCTGGGAGGTGTCGTCGCTTGCTCGAGTGGACGATTTCTGCGCGTCGTCTGCCGCACCTGACGACATCTTGACTGCACTTGCCACCTGCTCCAGTGCCGCTGCGGCCTCTTCAAGCGCGGCCGCCTGGCCCGCCGTTCGGCGAGCAAGCTCGTCAGCGGCACCTCGGAGATCGGCGCACCCCTCATCGATGACATTGGCATTGCCGCCAGCGGTGGCAACCAACTGCTCCAGGGTCTCGACGGACCGGTTGAAGACAAGGCGGAGCCCGTCGAAATCGGCATCCAGGACTGCATTAATCCGGTAGCGCAAGTCACCGGCCGAAAGCGCGTCCAGACCCGTTACAAGCTGGTCGAGAGCATATTCGACCGCCTGGCTACGTACCGCGCGCTCGCGCTCGGCGGCTTCGGCGATGCGCCGCGCGTCAGCGTCGCGAGCCATCTCTTCCTGCCTCTGGTGCTCGGCCTGCCGCCGCGCCTCCTCGAGCGCCCGAGCAACTGCCCGCGACATGGCGCCGACCTCGTCCCTGGCGGAGGTGTCGCCGACGCTGACCTTGGCGTCACCTTCGGCGAGTTGTTCTATGGCTGCTGTGAGGCGCTTGATCGGCCGCACCACGCCCAGGCCGATCGCAAGCGAAAGCAACAACGAACCAGCAAGCGCGCCAGCCAGCGAAACGCCCAGGACGACCAGTGCGCGTTCTTCGGCCGCCGCTGCTCCGGCTGCATCTTCTCTGACCTGCTCGAGAAGACGTTGCTCAAGGGCACGCATCGTGTCGATCCGTTCTGTGGTGAGGCGATACCAGGTTGCGGCGTCGAGTCCGGACACGTCGCCACCGGCCCCGGCGAGCAGCAGGCGCGATCGCATGGCCGCAAGCGGTCCCTCGCCTGCAACTCCGATCGACCTTGCAGCGTGCGCGAAGGCAGGCGCACGTGCTGCGAACTCCTCCAGCAGCGCTGCCTGCGACCCATGAAGGACCGACAATCGCGTCAGTGCGGTCTTGTCCACGACACCTGCCGTGATTACGCCATTGCCGGTTGCCCTTTCCTGGCCCGCCAATTCCTTCATCTGAGAGAAGAGGCTGTAGGCTGCAATTTCATCGGCGATTGCGCTGTCGGAGCCTTGGTCTCCAAGTGTCTTCGACAATGCAAGCAAGCCAGCGACGACATCGCTGTAGCGCAGGGTCGCGGTGGCGGCTGAAAGCTCCAGGAGATCGACCCGCTGCCGCAGTTCCCGAAGGCCATCCAGCGACGCGGACAATGAACCGGGTGGCATGGATCCCGTGTGCGACGACAGCTCCTCCAGCCGCCTGGCTAAGCGATCAGTCGATTGACGGGCTTCGTCGAGGCGACCGAACTGCGCCTGATCGCTGGCTGCAAGAACGCCGGCAGTCTGGCCTCGCTCTCTCTGTACCGCATGGATCACGTCCGCGAGAGCGGCCAGGTCGACGCTCACCGATCCGACATGTGTGGCTTCGCGATAGGAAACGATCCCGTCGGCGATACGGCCGTAGGCGAGCCAGACTGCCACAACCGCCGGCAGAGCCGCGCATACCAGTATTCGTTTTGTGAGGGATACATCAGAAAAACGCATGAGGAGAGGCTCCGAACGACGCCGGCCTCATGCCGAACCGCCGAACATGATGTCCGGCCGCATTGAGCTACCCGAACCTTCCCATGCCTTCTTTGCTGCTGCGCAAAGTCTGATGGTCGAGCTCGGCCGGGGCCGGCTCGATGCGGAGGGCGCGCAACGCGTTGAGAATGACTGCCACGTCGATTGCCTCCTGGATCAAGGCACCCTGGACGGGGGAGAGGTAGCCAAGGGCTGCCGCGATCATGCCGATGACGGAGAGCCCGATCCCGACCACCACGCTTTGCAGTGCAATTCGCCGCGCGCCACGGGCTATCTCCACCCCTGCCCGCAGCCGATCCACGCTGTCGACCAGCAGGACGACGTCCGCAGCCTCTGCCGACGCGGCCGCGCCACGCGCACCCATGGCGACGCCGATATCAGCCGCAGCCAAGGCGGGTGCATCATTGACGCCATCTCCGACCATCATCACCGGACCATGCTTCCGCTCGGTGAGCACCAGCAGCACTTTCTCGTTGGGGCTGAGGTCAGCTCTGATGCCATCAAGGCCAAGTCCCTCGGTTATGCGCTTGGCGACGTCCCGGCGATCTCCTGTTGCCAGCAGGATGCGCTCGATTCCCTGCCGACGCAGGCCTGAAAGCATTCCGAGACTGTCATCGCGCAGGGGGTCAGCCATGACGAAATGACCCGCGATTCGACCGTCAATGCCGACAGCGACCAGCACCGATCCCGCACCGAGCGCCGGATGCCCCATCGGTGTTCGACCGAGTTGGTCGGATACGAAGCGATGACCGCCCACGACCACGGAGCGGTCGTCGACGCGACCGACCAGCCCCTCCCCCGGGGTCTCGGTCACCTCCGTCGGAATTGGCAGTGCCAGCCCTCGCTCGCGCGCCTCCTGGACGATCGCCTGGGCAACCGGGTGCTTGGTTGCCTGTTCGAGCGCCGCCGCCAGCCTCAGCACGTCGTCCTCTACCATACCGCCATATGTGCTGGCCGACACGATCTTCGGCCGCCCATCCGTCAGCGTCCCCGTCTTGTCGAGGATCAGCGTGCGCGCGCGGGCCATCGCTTCAAGGGGTCCGGCACCCTTGATCAGCACTCCGTGATGAGCGGCGCGGGAAAGGCCAGCCACCAAGGCCACGGGCACAGCCAGGATCAGCGGGCACGGCGTTGCCACCACCAATACGGCGACAGCACGGATCGGGTCGCCTGTTACCCCCCACGCCGAGAAGGCGATGGCGACAGTGACGAGCAGGAAGGCAAGCGACCATCTGTCGGCGAGCCGCGACATTGGCGCCTTCGAAGCCTGAGCCTGTTCGACGAGGCGAACGATGCCGGCATAGGTGCTGTCGCTTGCCGGTCGGGTCGCAAGGAGGTCGAATGCGTCGCCAGCATTGGTGGAACCGCTCATTGCCTCGCCGCCCTCCTGCACCCGGACCGGCAGGGATTCCCCCGTAAGTGCAGAGGTGTCCAGAATGGCAACGAAGGATCCGACGGTACCATCGACCGGGACCACGTCCCCCTGCCGGATCAGCAGCCGGTCGCCGGGTGCGACGGCATCAAGCGGCACGTCTTCCAGCGCGCCGGCGATGTGCCGCGTGGCCGTCCTAGGCACGCGCGCGAGCAGGTCGCGCATCTCGCGCCGGGCACGGCCTTCGGCGAAGCTTTCAAGAAAGGTACCGCCGGAATACATCACCGCAACAACGGCGGCTGCGAGCGTTTCACCGAACAGGAGCGCGGCCGACATGGAAAGAGCCGCCACGATATCGAGCCCGACCTCACCCCGGCGCAGGCTGTGCAGGATCTCGACTAGGAGCGCGACAAGCACAGGGCCAACACCCAGCGCCCACACGGTAGTGGCAAGTTCCGGTCTATCAATCCCGTAAGCCAGCAGGAGACCGCCAAAGAGGCCACCGAGGGCCACCGCCAGAAGCGCGATCTTCAGCTTCTCGCCCGCCGAATATCCTGACATCAAACAACTCTCCAGCGCCGCAGACGACCCGCCACGGATCATTCCCGACTTTAGCCTTCTATCAGGAAGCGGAGAATGAATCCGTCAATGATTTACGTAGTGGCCGCAACGCGGCTTGCGCCGCGCAGCCGGATCTTCGATCCGTAATGCATTGATGAGTAGGGGGCGGGGCTGGAGTGCCGTGCTTATCGTGCCTTCTTGGCGATCAACGTCTCCAGGGCACGAACGGCGACGGGATAGCCTTCCGCCCCCAGCCCGGCCATGACCGTCGTCGCGGTCATGGAGACGTAGGAGCGATGGTAGATCGACTCCCGCCGATGGACGTTGCTGATGTGGAACTCGATGATGGGGCCCTTGAACATCTTCAGCGCGTCGAGGAGCGCCAGGGAGGTGAACGTGAAGGCTGCAGGATTGATGATGATGCCATCCCCTTCGTCGATCGCCTCATGCACCCATTCGATCAGCCGCTCCTCGCTGTTGGTCTGTCGAAACTCGACCGGTCGCTCACCGGCCGCATCCCGGCACATCGCCTCGACTTCTGCCAGGGTCGTCGTCCCGTAGATCTCGGGCTCCCGCTTTCCCAGCCGGTTCAGGTTCGGCCCATTCAGGATGTAGATCGGCTTCATGATGATACCTCAGCCTTGATAGCCCAGCAGCCGCGGCAGCCAGAGAACGCTGTCGGGGACGAAGGTAATGATAACGAGCGAAAGGACCATCCAGAACAGGAAGGGCAGCGCGTCGCGGATGATGTCGCGAACCGGACTTCCGGAGATGTTGGTCATGATGAACAGCAGCAGGCCATAAGGCGGCGTGACGAGACCAAGCATGATGTTGACCACAACCACGACACCGAAATGCACGAGATCGATGCCGAGCGCCTGCGCCGTCGGAATGAAGACCGGCACGATGATGAGCAGGATCGCCGTGCCTTCCAGCACGCACCCAAGCAAGAGCAGGATGATGTTGACGAGGACCAGGAAACCGATCGGCGAGAGGTCCATGCTCGTCAGCATGACCCGCAGACTATCGGGAATGTTCTCGATCGTGACGACATAGTTGAAGACGAGCGCGCCGGCGATCAGCATACCGATTGAGGCGGACGACTTGGCGCTCGTATAGAGCGAACCGTAGAAGTCCTTCAGGGTGATGCTGCGGTAGAGCAGGACGGAGATGACGAGTGCATAGGCAGCAGCAATGGCCGCCGCTTCGGTTGGCGTGGTGATGCCGGTATAGATGCAGCCGAGCAGGACCACCGGCATCATAAGGGCGGGGAAAGCGCGGATGGTGATGCGCGGGATTTCGCGCATCGGCACCGGATCTTCCACCGGAAAGTTCTTGCGGCGTGCGGTGATGGCAACCTGCATCATCTGCAGCCCCGCCATCATCAGGCCCGGAACCATGCCTGCGAGGAAGAGGTAGCCGATCGAGGCGTCCGACACGAGCGCGTAGATGATCATCGGGATTGATGGCGGAATGATCGGGCCGATAACCGAGGTTACCGCCGTCAGTGCGGCTGCATAGCTCGGTGTGTAGCGGCCTTCCCGCGTCATCATGTTCTGCATCATCCGACCGCTCCCGGCGGCGTCGGCTATTGCCGAGCCCGACATGCCGGCAAAGATGATGCTCTGAACGATATTGACCTGCGCAAGACCCCCGCGGAAACGCCCCACCAAGACGTTGCAGAAGGTCAGCAGTCGTTCCGTCATCGAGCCGACATTCATGAACTCCGCCGCAAGGATGAAGAGCGGGACCGCCAGAATGACGTAGTTGGAGTACATGCCGTTGAGAAACTGCTCGGCAACGATCCCCATGTCCGCACCCACCAGGAACAGGTAGAGCGTCGAACCGGCCAGCATGGCAAGCCCGATGGGCAGACCGAGGAAGGCGAGTATGGTGATGATGACGATCGAGATTGAGAAAGGGCTTGCGAGGTTCATACGCCTGAGCCTGCCTTGGTCGGGTCGAAAGCATCCGGCGTGTTGCCGCGTATAGCGCGGAAGCCCAGCCACATATAGCGGACGATCATTGCAATCGCGAAGACGACATAGATGGAATAGAGATAGTCGAAGCGGATCTTGAGATAGGCGGTGCTCTCCACCTTCATGAAGGTCACGTAGTCGACGATGGCCGGAAGCGAAATGCCGAAGAGGAAGATCAGTGCCGCTGCACAAATGATCTGCATGATGCGTCGCGACTGGTCGCTGGCACCACCCCAGATCAGGTCGAAGCGGATTTCGTCGACCTCACGAACCACGAAGGCTGATCCGAAGAGAACGATCCAGATCCAGAGCGCCACGCTGACCTCGTGGGTCCAGCCGATGGAGAGATTGAGTACATAGCGGAAGATGATCTGCAGGATGAAGACGACGAACATCATCAGCAGCATCAGGCACAATATGTTTTCCGCGCGCCGTCTCAACCACCCGCCGATGGTCGCAAGTGTGGTGTTCATCCCTCATTCCTCCCAGGAGGAGGCGCGCCGCAGGAGCGGGCCGCCTCCTCGATCATCGTACTCTGAGCTTCAGCTCGATCTTACATTCCGGCGACTTTTTCCAGGATGCCCTCGGGCCAGGACTTCGCGAGGTCGGAAGCGAGATACTTCTCCTGCGCGAATTTGCGGAACGCCTCCTGGTCTGGTTCATAGATCTCAAGGCCGGCAGCCTTGAACTCATCCAGCAGCGCCTTTTCCTGGGCGACGTGCTGTTCCTCGCTCCATTTCATGGCCTCGTCTGCCGCCGTCTGGAAGGACTGCTGCTGTTCAGGTGTCATCTTGTCCCAAACTTCCTTGGAGATGACCAGCAGGTCGTAGCCGATCAGGTGCGAAGTCAGCACGATCTGCGACATGACCTCGTAGAACTTCATATTCTTGACGTTCGGGAGCGGGTTGTCCTGACCGTCGATCGCACCCGTCTGCAGTGCGGTATAGACCTCCGCATAGGCAACAGGAACCGGGTTGGCCCCTAGGGCCTCGCCGAGGAACTGCCAGGCGTCCCCACCCGGCATGCGCAGCTTGATGCCGGCCATGTCTTCCGGCGTGTTGATCTTCTTCTCAGGCTTCAGGCCCACCTGGCGCGCGCCGAAATAGGTCGGGCCGAGAATGTGGATACCGAGCTTGTCCTCGGCCATCTTCTTGAACTCGGCGCCGGTCTCGCTGTTGAAGAAGGCCGACAGATGTGCAGCGTCACGGAAAAGGTAAGCGGACGTGAGAACCGACCACTCCGGGATCTGCTTGGAAATGTCCTGCGGCGCGATATTACCCATCTGCAGGTTGCCGCGCTGGATTGCTACGAGTTCGGTGCCCTGCTTGAAGAGGTTACCGCCGTAATAGGGTTCCAGCTTGAAGTTCTCGCTGATCCCTTCGGCAAGCTTCTTGGTCATCTCGGCGCGGATATCCTGCTCCGAGAACACGGCCGAGAACTTGAGGACCGGCTTGTCCTGGGCCAGGGCCGGAACGGCGAGCACTGCCGCGGCGAGCATGGTTGCGCCAAACAAATGACGGCGAGTGATATTGAGCATCATGTTTTCTCCTCCTGTTTGTTTCTCTCTCATCCACCGAGCGTAGATGATCTCCTCCAGACCAACGGTGTCTCCCGTCTGCTCAAGGCAGAATGTACGGAACAGTTCGTTTGGTCAAATTCTTCCACCTGTTGCGCGTGTCTTCGCGCTGGCAATTTGTCATGTCGCGGGCACTCCTTCGGGTCGGATCTGCTTTCTCAAAGCCGCGATGCGGAAGATCGCATTGGCTGCACCGTAGCCGCGATAGCCGCGTCTTTCGACGATCTCGAAAAAGAATCCCTCAGCGAAGGTTCCGCTGTATAGCTGGAAATACTCCCCGTGCTCATCCCGGTCGTAGAGGATGTTCTCTGCCTTCATGCGCTCGGTCAATTGCGGCTCAAGACCGAAACGTGCTTCGACGTCGTCGTAGTAGTTTGGCGAGATCGGCAAGGTATGGAAGCCGTTAGCCCGCAACGCCTTGGCGGTCTTGAAGATATCGGTGCTTCTGAAGGCAAGATGCTGGATACCGGAGCCGAATTTCTCTGCTATGAAGTGGCCCGCCAGTGTTCTCCGGTTCTCGGCGCCGTTCATCGTGATCCGCAAGGAACCGTCGCGATTTTCAACGACCTGGCTCCGCACCACGCCGGCCGGATCGATGATGTCCACCATCGGCGACTTGGCGGTCTCGAAGATGGAGGTATAGAAGAGGAGCCAGGTCAGCATCTCTTCATAGGCTACGGTCTGCGCCACGTGGTCTACGGCGATCAGGTTCGCCGGGACCGGCTGGCCCTCATCGGATGCGGGGACAAAGTCCACCTCCCATATTTTGCCTAGGCTGCTCGTGCCATCGATCAAATAAACCAACCCGCCGCCGACCCCGCGGATCGCCGGGATCTCCAGTTCACCGGGTCCCACCGGCTGGCGGAACGGTTCCGCGCCCAGGGCTACAGCGCGCGCCAACGCTGCAGATGCATCCTCTACCTCCAGGGCCATGGCATAGGCTGATGTTCCGTGAACCGCATAGGCTGCGCTGGCAAACCCGACGGATTCTCGATTGACGAGGATGCGGATCTGTCCCTGCTGATAGACGCTGACCTTCTTCGTCCTGTGAACGGCGGTCTTGCGGAAACCGAGCGCATGCAGCATCGCGATCAACTGGCCGGCATCCGCCTCGCCGACAGAGAACTCGACGAAAGCCACGCCCTTCACCACGGCGCGCTCGGGCATCGGCGCAACCGAAAGCGTGGCCGCCCCCGATCTTCTCCGCACCTGATCACCGAGATAGATCAGCGATCGATGGCCATCGGCCGCGATCGCCTTGGGCGAGCCGCCGCGAAACTGATCATTGAAGATCTCAAGCGAGAAATAGCCGTCGTAGCCGGTTTCCGCGATTGCGGCGACGAAGTCGGTGACTGGCAAATCCCCCTCACCCGGCATGTTGCGGAAATGCCTGCTCCAGTAGAGAAGGTCCATGTCGATGAGCGGCGCGTCCGCGAGCTGGACGATGAAGATCTTGTCCTTCGGGACAGATCGGATCGAACCGATGTCGATCTTGCGCGCCAGCGAATGGAAACTGTCGAGGATAAGCCCGACGTTGGGATGATCGGCGCGGCGGACGATTTCCCATGCGTCACGATGATCGGAGATATGGCGACCCCACGCGAGGGCTTCATAGCCCACCCGCAGGCCGCGCTTGGCCGCCCTCTCCCCCAGTTCCCGGAAGTCCGCTGCGGCGCGATCGATCCCACCCAGCGACACAGGCGAGACGTTCGAGCAGACCAGGACGAGATCCGTCCCCAGTTCCTGCATGATATCGAATTTGCGCTCGGCACGATCGAAGGTCCGTGCACGATGCGGCTCCGGCATCCCCTCGAAATCGCGGAACGGCTGGAAAAGCGTGATCTCCAGCCCGGCGTCCCGGACCATTCGGCCGACATCGCGGGGGCTGCCGTCGAAGGCAAGAAAGTCGTTCTCGAAGATCTCGACTCCGTCAAAACCCGCCTTGGCGATCGCCTCCAGTTTTTCCGGCAGTTCACCGCTGATCGATACCGTTGCGATCGATGTCTTCATCGGCCGCCTCCCGCTGCGCGGACGGGCTGGAGCGGCCCCCGCGTCATCTCGGCGAAGTGTCGGAGCATGCGGTCCTCATCCGGTTCCAACCCGGTAAACAGTGCGAATGCGCCAACAGCCTGAAAGACTGCCATGCCGCCGCCATCCAGGATGCGGCATCCAACCTTTTCCGCCTCGATCAGCAGTTCCGTCCTCAAGGGGAAATAGACGATTTCCGCCACCCATAGGGATGGGTCGAGAAGATCGGCCGGCAGCGGCAGGCCCGGATACTTCGCCATGCCGGTCGGCGTTGCATGGATCAGGCCCGTCGCCGATGCCATCTCCCGCGAGAGGTCGCGGCCTGCCACGACTGCCCTGTCTGGAAAATGCTGCTTCATGCTTTCAGCGAGAGCTGTGGAGCGAGCCGCATCCTGATCGAAGATCGTCAGCCTCTCGGCACCTGATCGAAGGATGGCAAAGGCCGTTGCGGCGCCCGCACCTCCGGCCCCCAACTGCACGACCGACCGGGGATTGGCTCCAGGCAGGCCTCGCCGAAAGCTCTCGGCGAACCCCCACCAGTCGGTGTTGTGCCCGTGCCGCCGGCCATCGCGGAGGACGACCGTGTTGACGGCGCCAAGCGCCATGGCCTCCTCGGAAAGGGTATGGAGGAAGGGGATGACGTCCTGCTTGCAGGGGTGGGTAATGTTCAGGCCACCGAAGCCTTTCGCTTCTGCATCCGAAAGGAGGTTCGGCAGGCGCTCGTCGCCACCATCGATCCGCTCCAGATCGAGTAGAACGTAGCGATAATCCAGACCCTGCGCGCGGCCCTCTTCCATGTGCATCGCAGGCGTCAGGGAAGCCTGGATGCCCTTGCCGATAAGCCCGGCACGAAATGAGGAATGCTCGACGGCTGCCATTTCTGCATTCACCGCGGCGACGGATGATCAGGATGACCCCGGCCGACGGCGCTCCTCCCAAAACGCTGTTCTCCGTCAACGCAATAATGTACTAACTAGTTCGTGTCAATCGGTGCTCCATTGAAACCTGACCGCAAGGCCCATATGAGTCGTCGCGGAGGGCCGCGAGGATGCCCCGGGGGAAGTGACGGAAGTGGACGTGCGCAGGCCTGCTGAGCGAGAGAGCCGGAAGAACGATCCGGAGAAGACACGGGACGACATCCTGAACGTCGCGACGGAGGAGTTTTCGGCCTATGGCCTATCCGGCGGCCGCGTCGACGCGATTGCCGAAAAGACCCGCACGTCGAAGCGCATGATCTACTACTATTTCGGCAGCAAGGAGGGTCTCTACCTCGCGGTGCTCGAAAAGGCCTACCGCAAGATCCGCTCGCTCGAAGCCGATCTTGAGCTTGCCGACATGCCTCCGGTCGAGGCGCTGCGAACCCTCGTCGCCAGCACATTCGACCATGACGAGAACAATCCCGACTTCGTGCGGTTGGTCAGCATCGAGAATATCCACCACGCGAACCACATGAAGCGATCGTCCGAGATCGGCGAACTCAACCTCTCAATCGTCAGGACGATCCGCGAAATCTTGGAGAGGGGGCGCAGAGAAGGCGTCTTCCATCGCGATGTCGATGCGGTGGACCTGCACATGCTGATCAGCGCCTTCTGCTTCTTCCGCGTGTCCAACCGCTACACCTTCGGCACGATCTTTCACCGGGACCTATCGGAGCCCGCCCTTTATGATCGCCATAAGCGGATGATTTCGGATGCCGTCATCGCCTATGTGACACAACCTGTGGCGAAACAATCTTGAGGTCTTAAGGCTTAGCAGAGAGTTCAGGGCGTTGAACACCGTGAAGATCAGGCAATGACTTCAGCGGAACGCGACTAATCAGCTTCCGCGACATCGGCAGGCTTCGCCTGGCTGATCCGCATCGCGAGCGAGATCGCAAAGACGGCAGCCCCCGCGAGCAGGAAGTAGCTCTCGCCCAGCGCCAGGCGATTGTTCGAGTTCGTTGCGATGGTGATGAAGAAAAACAGACTCAGACTGTACAGGTAGAGCATGAGGCTGGCAGAGATGATCCCCTGCCGCCTCGCTACGTATATCCTGCGCACGGACACCAGGATGAAGATGGCGAGTACCAATGCACCAAAGAGGCCGTGCCTCACCAGGATCTCGAGATACCCGTTGTGGAGCAGCCGGTGGTTGGTGTCTTGATAGGTGCCCTGCCGCCATCGATCCTGCCAGAGGTTCCCCCAGCCAAACCACGGAGATGATTCCACCGTATCCAGGGCGTTGGTCCACAGCATCAGACGCTCCCGCATGGATTGGGGAGTGTCGGGATTCTCCACGGCACGTCGCATGGCGTCTCGGGGATCGACATGTCCCATTCCAAAGCTGAACAACGCGCCGGTGGCTTCTATTGTCGGACCAGCCACGCGTCTGGCATCCTCCTGCGCAACGATGATGCCCATCATTGCGACCAGCAGCACTGCAAGGACGGCCAATGCCAGACGTCTACCGTAGAATGCCAGGACCGCCAGGGACATGAAGCCCGCCACGGGGCCGAGGGCGAGCCATACCCCCTTCGACTGGGCGCCCAGAATACCGACCCCGCTCAACAACACTGTCAGGAAGCCCATTCCTAGGATCACGCCGAGACGCCACCCGTCATGGCGCCGCGTTTCCACGACGTAGAGCATCAAGCAAATGCTCGTTACCAGAAGCATGCCGCATCCGATCGCCGCATGGATGGGATTGTTGTGAAAGAGAGGGAACACGCGCTCGCCTCTCCCGAGGGCGGTCCAGTCGATGCTAGCGAGCAACCCGACAGTTCCGGCGGCGATCAAGACACTCGCCGCGGGAAAAAGGTACTGACGTGTCTTGTATAGTGCTACCCCTAGGGCCGGAAAGAAGAGCGGGAATATATACAACCACTCGGAGGTGCCGCGCGCGTCATGAACTGTCATGCCGAACAGAAAACGGATAGCAGCGTAGGCGGCCCAGAGCCAACAGAACCAGGCGAGCCAGTCACGCGAGACGAGGCGAACGTCGTCCCGAAAACGGATCATGGATAGCGAGACGAGCGCCAACGTGGCATAGCGGTAGGCGTCGCTCTCAAACAGCATGGCGGACGCCATCAGCACCCACAGCGACGGAAGAAAAAAGGGATCAGACCGAGAGACCGCGACCGCCGGCATCAGTTCAGATCCCCTTGAGCGCATATAGTATCCGTTGGAGATAGTCCTTCGCCCGCTGCCAATGTGTCGGGAGGCGCTTCCACCAGACGAACTTTCTCTCCTTGTAGCCGCTTCGGCTGGCGATGGTGCTGGCCGACCGCTTGGAGATGACGACATCCTCGTCCACGGTCAAGACTTCCGCGCCTATCGCCCAGCCCCGCTCGAGGGCAATGTCGAACGGGTACTCCATCACCTTCATCCGCTCCACCAGTCTCGCCGCGCCGGGGCGTGTGACCGCGTAGCAGGCCGCCGACCCCATAGGACCGTGAAGGGCACGACCTATCCGGTCGCCATGAGCGGTCGTTGCATAGCTCCTGAACCCGACCATTCGGTGATTGAACAGTTTGATCACATCCGCCCCCGGAACCGCAGCGAGTGCCGCCGCCGCACGCTCAGGCAGATCCGATGAAAGCCTGATGTCGTCTTCAACGATGATTGCCTGAGGTAGCCCGGCCTCAAGAAAGGTTGAGAGCGCCTTCATGTGGCTGCGATAGCACCCATACTCGCCCGGGATCATATGGCGCCCGTTGTTACGCATGAAGGCAGCTTGGTTCACGTCCGCCCAATCTCCTGCTTCGACCAAACTGCCATCGACTGCCGCGACCCTGTGGACAGCCAGGCCCAGATCAGCAGCCTCGCGAGAGAGTTCTTCCCAGCGCTCGCGGGAGCGGTCGAGGTTGATCGCGTAAATGATAGCCTGGAAGTCTTCGGCGGTGGACATCAGGACTCGTCAGAATGGGTTGAACGCAGCATTTTCGCAAAGCCTAGCAAAGCGACTACCTAGTCGCAGCCAGTGATTGATCGAGAGCTTCGTCGGACGACAGCGCCGCTGCGTTCAACCGCGCACGGAGCTTGTCAACCTTCTGACGCTTGTCGTAGCGATTAAGCAACTGCGACCAGCTTTTCAATGGAACTGCGGCGTTTTCCCCATAACCATCGATCAGAACGATCCGGGACCGCCCCGTCAGACGGTCGGAAAGCACGAGATTGTTAATTCCAAGCTCGTTGACTATAATCGGACTGCGCTCGAGCCAGTCAAAGAACTCCTCCAGCAGCAGCAATATGCTCCTGTCCAGCCGGCGGGACTTCATCAGGCTCGCGACGGTGGGCGCGAGCTCGCTGTGGAAGGTCTCGCATCGAACGGCTAACCCCGGCCCGATATCGGTGTCGACCAAGCCGATGACCTCTTCAAGATGCTGCGAGGCATGCCCCTCGGCGGCATAGAAAGCCACCTGCTCCTCCAGCACCCGCATGAAATTCTTGAGATGAAAGAAGCGGCGGCGGCGACCACGGAGAAATCCCCAGCGCGCCTTCTGACGCCTGATCGCTTCAGGCCGCACGACCTTTACAAGCATAGAAGGGTCATTCGGGTGGCGATGCACCGCCGAGTTATTGCCCCAAGCAACAGGCGCGCTATCTCCTAGGTGGATCATGCAAGGCTCCGGGACACTACGGTCGTGACGTTGCGCTGAGCCTGGTCGTGCCGATCGGCTTCAACAGTGCGCAGCTTGCGCCTTATGCGACGGTTTGGTGACGAAGTTCAAGCCGCAGCAAACTTATGCTACCGGGGGACGTCGCTCAGGTTGCCAAAGATTCTCGCTCGCCACGCCCGAATGCTGGATGCAGCAGCTCCCACCTTCAGACGTGATCTTCGTCCTGCTCCGGCTCCAGCATAGCGACAAGCTCGGCTACGCGAGGGCTTGGGAGATGGTGGCCCTCGTTGATCAGCGCCTCGTCACTGTTGAGCCAGGCCCATGCTTCCATCAGGTCCTGGAAACTCGCGCCGGTTGCCACGATCTCAGCCGCAAAACCGTCCTCGACCGGGCCCAGGACCTGCCTGATCTCTTCCTTTGTAATCGTCATTGCTGCCTCCTTCAGCGTTCGCAAGACAAGTTAGGATATCGGATTTCGTGAACAATAGGAGGCCCGTCGCTTCCGGCCGATCCACTACCATTATTGGCTCGCTACCTGGCCGGAGACATCAACTCGGCCAATTGCAGGACAGCCTGCGCCAGCGCCTGGCGTTGCTGTCGGGGAAGGCCAGCGAAGTTCTTCAGAAATACGTCTCCCATCGGCTCCGGCGCTTCGGATACCAGTCGGGAACCCTCCGGCGTGAGTCTCGTATGGACGATCCTCCGGTCGGTACCGGACCGGTATCGCTGGATCAGCCCGCGCTCCTCCAGATTATCAAGGATCGTCACCACGGTCGCCGGGCTGATGTCAGCATAGATGGAAAGTGCCACGGAGGTTACCTCCCCAAGCTCCATGATGCCCTTCATGAGGATGAGTTGCGCCGCCGTCAGCCCGCATCGCTTCGAAAGCGCCCGTGATTGAAGATCGTGGGCCCGGACGATTCGCCGGACTGCCTTCTCGACCACCCGGGCTTCCGTCTGCAACCTTTTCCGATCCGTCTCGTTTGCCGCGACATTCATGCCTTGACCATATCCATTCGATCTCTAACTATTAGATCTAGTATTATTTCAGGCCATTCAAGAGCAAGAGAGGATTGATAGGAACCGTGTGTGGGATCTGTGGTGAAGTGCGCTTTGATGGGGGACAGCCCTCGCCCCTCGTGCAGGCGAAAATGATGGATGCGATAGCGCCGAGGGGGCCGGATGGCTCCGGGTTGGTTATCCATGGCAATGCGGCGCTCGGCCACCGGCGCCTGTCCATCATCGACCTCTCGCAGAAGGCTCGCCAGCCCATGGTGGATGCCGATCTTGGCCTCACCATCGCGTTCAATGGCTGCATCTACAATTATCCCGAACTCCGCAGCGAGCTGGAAGCCAAGGGCTATCGCTTCTTTTCGCACGGCGACACCGAGGTGATCCTGAAATCATGGCATGCCTGGGGAACCGAGTGCGTGAAGCGCTTTCACGGCATGTTCGCGTTCGTCATCCACGAGCGCGACAGCGGTCGGGTCGTCATGGCGAGGGACCGGTTCGGTATCAAGCCGCTCTACTTTGCCCGGACTGGAGGTGCGATCCGGTTTGCCTCCTTCCTTCCGGCGCTTCTGAAGAGTGGCGACATCGACACTTCGATTAACAAGACGGCGCTGCATCACTACATGACCTTCCATGCGGTGGTGCCCCCGCCACACACGATCGTCAACGGTATCCAGAAGCTGCCGCCAGCGACGATCCGCGTCATCGAGGCTGATGGGCGCGAAGAAGACACCGTCTATTGGGCGCCGCCCTACCAGCGCGATCCATCAATGAGCAAGCTTTCATCGACGGAATGGCGGGATCTCGTGCTGGATGCTCTGAGAACGGCAGTTCGCCGTCGGATGGTGGCTGATGTTCCGGTAGGCGTCCTGCTTTCCGGGGGCGTCGATTCCAGCCTCATCGTCGGCCTTCTGGCAGAAATGGGCCAGAAGGACCTCATGACCTTCTCGGTAGGTTTTGAAGCCGCGAACGGAGAAAAGGGCGACGAATTCATCTATTCCGACATCGTCGCCAAGAGGTTCGGCACGGATCATCACCAGATCTTCGTGCCGTCGGAACGCCTCATGGAGGCCTTGCCGGGCGTCTTCGCGGCGATGTCCGAGCCTATGGTCTCCTACGATAATGCCGGTTTCTACCTGTTGTCGCAGGAGGTCTCGAAACATATCCGGGTGGTGCAGTCTGGCCAGGGGGCCGATGAGGTCTTCGGTGGCTATCATTGGTATCCGCCGCTTGCACAGTCGAACGACGTCAGCCACGACTATGCAAAGGTATTTTTCGATCGCTCGCACGACAAGCTTTCGCAGCACCTCAATCCTGAGTGGGTGACGGAGAGCGACGTCAGCTTCGAATTCGTTGATCGCCACCTTCGCTCCCCCGGCGCGGACACGGCTGTTGATGCCGCCCTTCGTCTCGACAGCCAGGTCATGCTGGTGGACGACCCGGTCAAACGAGTGGACAACATGACCATGGCCTGGGGCCTAGAGGCACGCGTGCCCTTCCTCGACCACGAACTCGTTGAACTGGCGGCCAAGATCCCACCGGAAGAGAAGCTGCGGGAAGGCGGCAAAGGCGTGCTTAAGGACGCAGCGCGCCTCGTCGTACCTTCGGAAGTCATCGATCGAAAGAAGGGTTACTTCCCGGTACCCCAGCTGAAATACGTCGACGGACCCTATCTCGATATGGTTCGCGATGCGTTGGGGTCGCAGGCTGCACGCGACCGCGGGATATTCCGCAAGGACTACCTGAATCAGCTGTTCGACAACCCCTCTGATCATATCACCCCGCTTCGCGGGTCGGAGCTTTGGCAGGTAGGGCTCCTTGAAATGTGGATGCAGACACAGGGGATCTGATGATGGCCAAGACCACACCAGAAGACAGGGCGGGCCGATTTCCCGCAGCGAAGGCGGTCGCCCATCGTCTCAAACGCCAACGGGTGGACTACTCCAGAGGCGGAGGCCACCCTGCGGACGCTGATATCGCGAAGGACGCAGCCCAGGTTGATTGCGGCTGGGGACGGCTGCTGTTTGCGCAGACCTTCCAGGATCCGGCTCAACTGGTGGCCGCCCTGCGCGAGGAAGCGCCGGAACGGCGGGACATAGCCGTCTATGTCAGCGATCCGCATGTCGTCCTCGCTGCCGCACCGCAGGAGCTCTTCCTCGATCCCTCCCACACATATCGTCTGGATTTGTCAACCTATCGCAACAGCCGCAAGCAGCCCCGCGGTTTCTTTGTGCGCAGGCTCTCCTCCGAGGCGGATGCGGATGCGGTCAACCGCATCTATGCGTCGCGAGGAATGGTTCCGGTGCGGCCCGACTTCTTCTGGTCGAACAGGGACAATCGCTCGATCACCTACCTCGTGGCGGAGGACGAGGTCTCGGGCGAGATCATCGGCACCGTCACGGGCATCGACCATCGCCGTGCGTTTACAGATCCGGAGCGGGGCTCGTCCCTATGGTGCCTGGCGGTGGATCCACAGGCTCGCCATGGCGGCGTCGGCGAAGCTCTGGTGCGGCGGCTGGCCGAGCATTTCAAGGCCAGGGGCTCGGCCTTCATGGACCTGTCGGTTCTGCACGACAACGAGCAGGCAATCAGCCTCTACGAAAAACTGCACTTCCGCCGGATCACGGCCTTCACCGTCAAGCGGAAGAATTCCATCAACGAGCGGCTCTACGCCAACCCGCTGGAGGAATATGACGTTCTCAACCCTTATGCGCGGCTCATCGTCAATGAGGCCCGCCGGCGCGGGATCCACGTGGAAATCACCGACGCCGAAGGTGGCTTCTTTCGGCTGACCCAGGGCGGGCGGTCCGTACACTGCCGCGAAAGCCTGTCGGAACTCACCTCCGGGGTTGCCATGTCGATCTGTGATGACAAGGCGGTGACCCGACGCGTGGTCGAGCGGGCCGGGATCCGCGTGCCGGAGCAGATGACGGCAGCCGGGAATGATGACGAACTGGCAGCCTTCATCGAGAGGCACGGCCAGGTCGTGGTCAAACCGGCCAGAGGCGAACAGGGTCGTGCAGTCGCGGTCGGGCTCGACAACCTAACGGCGGTCAAGCATGCAATCTCGGAAGCTCGCGAGGTCTGCGATCGGGTTCTCGTTGAGGCCTGTTTCGAGGGGCAGGATCTCCGTCTCGTCGTCATAGACTTCAAGCTTGTCGCCGCCGCCGTCCGACGTCCGCCCCACGTTGTTGGAAACGGGCGGCAGACGATCCGCGAACTGATCGAAGCCCTCTCGCGGCGCAGGGCAGCTGCAACCGGAGGAGAGAGCACTGTCCCGATCGATGCAGAGACGGAACGCTGCCTCGAGCTCGGCGGCTACGGGCTGGACACGGTGCTGGAAAGCGGCCAGGAGGTGCTCGTGCGCAAGGCGGCCAACCTGCACACGGGCGGCTCCATTCACGATGTCACGGGCATCGTCCATCCGCGGCTCGTCGAAGCCGCTATCTCCGCTGCACGCGCCATCGATATTCCTGTCGTCGGTATCGATTTCATGGTGCGCAATCCCACCGAGCCGGACTATGTCTTCATCGAAGCCAATGAGCGCCCGGGCCTCGCAAACCACGAGCCGCAGCCGACGGCGGAGCGGTTCCTGGACCTGCTGTTTCCAACGTCCGGGCAGCGTTACGCCAATCTCGTCCTCGGAAAGAGCTAGGCATGTCCATCGAGATTGACGAGGCTTACCTCAAGCGCCAGTTGGAGGCGCTCCTGCGCATCGCAAGTCCGACGGGCTATACCGATGAAATCGTCCACTATTGTTCCGGCGAGCTGGAACGGCTTGGCCTGAAGCCGGAGCTTACCCGCCGCGGTGCAATCAGAGCTGTCCGGCAGGGCAGCCGCCGCCACGGCGCGCGCGCGATGGTCACACATCTGGATACGCTGGGCGCACAGGTGAAATCGGTGAAGGACAATGGACGTCTGGAAGTCGTACCGATTGGCCACTGGTCAGCCCGGTTCGCTGAAGGCGCCAGGGTCACCGTCTTCAGCAGCGCCGGCAGTTTCCGCGGCACGATCCTGCCGATCAAGGCCTCGGGCCACACATTCAATGATGAGGTCGATACGCTTCCTGTCGGGTGGCGCTATGTGGAGCTTCGCATCGATGCAGTGACAACCTCGCGGCAGGAAACCCTGGCCTTAGGGATCGACGTCGGCGATGTCATCGCGATCGATCCTGCTCCGGAGTTTCTGGAAAACGGCTTCATCAACTCGCGTCATCTCGACGACAAGGCGGGCGTGGCAATCGCTCTTGCGGCAATCGAAGCTCTTGAGCGGACTCCAGCAACAACACCGGTCGATACCTATTGGCTCTTCACGATTGCAGAAGAGGTCGGCGTCGGGGCCTCATCGATCCTGACCGGAGACATTGCCTCCATGCTGACCATCGACAACGGGACCAGCGCCCCGGGGCAGAACTCCGCCGAATTCGGCGTGACCATAGCCATGGCGGACCAATCAGGACCGTTCGACTATCACCTGACCAAGAAGCTCGTCGATCTGTGCCAGAGCGAAGGCATTCCCTATCAGAAGGATGTCTTCCGCTACTATCGTTCCGACTCCGCCTCTGCGATCGAAGCGGGCCATGATGTGCGCACGGCCCTTGCCACCTTCGGAATAGACGCGTCCCATGGGTATGAGCGAATTCATATGCATGCGCTCGTCTCGGTAGCCCGCCTCGTTGCGGCATTCGCCGTCAGCCGAGTGGAGATAAAGCGGGATGCAAGGGAGATTTCCGGCGTCGAGGGCTTCACGCACCAGCCGACCGAGGAGGCTGACAATCCGCTGCCGCCTGAATTCGGTTCAACCGGCTCCCGAAATACCTAGAGCCGGTTGAGACACGCGTTTTAGCCAAAGTCCCGATCAGGCAGCCATCTGGCGGCAGCTCTCGGCGCATCTGCGGCAGGCGTCCACGCAAGCCCGCATGTCGCCTACTTGCTCGCAATCGTTCGCACATTCGGTGCAGATTTCCGCGCATTCGCGGCATGTATGCTTGTGATGCTCCGTGCCAATCAGCATGAAGTGTGCCGACGTCCGGCAGATTTCCGCGCAGGCCATCATCAGCCGAAAGTGTGCAGGTTCCGTGTGTTTTCCGCCGGTCTCCAGGCAGTGGCTCATCGCCATCGAGAGGCAGACGCTGTAGCAGTTCAGGCAGTTGTCTATGCATTCCTTCATCTTGGGGTCCATCGCGGCCATCCTAATCCTCCTGGGTTCTCTGCAGGAAGGGGTAACAGAAGACGCACGCGGAGGTTCCCATGTGATGCGGCCGGTCTAGGATTGCCGCGGCCGTTCGGCCGTCACAGCGGCGACAACACGTTGGAAGAGCGAGCTTCCGGCAATCTCCTCCAGCGGAAGACGCAGCTTCAACCGCCAGTTCGGGTAGGCCTCCGATGTTCCCGGCACGTTCGTCTGGCGGTCCTCTCCGACCAGATCCGCAAGTCGCAGAGCGACCGTGACGCTGGGCGAGCGGGCCAGCAGCCGGTGCATTGCGACAAACAGTTCCTCGGAGATAGCGCCCGCTGGCTCGGAGATCGAGCCGACGGCTGCAGAAGACAATCCAGCGTCCTGTAGGGCCTGGATGAAGGCGCTGCGCCGTCCCTGCCTTTCACGCAGTGACGCTTCTGCTCCCGGTTCGTCCGTAAGGCCGAATTCCCTTGCGAGCCGGATGTCGTCACCGCGCCACCAGCCGATCAAGGGCGGCAAATCATGGGTGGACAGGCAGGCCAAGGAAAGGTGTGGGACGGCAGGCGACCCGACAACCTCATCCACCGGCTCGAAGTAGAGGACGCGATAGCCGAGAATCTGCGCCTTCGCCATCATGTCGCGGAAGCCGTCCGGCACGTTGCCGAGGTCCTCTCCGATAACGATCGTGCCGCGCCTGTGGCTCTCTGCGGCAAGGGTAACGACCATGTCCTGGAACGGATAACGGAGATAGCCGCCGACCGCCGGTGTCTCTCCTTCCGGCAGCAGGAAGAGCTGCCAGAGTCCCATGGCATGATCGATGCGCAGAGCGCCGGCAAACCGCATGGACGCATCCAGGAGCTCGGCATAGGGCCGCATGTCTTTTGCCTTCAACGCAGCGGGCGACAGGGCCACGAGGCCCCAGTCCTGCCCCGAGGTGCTGAAGACATCCGGCGGCGCCCCAACCCTGAGCCCCTGCAGGACGAGTTCCGGCGTGCTCCAGCTCGAGGAGCCGTCCGGAGCCTCCCCTACCGCAAGATCGAAGTACAAGCCGATCCGCATGCCCGTGCTACGCGCGCAATGCTCGGCTTCCTGCAACTGCTCAGCAGCGACCCACTGCAGCCAGCAATGGAATTCCACTTCGTCTGCATGATCGTCAGCGAAGCGTTTTACCGTGTCGCTATCCTTGGACCGGAATTCTGCGGGCCAGTCGGTCCATCCGCCACCATGACCACGTTCGACCATCGCCAACGATAGCGCTTCGAAGAGCGCATGCAGACGAAGCTCCTCCCCGGCGCCCGATCGGAACCGCTCAAACGTCTCGCGTCCGGCCGTCGCCTCCGCGCTTGCCTGCCAGACCTTCCGCAGCACCGGCAGCTTGAGCCGTGTTACTCCCTCGTAGTCTACAAACTCGGCTTCCTGCAGCGTTGCGAGCGAATCCTGATCCACCCACGCCGCCTCGTAGCCAGGCAGCTTGTCAACCGCGATGTAGAGAGGATTGAGGAACTTCCTGTTCGATGGGGAATAGGGGCTGCAGCGGGTGGGTTGGGAGAGGAAGAGCGCATGCACAGGGCTCAGTCCGACGAAGTCAGCTCCAGCCGCGGCCGCAATCTCGCAAGCAGCTTTCAGATCCTCGAAATCCCCAAGGCCCCAACTGCGGGCCGACCTAAGTTCGTAGAGCTGCAGGGAAATTCCCCACACCTTCTCCTTCTCAAGGAAAGTGGGCAGATAGCATTTCGTCGCCTCATCGAGCTCCATGCGCGGCGGCGACAGATTTTCTGCCTCCCGCGACACCTTCCCCAGGGCGCGAAGCATGAGTTCGCGCGTGGCGGTCGGCACGTTCTGCACCTTGCCTTGCAGATCCTGATAGGTAGCCGGGATGCCGTGGCCGATCGCAACCTCGTCAAAATCATCCAGCCGATCCGTACCCTTCGTGCTGCTCATCGCCACCTCGCCCTGCTGCAAGCGATGAACCGGATGGCTCCCGTGTTTGTTCCAGGCTTCCGTGCAAGCCAATCACTGATTGACGGCATGCGGTGGCGGGTTGCCCGGCTCCTCCGAGACCGTTGCCTGGAAGGTACGGAAGCCAATGATGACGATCGCGAGCACGAGGACGAGAGCGCCGATGACAAGGTAGCGAAGGTTCATGATACCTCTCCTGGGAATTCGGCGCCAACCAGCCGATCCAGCAAAGGTTCCGGGCCGTGGTCTAACGAGCGGCCACGCCGCCGTATTCGTGCGCCCACTGGCCTATGCGCTCCAGTCCGGCCCGAAGCAGCGCATCTGCGGCTGATGCGTCTTTCGCCTCGACGTAGCAGCGCATCTCGGGCGCATTTCCGGACGGCCTGAAGTGAATGATCCTTCCATCGACGAGTGCCACCCTCAGACCATCGATGTCGGAGGTCTCCTTGATCGGTCCGATCGGTTCCAGGAACGACTCGAGATTTCCGCGATCCGCTCGCAGATGGGCCATGAGCGCAGCGCTCGTTTCCGTCGGGAAGTTCTCCAATCGGTCAGAGGCGGCAATCGGCAGCGCGAATTGAGCGGCGATCTTCGAGAGAGGCAGCCCCCTGTCCACACGCAGTGCAAGCACCGCGAGAATGGGCAGGAAGCAGTCTCGCGTTGGCAGCGCACGGAAGACCTGCCCGTTCACCTGGAAATCAGATGCGGTCAAAACCCCACCATTGGCTTCGAAGCCCATCACGCCGTGCCTTCCGGCTGCCACGGCCTCCTGCATCGCCGCAATTACATAGGGGGAGCCCACACGCGTCCGGGTGACTGCGAATGACCCTGCTGCCTCAATCCCCGAGTTGGAGGTCACCGGAGTGACGACCACGTCCGCGCCTAGGAAGTTCGCGGCGATCAGGCCCAGCAGATCACCGCGAAGCGGTATGCCTGCTTCGTCTGCCACCAGCGGGCGGTCGCCGTCGCCATCGGCCGATACGATGGCATCGAGCTCCAATTCCGCGCTCCACTGCCGCAACGCGTTGATCGTGTCGGCTGAAACCGCTTCGGTATCCACCGGAATGAAGGTCTGCGAACGTCCCAGAGCCATGACGTCGGCGCCGTAGAAGCGCAGCACGTCCACGAGCAGGTCCCGCGCCACCGTGCTGTGCTGGTAGACCCCGATCCGAAGTCCCTCCAAGGCATTCTGCGGGAGGAGCGCGATATTCCTGTCCCGAAAGAGTGCAAGGCATTCGCGCGAGTGATCGGCGGGTGCATGAGACGTCGGACCGACCTCCGATCCCTTGGCGGCAAGCGCGCTGATCGCCTGCTCGTCCTGTTTGTCGATCTCGCCATCCGGGCGATAGAACTTGATGCCGTTGCGGTCGGCGGGGATATGCGAGCCGGTGACCATCAGCGACGCTGCGCCACGCTTGAGGCCGTAAAGCGCCAGAGCGGGAGTGGGAAGCTCGCCGCAATCGACAACCCGGAAGCCCAAGCCCGACAATGCCGCGCTGCAGTTCGATGCGATCGCGGGGCTAGAGGGACGAAAGTCCTTTGCCAGCAGGATCTCGGAGCCCTGCTTCGCTTGTCCACTCTCCAGGAGATACCGTCCAAAGGCTGCGGCGTAGGCGCCGGAAACAGGTCCTTCGAGATCGACCGAAAGGCCCCGAAGGCCGCTGGTTCCAAACTTCATGCGCTCGCTCCGCTCATCTTGCCGCTGTGCGGATCTGTATCTGCCCCCCGACAACGCGACAAGAGAACCGAAGATGGACGCTTTCAGACAATCGCAAGCCTGTGGCGATTTTTCATTTGCGCCGCAGCATCCTCCCCGGCATGTTCGCGCCATCGGTATTTGGATTGAAAGTGCAGACATGGCAGCGGATGCAATCGTCCTGGGCGCAGGCATCATAGGGGTTTCGACGGCGCTACAATTGGCGCGGCGCGGCAAGTCGGTCGTCCTTGTCGACCGCAGGGGTCCGGGTGAAGAGACATCTTACGGGAATGCGGGGCTCATCCAGCGGGAGGGCGTCGTCCCCTACGGGTTTCCGCAGCAGTTCGGCCTGATCCTGCGCTACGCCCTGAACAACCGCATCGATGCTCACTATCACTGGCGCGCCATCCCGCATGTCACGTCCTTCCTGGCGAAGTACTGGTGGCATTCCAACCTCAGCCGGCATCAGCTGATCGCGCGGGCCTACGCTCCGCTGATCGAGCACTCGATCTCCACCCACAACGAGCTGATAGAAGAAGCCGGTGCACAGGACCTCATCGCCAAGAGTGGCTGGACGGAACTCTTCCGCACCTCCGCAAAGCGCGATGGCGAATTGAAGGAAGCGGCACGGCTGCGCCAGGAATACGGGGTCACGTTCCGGGAGCTGACGTCAGCCGACATCAGTGTAGAGGAGCCCGATATCAGCGGCGACTTCGTCGGCGGCCTGAAGTGGGAAGATCCGTGGTCCGTCCGCGACCCCTATGCACTGACCATGGCATATGTTCGCCTGTTCGAGAAACTTGGTGGGCGGGTCCTCAGGGGTGATGCCCGCAGCCTGTCGCAGACGGCGACCGGCTGGCGCATGGTTGCCGGAGACGGTACCGTCGAAGCAAAGGATGTGGTGGTTGCGCTCGGCCCGTGGTCCGACACCGTGACGAAGCCACTCGGCTACCGCTTCCTCGTCGGCGTCAAGCGTGGCTATCACATGCACTACGGAACCAGGGTGGGCGCAAAGCTCAATGGCTGGACCATGGATGCGGAGAAGGGCTATTTCCTCGCGCCGATGAACCAGGGTATCCGCCTGACCACCGGAGCTGAATTCGCGCTTCGCGATGCCCGCAAGACACCGGTCCAGCTGGAGCGGGCAGAAGCGGTCGCCCGCACGGTCTTCCCGCTTGGCGAGCGCCTGGACCCGGAACCTTGGATGGGTGCACGCCCCTGCACGCCGGACATGATGCCGGTCATCGGTCAGGCGCCGCGTCACAAGGGCCTCTGGTTCGCCTTCGGCCATGCCCACCACGGTTTGACGCTTGGCCCGGTAACCGGCCAGGTCATCGCGGAAGCCATTGTGGGGGAACAGACCCTCATCGACATCTCGGCCTACCGGCCCGAGCGCTTCGAGGCCTGACTGCTGGCCTTCCTGCCAGAATGACGCTAGACTTTGAAATAGGGGAAGGCGGGCATTGTCCCGCGACATAAAGAATGGCTCGATATCTCATCTACAATGCCAGAACCGTCCATCGTTAGCGGGCCACCCGGCCCGGCGCTTCGGCGCCTACGGAAACGGCTTCTTGGTGTTACATGGATGATATAAGTTCAGCGCAGGTTTTCTTAGACAGCAATCCGGACATCGAAGTCCTCGAGGCATTCGTCATAGACGTCAATGGCGTGCCGCGCGGCAAATGGATTCCGCGCGAGCGGGCTCTCGACATCCTGTCCAAGGGCATGGCGATGCCAAGATCCGTCTATGCACTGGATGTGTGGGGACGGGATGTGAATGCGGCCGGGCTCGCCGAGGGCACCGGCGACCCGGACGGCCTTTGTTTTCCAGTTCCCGGCACGCTTTCGCGCGTGACCTGGCTGAACCGGCCAACCGCCCAGGTTCTTCTCGGGATGCGTGATCCGGATGGCCAGGGCTTCTACGGCGATCCTCGGCAGATCCTCGCCAATGTCCTCAAGGGGTTCACGAAGCTGGGACTGACCCCGGTGGTGGCGACGGAGCTCGAGTTCTACCTGATCGATCCGGTACGTTCGGCGCTCGATCCCGTGCGCCCGCCGAATTCCCGCGATGGCCGTTGGCATACGGGCCAGACTCAGGTTCTGTCGATCTCTGAATTGCAGGACTTCGAGTCGGTCTTCCACGGGATTGCCAGTGCTGCACGCGCCCAAGGTATTCCCGCAGACACGACACTGCGCGAGAATGGGCCGGGCCAGTACGAGATCAACCTCAACCATGTTCCCGACGCGTTGAAGGCAGCCGACTTCGCGGTTCTCCTCAAGCGGATCGTCAAGGGCGTGGCGCGGGCAAACGACCTCGATGCCACCTTCATGGCCAAGCCCTACGGCAGCCAGGCGGGGAGCGGAATGCACGTGCATTTTTCGCTGATCGACGAGACGGGGACCAATGTCTACGCGGGAGAGGACGGCCCTGCGGAACGTCTGTTCCACTCCGTCGGCGGCCTTCTTGAAAACATGAACGACAGCATGGCGGTCTTTGCGCCGCACGCCAATTCCTATCGACGCCTGCGGCCCAGCGAGCACGCACCCACCTACGCGTCCTGGGGCTTCGACAATCGCTCGGCGGCGGTGCGGGTCATCACCGCGAGCCGACCGGCCACCCGTATCGAGCATCGGGTGGCGGGATCCGATACCAATCCGTATCTCGTGCTGGCGATGATCCTCAATGCAGCGCTGACCGGCATACGCGAGAAGCGCAATCCTGGCGGGGCGATTACCGGGGACGACCACGCGGTCAGCCACGAGCCCCTGCCGACCAACTGGGACTATGCGGTGCAGCAGTTCGCGAAGTCGACATTCGCCTATGCCACCCTCGGCCCCAAGTATCGTGCGCTCTACACCGCCTGCAAGCAGCAGGAGATCCAGGAGTTCTCGCTTCGGGTGACCGACGTGGAGTATGACGCCTACATCCGGACGGTATGAGATGAGTTTCAAGACCAGCGACAATCCCCGGCACACGAATTCCTGGTACGCGGCAACCGCCAACGACAAGCGGGTACGCCCTGCCCTCCAGGAAGATCTGGAGACCGATGTCTGCATCATTGGTGCGGGCTTCACAGGAATCTCGGCCGCCATCGAGCTCAGCGAACGGGGCTACCGCGTGGTTGTTCTGGAGGCGGAACGCATCGGCTATGGTGCATCTGGGCGAAATGGCGGGCAGATCGTTAACGGCTATAGCCGTGACCTGCAAACGATCGCCTCCCGATACGGACAGGAGAAGGCGGTCGCCCTCGGCGCCATGTCGCTTGAAGGCGGCGAGATCATCCGTAGTCGCGTTTCGACCTACAACATCGACTGCGATCTCATCCCGGGCGGCTTCTTCGCAGCGTTTACGGCCAAGCAGATCCGGGAAATGGAGGCCCACAAGCGGCACTGGGAGCAGCACGGCCACGGCGGACTGGAAATGGTCTCGAAGCAGGAGGTCAGCCGCTATGTCCAGACAGACCGCTATGCCGGCGGCATGATCGACCGGCTGGGGGGGCACATTCATCCCCTTAACCTGGTCGTCGGCGAGGCCGCGGCGGCGGAAGGCCTCGGCGCGCGTATCTTCGAAGGCTCGCGCGCTGTCGCGCTGGAGGATGGAGAACGACCGATCGTTCGTACAGAGGAAGGATCGGTCAGGTCCGCCTACGTGCTCGTCTGCGGCAATGCCTATCTATCCCCCCTCCTGCCGGAGATCCACGGGCGCATGATGCCGGTGTCGAGCCAGGTCATGGCGACCGAACCCCTCGAGGAGGGGCTGGTACAATCCCTGCTGCCGGCAAACTACTGCGTGGAGGACGCCAACTATATCCTCGACTACTACCGCCGGACCGCCGACAATCGCCTGCTCTATGGCGGTGGCATCGGATATGGCGGGCATGATCCGAAGGACCTGACGAGCGTCATCCGGCCGAACATGCTGAAGACATTCCCGCAGCTAAAGGATGTCCGGATCGATTATGCGTGGAGCGGCAATTTCGCGCTGACCCTGACGCGGATCCCGCATATGGGGCGCCTGTCCGACAAAGTCTATTTCTCGCATGGCGACAGTGGCCACGGTGTCACGACCACCCACCTGCTCGGCAAGATCCTCGGCGAGGCGGTTGCCGGTCACGCTGAACGCTTCGATATTTGGGCGTCGCTTCCCAATCTTCCTTTCCCGGGCGGAAAGACGTTCCGGGTTCCGCTCACCGTACTCGGTGCCTGGTGGTACGGGCTGCGCGACCGCCTTGGACTATGATGTCCCGAAGCATCGCTAGGCGTCTGCCTCCGACCCGGGGAGAAAGCGTTGCATCTGAACCGCGCATGCGGACTTGAAGTCTTCGATGATGAGCCCGGCCTCGTGCTCGTCGGCCAGCAACGCGAGGCGAACAGCGGCTTCGGCCATGTGGAACATCAGGAACACCATGCGGTCGAATTCGTCTCGGCGGTCCTGGGGTACGAAGCGTGACGTGGCATCCGAAAACAACCTGGCATGGTTGCGGGATTCCTGGAGATCCAGGAGAGCCAGTTCCTTGTCGGCCTGCGTGGCATTCAAAAGGTCCTGCAGCGCGGGCGTGCGGCGGATGTTTTCGTAGTAGCGATCGATGATGCAGTCGATTGCCGGGAAGACATCGTCGACGGTCGCCACCCTGGAAACGCCCTCCCGGATGAACATCCCGACGCCGTCCACGTACCGCATGTAAAGCGTCGCGACGATCGCGCTCTTGTTCGGGAAGTACTGGTAGATCGACGCAATCGGACCGCCCGCGAGAGATGCGATCTCCTTCATCGTGACCGCATCGATACCCTTGCTGCCGATCAGGTCCATGGAGACCTTGAGGATTTCATCTATCCTTTCGCGGCTGCGCTCCTGCTTCGGTATCCGCCGTAGCAGACCTTGCGTTACGCAATCCATCGTATCCGACATTCGCAGCACTTCTCCTATACTCACACTCAATCCGGATGCCGGCATCTGCAGGCACCCGAAGGGGACCCAGGATACCTGCCTCTACGGGAGCGAAAGTGATCTAGATCATCAACCCAGCGGGTTTTATCATTGTATTAGGATGTAAGAGGTCACTTCAGCGCGAATCAGACCTAGGTCCAAGCTTGCTCAGACCTTTTTCGGCGGCTTCGACTATTTCGTCGAGCGTCCCATCGATAGTCACAGTCACGACTCCCTCCTCGCCCTCCGGCGTCTCCAGCGTCGCCAGCTGACTGTGGAGCAGCGAGAGCGGCATGAAATGGCCCGTCCGTTCCCCCATACGGATTTCCAGAAGCTCCGGCGTCCCTTTCAGGAAGACGAACTTCAGGTTTCCTCCCGCAGCTGCGCGAAGCCGGTCACGATAGACACGCTTGAGCGCGGAGCAGGAGAGGACGAGGCTCCTGCCTTCGGCAACGGCACGGGCAAGCTCCTGCCCCACGAGGTCGAGCCATGGCCACCGGTCCTCATCGGTAAGGGGAATACCCTTCGCCATCTTCTCGACATTGGAGGGAGGATGGAGCCTGTCTCCTTCCGCAAAGTCGCAGTTTAGCGCCTCAGCCAACCGTTCGCCCACCGAGGACTTACCGGCTCCGCTGACGCCCATGACGATGATTGCTGAAGCTGTTTGGCGGGTCATTGTGCTAATCATTCCTCAATAGATCCGGCGATCAGCTATCCGACCTTCCCCGTCAAGCTCAAGCCGCAGGAAGCCAATCTGCACAGCTTCGCATCAATTCCTGCTCAGATCGCGGCGCAGAACATACGGCATCAGCCCGGACAGGAGCAGTAGGCGCAGGATGTGATGCGCGCCCACGTAGGTCGGCTGGGCATTCAGCATGACCGCCATCGCAGCCATCGTTTCCAGTCCGCCGGGAGCGAAGGCAATAAGCGCGGCATCGACCGGGACATCCGCGATATGTGACACCAGAGCCGCGATCATGGCAGCCAGCACCACCACGACGACGGTCACCACACCTCCCGCGACAAACGCCGTGCGTAACGCCCGGACGGAGACCCCGGAGAAACGGGATCCGATCATCCCTCCGAGTAGCACATAGGTCGGGATCAACACCCAGGCCGGCAGGTTGCCTTCCACCATCCCGCTGAGATGAGCGCTACCCGACGCGATCATTCCTCCCATGAGAAGTGCGGCGGGCACGCGCAGCCGCATCAGCACCCAGCCCAGACCGAGAGCCGCTGCAAACGAGATGGCCAAAGGCCAGATGGCCATGGTCGCGGCGGGAGGCGGCGCGGTTCCAACCAGGTCGAGAATCTCCACGATCAGCGGAACCGTCAACGTCAGGGCGAGGACCCGGACACTCTGGATGACGCCTACAGCCAGAAGGTCGCTACGGGTGTCCGCCGCCAGGCTGAGCACGAAGCTGAGGTGACCGGGCGATGCCGCAAGCAAGGCCGTTGTTCGATCGTAGCCGAAGAACCGCTGCAGGATCCAGGTCGCCGAATAGAGGAGGATGACGATGGCCACCGGGACGACAAGGAAGCTCAAAGGCCACGTCCGGGCTGCGACAAAGACCTCAGGCGTCAGGCCCGCTCCCATCGAAAGGCCCACGGCAACGAAGCAGGCATTTCGCACCGATGTGGGGATGGAAAGTCGCAGGCCGGCAAGTCCAGCGATGCTGACGGCGGAGGCTGGCCCAATCAGGAACGGCGCAGGCAACCCAAGGAGGTAGGCGGCTATAGCCCCGGCCGATGCCAGGGCTGCAGTGAGAAGGAAGGTGCGAAGATCGGCAAGGGACATTCAAACGCCTTTTCGAGGCGCAATCTCCACCCCTGAGCGTTTCCCCTTGTATTGTACGCCGGAGAGAGGTCAACCCGGCAAAGAATTGCCGGGCAAAGACAATCGGACAACTCAGGCAGCGGGCACGGCTGCAAGCCGAGGTGCACGAGCCTCGTCGATACCGAGCAGAAAATTGATCTGCGGACGAGCCTTCACCAGATCGTCAATCGTGTAGTCCGACAGGACATCGAAGAACGCGTTCAGCGCCTTGCGCAGCGCAGAATTGAGGCCACAGCTGTTCACAAGGGGACATTCCGCGACGGAATCCTCGAAACACTCCGCCATCGCAAAATTATCCTCGGTGACCTTCACGACGTCGAAAAGCGTAATCTTGTCGGCCGGGCGTCCGAGCCGAACGCCTCCATTGCGACCGCGAACGGTTTCCACCAATCCTGCCCTGGTCAGCGGCTGGAGGATCTTGAAGAGGAAGAGTTCCGACACGCCGTAAGCCTTGGCAATCTCGGGGATGCGGCTCAGGTGACCTTCATTGGCCGCGCAGTACATCAACATGCGCACCGCGTAGTTCGTCTGCTTCGTCAACCGCATCGTATTGCTCCCCGAGTCTTCGTCAGAACTTACATATAAGGGCTCGGCTAGTTTTGAACAATTCCAAAATAAGAAATTTATGATCAAGTTTTCCCGCGATCCTGCCCGGGGGCTCTTGACCCTCACAAAAATTCATGACTTCTGCCATCAAGATTCATACCCCGATGGAGGATACTCATGGTGAAAATGTTGTCTCTTGTCGCCCCGGCGATGATGGCGAGCGTGGCGCTTCTACCGATCGACCATGCCCTGGCAGACGGTGAAGTGAACGTCTACTCCTACCGGCAGCCGGACCTGATCAAACCGCTGCTGGACGAGTTCACCAAGAGAACTGGTGTCGAGACCAACGTCCTCTTCCTGGACAAGGGCCTTGTCGAGCGCATCCAGGCGGAAGGTGCGAATTCGCCCGCAGACGTCATCCTTACCGTCGACATCTCCCGCGTCATGGAAGCCAAGGAAGGCGGCGTGACCCAGCCGGTCACCGACAATGAGACGATCAACAAGGACATTCCGGCCCACTTCCGGGATCCTGCCGGCGAATGGTTCGGGCTCACGACCCGCGGGCGTGTCGTCTACGCCTCAAAGGAGCGCGTCGAGCAGGACGAAATCACCTATGAGGAGTTGGCCGATCCGGAATGGAAGGGCAGGATCTGCATTCGCGATGCGCAGCACTCCTATAACATCGGACTGATTGCCTCGATGATCGCTGCCCACGGTGAAGAGCATACCGAGGAGTGGCTGACCGGACTGAAGAACAATCTCGCCCGCAAGCCGAACGGCGGCGATCGCGACCAGGCGAAGGCAATCTTTGCCGGCGAGTGCGACATTGCGCTTGGAAATACCTACTACGTCGGCCTGATGCAGACCAACGAGAAGGAACCGGAGCAGAAGGACTGGGCGGCCGCCATCAAGGTCCTGTTCCCGAACACCGCAGACCGCGGCACGCATGTGAACATTTCGGCGATGGCACTCGCAAAGAACGCTCCGAACCGGGACAACGCCATCAAGCTGATGGAATTCCTCGCATCGGGCGACGCACAGGAGATCTACGCCGAGCAGGTCTTCGAATATCCCGTCATGCCGGGCGCGGAGCCATCCGACATCGTCAAGGCATTCGGCGAGATCAAGCCGGACACGCTCCCGCTGGCTGACATTGCCGCGAACCGGAAGAAGGCCTCGGAACTCGTGGACAAGGTCGGCGTGAATGAAGGGCCGAACGGCTGACACAGCTAAGGCGGGGGCGGTCATACCGCCCCCGTTGACGTTCAGAACTGCGGTAGATCAAAGCACGGCTGCTGCCGTCCAGGCGAATGCTCCGACGAGCGCCAGAACAATTATCGCGACCACGGCAACCCTGCTCCAATAGGCGCGTCTCGCACGCCTCTCATCCCATTCGTAAACCATCGTCCCGCTCCCTAGCGCAAGCGAAGTAGGGCGGCCGGACTGAACGTCAACATATGCTAAAAAAGAAGGCTCTGCATTTGCGGAGCCTTCTTTTGCGGTGACGGCTTACTTCATCGTCGGGATGGAGAATTCGGCCCCGTCCTTGATACCCGACGGCCAGCGGGATGTGACCGTCTTGGTGCGCGTCCAGAACCTGATCGAATCCGTCCCGTGCTGATTGAGGTCGCCGAAGGACGAGGCCTTCCAGCCGCCGAAGGTGTGGTAGGCGAGCGGCACCGGGATCGGCACGTTAACCCCGACCATGCCGATATTGATACGGCTGGCGAAGTCGCGGGCGGCATCACCGTCGCGGGTGTAGATGGCGACACCGTTTCCGTATTCGTGCTTCATCGGCAGCTCTAGAGCTTCTTCATAATTTCTCGCGCGCACGACGGAAAGCACCGGACCGAAGATTTCGGTCTTGTAGATGTCCATGTCGGGCGTCACATGATCGAAGAGGCAGCCGCCGACGAAATAGCCGTTCTCATAGCCCTGCAGCTTGAAGTCACGACCGTCGACGACAAGCTTCGCGCCCTCCTCTACGCCACGATCGATCAGCCCGCGAACGCGCGTGTGCGCTTCCTTGGTAACGAGCGGCCCCATGTCGGCCTTGTCATCCGTGTAAGGACCGATGCGAAGGCTCTCGACCATCGGGGTCAGCTTGTCGATCAGGCGGTTCGCAGTCTCTTCCCCAACCGGAACAGCCACGGAGATCGCCATGCAGCGTTCGCCGGCGGAACCGTAGCCCGCGCCGATCAATGCATTGGCGGCCTGATCAAGATCGGCATCCGGCATGATGATCATGTGGTTCTTCGCGCCGCCGAAGCACTGGGCACGCTTTCCATTGGTCGTGGCCGTGCCATAGACATAGCGGGCGATCGGCGTGGAGCCCACGAAAGAGACGGCGCCGATGTACGGATGTGCAAGGATGGCGTCCACGGCTGCCTTGTCGCCGTTCACGACGTTCAGAACGCCTTCCGGCAGGCCGGCCTCGATCATCAGTTCCGCGAGGCGCATCGGAACCGATGGGTCGCGTTCCGACGGCTTCAGGATGAAAGCGTTGCCGCATGCGATGGCCGGCGCGAACATCCACATCGGAATCATGCCGGGGAAATTGAACGGGGTGATGCCGGCGCCGATGCCGACCGGCTGGCGGATCGAGTACATGTCGATGCCGGGGCCGGCGCCTTCGGTGAATTCGCTCTTGGAAAGATGCGGGATACCGATGACGAACTCGCAGACCTCCAGGCCACGGACGAGGTCGCCCTTGGAGTCCTCTATGGTCTTGCCATGTTCGCGGGAAAGAATTTCCGCAAGTTCATCCATGTTCTCGTTCAGCAGTTCCACGAACTTCATGAAAATCCGTGCCCGGCGCTGGGGATTGGTCGCGGCCCAGGCGGGCTGGGCAGCCTTCGCCGCTTCGACGGCAGCACTGAGCTCCGCGTCACTCGCCAGGGAAACCGTCCCCTGGACCTCTCCGGTCGCGGGATTGAAGATGTTTGCGGTGCGCCCGCTCTGGCCGGCAACGCGCTTGCCGCCGATGAAATGACCGATCTCGTACATGGAAGACTCCTCCGATAGCTCGACGGCCCGCAGAGTGGCAAACAAATTTGCACAACGCAACGGGATAGTTTACGCATCTGTTGTGCATTTTTGTCGATAGGTGACCCGTGGACTGGGATGATGTGCGGCTTTTCCTTGCCGTCGCGCGAAGTGGCCAGCTTCTCGCCGCTTCGCGACGGCTGGGGATCAATCACGCAACCTTGGGGCGTCGGATGACGGCGCTTGAGCACGCCCTGGGGACAAGGCTTCTGGTTCGGCGAACGAACGGATGCGAACTCACAGCGGAGGGAGAGGTCTACCTTGCCGCCGCCGAGCGGATGGAAGCCGAGATGCTGGCGGCGCAGGCTGCGACCGGCCAGATCGATACGAGCGTGGCCGGCACGGTCCGGCTTGGCGCGCCGGACGGATTTGGTGTGTCGTTCCTCGCAGCGCGCCTGGGAAGGCTCATGCAGCAGCACCCTCAGTTAAAGGTGCAACTCGTGCCCGTTCCTCGTTCCTTCTCGCTGTCACAGCGGGAAGCGGACGTGGCCATAACGATCGAGCGGCCGGAACAAGGGCGGCTCATCTCCTCCAAGCTTACGGATTATACCTTGGGCCTCTATGCATCGCGCGCCCATGTGAAAGCGCGTGGAATGCCGGGCGGGCTCGAGGACCTGCGGCATCATCCTCGCATCGGCTATGTTGAGGACCTGATCTTCTCGCCTTCGCTCAACTTCACCGGGGAGGTGATGCGCGACTGGGATGCGACGCTGGAAGTCTCCAGCGCCATCGGCCAGACCGAGGCCGTACGCTCAGGAGCCGGCATCGGGATCCTGCACGACTACATCGCTCGCCAGTACCCGGAACTCGTCCGCATTCTCCCTGACGTGGTGATCCGCCGGGCCTACTGGACGACCTATCATGAGAGCAGTCGCGACCTGATGCGGATCAAGACGCTGGTCCGCTACCTGAACGACATCGTTCACGAAGAGCGTCATATCTTCCTATGACGCGAGATCGTCAGCGCACAGACAATTTCCTCAGAACGACCCATTTCAGCGGCCGCAGCCGCTGGTAGACAGGCGTTCCGCGAATCTTCTCCATCAAACTCAGACGCGCCAGGTAGAGGCGTCCGCGGAGCGTCAGTGCCTCGCGCCGTTCGACGAGGGGGATTGTCGTCCTGCAGCTTTCCAGCTTCCAGGGTTCGTTGCCGATCCCGAGGTCCATCCACTCGAAGCCGTTCCGATGAAGCCATTCGAGGGCCTTGTAGAAGAGAATGCTGCCGGGGGAATGCTTCGTCCACTCGTCGCCCTCGAAGGAGAGCATGATGGCGTAGTACCGCTTGCCGCTGACCAGACCCCAGATGGTAGCCACCACCGTCTCGCCGGCGGTGAGGTAGAAGAGCCTGAGCATGCCATCTCGATGAAAGCGGGCCGTACCGCGGTCGAAGAAGTCGAACTTATCGCGATCGACGTCAAAGCCCGGAACCTTGGTCTCCTCGAAACGGCGCTGCTTCTGCCGAAGCATCACCGCGGTCACCCGCCTCACCTCGTCTTCCGTCTCAGCAAGGTGGAATCCGAGGGGGCCCAAGCGTTCCAGGCCCCTGATCTTGCGCATCAGCGTCGTGCGCCGAGGTATTTCCCCGTCGATCTCGGCCCAGGGGCGCCTCAGGTCCGTTGCATGACACGAGAGTTCATTGACTCCGCTCCCCAGGAAGACAAGCGGGTTCAGCAAGCCCTCTACGTCCCCCGGCATCTTCGTCAGCTCGACGACATCGACGGGCGGAAGCTCTGCGAGCACCTGCTGCCAGAGTTGCTCCGCGGTCTCGCGGCTCCACGTCATCTCCGATGGAAAAAGCACCGGAGCGTTATAGTCTGCGGCATCCTGGTCCACGAACTGCAGCAGTCTTGCGCCGCCTGCCCTGAGGATGCGAAGCGGCATGAAAAGCAAGGGTTGGCGGGCTCGGTCCCTTACCTCCACGAAATGGAAGCTTTGCGTGCGGGACCGCCCGAAGCTTTCCAGCCACACCTGAAGAAAGGTGCGTGATTGGAAGGCGTGCTGCAGTGTCTGGGCCTGGTGGGATGGGGCGCCGACGGGCCAGTCGGACGAGAGGTCATCCAGCCGGTTCCGAACCTCAATCAGAAAGGGTTTTTCCACGCTGTCGCCCCGCCGGCTCTCGTCGTTCGAGATGCCGCAGGGATGACATCTTCCCGTCAAGATTACGTTTACGGACGAGGTTCATTTCGCTGTTTTTGCTGGCTCTGACGTCAATCCGACGCCTGCCTTCAGAGAAGAGCGGCAGGCGGCAGACCGAGAGCAGACGCGATGCGCTGCACGAGCGCCGGATCCGTTACACCGCCATCTTCGACCGCCTTCAGTTCGTCCACGGTCAGGCCGGTGGTCACGGCCAGCTGCTCAAGCGTATAGCTTCGCTCCTGACGCGCTTCGCTGAGAATGGCTGAAATACGATCAGCGGAGATACCAGTCTTCACTGCAGGGGCGAAATTGCTCATGGAAATAGACATAGGAGGAACCCTTCTACGATTGTCTTGCGCCGGAGGCGATATGTGCAAGGAGTACGGCAGCATAAATAGCGTGCGCCGCAATAAAGAGTAGGTTCTTGGCCGAGTGGATGCAAGTCAGCCGACCCAGACCGACTGCTCAAGTCGTGGCTTCCCCTATGCGTGCCGCAGAAAGACAGAACAGTGACTAGTTCGCAGCCACTCGCGGCTCACCTGCAGCGCATCGGGATCAAGAGAAATGGTACGGTTGGCTGGAGTTGAACCAGCGACCTCA
Source organism: Pseudorhizobium flavum (assembly GCF_044142885.1). Taxonomy (NCBI): domain Bacteria; kingdom Pseudomonadati; phylum Pseudomonadota; class Alphaproteobacteria; order Hyphomicrobiales; family Rhizobiaceae; genus Pseudorhizobium; species Pseudorhizobium flavum. Next base: position 337,716 of record NZ_JBIOKZ010000001.1, read on the forward strand.
GGTGCCACAAACCTGCGCTCTAACCAACTGAGCTACAACCGCACATGCAAGCCGCCGCGGCGGCTTTTCGGGTCAAATACGAGCATCGGGCTGTTTTTGCAAGCCCCCATACGAAAAGAAGGACCGGGGCTTCTTCGCCGCCGGTCCTTCCTCTTCTCGATGCTGAAAATCAGGCGGCCTTGAAAGTCGACATGGCCTTTTCGGCAGCCTCCTTGCCGGGTTGGCTGACCGCTTCTGCGAGCTTGCGTGTGGCATCCTGGATGCTGCGAGCCTGATCGACGGTCAGTTCGGCCTGCTTGCGGACGAAGCTCGTCTGCAGCTCCACGAATTCAGCGACGGACTTCACGCCAAGAAGCGCTTCCATGTGGGAAAGCGAAAGATCGGCATTGGTGCGAAGAGCCTCGATGGCCTTGAGGCCAACTTCCACGGAGCCGGCCTGAGCGGACTGCATGGTGGTCTCGACCGTCTTCGTCGCCTCTTCGGTCGCAGCCTTTACCTTTGCATAGGCTTCGCGAGACTGGGCTGCGCCCTTCTCGGCAAATTCACGGAAGCTGTCCGTCAGCTTGGCCGGGTCAAAGGCGCTGAAGGAGAAGATATCATCGTTGCGGTATGCCATCCTCGTATTCCTTATACTTGGTATCTTCGGAAGGTGACCGAAGCTTCATGAGCCGTATATAATAGATCTCATTGTGCATTGCAACATAATTGTGCGCCGCACCATTTTCTCGTTAACCTTTCGGGGCGTTAGGGCGCAGTCATTGTGGACCCAAATCGGCGTTCCGGCTATTAACACTATGTTAAGAACCCTCTTTACGCTCGTGACGTCGGGGCCCTTCCATGCCTGCCACACAGTACCCGTTCATCGACATCGCGGTTCACGAACGTGTTCGTAACCGGTATGCGGCCGGCGATGCGATCGTGCTGTTCTCAGCCGACATGTCCACGGTCCTGTGGTCCAACGGTCGCGGCGCTGGCCTGTTCGGTTACGGGTCCGTCTATGACTTTCTCGACCAGGGCCCAGATCAGAACGATCTTCTCTTTCGGCAGGTCAGAAGCGTCGCGTCGCGGGTTGAACGCTCCTCTATTCTCGAAACCCTCACCATCCGCGTCGCTGCCGGCTTCCGAGCGGTGCCCGTCATGGCGCGCTGCATGCCGATCGACCTTTCCGGCGAGGCAGGGGTGCTTTTCACCGCTCCTGTCGGAGGAACTGGCGGCGCGGCTGCTGCAACGGCGTCGGGGCTAATCGATGGGCTCGATGATCCCCACATCCACGTGGCGGTGCTCGGCGCCGACGGAGTGGTGGCCGAGGCATCGAAAGCATTTCCGACACTTGGGCTGACACCGCATACCGCGCAGATGCTCGTAACCATCGCGAACAATGAGACGAACCGCCTGGTCAAACGCCCGGTCCCGACCTCCAAGGGTTATCTTCCTGCGGCAATGGGCAAGCTCTCCGACGATCCGGCGCTCTATCTGCTGCTCGTCGTGGAGACGGCCGCTGCCGGCATGGATCTGGCACCTGAAGCGATCGGCAATGACCCGGCTGCGGCCATGGAAGTCAGGTCCCGAGACGCAGATAGCTCCGACGCCGCCATCGATGCGGTCGCGCATATCGAGGAAACCTCCGACGCGGAGGAGCTGGTGACGCTCGATGTCGATCTGGCAGGCGGTGAAGAGGACGACGACTCGGACGAGGGCGGCAGGACCCTCCCCCCTCAAAGCGGCGAGGCGCAGGCGACAACGGTGACGCTCCCAGGTGAAGGCGTGGTCGATGAGGCGCCGGCCGAGCCGCCGACCCCACCGCGCGAAGAGCCTCCTTCGGAAACTCGCTTCGTTTTCCGTCGCGATACCCGCGCCACCCGCTTCGTCTGGAAGATCGATGCGGAGGGGCGTTTCCAGGAGATTTCCGACGAGTTTGCGCGAACCGTCGGTCCCCGCTCTGCGGACATTGCCGGTTCGACCTTTGCAGACGTTTCAGCGCGCTTCAAACTCGATCCGGAGAACAAACTGCAGGATCTTCTGCGCCGCCGCGATACTTGGTCCGGCAAGACGATCTGGTGGCCCGTCGAGGGAACTTCATTGAAGGTTCCGATCGATCTCGCGGCGTTGCCGACCTACACCCGCGACCGCGTCTTCGACGGGTTCCGCGGGTTCGGCATCATCCGTGTCGGCGATGTAACCGAGGACCCCGATGCGCTCGGCATCAGTCTCGCCTCTGACGCGAACGAAACGCGCGCGGAAGCGTCACCACTCCAAGAGACCGAAGAGGTCTCCTCCTCCGTTTCGGACGACGTTGCATCCGGCGAAGCCGCGACAAGGGAAGACTTGACGACACCTGAGGAAGCCGTTCCAGAGATCGAGCCGGCCTTCGATGCCGAACTCGATAGTGAACTGCCCGAACCGTCGATGACAGAGGCGGCAAACCGCGGCGCAGAAATCGATCTCCAACTGCCGGAGAATGAAAAGCCTGCACTTCGCGTGGTGGAGGCTCCCGCGCCCGCCAGCACCGACAAGGTCGTGCAGCTACCGGATCGCCGGATCCGGCGAGAGGGCCTGTCACCTGTCGAACAGGCCGCGTTCCGCGAGATCGCCCGTCAGCTTGACGGCTTCATAGGCCGCCGCCCCCCGGGGGATGAGGACCCCAGCAGTCAGGAGGGAGCAGGCGTAAATGCCGATGAGGTTCAAGCCTTGCCCGACACGCTGGAAGATAAGCGGGCGGTGTCACCGCCTTCTTCAGAGGCGGAGGGAGACGACGACCTGTCATCGGCAGACTTGACTGAGCCAAACGATGCGCGAGAGGCGCCACCTGCTGAGGAGCAGCGCCCGGCAGTGGAAGAGAGCGAGCTCGACCACCACCAGTCCGATACCGCAGACGGCGAAAGAGTTTCCTACATGCCTGCTGCCCGCGAACGTATGGGATTGTCGGGAGAGATCCTGGACCAGATGCCGGTTGCGCTCCTGGTGCATGCCGGTGACCGGCTCATCCATGCCAATCCGGAATTCCTGCGCCTGACGGGCTATCCGTCGCTTGAGGCGCTGGCACACGTTGGCGGGCTCGATGCGCTGCTGCAGCGGCAGGATCTCGACAACGCGGCCAACCAGGCCAGCGGGCTGGTGCTTGTTCGAGCCGACGACGTGATCGTTCCGGTGACCGCGCGTCTTCAGTCCGTCCGATTCGAGGATGCCACTGCGCTCATGCTCGCCATGATCCCGATCGCTGCAGAGCCGGTGGCGGAGAAGGAACATCGGGCCGAAATCATTCCGCTCGCAAGGCCAATTCCCGAGCAGGCGGCGCGCCTTCAGGTGGAGGTGGAAGAACTGAGGGCGATCCTCGAGACTGCGACAGATGGCGTCGTCGTCATCGACATCGACGGAACCATCCGCTCGATGAACCGGTCCGCCAGCGCACTTTTCAACTACGATAACGACGAGACTGAGGGCAAACCCTTCGTGATGCTCTTCGCCCATGAAAGCCAGAAGGCAATCGTCGACTATCTCGCAGGTCTTTCCGGACATGGCGTCGCCAGCGTCCTCAATGATGGCCGGGAGGTTATCGGACGCGAGGCCTCCGGAGGGTTCATCCCGCTTTTCATGACCATCGGGAGGCTGACCTCTTCCAACGGCTTCTGCGCGGTGATCCGTGACGTGACCCAGTGGAAGAGGACGGAAGAGGAACTGCGAACGGCAAAGCGCGTGGCTGAGGCCGCGAACGCTCACAAGAGCGAGTTTCTGGCCCATGTAAGCCATGAAATCCGGACGCCCCTGAACGCCATTATCGGCTTTGCGGACCTGATGGCAACGGAGCACTTCGGCCCGGTCGGCCACCCACGCTATGTGGAATATGCGAGCGACATCGTGCGCTCGGGCCGACATGTGCTGGACATCGTCAACGACCTCCTCGACATATCGAAGATCGAGGCCGGAGAAATGGAACTCGACTTTATCCCAGTCGAGCTCAACGAAACGGTGTCGGAGGCAGTCTCGCTGTTGCAGCCACAGGCGAACGGCCAGCGGGTCATCATCCGGACAGCCCTCTCCCACTCCGTGCCGCAGGTCGTTGCCGACCTTCGCTCGGTGAAGCAAATCGTCCTCAACATCCTCTCCAATGCAATCCGCTTCACGCCCTCCGGAGGGCAGATCGTGGTGTCCACGGCCTATGAAGGAAACGGAAGCGTCGTCCTGCGCATCCGGGACACCGGCATCGGCATGAGCCGGGAGGAGCTGGAGGTCGCCATGAAGCCGTTCCGGCAGGTCGCGGGTAGCACGAGAAAGCGCGGAGACGGCACCGGTCTGGGGCTTCCCCTGACCAAGGCCATGGTCGATGCCAATCGCGCGAGCTTCTCAATCAGCTCTGCGCCGCGCGAAGGGACACTGGTCGAAATAACCTTCCCGCCGCAGCGGGTGCTTGCGAATTGAGGTCTGCCGGCTTAGCAGTTCCTCAACTTCTAGAGGATCAAGCTTGCAGGTTCCCCCGTATCCGGCCAGTAGCTCACCCCGGCGTCCCCGCCGCGCCACGTCTGCCCTGGCGATCGTCACGGCTGCCGTCGTCGCCATGCCGGTCATTGCCGTCGTGTGGATCGCGTTCCAGGGGGGCGACGATACGTGGCGGCATGTTGCGTCCACCGTCATCCCCCGCGCAAGCCTGCGCACCCTGCAACTTCTGGGCCTGACGGGGCTTGTATGTGCCCTTGTCGGTACTCTTACGGCATGGCTGGTTACGAGCTACGAATTCCCCATGCGCAGCATGCTGTCGGTCATGCTCGTCTTGCCGCTTGCGATCCCGTCCTATCTTGCCGCCTATGCCTTCGGCGAGTTCACGGATTTCACAGGCCCTCTGCAGACGGCCTACCGCGCAGCCTTCGGCTTTCAAAGCTCTCGCGAGTACTGGTTCCCGGACATTCGGTCGATGGGTGGCGCGGTTCTCGTCCTGAGTTCGGTGCTCTATCCGTACGTCTACCTCGCCTGTCGCTCGATGTTCCTCATGCAGGGGCGAGCCGCCGCCGATGTTGCACGGACGCTCGGCGCCAGTCCGGCCAGAGTGTTCTGGCGCATTCAGATCCCGATGGCGCGCCCCGCGATCATGATCGGCCTGACGCTGGTAACGATGGAGACTTTGAACGATATCGGCGCCGTGCAATTCCTCGGCATCAATACCCTGACCTTCTCCGTCTATGATACATGGCTGAACCGGGGCAGCCTGAGCGGGGCGGCACAGATCGCTGCCGTGATGCTGGGGATCGTCGCGCTTCTGATCTGGCTCGAGCAGGCGGCGCGTCGCAGCCAGCGCTTCTCCACGAACCGGACCACCGGCGCGGTACATGACGTTGTGCGAACCCGACTTATCGGCGTGGCAGCTGCGGGTGCAACGGCGTTCTGCCTTCTTCCGGTCGTGACCGGCTTTGCAATTCCGGTCGTTGTCCTCGGCGGGTTCGCCTCCCGACGGCTCGGCGACTATCTCGATCCTCGGCTGCTCGACGCGCTCTGGAACAGCCTGGTCGTTTCCTCGCTGACCGCGATGATCGCCGTCCTGTTCGGCCTTGTCCTTGCCTACTCTATCCGCAACGACCGGTCATCCGGCGCCACGATGGCGGGGCGCATCGCCTCCCTCGGCTATGGCGTCCCCGGCACAGTCCTTGCCATTGGCGTGCTTATTCCCATGGCCGGTTTTGACAATGCAGTCGACGGCTTCCTTCGTTCGAATGTCGGCATATCGACCGGCCTTCTTCTCTCGGGTAGCGGCGCGGCGATCGTCTATGCCTGCACCGCCCGGTTCATGACCATGGCGGAGGGAACATTGGAAGCCGGGTTCCACAAACTCTCTCCTCACCTGGACATGGCCGCCCGAACGCTTGGGCGCAACCAACGCCAGACGCTGGCGACCATTCTCCTTCCCAATCTTGGCCCAGCGTTGATGACGGCGGCGCTCATGGTCTTCATCGAAACCCTGAAGGAGCTTTCGGCCACGATGCTGTTGCGGCCGTTCAACTTCAACACGCTCGCCACGCTGGTCTACGAGGATGCTTCCCGTGCCCGGATCGAAGATGCTTCGGTTGCCGCGATGATCATCATCCTTGCCGGCTTGCTTCCGGTCCTGATCGTTTCACGTTCCCTGGACAGGCAGCGCTGATCAAAAAAGAAGGCGGCCAAAGCCGCCTTTCGAGGTAATGCTGTGTCACGTGCGTTCGGACATCCTGATGACCCAAGCGCCTGTTGCTTCGGACGGGTTTGGCGATGTCGCCCGCTACTGCTGCAATCTTTGCCGGGGCGACTTAACGATGCGTTAAAGTGGCACACGATCTCTGGCAACCGTCAGCCCCGCCCCAAACTGAAGCGGATGTGTCTCGATTAGAGGGTCCTCCGCGTCATCCTGCCGATCAAGTCCGGAGCTCGGGGAGGTCAGCGAAAAGGTCCAGCGCCTCCGGATTGGCCAAGGCTTCTTTGTTCTTAACCGGCCGGCCATGGACCACATCCCTTACCGCCAGTTCGACGATCTTGCCGGACTTGGTCCTTGGTATGTCCGCAACGGCAATGACCTTGGCCGGGACATGCCGCGGGGAAGCGCCGGTGCGTATCTTGCTCCTGATGGCCTTGACAAGTCGATCATCGAGCACGGCCCCCGGCGCCAGGCGTACGAAGAGGACGACGCGCACGTCCCCGTCCCAATCCTGGCCGATGCAGATGGCCTCGGCGATCTCCGGAAGCTGTTCGACCTGATTATAGATCTCGGCGGTACCGATGCGCACCCCGCCTGGATTGAGGGTCGCATCCGAGCGCCCATGGATGATGATGCCGCCATGCTCGGTCCACTCGGCGAAGTCGCCATGGCACCAGACATTCTCGAACCGGTCGAAGTAGGCGGCTCGATACTTCTCGCCTTCCGGGTCATTCCAGAACCTGATCGGCATGGAGGGAAATGGCTTCGTGCAGACGAGTTCGCCCTTTTCTCCGCGCACGGGCTGCCCGTTATCGTTCCAGATATCGACCGCCAGCCCAAGCCCCGGTCCCTGGATCTCACCCCGCCAGACCGGCTTAAGCGGGTTGCCGAGCACGAAGCAGGAGACGATGTCCGTCCCCCCGGAGATGGACGCAAGGTGGATGTCCGACTTGATGCCTTCATAGACGAAGGAGAAGCCCTCGGGAGAGAGCGGTGATCCCGTCGAGGTCATCAGCCGCAAATGGGACAAGTCGTGGGTCTCTCGCGGAACGAGTCCGCTCTTGCGTACCGCGTCGATGTATTTGGCCGAAGTCCCGAATACAGCGAACCGCTCATCCTGGGCATAATCAAACAGCACTTTTTCATCCGGTGCGAAGGGCGAACCATCGAACAGGCAGAGCGTCGCTCCGACCGCGAGCCCCGACACCAGCCAGTTCCACATCATCCACCCGCAGGTGGTGAAGTAGAACAGCCTCTCGCCCGGCTCGATGCTGCAGTGAAGGCGGTGCTCCTTCAGGTGTTGGAGCAGGACCCCGCCGGCGGAATGAACGATACACTTCGGCACGCCTGTCGTTCCAGACGAGAAGAGGATGTAGAGTGGGTGCGCGAAGGGAAGGAGCAGATATTCGACCTCGCGCGCCTCGAACGGGGCAATGAAGTCCGCAAACGTCCGACCGTCGGCAAGCGAAGCGGCGAGCGCCGGCGCATCACCGGCATAGGGGACGACCAGCACCGGAACGGCAAGCGCAGCGGCAACCGTCCGGACCTTGTCCGCGACGTCCTGCAGCTTTCCATTGTACCAATAGCCATCACAGGCGATGAAGAGCTTGGGGGCAATCTGGCCGAACCGGTCCAGCACACCCTGCTCACCAAAATCCGGCGAACAGGAGGACCAGACGGCGCCGATCGACGCCGCCGCGAGCATTAGCGCCACGGTCTCAGGCATGTTGGGCATCATCGCAGCGACGCGATCACCTTCCCGGATGCCGGCCGCCCGCATCGCCTGCTGGAGGCGGGAAACGTTGTCGCGGAGGCGATCCCATGACCATGTATCGCGAGCCTTGTCCTCCCCTCTGAAGATGATGGCTTCGCCAGCACCGCGCTGGGACAGGAGGTTTTCCGCGAAATTCAACCTGGCGTCCGGAAAGAAGCGGGCTCCGAGCATATCGCCACCGTTCACCAGCAAACGAGCGCCAGGCTCCCCCTTGACGCCGCAGAACTGCCAGATGGCCATCCAGAATGCCTCCGGTTCCCTCACAGACCACGCATGGAAGTCATCCACGGAGGTCGTGGGGCTTCCATGTCGTCCGGCGCACCAGGACATGAACGATCGAAGTGGCAAATCCTGTCGAAGGTCCGACGGTGTCCATAGCGGCTGATCAGAATTCATAGGGTCTCCTCCATCCCAAGAACACCTTCCCTATAGCAATGCTGCAGCGCAAGATAAACGGCCAATGATCTGATCCGGAGCCCAGTTTGCGCCAGAAGCCCATTTCCTGTATCCGCAGGCCTGACCCAGCAACTTGATCAAGACTACCGCGAGAGCCCGCGAGGCTTAGGAGGCCTATGGCAGAGGGAGTTGGCGTATCCTCGAAGCGACTGTTTCGCCGCTCGTGGCGTCCGTTCGGCGCGGGTATCCTGCTTCTTGTGGGGCTAGTGCTGGCTGTTCAGGCGCTGGCGCCTGTTCTGATCTCCAGCTCGATCGTACGGGATGGAATAGAGCGTGCGCTGTCCGATTGGACTGGCCATGATGTTCGCATAGAAGGACCTCCAAAACTCAGCTTCTGGCCCGAGCCCGAAATCGAGGTCAGCCGTATCGTCGTCACGAAACAAACGCCCTCAGGCATTCGCGTTCTGGCGCGCGTCTCGCGGATGACGGCTGACTTCCGCCTCCTCAAGGCGATGGGGGGAAGCCTGGAGTTTCGCGACTTCACGTTCTTCGACCCGGAGATATTCCTCTTGCGTGACGAGGAGGGCCGCCTGGATTGGGCGCAGGAGGGTCGGCTCACTGGCGCAATACGCAGTGCTGTCGAGGTGGACGGACGCGTGGTTCTCGATCGGTCACTGGACCTTGCCCTGGGCGATGTCACGATCAACAACGGTCGGGTCGAGGTGAAAGACGCTGCGACTGGGCGCGTCTGGTCGGGGCGTGGAATTACGGGTGATCTCGATTGGCCCCGACTGTCCGAGCCAGCCTCGCTGCATGTGACGGCGGTGGTCAATGGGCAGGCATTGCAGCTTTCCGGCTCCTCAGGTCAGCCTCTACTCCTTCTTGCGGGTCGGTCTGCGTCCCTTGAACTCTCCCTCAACTCGGACCTGCTGGCAGCCGAGTTTGCCGGAACCGCAGACCTCGCGAAAGGAGGCTTCCTGTCCGGACCAGTCAAGCTCTCAACACCAAACGCGCAAGCTGCTCTCGCATGGGCAGGAGTGCCGATTTCAGACCTTGCATCAGATGGACGATTGTCGATCGAGGCCCGGCTGCTGACAACTGAGAGAGCACTGCGCTTTGATGAACTGCATCTCACGACAGAGTGGATGGAAGCGACGGGAATAATTGACCTGCTGCTCCCGCAGGATCGCCCCCTGCGCGTGACGGGGACGCTAGCCGCGAACCGCTTCGACCTCGCCGACCTGCAGGCAGCGACGAGACCAAAGCCTGACGGCGACGGGAAAGGCAGTTTCTTGGACCGGATGGAGCTCGACTTGCGTCTTTCGGGACAGGACGTTTCGCTCGCCAACCTTTCGCTCACCCAGGCGGCGGTAAGCATCCTTCGTGAGAACGGTCAGTCCCGCTTTGATCTTGTGGATGGAACGCTCGGAGGGGGCGACATGACTGGTCAGGTCATCACCTCCGTAGGGGCGGGAAAGCTCACCACCGATGTCACGGTCTCTGTCCGGAACGCCGACCTCGGGGAGATCTTCGAGACGCTAAGGCTGCGTGGCCCGGTTCCTCAAGCCCAGGGCTCCTTCGAAGTGACATTGGCAACGACGGAGGACGGCTGGAGGGGCTGGCGCAAGGGCCGGGGCTCCTTTCGCATGACGACCGGCCCGGGCACCTTGGCCGGTCTGGAACCGGAAACGATCCTGACCCGTGCACGCCAGGGACGGTACCAGCCCCTGACGAACCCGGACGGCCAGGACTTTGACTACCAGAGCCTTGCGCTTTCTGCGACGTTCGCACGTGGTTTGGCGGAGATCGAGACGGCCATCATCGAAGGCAACGGCCTGCGCGTGGAATTTTCAGGCGCGCTTCCACTGACGGACGGCGGTCTGGCGCTCTCGGCGACGATCAGCAGACGAGAACAGCAGGGTGAGGAGAACGTGCTGTTCATCGGCGGCTCTCTTTCGGAGCCGATGGTAATTGCCTTGATGCCACCGGCCATTCCGGCTTCATCCGATTAAGCCCACCTCGGCCACCACCGCCACTGATTGGCGTGAGGCGCCGACCGGAAGGCTGGCGCCTTCGTCCCTTCAAGTTGTTCCCCGCAGAGCAACATGCTCGTCGCGGATGCGCCTGAGCTCTGCACGCTTTGATGCGATGGAGGCGAAAATGACACCGATCGTCACCAGGCCGATGAGAATCGTGCAGATTGCGTTGATCTCCGGCGTCACCCCCAGCCTCACCTGCGAATAGATCTTGATTGGCAAGGTGGTCGCGCCGGGTCCGGTGGTGAAGCTCGCGATGACCAGATCGTCGAGCGAGAGGGTGAAGGCCAGCATCCAGCCCGCGACCACCGCCGGCATGATGAGCGGAAGCGTGACCTTGAAGAAGGCTTTGACCGGCGGACAGCCAAGATCGAGTGCCGCCTCTTCGAGGCTGCGGTCGAAGGTGAGGAGTCGCGACTGGACGACAATCGCCACGTAGCACATGGTGAAGGTCGTATGGGCTATCGTCACCGTCCAGAAGCCACGATCGACGTTGAGCGCCACGAACAGCAGGAGCAGCGACAGTCCGGTGATGACCTCCGGCATGACCAGCGGCGCATAGATCATTCCCGAAAATGCCGTTCGCCCGGGGAATCGTGAAAAGCGAACCAGCGCAAGTGCCGCGAGCGTACCCAGCACGGTCCCAAGCGTGGCACTCAGCACCCCCACCCGCGCCGTGGCCCAGGCGGCATCCATCAGCCCCTGATTGGACCACATGGCCGCATACCACTGGAGCGAAAACCCGCCCCAGACGGTCACCAGCCGGGAGGCGTTGAAAGAGTAGATGACCAGGATGATGATCGGAATGTAGAGGAAGGCGAAGCCCAGGGTGAGGATGATGGGGTCAAAGCGTGAGGACTTCATGGCTCACCTCACCTTCTGCTGCTGGTTCTGGAAGATCATGATCGGCACCACCAGCACCAGCAGGAGGAGCACCGCTACGGCTGATGCGAGCGGCCAGTCACGATTGCCGAAGAACTCCGTCCACAAGGTCTTGCCGATCATCAGTGTCTGGGCCCCGCCGAGCAGGTCGGGGATGACGAACTCACCTGTGATCGGGATGAAGCAGATCATCGAGCCGGCGACGACGCCCGGCAGGGACAGCGGGAACGTGATCCTCCAGAAGGCCTTCCAGGGGGGGCAGCCGAGATCGCTGGCCGCCTCGAGCAGCGTCCCGTCCATCTTCTCCAGGGCGGCATAGAGTGGGAGAACCATGAAGGGGAGGTAGGAATAGACAATGCCGATGAAGACGGCGATGTCGGTGCGATAGATCTGCACCTGCTCGTCAGGACCCAGCAAGCCGAGCGCCTGAAGGAAAACCGTGAGAAGTCCTTCAGGCTTCAGGATGCCAATCCAGGCGTAGACACGGATCAGGAACGAGGTCCAGAACGGCAGGATCACCAGCATGACCAGGGTTGGTCGCAACGAATTCGGTGCGCGGGCCATGGCGAGTGCGATCGGATAGCCGATCAGCAGCAGGAGGACGGTCGAAATCGCCGCAATGCGCAACGAGGAGAGGTAGGACTGCAGGTAAAGTGGGTCCTCCAGGAGGAAGCTGTAGTTTTCGAGGTCCAGTTGGCGCACGAAGTCGCCGAGCATGCCAGGCCCCTCGAAGACCGGCAGGTAAGGAGGCATGGCGATCGCCGTGTCGGACAGCGATATCTTCAGGATGATCAGGAACGGCGCGGCAAAGAAGAGCAGCAGCCACAGATATGGGATGATGACGACCAGCCATCTCGCTGGTCCCGCCTGGGGAGGTGCCGCAGTGTCAGCCATTCTCCACTCCCCTCAATTGGTCAGGATCAGCCCGGCATCCCTGGGCCAGTTCAGCCAGACCATGTCGCCGAAGGTAATCGGGCGATCGACCAGCCTGGAGACGTTTGCCTGCGCGGCGCGGATGATCCGACCGTCCTCCAGCCTGACAAGAAAGACGGAAAAATCGCCGAGATAGCCGATATCCCAGACCTCTCCATGGGCTGCATTGACGCCCGTATCGGAGGGAGGATCGAGAGTGATGCGGACTTTCTCCGGCCGAATGGCGAAGGCCGCCTTGCTTCCCTCGACAGCCGCACATTCCTGCTCCACCGCAACTGCCAAGCCGTCACAGTTCATGGTGACGATCATCGATGAGCCGCCGCCGGTCACTCCGGTGACTGTACCTTCCATGATGTTGATGTCGCCTATGAAATCGGCGACATACCGGCTGTTGGGCGCCTCGTAGATCTCGGCAGGCGTGGCAACCTGAACGATCCTACCCTTGTCCATCACCGCAATGCGATCCGAGACCGTCATCGCCTCCTCCTGGTCATGGGTGACGATCAGGAACGTCAGGCCCAGCGTGTGCTGGATATCCATCAGTTCGAACTGCGTCTCCTCGCGCAGCTTGCGATCGAGGGCGCCCAGCGGTTCGTCCAGCAGAAGCACTTTCGGACGCTTTGCGAGGGAGCGGGCCAGAGCCACGCGCTGCCGCTGGCCACCGGACAATTGTCCGGGCTTGCGCTTCGCAAACTCCTCCAGCCTGACGAGCCTCAGCATTTCCTGGACCCGCTCGTCGATCTCTCCCTTCGGCAGCTTGTCCTGTTCGAGACCGAAGGCAATATTCTTCTCCACCGTCATGTGGGGGAAGAGCGCGTAGCTCTGGAACATCATGTTGGTCGGGCGCCGATAGGGCGGCACACCCGAGATGTCCTTTCCTTGCAGCAGGATTCGACCTTCCGTCGGCTCCTCGAACCCCGCCAGCATCCGCATCAGCGTGGTCTTGCCGCATCCCGAAGGGCCGAGCAAGGAAAAGAACTCACGTTCGTATATGTCGAGGCTCAGTTCACTGACGGCGGTGAAATCGCCGTAGCGCTTCGTGATGTTCTCAAAGCGGATGAATGGTACGGCGTCGGGTTCTGTCCATGGAGAAAACGTCCGTTTCACGGGTCCCAGAGATCTGGCCATGCCTGCTCCATCGAGCGTTGCGGGTATCAGTGACAAGAATGCGAAGGGCGGGTCACTGCCCGCCCCTCTGTATCAGCTGCCGGTCTTGATCTGGGTCCAGATCCGGTTAAGCACGCGTTGCTCACGCGGCCCGTAGGGAGAGATGGTGAAGAGCTTCGACACTGTCTCGGCGGGAGGATAGACGGAGGGGTTTTCCAGGACTTCCTTGTCGAGCAGTTCCTGCGATGCCAGGTTGCCGTTCGCATACTGGACGTAATTCGAGGCCTTGGCGATGACCTCGGGCTTCATCAAGAAGTTGATGAAGGCATGCGCCTCCTCGACATTCTTGGCGTCAGCCGGGATCGCCAGATTGTCGAACCACATGTAGGTGCCTTCCTTCGGGATCACGTACTCCACGTTCACGCCGTTCGCAGCCTCCTCCGCCCTTGCCTTAGCCTGCAGGACGTCGCCCGACCAGCCCATCGAGATGCAGGTATCGCCATTGGCCAGTTCGTCGATGTAAGCCGACGAGTTGAAAGTCTTCACGAACGGGCGGATGTTCATGTAAACCTCGCCACCTGCCTCAAGGTCGGCCGTCTCCTTGCTGTCCGGATCCCTCCCGACGTAGTTCATCGCGATCGCGAAGGTCTCGTCGGAGGCGTCGAGGATGTTGATGCCGCAGGCTTTCAGCTTCTCGGCATTTTCGGGCTTGAAGAGGATGTCCCAGCTGTCGACCGGCACGTCGCCAAGCGCTGCCTTGACCTTGTCGACGTTATAGCCAAGCCCAGTCGTTCCCCACATGTAGTTGACCGCGTACTCGTTGCCGGGGTCGTACTTGGCCAGGCGCTCGGTGATTTCCGGCCACATGTTCGACAGGTTCGGCAGCTTCGACTTGTCGAGCTTCTGGAAAACGCCCGCCTGGATCTGGCGCGCCAGGAAAGGTGCGGTCGGAACAACGACGTCATAGCCGGAGCCACCGGCCAGAAGCTTCGTCTCGACGATTTCGTTGGAATCGAACACGTCATAGACGACCTTGATGCCGGTCTCCTTCGTGAAGTCTTCCAGCACCGACTCGTCGATGTAGTCGGACCAGTTGTAGACATGCACCACCCGTTCCTGGGCCATGGCGGCGGTAGCGGTCACGGCGAGGCTGGCAACGGTTGCAGCAAGATGCAGCAGCTTGGTCTTCATAATCTCTCCAGTTCGACTTGTCGGCCATCGATGCAGCCGTTCCCCATTTCGAGGCGAGAGTAAGAAGGAAATTTTGCCGCCACAAGGAAAATGTGCACTGCAGGATCGGCTTACTGGAAATCGAAGGCGCTTAATCCCGTCACCATCTCGTCAAGCCCCAGCGGGCGCGTCAACGGGGGTTCCGCGCGGGCCAAGCAGCCCCGTCGTTCGCAGAGGCGACAGGCCGTGCCGGCGAGCACCCGCGCGGCTGCGCTTTCAACGGCAGGGCCATAGACAGTCTCGTCGGCGAGCGCCAGTTCGCATCCGATGAGCAAGGCAGTCCGCCTTATCCGTTCTCCGAAAGCCGCCTGAGGTCCGTCGATGGTACGGGAAACCGTCAGGTAGGCGGCACCATCGGGCATTTCAGCCGCTTCGGCCAATATCTGGCCAGGCTGGGCGAAGGCTGAGTGGATGCCGAGCTTCGGACAGAGCCCGCCGAACGCCGCCCTTGGATAGCCTTGGGCTCCCGCACGCCGGATGACATTGCCCGCATGATCCAGTTCGAGCAGGAAGAACGGCAGCCCCGCCGCCCCGGGTCTGGAAAGCGTGGTGATCCGATTGGCCGCCTGCTCGAACGAGACATCGAAGCGGGACCTTAGAAGGTCGATGTCATAGCGGGCCTTCTGCGCAGCCGACAGGAAGGCGCCGTATGGCATCATCAGCGCATGGGCGGCATAGCGCGCCAATTCGAACCTTCCGATGCGGCGTGCCTCGCTGCTGGTGAAGGAGAGGTCTTCCAGTTCCGCCAGGATCTCAGAGGACAGCGCCAGTTGCGCCGCCTCGGCGGCCAGTTCTCGCGTCCTATCGAAGGGAGACAGCCTCTCGGACAAAAAGAGCCGCATCGAGTGGCGATCGTATCGGCGGCGCAGATTTGGCATTGCGTGTATGGGCAGGGTGCGCGCGGCAATACCATGCTCGGCCTTCAGCCAGGCCCTCAAGGCTCCCGGCAGGTCCTCCCCTGGACCCAGGCGTTGCACGAAGTCTTCGGCTGCATCCTCGATCCGGCCGAAGAAGTTCGGGCGCCGCTCCAGTCTGTCCCGGACTTCGTCGATTGGCAGATGGGTTGCAGAAACCGAAGTCTCATGCCCCTCTTTCGCCAGAATGTCGGTGAGATCCGTCAGGCGGGCCGCCTGTTCCCGATATGCCCGGTAAAGCTTCACCATTCCAAGCGCGGCATTGGGAGCAGCCTCCGCGACTTCGAGGATTTCCTGATCACCCGGAATTTCGCCCGACAAGAGAGGATCGGCAAAGACTTCGCGCAGCTGGGTTGCGGCGCCGTTACCCTCTCCCTGCAGCAGGTCGAGATCGACCTTGTAGACCGAGGCCAGCTTGATGAGCAGTTGTACCGTGAGCGGGCGCTGGTTCCGCTCGATCAGGTTCAGATAGGACGGCGATATCCCAAGCGCCTCCGCCATTGCCGTCTGCGTCAGGCCGAGCCCGAGACGAACACGTCGTACGCGAGGCCCGGCGAAAATCTTGCGTTCAGCCATTTGTCACCTTTTTTACACGCCCGAACCAGACAGCTTCTTTGACTATTTTTACATCTTCACAACTGCACTTGTCAAACAAGCGACATCATAACCCTTTTGATGTCTCTGTTTTTGCATATTTTCTGGCAGTTCAACGTTTGCATCTGTAAATCCCGTCACAGACGCAGGCAGCTTCGGTTGCTGATGCGGAAGCCACGAATGAAGATGGAGCCTTGCAGATGACCGACTTTTACAACCTCATTCCGAACGCCCCGAAAGACCGTTATGACGGCATCGAGCGCCCCTACACGGCGGAGGACGTCAAGCGTCTGCGCGGCTCAGTCGAAATCAGGTACACGCTGGCGGAGATGGGCGCCAATCGCCTGTGGAAGCTGATCAACGAAGAGCCCTTCATCAACGCTCTCGGCGCGCTCTCCGGCAACCAGGCCATGCAGATGGTCCGCGCCGGCCTGAAGGCCATCTACCTCTCCGGCTGGCAGGTCGCTGCCGACGCCAACACCGCGTCCGCCATGTATCCCGACCAGTCGCTCTATCCGGCCAATGCAGCTCCGGAGCTCGCAAAGCGGATCAACCGCACACTTCAGCGCGCCGACCAGATCGAGACGGCCGAAGGCAAGGGGCTTTCCGTCGAGACCTGGTTCGCGCCGATCGTCGCCGACGCGGAAGCCGGCTTCGGCGGACCGCTGAATGCCTTCGAGATCATGAAGGCCTTCATTGAAGCCGGCGCCGCAGGCGTTCACTTCGAGGACCAGCTCGCCTCTGAGAAGAAGTGCGGCCATCTCGGCGGCAAGGTTCTGATCCCGACGGCGGCCCATATCCGCAACCTGAACGCCGCCCGCCTCGCCGCGGACGTCATGGGCGTCCCGACGCTGATCGTCGCCCGTACCGATGCCGAGGCCGCCAAGCTCCTGACGTCGGACATCGACGAGCGCGACCAGCCTTTCGTCGACTACGACGCCGGCCGCACGGCCGAAGGCTTCTACCAGGTCAAGAATGGCATCGAGCCCTGCATCGCCCGTGCGATCGCCTATGCTCCGCACTGCGACATGATCTGGATGGAAACCGGCAAGCCGGACCTGGAACAGGCCCGCAAGTTCGCGGAAGCCGTCCACAAGGCACACCCGGGCAAGAAGCTCGCCTATAACTGCTCGCCGTCGTTCAACTGGAAGAAGAACCTGGACGACGCGACGATCGCCAAGTTCCAGAAGGAGCTGGGTGCGATGGGCTACAAGTTCCAGTTCATCACGCTTGCGGGCTTCCACCAGCTGAACTTCGGCATGTTCGAACTGGCCCGCGGCTACAAGGATCGCCAGATGGCCGCCTATTCGGAGCTGCAGGAGGCGGAATTCGCCGCCGAGGCCAACGGCTACACGGCGACCAAGCACCAGCGTGAAGTCGGCACCGGCTACTTCGACGCTGTCTCCATGGCGATCACCGGTGGCAAGTCCTCGACCACAGCCATGAAGGAATCGACCGAGACCGAGCAGTTCAGGCCGGCCGCTGAATAATATCCCGGACTACAACCGTTCGCCATACCTCTTCCCGTCCGCGGGAAGAGGAGACCGACCAGCACCCGGATCAGCAACTTCAAGAACCCCCGTATAAGAGGAGAAATGCAATGACCCCACAGACCCGCGTCAAGGAACGTGCCGAAGAACAGGCATCCGCCATGACAACCGATCAGCAGGCCATGATCCGCATGGTCGCCAACGACCTGCACCGTCTCAACCAGTCGGTCATGAAAGCCGTCGACGCTGGTGTATCGGTCGAACTCGTCCGCTCCGCCCGCCATCATGGCGGCGACGGAAACTGGGGCGATCTCCTCATTCCGGTTGTTGTCACCCAGGCTCACTGAGCAGGCCATGATAGGCAGAGGGCGTCACGCATGCCGCGGCGCCCTCTGCGCATTCAGCGCGTCGAGGCGGGGCGACGGCCGGCAAAGAGGTCGGCATAGCTGCGAACAAGCTCCGTGATCCGATCCACGACCGTCCGGATCTCCCGTCTGTGACGGTCGTCATTGTTCATCACGATCCACTGGGTGTGACGCAGGGCGGTTATCTCCTCCCCTACCCGTTCCAGCCGAAGGTCATAGTCCCCCACGAAGCATGGCAGCACGGCAATACCCGCGCCTGCGATCACCAGGTCACGGAGCGACCTCGGCCGATTTACCGTCACTGTAATCGCGCCCGCCTGATGCTCGTGCGGATAACGGAGATAAGCGGAAATCGCCTCTTCCTCCGAAACGGCAAGCCAGCGCCCCCGACGTGAGGTATCAGCCTCGCGGGAGCGGTAAGCGGCGTAAGCCACCTCGCCCAAACGGCGCGCGGCAAGATTCCCCTCCTCCGGCTCAAACGCCCGGATGCCGATATCGCTCTCGCGGTGCGCGAGGCTCGCCCTTCGCTCCGCGATGAACATGTCGATGCGGAGGTTCTCTTCGGCCGTCTGAAGGCGTGTGTGATGCCTTGCCAACCACCAGGCAAGCCAGGTGCCGCAGGCGATCCTCACCAGCGGCGAAGCGCTTTCCTGTTGCCACGCATCTATCCGTCGTGCCGCACCTTCCATCTCCTGCACCTGCTCGAAAAGCACCGCGCCCTCAGGCGTCAGCTGATAGCCGGTCCGGCTGCGGAGAAAGAGCGGGCGCCCCACGCCGCCTTCCAGCTCGAGCATGCGACGTCCGATGGTAGCAGGGCTCAAGCCGGTGACACCGGCGGCGCCAGACAGGCCGCCATGGCGGGCGACCTTGAGGAAAAGTTCGTATGTGTCCCAACCAATGTTTTTCATCTGTGAAAAACATAGCGCGTTTCCGGCTGTTTCAGAAGGCGGCGGACCGGTCTATTCCAGGCGACGGCTTTTCATCTTCGGAGGTAGACAATGTACGAAGTCGTCGCTGCGATCGTGGCATCATCCCGAGCATGGGAGAACAGGGGAAGGACCGAACGGGAAATGGAAGATCGATATTATCAGCGGTTCGCCACGCCGATACTGCGTGCTCCTGCAGCCGTCTGCCGGATTGCGGGCAGGCTCTTGAGCCTCAGGCCGTCGGCCAAGGACGACTCGCGACGATCAGAAAATTGCCGGCAGCGCCAGGAAGGCAGCGGTCGCGCCAGCGCACAGCAACAGGAGGCGCAGACGAAAGAGCCGGTCGGCATCCTCAGCCTTGGCAATGGCGACAGCACGGGCACGGCGAACTTTCTGCATGATCTGAACCCCAAGAGCGTTGTCGGTCGCGGTCTGCCGCGACAGGCCGGATGCCACATCCTGACAGCAGGAATTTGCCGGCATCAAGGCAGGATGATCAAAGCACCTTAACAAGGCTTGAATCAGCGATGCCTACAATGCGTCCCCACAAACATGGCCCGAGGCCCAGGCCCACTGGAAATTATACCCCCCAAGCCAGCCCGTCACATCGACGCACTCGCCGATGAAGTGGAGGCCGGGAACCTTCCTGGCGGCAAGCGTGCGCGACTCTAGTTCCTTTGTATCGACACCGCCAAGGGTTACCTCCGCCGTGCGATAGCCTTCGGATCCCGCCGGCCGAACACGCCATTCCTGGGCGGAGGCAGCGACCGCCTGCAGCACCCTGTCCGGGCAATCGGCCAGCTGGACATGGGCCGCGACGCCCGACCTTTCCAGGAGGTACTGCGCGAGGCGCCTGGGCAGAAGCTCGGACAGCACGGTCAGAGGCGCCTGGCGGCCATTCTCCCTCCGCGCCAACCTCAGCATCTGGAAGAGGTCATGCCCCGGCTCGATCTTCAGCAGGATATCGTCGCCTTCGCGCCAGTAGGACGATATCTGCAGGATAGCAGGCCCGCTCATACCCCTGTGGGTAAAGAGGAGTGCTTCGCGAAAGGCCGTCTTTCCGTGACGCACCTCCGCGGCGACGGAAATTCCCGACAGCGGCGCCAGACGCTCGAGCAATGGCGGATCGAGCGTCAACGGCACCAGCCCCGGTCGGGTCTCGATCAGGTTCAGCCCGAACTGCTCGGCGATCCGATAGGCAAGGCCGGTGGCTCCCATCTTCGGGATCGACTTGCCACCCGTGGCGACCACCAAGGCTAGGGACTCGACTGGTCCGGTCGACGTTCCGATGCGAAATCCGGCACCGGTGTGCTCGACCGACGAAATCTCCTGCCGGAGCTCCATCTCGACATCCGCGGCGCGCATCTCTGCCGTCAGCATTCCGATGATCTCTTTGGCGCTGCCGTTACAGAACAACTGCCCGAGCGTCTTCTCGTGCCAGGCTATGCCATGCTTGTCCACAAGAGCAATGAAGTCACGCGGCGTGTAGCGCGCAAGGGCGGACTTGGCGAAGTGGGCGTTGGCGGAGATGTAGTTTGCCGGCGAAGTCCCCGTGTTGGTGAAGTTGCATCTTCCGCCGCCGGAAATGCGGATCTTTTCCCCCGGCGCCTTCGCATGATCGACGAGCAGGACCCTCCTGCCGCGCCGCCCGGCACGAATGGCGCACATCATCCCCGCGGCTCCGGCTCCAAGAATGACGGCATCGAATTTGCGGACCAAGTGCGGCTCCCTTCAGCAGGTTTCCCTGTTTGCGATCAGTCAGGCAAAGTCAATGCCGCCCCCTCGCCAATTGCCAATCTCTGGTTATGATGGCGCTCCGATCAACGCAAACCGGTGCTTCATGACGCGCAAGAAACCGTCGCCTGCCTCCCCATCCGCAGGGCCTGTGCTGAAATCAACCGGCGGACAGCCTGCGCCACCAGCCCTGACCTCTCTGCGCGGCGTACACGACTGGAAGGAAGCCATCGCCTGGCTGAGGGCGCGCGGTATCGAGGATGTCGAGTGCATCACACCGGACCTTGCAGGCGTCCCGCGCGGCAAGATGATGCCGTCGTCGAAGTTTACCTCCAACACGTCGCTGGCCTTGCCTTCCGCTCTCTACCGACACACGATCTCCGGCGAATATCCGGACGAGACGGCCAGCTTTCGCTATGAGCCACGCGACAGCGACCTGAAGCTGGTTCCGGACCTTTCGACTCTCTCCGTCGTGCCCTGGGAAACGGATCCGACGGCCCAGGTCATCTGCGATGTGGTCGGCATCGGCGGCGACAACGTCCCCTACACGCCCCGCGCCGTCTTGAAGAACATCGTCGACCTTTATCATGAGCGCGGGTGGAAGCCGGTGGTCGCGCCGGAAATCGAGTTCTACCTCGTCGCCAAGAACGATGACCCGGACTATCCCCTGCATCCGCCGAAGGGACGCTCGGGCCGCGCCATTCTCGGCGGCCAGGGGTATTCGATCGCCGGCATCAACGAGTTCGATGAACTGATCGACGACATCTATCATTTTTCCGAAAAGCAGGGCCTGGAGATCGACACGCTCATTCACGAGGAAGGGCCTGCCCAGCTCGAGATCAATCTGCGGCACGGCGACCCGATAGAATTGGCCGACCAGGTCTTCCTCTTCAAGCGCACGATCCGCGAAGCGGCGCTGAAGCACGGCATCTACGCGACGTTCATGGCGAAGCCGATGCAGGGTCAGGCGGGATCCGCGATGCACATCCACCAGTCGGTGGTCGACATCGAAACGGGACGGAACGTCTTTTCCAACGAGGACGGCTCGCCCTCTAGCGAGTTCTTCCACTTCATCGGCGGCATGCAGACCTATGTCCCCAAGGCGCTCGTGATGATGGCGCCCTATGTCAACTCCTACCGCCGCCTGACGCCGGACATGGCAGCGCCGGTGAACAATGCCTGGGGATATGACAATCGCACCACGGCCTTCCGCGTACCGGTCTCCGATGCGGGCGCGCGGCGCGTGGAGAACCGCCTGCCGAGCTCCGACGCCAACCCTTACCTGGCGCTGGCAGCCTCCCTCGCCTGCGGGCTGCTCGGTATTATGAACAAGGTCGAGCCGGGGCCCCCGACGGAGCACAGTGCCAATGAAGGTTCGATTGAATTGCCGCGGGGCCTCCTGGAGGCCGTCTCGGCGCTTGAGGCGGAGCCGGCACTTGCGGAGGTGCTCGGCCCGGAGTTCATCGGCCTCTATGCCGGTGTCAAGCGCGGCGAGTTCGAGACCTTCATGCAGGTCATCAGCCCGTGGGAGCGGGAGTTCCTGCTCCTCAACGTCTGAGTGGCCTCATGAGCGAATGGCAAAGCCCGATCGCGCCCGGCATCTCATGGTATCAGGCCACGGTCGGTGAGCGACTGACTTATCCCGCCCTGGATGGCTCCACGACGGCCGACGTGGCGATCGTCGGCGGCGGCTTCACCGGGCTGCAGGCCGCTTTCAATCTTGCCCAGCGAGGCCTGTCGGTTGTCCTCTTGGAAGGCGCCCGCCTGGGTGACGGCGCATCGGGTCGCAATGGCGGCCAGATGGGAACCGGGCAGCGCGCCTGGCCGGAGGAACTGGAGCAGAAGATAGGTTTCGAGCGCTCGAAAGCGCTGTTTGACATGGCGGAGCAGGCGAAGCGCTACCTGCTGGACTTTGCGTCCGAGCACCAGATCGACATGGACTACACGCCCGGCCAGATGAATGTGGCGCACAAGCCGGGCTACGAGAGGGACTACCGCGCCAATGCCGAGATCGCGGCAGAGCGCTATGGCTATCCGCATCTCAGCTTCATGGACCGGGAAGAAACGGCAGAGCGGACAGGCTCGCGACACTATTACTGCGGCGTCCGCGACACCGGCACCGGGCACATCCACCCGCTCAAGCTGCTGGTCGGCCTGGCGCGCGCCGCTCAGAGCGCCGGTGCCCAGATCCACGAGATGACGAGGGTCACCGCGATCCGGCGGGGAGATGGAAAGACGCTGCTCGATACGGCGCGGGGTACGGTCTCGGCAGACCGGGTCCTAATCGCCACCAACGGCTATATCGACAAGCTTGAGCCGGTCACGGCCGGTCACATCATGCCGATCGGATCCTTCATTGCGGCAACGGAGCCGCTGGACGATTACCCGAGCGTGCTGCCGGGCGGAGAGGCCGTAGCGGACTCCCGCTTCGTCGTCCGCTATTTCCGCAAATCGCGTGACAATCGTCTGCTGTTCGGCGGCCGCGAAGTCTACTCTTCCAGCAGCCCGGAAGACACCGCAAACTTCATCCGCCGGCAGATCATCGAGACCTATCCGTCCTTGAAAGATATCCGCATCACCCATGCCTGGGGCGGCTATGTGGGGATCACCATGCCGCGGCAGCCGTTTGTCCGCGAAGTCATGCCGGGGGTCACCTCGATCGGCGGCTATTCCGGCCATGGCGTCATGTTGTCGAATTTTTGCGGCAAGCTCTATGCCGACCGCCTGACCGGTACGGCGAATGCGCTGGGTGATTTAGAGGCGCTCGATGTGCCGAGTTTCCCGGGCGGTGCCCATCTGCGCAAGCCGCTGCTGTTCCTCGCCCTTACTTGGTATGCGCTGCGCGACCGGGTGTAGCAGCGCCTCAAAAAATGCGCCTGGGGACTGGAATTTTTAAATCGATTAGATTAGGAACGTCCAAGTTCGAAAAGACGAGAGACGAGCCTTATGAGCAGCCAGATCATCCCGGTCGATCCCTTTGACTGCGTCGTGTTTGGCGGATCGGGCGACCTTGCGGAACGAAAGCTGTTGCCGGCGCTCTATCATCGACAGGTCGAAGGACAGTTCCTAGAGCCGACCCGCATTATCGGTGCGTCCCGCAGCCCGCTGTCCGACGAAGAGTATCGGACCTTTGCGCGTGACGCGCTCCGCGAGCATCTCAAACCGGGAGAATACAACGACGCCGAGGTCGAGCGCTTCTGCAAGCGGCTGTTCTACATCCCTGTTGACGCGAAATCGGATCAGGGCTGGGACAAGCTCAAGAAGCTTCTGGACGGCGGCAAGGATTGCGTCCGCGTCTTCTATCTTGCCGTTGCTCCGTCGATCTTCGGCGCGATCTCGGAAAAGATCCGCGACCACAAGCTGATCACCAAGCAAACAAGGATCGTCGTGGAGAAGCCGATCGGCCGCGACCTCGCGTCGGCACTGGAGCTCAATGACACCATCGGCCGGGTATTCCAGGAAGAGCAGATCTTCCGCATCGATCACTACCTCGGCAAGGAGACGGTGCAGAACCTGATGGCGCTGCGCTTCGCCAATGCCCTCTACGAGCCGCTCTGGAACGCGCAGCACATCGACCACGTGCAAATCACGGTTGCCGAGGCCGTCGGACTGGAAGGCCGCGCCGGCTATTACGACACGGCTGGCGCACTGCGCGACATGGTGCAGAATCACATCCTGCAACTGCTCTGCCTTGTTGCCATGGAAGTGCCCTCTTCGCTGAGCGCCGAAGCCGTCCGCGACGAGAAGCTCAAGGTCTTGCGGGCACTTAAGCCCATCACCGAGGGCAATGTCGAGCACATGACTGTGCGGGGCCAGTACAGAGCCGGAGCATCTGCTGGAGGGCCGGTAAAAGGTTACCTGGACGAGCTGGAAGGCGGCGTCTCCAACACCGAGACCTTCGTTGCAATCAAGGCCGAGATCGGCAATTGGCGGTGGGCCGGAGTGCCCTTCTACATCCGCACGGGGAAGCGGCTGGCGACACGGGTGTCGGAGATCGTCATCACCTTCAAGCCGATCCCCCACAACATCTTCGACCAGGCAGCGGGGCGCATCTCCGCCAACCAGCTAATCATTCGCCTGCAGCCAGACGAGGGCGTCAAGCAGTCGCTGATGATCAAGGACCCTGGTCCCGGCGGCATGCGCCTTCGCGGCGTCTCGCTCGACATGAGCTTTGCCGAAGCCTTCGCCGTCCGCAATCCGGATGCCTACGAACGCCTGCTGATGGATACGATCCGCTCGAACCAGACGCTGTTCATGCGTCGCGACGAGGTCGAGGCGGCCTGGCAGTGGGTAGATCCGATCCTGAAGGGCTGGGAATCCACCGGCCAGGCAGTCCAGGGCTACACCGCAGGAACCTGGGGTCCAAGCCAGGCAATCGCGCTGATCGAGCGCGACGGCCGCACATGGCACGAGGGTTGAGTGATGGAACCAAACCTGCACGAATTCTCAGACGGTACGGTTCTGGCGGAAAAGCTTGCCGATCAGGTCGCCCATCGCCTCGCCGCGGCGGTGGAAGCGCGTGGCGAAGCAAGTCTCGCCGTGTCGGGTGGCTCCACGCCGAAGAGGTTCTTCCAGGCACTCGCCAACAGGGACATCGACTGGGCGAAGGTCACGGTCACGCTGGTCGACGAACGTTTCGTTCCTGCCGATCATCCGCGGTCCAACCACCTGCTGGTGCGGGAGAACCTCTTGCAGGGCAAGGCGGCAGCGGCACACTTCATCCCACTCTACCATGATCGCCCGAGCGTCGAGGAGGCTGCCCAGGCGGCAACAGCGGCGGCAAAGGCAATCAGCCCACCTTTCGATGTCGTCATCCTCGGCATGGGTGGAGATGGCCATACTGCCTCCTTCTTCCCGCACGGCAGCACCTTGAACGAGGCGCTCGACGCGGCCGGGCCTCGCTCTGTCCTGCCCATGGAGGCCGACGGCGCCGAGGAGCCTCGCCTGACCTTCTCCTTTTCCAGCCTCACGGATGCCGGAATGCTTGTGCTCCATATCGAGGGGCAGTCGAAGAAGGACGTGCTGGCCAAAGCGCAGGAAGGTACCAACGAGACGGAGATGCCGATCCGCGCGGTTCTTCATCGAGCCTCGTCGCCGGTGGACATCTACTGGGCGCCCTGACGCCCGGCCCGAAGCATCACCCGGAGCAATCCGGCGGCATCTGCCGCTCCCAGCCGGCTTGCTCCCGAACCAAAGGACATGGCCATGGCTGCTCACTCGCAGATCGAAGCAATTACAGCCCGCATCGTCGAACGTTCAAAGCCCCGCCGCGAACGCTATCTCAACCAGGTTAACTCAGCTGTTTCGCGGGGTCCCCATCGGGCAGTCCTTTCCTGCGGCAACCTCGCCCACGGCTTTGCCGCCTGTTCCCCCGCCGACAAGGCGGACCTTGCGGCAGACGTGGTCCCCAACCTCGGCATCATCACCGCCTATAACGACATGCTGTCGGCGCATCAGCCTTACGAGACCTTCCCGGCCATCATCCGCGAAGCGGCCCGCGAGGTCGGTGGCGTGGCACAGGTCGCTGGCGGGGTGCCGGCGATGTGCGACGGTGTCACCCAGGGCCAGCCAGGAATGGAGCTTTCGCTTTTCTCGCGCGATGCGATCGCCATGGCTGCAGGCATCGGCCTCTCCCACAACATGTTCGACGCGGCCGTCTTCCTCGGCATCTGTGACAAGATCGTCCCCGGCCTGGTAATCGCTGCGCTGACCTTTGGTCACCTGCCGGCCGTGTTCATCCCAGCAGGTCCCATGACGTCGGGGCTGCCCAATGACGAGAAGTCTAGGATCCGCCAGCTCTACGCGGAAGGAAAGGTCGGGCGGGCAGAACTGTTGGACGCAGAGTCCAAATCCTATCACGGCCCCGGCACCTGCACCTTCTACGGCACTGCCAATTCGAACCAGATGCTGATGGAGATCATGGGCTTCCACATGCCAGGCGCCTCCTTCATCAATCCGGGCACGCCGTTGCGGGACGCCCTGACCAAGGAAGCCGCCAAGCGTGCGCTCGCGATCACGGCGATCGGCAACGAGTTCACACCGGCTGGCGAGATGATCGACGAGCGCTCCATCGTCAACGGCGTGGTCGGCCTGCACGCGACCGGCGGCTCCACCAACCACACGCTTCATCTCGTTGCCATGGCGCGCGCTGCCGGTATCCACCTGACATGGCAGGACATCTCCGAGCTGTCCGACATCGTGCCGCTGCTGGCCCGCGTCTACCCGAACGGACTTGCCGACGTGAACCATTTCCACGCCGCCGGCGGCATGGGGTTCCTGATCAAGCAGTTGCTGAAGGCGGGGCTTGTCCACGACGATGTCCGCACCGTCTTCGGTCACGGGCTTGAGGCCTATACGATCGAGGCGAAGCTCGACGCGGCAGGCAGCATCGTCCGGCAGCCGGCGCCGGAGGAAAGCGGGGACGCCAAGGTTCTTGCGAAAGCGGAGGCGCCGTTCCAACCGAACGGCGGGCTCAAGATGCTGACAGGCAATCTCGGCAAGGCCGTCATCAAGATCTCCGCCGTCAAGCCGGAGCGGCATGTGATCGAGGCGCCGGCGATCGTCTTCCATGACCAGCAGGAACTGCAGGATGCCTTCAAGCGAGGCGACCTCAACCGCGACTTCATCGCGGTCATGCGCTTCCAAGGGCCGAAATCGAACGGCATGCCGGAACTGCACCGCCTGACACCGCCGCTTGGGGTTCTCCAGGACAGGGGCTATAAGGTTGCGCTGGTGACCGACGGGCGCATGTCAGGTGCCTCCGGCAAGGTTCCTGCCGCGATCCACGTGACGCCTGAAGCCTCCGACGCTGGCCCGATCGCACGGATCAAGGACGGCGACTTGATCCGCCTCGACGCAAGCAGGGGAACCTTGGAAGTGCTCGTCGACGCAGCTGAGTTCTCCGCGCGGGCTCCTGCGAGCGCCAATCTGGAGCAGAACGAATTCGGCATGGGCCGCGAGCTCTTTGCAATCTTCCGGCAGAATGCCGGAACGGCAGACAACGGCGCGAGCGTCTTCGCCTGACCGTTCGGCTTGTGCCGCGAGATACTTACCAGGAGCGGATGTCCAGCACCTTGTCGCGATGAGCGGGATGCGTGCTGAAGACGAAGATCCGATCAAGTTCCTTCTGGCTCAACAACCGGAGGAAGCGGACTTCGATCGTGTTGTTGGCAAAGGTCTTCATCAGCAGGCAACCGATCTTGGATATCCGGGCGTCCGGAATATCCAGGTAGAACTGCTGGGGCAGCTTGTACTGGGTCAGGATGCCAATGATGGCTCCGCTCAGGGAGATGCGCAGGATATCGCAGCGGCGGGCGGCCATGTTCAGAACGCCATTCTCGGTATACTCGATCCGCGCCGCGTTCATGGTGTCCTCCATGCGGAACCGCGTCTCGCGGTCGTACATGAAGGACTCTTCCTTGTTCAGGAAGTGATTTTTTCCACCGCTGAATGCACCCACGGCCAGTCTCCTACTCTGCCCGACAAGCTTACAGGTCGAAGCTTAACAGAGGGTATGTCTTGGGCGCCCATGGGCGAAAAACTGTGAGATGCTCACGTTTCGGGGGAGCGCCTAAATGATGGCTCAGGTGCGATAGGTGTGCCCCTCGGCATCGAAGAGATGAAGCTTGTCGGGCGAAGCCGTCAGGCGCACGGTGTCGCCCTTCCTGCCGCTCCAGATGCCCGGAAACTTGGCGATAAGCGGCTCGTGGTCCGAAAGACCTTCGATATAAAGAAGCGTCACCTCCCCCAGGGCTTCGACCAGCGAAATTCGCCCCTCGAAGAGGAAGTCTCCATCCTCGGCAACGGAAAGGTCCTCCGGCCGTACACCGAAGCTTGCGGACTTGCCTCGTTCGGAGGCATCCGTCCGAATGGGAACCCGAACAGCCTTCCCGCCGCCGAAGCTGACGGTCGTGGTCTCGCCCGTTTCGGTGATGGTGACCGGCAGGATGTTCATCGCCGGCGAGCCGATGAAGCGTGCGACGAAGAGGTTGTGCGGCCGTTCATAAAGATCGAGCGGCGCCCCGACCTGCTCGATCCGGCCGGCTGAGAGGACGACGATGCGGTCGGCCAGCGTCATCGCCTCGACCTGGTCGTGGGTGACGTAGATCATCGTGGTGTCCGGCATGGACTCATTGAGCTTGGCAATCTCGATGCGCGTCGCGACACGAAGGGCCGCGTCCAGGTTCGAAAGGGGTTCATCGAACAGGAATACCTTGGGGTCCCGGCAGATCGCCCGGCCGATAGCGACGCGTTGCCGCTGCCCTCCCGAGAGTGCCTTGGGCAGACGATCCAGGTAGGGGGTCAACTGGAGGATGTCGGCTGCCGATCGAACCCGCCGGTCGATCTCCGCCTTGTTCTCCTTGGCGATGCGCATGCCGAAGGCCATGTTGTCGTAGACGGTCATGTGCGGGTAGAGCGCGTAGGACTGGAAGACCATTGCGATGCCGCGCTTGGAAGGCGGCACCTCATTGACCAGTTGGCCGTCAATGTACATCTCGCCGCCGGTAATGGTCTCGAGGCCCGCGATCATCCTGAGCAGCGTAGACTTGCCGCACCCCGAGGGCCCGACGAAAACGACGAACTCCCCCTGCCTGATCTCCAGATCGATGCCGTGGATCACCTTGACCTGGCCGTAGGCCTTGCGGATGTCCTTCAGAACGACGCCAGCCATTTTCCCCTCCTTTAGGCCCGCCGGGCGAAAAACGCCCCCCACGCGGGCAGGTTTATGCGGTTGCCTTCCACCGTGCTTTCGAAGCCGTGACCCTCCAGCACCTCCCAGTCGCCGGGAGGTGGCTCTGCCGTCGCCGAACCCGGCGACATGTTGAAGACGCACAGGACGATCTCGTTGCCGTAGCGCCGCTCATATTGCAGGAGCGGCATCTCGGACGAAAGCAGTTCCATGTCTCCCTTGGCCAGCGCGGGATGCTGCTTGCGGAAGGCAAGGAAGCGCCGGTACTGCTCCAGCACCGAGTCCGGATCGCCGTACTGGGCGCTGACGGCGCGAAGCTGATGTTCGACCGGAATGGGAAGCCATGTGCGGTCGGAGGTTGAGAAGCCGGCATGGAGCGCCTGAGCATCCCAGACCATCGGGGTTCGGCATCCGTCCCGCCCCTTGAACTCTGGCCAGAACTGGATCCCGTATGGGTCCTGCAGGTCGGCAAACGCGATGTCCGCTTCGGTCAAGCCCAATTCCTCGCCCTGATAGATGCAGACCGATCCGCGCTGCGTCATCAGCACTGCCGCGAGCATCCTGACATAGGCATCGCGATCCTGGACCTCGGCGCCCCAGCGGCTGGCGTGACGGACGACGTCATGATTGGAGAAGGCCCAGCAGGCCCAGCCCTCGAGCGCTGCGGCCGAAAATGCTGTCTGGACCTCCTTGACCCGCGATGGCGTCAGCGCGTCCGGCGCCAGGAATTCAAAGGCGTAGCACATATGCATCTTGTCGCCGCCGGAGGTGTACTCGCCGACAATCTCCAAGCCACGCTGGCTGTCACCCACCTCGCCGACGGCGGCAATTGCCGGGAATTCGTCGAGCACCGCGCGGAACCGCCTCAGGAAATCCAGGTTCTCCGGACGGTTCTTGTCGTAGATGTGCTCCTGGAAATTATAAGGATTGACCGCAGGCGCCGTGGAGGCGTTGCGCCGCGACACTTCTAGAGCCGGATTGTCGCGAAGTTCCTTGTCATGGAAGTAGAAGTTGATCGTGTCGAGCCGGAAGCCATCCACACCGCGCTCCAGCCAAAAGCGCGTCATGTCAAGGAGAGCATCCTGGACCTCCGGATTGTGCAGGTTGAGGTCCGGCTGGGACGTCAGGAAGTTGTGCATGTAATACTGCATGCGGGTCGGGTCCCAATGCCACGCGGACCCGCCGAAGATCGACATCCAGTTGTTCGGCGGCGTACCGTCCGGCTTGGCATCGGCCCAGACATACCAGTCCGCCTTCGGGTTGACCCGGCTCGACCGGCTCTCGATGAACCAGGCATGCTGGTCGGAACTGTGCGACATCACCAGATCGATCATCACCTTGAGGCCGAGGCGATGGGCCTCGGCGATGAGCGCGTCGAAATCCGAGAGCGTCCCGAACATCGGGTCAACCTCGGTATAGTTCGACACGTCGTAGCCGAAGTCCTTCATCGGCGACGGGAAGAACGGCGATATCCAGATCGCGTCGGCGCCGAGAGCCGAAACATGCGGCAGACGCGCGGTGATGCCTTTCAGGTCCCCGATGCCGTCACCGTTGGAGTCCTGAAAGGAGCGCGGGTAGATCTGATAAATGACGGCGCCGCGCCACCAGTCCTTGTCCGGTGCCGCGGGCGTTCCTGCGAGTATGGTCATTCAGTGTCCTGTTTTTGTGAAAGAATATGCTTCAGCCGCCCTTCACCGAACCCGCCAGCAGGCCGCGGACCAGATACCTCTGGAGCGCGAAGAACACGAGGAGGGGCACGATGATGGTGATGAAGGCGGAAGCGGTCAGAATCTCCCAGTTGCCTCCCCGCGAGCCGAGCAGCGCATTCAGTGCGCCGGTGAGGACCAGTTGGTCCCGGCTGGCGCCAAGGAAGACGATCGCGACAAGCAGGTCGTTCCAGACCCAGAGGAACTGGAAAATTGCAAAGGAGGCGAGCGCCGGGAAGGAAAGCGGGAGCACGATCTTCATGAAGATCTCGAAGTCGCTGGCGCCGTCGACACGGGCAGATTCGATGATCTCCTTGGGCAGGCCCGCGATGTAATTGCGCAGGAGGTAGATGGCGAGCGGCATGCCGAAGGCCGTGTGGGCGAGCCATATCCCGGCATAGGTCTTCGACGGGACGCCGAAGAGTATGCTGATCTCGTTATACAACCGTAGAAGCGGTATCAGCGACATCTGGAGCGGCACGACGATGAGGCCGATGACGGTCGCAATGATGATCGTGCGCCCGGGGAACTCCATCCAGGACAGCGCATAGGCTGCAAAGGCCGCAATCAGGATCGGAATGATGGTTGCCGGGATAGTCACTGTCAGCGAATTGATGAAGGACTGACCAAGACCTTCGGCATTCACCACGGTCTGATAGTTTTCCATCGTGAATTCGGGCGGCGTCGCCACCGTCAGATAGACACGCTGGCCGCGGTTTCCCTCGAAGGGTGTCGTGCTGGAATGGACATAGCTGCCGTCGCCGTTGACCGTCAGCGCCTCGCCATCTCCCAGATCGGCGGTCTCGCCGGCTTCGAACGCAGCCGGCTCCTGCACGCGAACACCGAAGGCGCGTACCGTGCCGGAAGCACCTTCCTCGAAGACATTGCCGGTGATGACATAGCTGGTACCCTCTTGCCGCTGCGCGGAAGGGTCCGCAAGGCGCACCGCGGCCGTCTGGGCGGAGCGCGAGAACGCCGTCCACCAGCCGGATGTGGTGATCTGGTCCCGGTCGCGGATCGAGGTGACCAGGATGCCGAGCGTGGGCACCAGCCAGATGATGACGATCAGTAGAACCGAGAGGTGGACAAAGAAACGGGGAAGTCCGACGCGCCGGATGCGGGCTGCCATAGTAGCCATGTCAGTGCCCCCCCGTTTCGCGGTTCGCCTGGCGGATGTTCCAGATCATGATCGGCGTCACCGCGGCCATGATCACCAGGGCGATGACCGCACTCCGGCCGGAATCACCTCCGCCACGGAACATCCAGTCGAACATCAAGTTTGCGAGCACCATCGTGTCCCACTGGCCGTTGGTCATGGTCAGCACGATGTCGAAGACCTTGAGCACGAGGATGGTGATCGTCGTCCAGACGACAGCGATTGTGGCCCATATCTGGGGAACCATGATCTTCCAGAAGATCTGCCAGCCATTGGCGCCGTCGATCACCGCCGCCTCGATCGTCTCCTCGGGAATGCCGCGCAGCGCCGCCGACAGGATCACCATGGCGAAACCGGTCTGGATCCAGATCAGGATGACCATGAGGAAGAAGTTGTTCCAGAACGGCAGCGCGATCCAGACCTGCGGGTCGCCGCCGAAGAACTGGACGATGGCATTGAGCAGGCCGATCTGCGTCTGCCCGGCGCCCCGGTACTCGTAGATGAACTTCCAGATCACCGATGCGCCGACAAAAGAGATCGCCATCGGCATGAAGACAAGGCTCTTGGCGATGTTGCCCCACCAAATGCGATCCGTCAAAACCGCGATCACCAAACCCAGGAAGGTGCAGGCGGCCGGCACCACCAGCAGCCACAAGAAATTGTTGAAGATCGACTGCCGGAACCCGGCATCGGAAAGCGCCCAACGGTAGTTGGCGAGCCCCACGAAGGCTGTTCCCGATCGGTCGTAGAAGGACAGGATGAAGGTCGCAACGACCGGATAGACGAGGTAGATGCCGAGAAGGATCAGAGCAGGCCCGAGGAAAAGCCAGGGCCGGACGACCGCTCGCCGGTTGAGGTTGCGCGACGCGCGCTGGACATCGTCCCGTGGCGTGGGGAAGATGACCTGGAGGACCTTGTCCGACAGCCAGTAATAGAGTGCGCAGACAAACACGCCGACGACCATGACGCCGACGGCCGATACGATCTGTGATGCCATCACTCCCCCCTCCCGGCCTTGCGGCTCTTGCGGCCGCTGAATCTGTTGCTGTTTCGGGAGACCGTGCGTCCGATGACCCGGGGCACGGTCCCGCCGATTTTAGTTCAAGCCATCCCAGGCTTTCTGGATATCCGTTGCTACGGCCTCTGCATCCTTGCCGCCGACATAGTCGATCATGCCCGTCCAGAAGGCGCCTGCGCCGATCTTGCCGGGCATCAGGTCCGATGCGTCGAAGCGGAAGGTGGTGGCGGAGGTGAGTATCTCACCCTGCTTCTTCAGCGGGTCGTTGGCATAGGCCTCGACGTTCACGCCCTTGTACGGCGTCAGGAACGCGGCCTGAGCCATCCATACCTCGTGCGCGATCGGCGTCTTCAGGAATTCGATGAAGGCCTGGGCGGCCGGCGAATCCTTGGTAATGGTGACCAGGGTGCCTGCGCCGAGAACGGGAGTGCCGAGATCGGCCTTGGCTTCGTAGGTCGGCATGTAGAAGAAGTCAGCATCCGCACCAAGCTCCACGCCGTCGGGGAAGAAGGACGGGATGAAGGACGCCTGATGATGCAGGTAGCACTTCGGCGGAATGTCGAAGAGGCCCTTCGGGCTGTCGCGGAAGTCGGTCGAAGCAACCGCTGCCACGCCGCCGCTGACAAATTTGTCATTGCGGGCGATCTTGCCGAATTCCTCGATCGCGCCGACGACGGCCGGATCATTGAACTTGATCTCGTTGCTCACCCACTTGTCGTAGGTCTCCGCCGGCTGGGTGCGCAGCATCAGGTCCTCGACCCAGTCGGTTGCGGGCCAGCCGGTAGCACCGCCCGAACCCAGACCGATGCACCACGGCACGCCGCCGTCCTCGACGATCTGGTCGCTGAGCGCCAACAGATCTTCCATGGTCTCCGGTACTTCATAGCCGGCCTCCTCGAAGTTCTCCGGCACGTACCAGACGAGCGACTTCACGTCCGCCTTGTAGGGGAAGGCGTAGAAGGCTTCCGCCCCGTCCTTGCCCTTGTAGGTGCCGTAACCAATCCAGCTCTCGCCGGCGCCGTAGTTTTCCTTCACCCAGTTTGCAGTCTCGTCACCAAGGGGAACGAGGAAGCCCTTGGATGCGAGATCGGCCAGCAGGCCCGGCTGCGGCAGGATGGCGATGTTCGGCGGCGAACCCGCCTGCGTGTCGATCACGATCTGCTGCTCGTAGTTCTCGGAAGAGGAATACCGGGCATCGACGCCCGTCGCCTCGCGGAAATAGGCAAGCACGCTGTTGAAGAGGATCTCGTCGTCGCCGCGCCATGGACCGAACAGAGTTAGGCTCTGCCCCTTGAGATCGCCGTGCGCCGACTTGAAGTCCTCGAAGCTCTGCCAGTTAAAACGAGAGTCTTCGCCCGGAGCGAACTTGAGCTCCTGCGCGGCAGCCCCGCCCGCCATAAGCACGGTCAGTGCAACGCCCATCCACAGTGACTTGTTTATCATCGAAGACCTCCCTCTTTGTTGGTCGCGCAGTGTCACAGATTGCTGTCTGCCCAAAGCGCTTTGATCGGTAGTCATGTGTTCTCCGACCTGTCACTGTCAAGTCCTCGGGCGGCATATTAGTGTTGCACCGCAGCACAACCAACATCCGGGCGAGTATGATCGATAGCTTTTGTTTGAGATTTCAATAAACCGCTGTTACTAGTTCAAAGCGCTTTGAGAGTGTGGCAGGGAGGAGTAGTCGTGAACCTGAGGCAGTTGGCGGAGCTGCTGGGCCTGTCACAGACAACCGTCAGTCGCGCGCTGAACGGCTATCCTGAGGTCAACAGGGCAACCCGAGAGCGCGTTCTCAAGGCTGCGGAAGAGACAGGATATCGTCCCAATGCAGCGGCGCAGCGTCTGGCCACCGGGCGGGCAGGATCGATCGGCCTCGTCATGCCCGCAGCGCCCGATTATTATGCCGATATCCATTTCGCGGAATTCCTGAGCGGCCTGGGCGAGGAAGCTGCTCGGCGGGATTTTCACTTTGTACTGATGCCGAAGAAGCCTGGCGAGGAGGAGGATGCGCTTCGCTGGCTTGTCGCGAGCGGCAGCGTCGACGGGATCTATCTCGCTTACATGCAGGCGAATGATCCGCGAATTACGCTGATGCAGTCGCTCCGGATCCCTTATCTGGTCCACGGGCGCTCGATTGGGATCGAGGGCGACTATCCTTATCTCGACGTGGACAATGAGGCCGCCTTTCGCGACGCCACCAATCTCCTCCTGGAACTCGGCCATCGGCGGATCGGCCTGCTCAACGGGCCGGGCGGTGTGGATTTTACCATCCGCCGCAAAGCCGGGGTAGAGGCGGCGCTCGCCGCGAAAGGACTTGCCCTGGAGGCTGACCAAATGCGCCATACAGCCATGACCGACGAGTTCGGCTTCCGCGGCATGAAGGAACTTCTGGAACAGCCCTCGCCCCCCACGGCCGTGCTTTGCGCAAGTACCGTACTCGCACTCGGGGCGATACGGGCCGTCAATCAAGCGGGCCTGAGGCTCGGCCGGGACATCTCCCTCATCGCCCATGACGATGTCCTGCCACTGCTCAAGCCTGAGGATTTCTCCGTGCCGCTAACCACGACTCGGTCATCACTCAGGGCCGCAGGCATGCGCATCGGCCAGCGACTGATCGACCGGATTAAGGGACTTGAGACAGGACCCGAACAGGAACTTTGGAAGGCTGAACTGATCGTGCGCAGCTCGACGGGCGCCGCCCCCCGCTGAGGGGCATAGCGCTCGTGCCGTCAGAACTTCGGGATCGGGCGCCCGAATGTCCTGCAGGCGGCAACCACGGTATTTGCCATCAACATGGCGATCGTCATAGGACCGACGCCACCGGGGACCGGCGTTATCGCACCGGCAACCGCTGCGCATTCCTCATAGGCGACATCGCCCGTGATCTTCGTCTTGCCCTCACCCTTTTCAGGCGCGGGGACGCGATTGATGCCGACGTCGACGACCGTCGCACCGGGCTTCACCCAATCGGCCCTGACCATGTGGGGGCGTCCGACGGCGGCGACGAGGATGTCCGCGTTGCGGCAGATGCCGGGCAGATCCTTGCTGCGCGAATGCGCCAGGGTCACCGTCGCATTCGACGACAGAAGCAGCATGCCCATCGGCTTGCCGAACAGGTTCGAACGACCGATGACGACCGCGTTGAGACCCGACAGGTCGGTTCCATGGATCTTGTTGATGAGGATGAGCGCACCGGCGGGCGTACAGGAGATCAGTCCGCTTGCGAGATCGCCTGTCGCGAGCTTGCCGGCGTTGACGACGTTCAGCCCGTCGACATCCTTTTCCGGCGCGATCGACTGGATCACCGGCTCCGACTTCAGGTGCTTCGGCAGCGGCAACTGGACGAGAATGCCGTGGATGGCAGGATCGGCATTCAGTTCGGAGACCAACTTCTCCAGCTCCTCCTGCGTTGTCTCCTCAGGCAGGCTGTGCTGCACGGAGTTGAAGCCGCACTGCTTCGCCATCTTGCTCTTGGAATTGACATAGGCGTGGCTGGCAGGATCATTGCCGACAATGACCACGGCAAGGCCAGGCTTCACCCCGACGTCGCTCTCCATGGCTGCCGCCGCCCTCGTCACGGTCTCAATGACCGATTCCGCCGCTACCTTGCCGTCGATGATCGTCGCCACACGCGTTCCCCGTTGTCGAATGAGACCGAAACTGAAGTCTGCGCAGCACCCTGGCTGCACATCAGGCTGTCATGCCTAATGCGTCGCAAGCAGGAGAAATGCAAGAAAGAATGCCTTCAGCGGCCACTGGCGGAGCGACGCACGACCCGTCCCCGAAGCTCGACAAGCTGGTGATGCAGTTCCCAGAGCTCCCGCTCCAGCGGGTCCTCGTCATTGGCAGGCGGGGGAAGATCTCCAGGGGAGAGCTCATGGCGAACCGACTGATGCACCTCACCCGCGATCGCCGATGCCACGAGAGGCGGATAGGACGGAGCGCAATCCGCGGGAACGGCGTTGTGATAGAGGATCTGTCGAATGCGCTCCGCCAGGGGTGCATCATCCATTGAAGGCGACAAGGCAAGGCCGTCCTCTACGCCCTCACCATGGTCCGAAAGCGCATCATTCATCTCCTGCACATCCCGGTCGGACCGCATGCCATCGCGGGCATCTTCAGAGACGGTGCGAGACACCGTTCGCGGACGACGCCTCCAGTGAAGGAACATCAGCGCTATCGACATGCCCGCCACCGCTCCGGTGGCCATCGATCCCGGGAGCGTCCAGTCCGTGGTGACGGCCCGCTCCGGCTCTGCCGGAGCGATCAAGGTCAGTGACAGCGGGCTCGCAGCATTGCCCGTCTGAGCTATGCTGCTGGCCTCGCGGTAAAGCTCCTCGGACGTCCGCGCCGCCGCTTCCAGAGAGTCCAGCTTCTGGCGCAGCGCCTGATTTTCGGGTGAGACGGCAGGCATCCGACGCTTCAGTTCGGCGAGTTTCTGCGACGCGTCCGCTTTCTGTGCCTCAAGGCCCTTCACGAGTTTCACCAGTTCCCGGTCGATGTCGGCCTTCGCGGCATCAAGCCCGCCCTTCGCACCCAGAAGGTTGGGATGGCGCGGCCCCAGCTGTTGCGAGAGCTGGTCGAAGGCAAGCTTCGCTTCGACATATCGCTGGCGGTGATACTCCAGCGCCGTGTATTCGAGCCGATCCGGCAGCGACTGCTTCAACACGTCAGCAGACGTCATCGACGCCGCTTCCTGCACCTGCTCGTCGAGTTGCATGAGCCGGGCTTCAAGCGCACTGATTTCCTGTCGGGACAACTCCGCCGCTCCGCCCGCGCGCTTGGCCGCAGCAAGCTCTTTGCTGTCGAGACCCGCCTTGAAGGCTTCGAGGTCCCTTTTCGCCTTTTCCGCCGCCGCCTTGAGTTTCGGCAATCTCTGATCGGGCGCGACAGGAAGCCAAACAGCCGGGTTGTCGAGAAGTTCAGCGGCCACGCTGTTGGCTGCACGCGTTGCGGTGGCCGCGTCGGAAGCAGTCGCGCGGACCAGCAGCATCCTGCCGTCTTCCGCGGGGACAAGCTGGACTGAACCGGCTGCCACCTCAGCGGCCGCTTCGTCAACGGAGGCAACCGGTGGAGCGCCCAGCAGTGCGTCGAGTATCATCCTAGACAGGGAGCTGTTTCCGGCATCCGCTTCGTTCTGTCGCTCCACTGCGGTATGGACGCGCTCGGCGCCCTCCGAGGATATGGCATTCGACAAGGATGCCGCCATCGAAGCCGTGAGCGCTCCACCCTCGATTTTCAGGGTCGCATCCACGCTGACCTGGCGGGGCGACCACGTTGCCAGGGGAAGCGAGATCAGGGCACCTACAGCCGCGGCGAGGAGGACAGTCACGATGCCGCGCAGGAGGCGCGAGGGCGCCGCCGATGCCAATGCATCGACTTCACTCAGGTCATGGTTCGGACGCTCGGCTAGCATCGGTCAGTCCGGCAGTTGGGTCTGCCGCCTCAGGAGATCATGAAGGGATGCTAAACAGACGTGGGAAACAAACCGTTAACCGATGGCGGGATTCCGTCTCACGCCGCCTGTCGGTGAGGTTCGTTCTGCGACCCCGGAGGCGCAGCCTGAGGCGGCTCCATTCGCACGACAAGACTTTCAGGTGTCGTGCCACAAAACAGCTTGAGGCTCGCTGAAACCACCGAGAGCCGAAGCCGATCTTCGGCGCTGATATCGGGAATGGCAATCAGTGCCAGATCGGAATGGGGAAGATCGCGGAGCTCACCAAGGTCCGCCGTTGTGTAACCGTGCCAGGGTGCATGGGCCTTGAGATGACGCCCTGCCGAAGCCAGCTCATCGGCCGTCCGGCCGATCACGACGATCCGCAGCGGACGCTCGACGAAGGTCAGCAGCGCAGGGACGAGCTCGGAGGCAGAGCAGTCCCAGCGCCCGCTCCTCCACGAGCATAGTCTGCGCAGACGCGGTGCAAGGAAAATCGACCATAGACGGGAGACGGCTGCGAGCGGACCGCGGTTAGACCTGTGCACAACTTCATCGAATGAAACTGATGTACCAGTCGCCTGTCCGACGATCATTGCTTCCAGCGCCGACAGCGTCGCGTTCCAAGCTTGCAGCCGGTCAACGGCCCGGCCCTCTGTCAGAGATAGCAGCTGAACACAAACCGGGACACAATCCTGATCTGGAGAGTTTGCTTCTCGCATGAACGACCACCGAACCATCTTTGGCCGGTAGTTGTAGCAGAGCCCGGTGAATGGCCGCGTAAGCAGATCGCTCAATTTTTAAACGATCGGTGCTTTACGGGCTAATGGGTGGCAGGCTTCGGCTCCTCGACCACAACGCCTTCGACAATCTTGGTCGGCGCGATCGGTCGCTTGCCTTCCCGGGCAACATTGGTTCGAATGTCTTCCTTGGATATGAAGTCCAGTTGTTCGACAAGGACTTCATCGACCATTCCTTCGCCCAGCTTGGCGTTCAGCTGGTCCTTGATGCGGGTACGGAATGTCTCCAGATCAAACGCGCCCGGGTTGCCGAGATCGATCATCTTGTCGCCGACCAGCAGTGTGAACAACTGGTCGGTCGTCAGTTCCGTCATCGGAAGCTTCTGGCCCTTGATCTGTTCCTTGTCCATCATGAACGAGAAGCGGCCAAGGAAATAGCCTGTGATCATACCGTCAGAGATGACCGGAACCGTGAGCGATTCGCCCCGGACGAGTTCCAATGCCTCCTTGCGGGCAGCCTCCTCGTCGACGGGTGGCGGCGGTGCAGACATCTGGACGGAGAAATAAACTGCGGCCAGCGTCACGATGCAGACCCACAGTCCGGTCAGAAGCAGCTTGATCATCACATCTCGCTGTAGAGGAATTGTTCCTGGGTATATGTGCCGTCACCGTCGGCTTCGCGGGCCGCGTTCTTGAGGAGGTCAGCGACCGCGCGTACGGCGTGCAGATGTGCCTCGACACGGCGCGCATTGATCGCGAGTTTTTCCTTCAAGTGGTGCATCTGGTCGATGTGCGCGACTGCCAGTTCCTTCGGATCGGTGCTCCGGAACAACATGGTCAATTCATACAGGCACCTGCTTTTGTGCGCGTTCGAGACCTTGAGGTCGAACTCGGCATCCGTCCCCAGCCGCTGGTTCTCGTTATCTACGATCATCTCCAGGCGGCCGAGCACTGTCTTGATCCGGTGATCGTTTGAAACAACTTCCATTTGTCCTGCCCCAGCATTTTCCATATCAGGCCTCACCCTCTTGCGTAGGAGCAAGATCCAGGACCTGACGTTCAATATCGGTCTTCATCCGCATGGCGCGATCGCGATCGCTTTCATCTGTCGTGGCATTGACGACTGCCGCCTCCTGCCGCGCCAACGCCTGGGAGTACATCTGCTCGGCAATGCCGATCCCGCCGTTCCGCGACATGCCGTCTGCGATCTGCTCGGCCATCATGCTCTTCCAGAACTCGCCGGCCGAACCCTTGCCATAGACCTGCTCGCTGTCGCTCGGCAGCATGGAGCTGACGAAGTTCTGCAGGATGCTTGCTTCGAACTTCCGGTATTCCTCCGGCATCCGCGCGGTCTCTGCCGCGGGCGCGGGATTGGCGAGCCCTGCCTTCGTCGCCGGTGTCGAGATGACGTCGAGCGCCGCGCCGAAACCTGCCCCGACCTCGGCCAGGCTGCTCGCCGCAAATGCAGCCTTGTTCGCCTTCAACTTCGCCTGGGCCGCCTGGACTTCAGCCGGGTCTGCAGCCCGGACCACGTCCAGGACGAGATCGCTGGGAGGGGAGATCGCCACGTCAGTTCCTTTCGCCACGGCCGCCAGGCATGTCGGCCATGGCAGCAACGGTTCGATTGCTTTCTAGCGGCGGCCTGGGCCGCCCCTTTTCGACTGTGGCCAAGACTATGACGACTGAACCTTGCTGGAGGCTGGCGCGGCGAAGGTGATTTCCAGGAGATCGTAGATCGCCTGGTCGGACGCCTGGCGCTCCTCCTGCTCGCGTGCCTTCTTCATGTGCGCCTCGAGCCGATCGCCCTTTGTGCGCTCCCGGAGCACCTTCATTTCCTGTATCTGCTGGATGCTCTCCAACTGGCCGTCCTTGATCGTCAGGCGGCCGAAGCGCTCGGCGTAGTTCTGCGAAAAGGAACGGTGAATCGGATCGATCGAGCCGATCGCCTGGATCACGACCTCCATCGACTGGGCCACCTCGGCACGGTGCTGGGTCGTCGCGGCGAGCTCGTGCTCCGCCATCTTTTCCATATGGCGCTGGACGCTCACGAGGCGTTTCAGCTTCTTCGACCTGTTCTGCTCGTCAGCCATGACACCTCAGAAGGAAAGAAAGACCATCGGGAAACCGTCCGCGAACTGGCGAATCAGGGCGGCGATCGACAGGTAGAGCAGGAACAGACCGCCCGCGAGCAGGAATGGGGTGGAAATGAAGAAGACCGGGATCTGTGGCGCAAGCTTGTTGATCAACCCAATGCCGACGTTGAACATCAGGCCGTAGATCAGGAAGGGGCTCGCAAGCCGCAACATCAGATCCGTCGAGGCGCGCAACGTGTCCGTCAGAGTAATCAGCATCTTTTGAGGATCGACCAGATTTCCAACAGGCGTCGCCGCGTAGGAATCCACCAGCGCGCGGATGACGATGTGATGGAAGTCGAGCATGAAGAGCAGCAGAAGCGCGCTGAAGGTCAGGAGGTTCGTCAGCTGGTTTTCTGAGGTGTCCTCCAGGACGTCCGTGCCGCCGGGCGCCGTGAACCCAATCGACATGGTGAGGATTGCGCCTGCATACTGCATGCCCAACGTGTAGAGGCGGGCGATCAATCCGTAGACGACACCGATAAGCGTTTCGCTGACGATCAGCCCAATATAGGTAGCATCGGGCGAAGTAGCTCGCGGATAGATGACGTCCCATAGAAGCGGGAGAACCGCCACGGACACGGCCACCGCCAGGAAAAGTCGAATATTGGCAGGTACGCGCGCGCTTCCAAATCCCGGCAGAACCATGATGCACCCGCCCATGCGACAGAAGGCGAGAAACAGTGCCAGTATGGTCCCCTGCGGGTCGGTAATCATCCGGACGATCCCCTGCCGGGCTCGGCCATCAGGAGATGGAGCCCAAAATCTTGATCTCGAGTCCCTTGGCAAGTTCGACGTGGGAGAGAACGGGAAGCGTCGCAAACAGCCGCTCGATGATCATGCGGACATAGGACCGTGTTTCAGGCGATGTGACAAGGACGAAAGGCAGTCCGCGGTCCATGAATTCACGGATAACTTTAGTCGCTTGCTCGCTGAACTCCTCCAGGCTGCGCGGATCGATGTCGAACTCGACGACCTCGCCCTTCGCATCCCGCTTCAGGGCCTGGTGGAAGATCATGTCCCACTTGGTTCCGAGGCGGAGAACGCGAAGCACACCATTGTCCGCCAGATCGCCGCACAACTGCTGTGACATGCGAACACGGACATGCTCGACGATTTGCTCGGTCTTGCGCACGTGAGGAGCCAACTCCGCGACGGCTTCCAGAATCAGGTGCAGGTTGCGGATCGAGACGCGCTCGGCGAGCAGAAGCTTCAGCACCGCCTGTAGGCCCGAATAGGACATATGCGAGGAGCAGATCTCGTCGGCGAGCTTCTTGTATTCGGGATCAAGGCGATCGATCAGGACCTTCACGTCCTTGTAGGACAGGAGTTGCGGAAGGTTGTTGCGAATGACCTCGGACATGTGCGTCAGTACGACCGAGACGTTGTCGATCGGATGGAAGCCCTCGCGCTTCAGGTCTTCGGCAAAGGTCTCGAGAATCGATACGGCCGGCATGCCGAATGCGGGCTCGCGAATCTCGTCACCCGGGATGCTCGGCTTGCGGCCGGAACCGGTCACGACCAGCACGTCGCCGACACGCAGCGTGTTTGACGCGATCGTCGTACCGTGGATACGGATCTGGTAGGACTTCTCCGGGATCATGATGTCGTCTGACACCTTGATCTCCGGAACCACGAAGCCGTACTGGGTCGCGAACTTCTTGCGCATCTTGCCGACGCGGAAGGCGAGTTCCTGATGCGCACCGAGCAGGCGCGTGGAGACCTGCTTGCCGAGTGCCAGCTCGATTTCGGCCGTCCGGAGCGCGCTCTTGACGGAATCCTTCTCCGCCTCCTTGTT
Organism: Pseudorhizobium flavum; assembly: GCF_044142885.1. Classification (NCBI taxonomy): domain Bacteria; kingdom Pseudomonadati; phylum Pseudomonadota; class Alphaproteobacteria; order Hyphomicrobiales; family Rhizobiaceae; genus Pseudorhizobium; species Pseudorhizobium flavum. The sequence goes on from NZ_JBIOKZ010000001.1 coordinate 380,921, forward strand.
CTGGACGACCTTCTTCTCCTCGTCCTCGCGGCGCTGCTTGTTCTCGGTCTCCAGACGCCGCGGAATATACCATGCGCCGAAGCCCATCACGCCGCCGAGCGCCAGGAAAGGCACCAGCGGAAGACCCGGGACGAGCGCCAGCATTCCCATCAGGCTGGCCGCCATAGAGAGAGCACGCGGGTAGCCGCTCAGCTGGTCCACGACTGCCTTGTCGGTTGACCCGGCTGTGCCGCCGCGCGACACGAGGAGGCCCGCGGCCAGCGAAACAACCAGCGCCGGAATCTGCGAGACAATGCCGTCGCCCACCGACAGCTTGACGAAGACATCGGCCGCTTCGCCAATTTCCATGCCGTGACGGAAATAGCCGATAATGATCCCGCCGAAGATGTTGATCGCGGTAATGATGAGGCCGGCGATCGCATCACCACGGACGAACTTGGATGCACCGTCCATGGCGCCGAAGAAGGAGCTTTCCTGCTCGAGCTCGCCGCGACGGCGTTGCGCCTCCTTCTCGTCGATTACGCCTGCGGAGAGATCCGCATCGATCGACATCTGCTTGCCGGGTATCGCATCGAGGGTGAAGCGGGCGCCGACTTCTGCGATACGCGTGGCACCCTTGGTGATGACGATGAAGTTGACGGTGATCAGGATCATGAAGACGATGATCCCGATCACGAAGTCGCCGGACATGACCAGGCCGGCGAAGCCGGAGATCACGCCGCCCGCGGCGTCGTGGCCCTGGTGTCCATTCGAAAGGATGACGCGCGTCGTTGCGATGTTGAGCGACAGGCGGATCATCGTGGCGATCAGCAGGATGGTCGGAAAGGACGAGAAGTCCAGCGGCCGCTGGATCCAGAGCGCCACCATCAGGATCAGCACGGAGAAGGCGATCGAGAATGCCAGCCCCATGTCGATCATGAAGGTCGGTATGGGCAGGAACAGGATGCCGAGGATCGCGATGATGCCCAGCGCAAAGCCGACATCACGTCCGTTCGGTGCTACCTTGGGAATGGAAAGTGCAGGTGGTTGCGCCATGATGCATCCGTCTCTTCATGAGATGGCGGCAGAAGTACTGCCAGTTCACCGTCTTCCTAGACGGCGAAGCTTGCGCGAGGGTGTCATCCCATCGGCCGGGTCAGAAGCCCGACTGCACCCGCGAAAAGACGAGGTTGGCGAACAGGTTGATCTGAGCGCCGATAAAGGGCGCCGAGACGCCGATCATGATCATGATGGCGACGATCTTCGGCACGAAGGTGAGCGTCATTTCCTGCACCTGCGTGAGCGCCTGCAGGATAGCGATGCCGACGCCAACAATCATGGCCGTCAGCACGGCGGGACCGGACGCCACGAGGATGGTCCAGATCGCCGCCTGCATGATATCCAGGGCATCGGCTTCGTTCATGTCGCCAGCTCCGACCCGAATCATTCGGGCCTTCAGTCATCAGCTTGTTGTATCGTCGCCTGAACCGTCCGTCGACCCGCCAGTGTTATCGCCGGGCGTCGTCTTGACGATCGGATTGTCGGAGATCACCACGCCGGCCTGCAACAGGACCTTGTCGTTGTTCTCGGTGATGACGATCACGCCATCCGAGTAGACTTCGACTTCCTTGACCTTACCCATGACCTTGTCGTCGGCGCTCTGGACATACTTGCCGACGAGATCGCCCGCACGTGTCAGCGCCTCCGCCTGCAGCATGCTGCGCAGGTGGGCGTTCGTCTGGATCGTCTGCTCGACCTGGGAGAAGGAGGCAAGCTGGGACATCTGCTCGCTCGCATCCATCGGATCGGTCGGATCCTGGTTCTTCATCTGGGCGATGAGCAGCTTCAGGAAGCTGTCGTAGTTCAGCCCTGCCTTGTCAGCGTCCTTCGTCGTGGCGGCGGCATTCGCCCAGGGGTTGGAAGCCGCCGTGGTTACCGGATCTACCGCCATGGGGCGATCTCCTTGCGAATCTGCTCGACCGTCGCCGGCGTCATTTCCTGGCTGTTGAGGATGCGGTCCTCGATCGGATAGAGGCCGCGAATAGCCTTCAGAGCATCGAAGGCGCGCCCCGAGGCTACCATCCCGTCAATCCGCTTCAGCTCTGCCAGCACCTCTTCGTTCTGGAAGCAGTTCAGGAGCATGCTCACCGACTTCCGGAAAAGAGCCATCGACTGGTCCTTGCCTTCGGGATTGATCAACATCATCTGGGCAATGAAGTAGAGTTGCCGCAGCGGCGTCGTTGCTTCCTCCGGCTGGAGGACGTGGTTTTCCAGGAGGAACGTCACATCGTTCAGGAATTCCAATGCAACCTTGCGATCAACCCGCAGCACCGCGCCGTTGATGAAGATGCGTTCGCCCGATTTCAGCGAGATGCGCAGCGTACTTTTCATTTAAGTCCATCCTTGATGATGGTGGTCACGTCGATGATGCCCTGGTAGTTCGTCGACTGGCGCTTCCTGATCCGCTCGCATTCCTTCAGTATCCAGATCGCGATCGAAATCAGATTGGCGCGCAGCTCCGAGCCGAGCTCGTTTTCCGGCTGCTTGAGGTCCTCGATCAGACGTATCCAGACCCGCCGTGTGTAGTAGACCGCCTCGATAGTGTGGCGGGAATAAGCTCCTGCGTCACGCGCGGCGACCAGAAGTTCTATCGATCGTTCCAGCGCCTGCCGTTCACGGTCCTTGGCGTCGGCGACGCCATCTTCCATGATCTCGGCATATGAAAACTGGTACATTCATGTATCCTTCATTTTCACCTGTTTCCTCAATCATCTGAGGAAGTTGACCAGACTTAACTGTTGTAGACGTGCGGTCAGCGTGTAGGCTGTCTCGATCAACGCCTGAAGGCCCTTGACCCGGGTGGACGCCTCGTAGGCATCCACCGATTCGAGGTCGTTGAGATGCACTTCGATGATCTTCTGCTGTGCCTCGAGCGTCTCGTCGGCCTTTTTCACCCGTTCTGCCGAAAGACCGAGACGGGCCCGCTCACCGGTGAGGCTCGACATCGCCTGGCCGATGTAGGCCTGGGCGCGGGTCGTCACGACGCTGCGAGCTTCATCCGAAATGTCGTTCGTGAGAAACTCCATCGAAATCAGGGAGGTCAAAACGAACTTCCGCATGCCTGCAGTGTTGGAATTCGTGGAGGTCTCGACGATCTCGCTCTGCGTGATGCGGCTCTTCATGTTCTCGTCGGACGCATTGGATACATAGGCCGCCCAGAAATCCGTACCGACGGTCGCGATGTCGTGAGGTGGGTCCGTGAGCGGCGAACTGCCGTCGAACTTCGATTCCATAAGGTCCAGGAAGTCCGACATGTCCTGCTGGGTCATGTCGCTTCGCGACGCAATAGCATTGTCCGTCAGGAACTTCGCCAGCTCGGCATCAAAAGCGACCTGTACCGCGGAACCGGCCGCCGCGACGTTCTCGAACGGCTTGATGTCGGAGTTGATGCCCGCAAACAGGTATTCACCGTTTACCGACGTATTGGCGAAGCTGGCAAATGTGTCCAGCGCCGACTGAATGGACGTGCGTGCGACGCTGAGGTTCGTGGAATCGCTGCTGCCGCCGATGCCGATGAGGGAATCGAGAATCTTCTGGCCGAGACCAGACATCTTCGACAGCGCCTCTTCCGAGGATTCCAGCCGCTGGGTGGCGAGAGAGTTGGTGGTCAGCATCGACTTGATGCGCAACACGTCGCGGGTGAGGTCGAGGCTTCTGGACGTGGTCGCGCCAAGCGCCACACCGACGTCCGCGTGCCGGCCCGTCGTTACCTCCTGCTGCGCGGCGACCATGTCCTGCTGCGCCTTGGCGACAGCGTAACGCATCGTTGTCTGGATACTGAGCGATGAAATGAAAGAAGTCTTCATGATCAGCTCGCCGCCTCGAGCAGGGCCTGCATCATCGTGTCGACCGTCGACATCAGTTTTGCCGCCGCCTTGTAGGACTGCTCGATATCGAGCAGCAACGACAGCTCCTCGTCGAGGCTTACGCCGGTTTCGCTGGAATAGGCATCCGTTGCCCGGCTGAGCATCGCCAGCTTGTTCTCCGTGGCCGACGTTGCCGTGCTGCGCAGCATCTCGAGCCAGCCGATGGAATCTGCAGCGAAGGATTGCAGATCGAGCTTGCCGCCGACCTGGGTGCTTGCCGCAAAGTCGATTCTCACCTCGAAGGCATCGTCGTACTTGTTGAGCAGATCCGAGAAGCCGGTCGAGGCCGTGGTGTTGACGACATAGTTTACGCCGTTGATGCCGCCGTCGCGGATCAACATCGGGTTACCCGACGGGGGGATCACCAGCGGGTTGACCTTGATGCGGGCCGCCAGCCCCGGCTCGACCATGTTGGCGGCGGGGATTGTACCGAGATCCCAGGTGAAGAGGCCGGGCGCAAGAATGGCCGGCGCCGGAGGAACGACCGTCTGGTCCGTCTCGGCAAACGCCATGATCAGTCCACGGGCGATCTCGTCCATCTGGCTCTGGTAGACGGGAACGACATCGTCACGCAGTTGCAGCAGCGCCTGGATCGATCCCTTGGCGTTGGTCTCAGGACCGACACCCGCCTTGACCGCCACGCCGTCGATATAGACGCCGTTGCCGGTCGTGGTGGCGCCGTAGGCGACCGTCGGTGCAAAGGTGACGGGCCGCGGAACGGTCTCGAACAACACCGTGCCCTCTGTCGTGTACAGGACCAGGTCGTTGTTCTCGCGCGACAGCGTGGTGACGCCGACGATCTCTGCGATCTGCTTCAGGAGCGTCTCTCGTTCGTCAAGCGCATCGTTCGGGTTGGCACCGACCGCTGTCTCCTGCTTTACCCGATTGTTGGCGATCTCGAACTGCGCCAGCAGCTTGTTCAGTTCCTCGACGCCCTGCTTGATGTCGTCGTCGGCGCGCTTGCGAATGGCCTGCAACTGGTCCGAGGCAGTGTTGAGCGAATTGGCCAGATCCACGGCTGTCGAGATGACCGTCGCACCGACGGTCGTTTCGCTCGGCTTGCTCGCCCAGGTCTGGAGATTGTTGCGCAGATTGGCGATTATCGCGGAGGGCGACGTCTCATAGTCGTTGCCGCCCATCAGGGACTTTACCTCTTCGAGGCCGGAAAGCAGGATCTGCTGACCGCTGTAGAGGGAGGAGCTTTCGATGGTCTGCCGGTAGAGCGCCTGGTTCTGGGAGCGCTCGATGGCAACGACGAGAGAACCATTGCCCCCTGTCGTCAGCACCGCGGATCGCCGGACGTAGTTGGCGTTCTGCGCGTTCGCAATGTTCTTCGATGCGACGCCGGTCTGAATGCCGGTGTTGTTGAAGATGGATTGCGCCGTTGAAAGTGCGGACGAAAGGGACATGGGTAGCTGCCTCTAGGAACTAGCTCCCGTCATCTTTTCAGATTGACGAGAACTTCCATCAGTTCGGAACCGGTCTGGAAGACCTTGGAATTGGCGGTGTAGTTTCGCTGGGACTCGATCATCGAGGTCAGCTCTTCGGCAATATCGACATTGGAGTCTTCCAGGGCGCCAGAAAGGATCGTGCCGTAGCTGCCGTTCGCGGCATAGCCCATGACGATGACGCCGGAGTCGTTGCTCTGGGAGTAGACATTGCCAGCCAGAGGCTTCAACTGGTCCGGACTCTGGACGTCCGCCATGGCGATGCGATACTTCGGCTCCAGCTTGCCGTTGGAGTATTTCAGGTAGACGATGCCGTCCTGGCTGATTTCGTGCCCGACTACATCGCTTGCCGCGTTGCCGTCGATCTTGCCATTGCCGACCTTGAAGTCCGAGGACAACTGCGTCGATCCGCTGATGTCGATCGTCAGCCCATTGAAGACGGCGCCGCCGAGGACCATTGCCTGGGTAGTTACGGAAGCCGGCCCGACGATCTGGCCGTTGACGTCGAACTCGATGGTCGGCACGTTTCCAACGCCGTCCGAAGGAGCGGAGACCGTGGTGGTGCCCGCAACGCTCGTGACACCGGAGAAGTTGATGGCGAGAGCCCCGAGCGGCGCCGTCGCCGGGGTATTCAGCGTACCGCCCGGGATAGCAAAGGGGGCCGCGTTCAGCGGCGTGGCGGACGTCATCCCGTCGAAGACGTTGACACTCCAAGCGCCGGCAGTCTTGGCATACTCGTAGCGCAGCGTCCGGGCATTGCCGGCCGTGTCATAGACGATCTCGGTCGTCTGGAAGGTCGTACCGTCCGCGGCAGCCGAGTCGAGGTTTCCGGTAGCGGTCACGTTTGCGGTGGGCGTAAAGGGCTGGCTGAGTATCGACGTTCCCTCGTATTTCACGTCAACCGTCCAGGTATTGTCTGCGGCCTTGGTGTAGAGGAAGTCGAGAAGGCGCGTGTTGCCCTGTGAATCGTAAGCGACCAGCGAGGTGGTCTTCTGATAACCGATAGCCTCCTTGGAGGGCAGGTTCACGTCGAGGATGCCAGTCTGCGAAGCAGCTGCATTTAGCGAGCCCGACGACAGATTGATCTCAGTCAGGCCGTCGAAGCCGTTGACGACAATCGTTGGATCATCGGTCGAAGAGTACTGGTACCCCATGAGCGTGAAACCGGCGGCGTTCTGCAAGGTGCCGTCGGACATGCCGGTGAAATTGCCTGCGCGGGTCAGGTACTCGATGCCATCGGAACCCTGGACGATGAAGAAACCACGCCCGTTGATGGCGAGATCTGTCGACGACGTGGTGTAGGTGAACGTGCCCTGCGAGGAGATGGAGTAGCGGACGTTCGTGGTGACGCCGCCCGAGTTGTAGCTGCCCTCGCTGGAGGGCAGGATCAGCGACGAGAACTGGGTGGATGCCTTCTTGTAGCCCGCGGTCGAGGCATTGGCGATGTTGTCGCCCACCGTGCTCAGCCGGTTTGCCTGCGCGTTCATGCCGGACACACCGGTTCTCATGGTTCCGTAGAGGCTCATATCCAATCCTCGTTATAGCTTTATTGTCCGGGAGAGTAGGTGGTGGGCCTTGCGTGAAGCTGTCTGAATTCCGCTTCATTCGAGGAAGCGGAACCCGCCTGCGTCAGTTCCAGTCGATGCAGTAGCCAAGGAAGCGCTTCGAATCGATCGGATCGGTTCCAAGCTTCTTGCGCAGCTTCTTGCGCAGCTTGCTGATGTGGCTTTCGACCACGTTCTCTTCGACTTCTTCGTCGAAGATGCCGTAGATCGCGTTGAAGATCTGGGTCTTGGAGACGCGCCGGCCGCGGTTGGCAACCAGGTATTCGAGGATCCGTCGCTCACGGCGCGGCAAGGGGAAGGTTTCGCCCGCAATCTCAGGATCACGGCCATCGGAGAATACCCGAATCTGGCCAACGTCGGTGTGGTTGGCGATCGCCTTCAGGCGGCGCCGGATCGCCGCCGCACGCGCTAGAATCTCGCGGGGATGGACCGGCTTGCGCACGACGTCGTCAACGCCGCTGTCGAACAGAGCAAGCGTAGCATCGAGCGACGGCTGGTCGCTCACGGCGATGACCGGCGCCTGGGAGCGGTCACGGATTGTCCGCGGCAGCTCGAGCATGCAGTCCCCCTGTCCGATCAGGAATGCCTCGACGGCATGCAAATCGCCGTCGGCTGCCGTGCTCACCCATTCGGTGAACTCTGCCGGATCGAAGCCCGTCGAGGGAATGCCCTCGCGCCCAAAAAGAGAAGTGTAGCCATTTTTCACGAGCTCGCGCTCGTCAACCACTACGATCATTCGTCCGCCTCCGAATCAGTTGTGGTGTTTCGATGAGGCTATGGGTACGAATCGCGGGAATCGGGCACAAGCTGCAGGAAGTTAACCAAACAAATTAATAGTTGATTAACCATTGGCTGCCGATTTGCACTATATGTAGTATGTACACCCATCATCTTGCACAATTTTTTCTGTGCGAAATTAACACTTGGTCGCTTCAGGGCTTGCATCGCTTAATTTCGCCCTAAATCTGCCACAGGTCAGATTGCGAGTCCTGGTGGTTGGCGCCTGCAGCCATAGGTTGCTATTCGGCGCAGAACGTCGAGGCGTTGGGCGTCCATTTCCCGTAGCCGGTAGCGACTAGATTGCTGATCACCCGGCAGACATACTTCTTCTGAGCGGGATCATTGTTCGGTCCCGCATGGTATCGAGCGACCGCCATGGTCCATGTCTCATGACGGCTGTGCAGGTTGCGGAGGAACTTGGCAGCATACTCCACGTTGCGCCTCGGCTCAAACATCTCCCGTGCCGATGAGAAGTTCTCGCCGTGGAAGTGGTGGTTGATTTGCATGCATCCGATGTCGATTAGCTTCCGCCCCTCGCGCCTGGCAGCCTCGAACACGCCAAGGGCCTCTTCGGTGGAGGCAGGGTAGTATGCCTTGCCCTCGACGTTCATCGCATAGGCATAGAGGCTTCCCTTCCGCCCGGTTTCAGTTAGCCCGACGGAGTAGAGGATGCCTTCGGGAACGCCATACTTGGCAGCCGCGGCTTGGATCTCGCGTTCGCAGGCACCGGCAGAAGCGAGTGCGTCAGAGGTAAAGCTGGCCGTTGCGAGTACCGACAGGATCGGCAGAAGCAGCCTTTTCCGTGACCAGCTCATTCCCGTCCGCCCTTCCGTTCATCTCGCTATCGAAGCCGGGCCTCTGCTGTTCCCGGTTCTGCGCACCGCCATTTCGTTCCCCGCTCCCGGTCATCTGCTGGCCGGTTGCGGCGTTCTGCTGTCCCTTCTGCTGCTCGGCGTCAGCCGTGGACGAGATGTTGATGGTCACCTGATCGACAGAGAACCCGTGGGCCTTCAGCGCGTCGAGCATGCCCTTGCTGTCCTCGCTCAGATGCCGATACGCCGCGCGCGTCTCCACCGTCAGATGAACGTGAAGCTCCTCCCCGATCAGCCGCAGCGTGGCAGTCACCGTGCCGAGATCATGAGGCGTCATCTGCAATTTCAGCATCTGCACGGCCGAGCCTGTAGCCCCGCCAACGACTGTGTCAGCGCCAACTGCGCGCGAATGCATTGCTGACGACCATCCCGTGTCGCCGGTCATGGCTGCGAGCAGCGAGGTGCTGTTGGAGCTGGGCGCGAGCCCGAGGAACCGTCGGGATTCGACGATGGAAATGTTCTCGATCGGTGCAGCCTTGCCCTTGCTCTCTCCCGCCGCGTCCGACAGATTTGCGGCACGCGTCAGTTCAGCAGCAACGTTGCCACCCTTGGCGTCGGAAAAGCGGAAGCTGCGTGCCGGCTGTACCGCGCTCTCCAATTCCGTCGTAGGCATCTCCAACGTCTCACCCTGGGTAGCCGAGGTTCGGCGGAGACTTTCCGAGTTCACCTCGCCGCGCCTCATAGCCTCCGATTCAGACTTGCGCCCTCCCCCGGCTTGAGTCTCGCGGCTTGCACCGTGAGCAGACCAGGCTTGAGCCGTCCCGCCCAGAATGTTCAGGAGGTCAGATGCGCCCTGAGGGTCGCCGGTCCCGGAAGCGGTGCCTTTTGCCGAGGCTTCATCTGCATCCACCGCTTCGGCCTCGTCTGTCGCGTCTCTTCCAACCACATTCGATGATGCCCCGTGCTTTAGAGCCAGATTCTTGGCAGCATCGGCGTGCTTGACCCCAAATCCCGCCTGAGAAATCGAACTCCGCTTGGTGGAGTGGTCGTCCGGGCCATGGCGATTGACGTGCAAGAACTTTCCCGCAAGATTGACGATGGCTGCATCGGCATCGGCTTCGCCAGGAAGTCCCTGCAGGTTGCTGGTGTCGCGGGCCTCGCCCTCAGCTCCGGAACCAACATGGGCCTTGCCTTCGCCCGCATTTCGTCCGTTCAACCGGGTCAGGGCATTGGAGAAGCCCGCCTCTCCATCTTCGGCCTTGCCCGATCGTCCCGATCCCTTGACTGCAGGTTCAGCCGTTGCCGCCTTGGAGAGAGCATCCAGCATCATCGCACTACACCTTCCTGTTTCAGGAGATCGTCGATCTCGCTCAATTTGGAGCGACCGGATTCGACAAAGGTCTGGATTTCGGGATCAATCTCGACGCTGCTCTCCAATGACGCAGGGGGCGCCACGACTGCAGGCCCGGGCTCTTCATCTCCGGGAGACGCTTCGTCGTTCTCAGCGTCGGGTCGAGCTTCGACTTTGACGCCTGCATCTTGCGCCAGGCTTGCCGTCGTCGGCTTGCGAAGGACCTCGCTCGCAATCGCCTGCGCGGCAGCCCGCAGCGCCTGGTCACGCGGGGAGAGTTCACCCTCCGGAATGGCTGCAAGGTCATCAATGGCAGTCCCGACATCAGATGTCGGAATGCTCGCGACGCCACGATACAGCCTCGCCAGCACTTCCGGTCCGTCGGCAGCCATGCCTGCCAGAGCCGCAGCCTTGCCGGACGCCATGCGCGCTAGATCATTCTTGCCATCGAGTGTCGCGCGGCGGGCGATGCGCAGGAAGACCTCGCGACGGCGGTCGACATCCATGAATTCCACCGTCGCGTCGATGTCCCGCTCATCGATCTCGGGATGGTGCTCAACGACAAGCTGGACAAAGAAGTCGACGAACTGGCTGGCATAGGGCGAATGGACGAAACGGCGGGCGTATTTGCGAGAATATGCCAGGCCCTTGTCCACGAGGTCGGCATCGACCGCGATGGCAACGGAACGCCGCAGCGCTGCTTCTTCTATGATCGTGCCCGGCGCTCCCAGTCGAGCGATGTCGTAGTATTCCAAAGCGCCGACCGGATTTTCCGGAACCGTGACATTGCCACTGACGAGCGCAACATAGGGGCCGATCGCTTGGTCACGGTACTCGATCGCCATGTCGCCCAGGCTCTTGGCAACGAGTGTTCCCTTGCCCCCCAGATACTTACGCAAGGCATCTGCGACACGACTGTCGAAGTTTCCCGACAGGTCGCGCTCCACGAGGTATTCCAGCGTGGCTGGATTGCCGCCGCTCATCGCATAGATCAAGGCGGCATCGACGTTGCGCGGGTCATCGAAGGTCGACGTATCCGCGGCCCGAAGCGCCGAGTCGATCTTGTTGAGCATAAAGCGCTGCATCTCGCCGGCAGAATGATCGCCGAGGGCAACCGTATCCTGCACGAATTGCAGCGAACGGAGCATGATGTACGGGGCGAGTTCAGGCGCCTCCTGCGCACTGACGGAGCGCGCGGGCTGCCCTCCCAGGAGGAGAACCGCTGCGAGCGCTGCCGAGCGAAACACCATCCGCGACATGGCTATCCCTCGTCAGCCTGCAGCAGGATCTCGATGCGCCGGTTAGCAGCGGCCAGCGGATCTTCCGGCACCTGCAACCGTCGATCCGCATAGCCGGAAACCTGCTGCACACGATCTTCCTTCAGGCCGCCGCGGACGAGCATGTAATAGGCGCTGTGCGCGCGGGCCATGGAAAGCCGCCAGTTGTCGTTCTCGCCGCCCTTGAACTGGCGACCGTCCGTGTGGCCCCGCACCAGGATCGCGCCCTTGCGCTCCTGCAGGATCTTGCCGATTTTCTCCATCGCCAGAACCATCTCGCGGCGAGGAACCGCTGATCCAATGTTGAACATGGGATCGGCAGCCTGATCCGAGATCGTCACGAGCAACCCACCTTCTGCGGGAGTGACCACCAGACCCTCGGCGAGCTTGCCGGCGACGCCGTCTATCTGCTTTGCGATCTCCTGGCGCAGGGCATCGGCCTCGGAGGTCCCCTCCGCTGCGCCATCTGCCGGCGCCTCGGCGACCTCCTCCATCTTGTCCACGTCCTCCGGGGCGTCGCTTTTGTGGGTTGCCGCTTCCGACGTGTCGTCGCGCTCGGTCTCGGCCTCGGGCTTGCGGGCGGTCTCCGGAAGATCCGTGTTCTGGCGCAGTTGGGGCATGGCAAGCGCCACCTCGTCCTCCGCCGGGGACTCCCCGTCCGTCGTCGTCGACGATCGCGCTTCCTGCTGTTGCTCGGAACTGGTGACCTGAACCTGCTGGGTCCAGAAATCCGGATCGAATGGATCGCGATAGGCCTCGCCGCCGTCGGCGCCCGTGGCAGGTCCGGAATCGGCAGCGCCCCCCTCGCCCTTGGCACTGATATTCGCCTGCTGGCCAACCTCCTGGGCGATTTCGGCCAGCACCGAATACGGGTTTTCGAAATAGTCGGCTTCGGAATAATTAGTCTCGTCGCCGGATGTCGACGTCATGTCCTCGCCGGTCGCAGCGGCCGAGCCTATGGTACTGCCCTCTGCCTTGACCTTTGAGCGCTCGGTCTGCTCCTGCCCCTCCGCCTGGTCGACGGGCTTTTCAATGCCTTTCTCGGCGGGCGTCTCGTCTGAAAGTTTGATGGGATTGAAGTAGCTCGCCATCGAGGCTTTCGTTTCCTCATTCGCCGCATTGACGAGCCACATCACGAGGAAGAATGCCATCATCGCGGTCATGAAGTCTGCATAGGCAATCTTCCAGGCGCCGCCATGAGCGCCGTCGTGGTCCCCGCGATGCTTCTTGACGATAATGATCTCGTTCTTGCCGTGGTGATGGTTCTCTGCTTCGCTCATGCGAGCAGCTCCCTTACACGCGCCGACCAGGCCGAAAGGCGCGTCACCAGCGCCGGATCACCCAGATCGGCGGAAATATCGAGATCCGCCGCCTCGACATGACGGATCAGGGAGGACACGCCGTCACCAAGCGCCTGCATCAGCCTGATGCGCAGATGCTCCGGGCCGCGCACCGTGACGGTCGCCACCTCCCCGTCGAGCACGGCGGCCCGAATAAGATCCGCCATGTCGGCGATCGCTTTTGCGATCAGCGCCTCCTCGACGAGAGGCCCCAGCACCCTGGCCGTCTGGTCGCTCACCGCCTCGGCAACGGTAATCGCGATCTCGCCGAGCTTGGACCGGACCGTCTGGACAACCTCGTTCTCCAAGCGGGCTTTCAGGGCTGCCATTTCGGCCTCGTGAGCCATCCGAAGCGACTCACGCTCCTCGGCCCATTTCGCCTGAAGCTCCTGCGTCGCCGCCTCATGCCCCAGCGCATACGCTTCGGCGCGCTCGGCCTCGATGTCGACAGGCTCCTCCACGATCGCATCAGCCCCCGGGAAGCCGGCGAAATCGAAATCGCCGGTCGCCTCCGGAGGGACCGGCGGCAGCGGCACTTCGCCGAAATCCTTCAGAAAACGCGCAATCGAGGCTGTCATTGCTGGAACCTGCTCATCTGTCCTGTTCAGGCTAGTGCATGCAGCGCAACAAAGGGTTACCGCCGGCGCCAGCCGATTGCGCCGCATCATCCAAGGGGAAGCCCGGCATCTGCCAGCAGGCTAGAATTCCAAGCTTGTGCGAGGATGAAGGTGAGGCCGGCCGCGTCATGGCCGGCCGGCGCCATGCCCGTCCCGCTACGACTGGCGGAACAGCGTCAGGATGTTTTCGGCGTTGGTATTGGCGATGGACAGCGACTGGATGCCGAGCTGCTGCTGCGTCTGCAGCGCCTTCAGCCGCGTCGACTCCTCGTTCATGTCGGCATCCACCAGGCGGCCGATGCCCTTGTCGATCACGTCGATCAGGGAGGCGATGAAATCTTCCTGCAGGTCGATGCGGCTCTGGATCGAGCCGAGGCTCGACGCGGCACTCGTCATCGCCAGGAGCTGCTGGTCGACGTAGCTCATCATGATATCGAGGACATCGGTTTCCTCGGCGATGGAGCCCGGCACCATGCCGTTCAGGGTCGCGCTCAGGTCGGCGAGCTTGGTGATATCCAGCGTAACGACGGAAAGGTCGACCTTGCGATTGTCGAGGTTGTTGCCGGCGGTGATGACATAGAAGAAATCGTTCGTGCCGTCGTTGTAGACAGGCACCGTGGAGGCAGGCCCTACTGCCGGGTCGGTGATGGTCGCTTCCACCCACAGGTCATCGGTCACCTTGAAGTAGGATGCCCCGCCTGCGGTGTAAATTGACGCGTCGGCATTGGTATCGGCACCAAGTGCTGCAAGATCCGCATCCGTATAGGTGGGCACCGCATACTTCGCATCGGTGATTGCGCCCGCACCATCGTCCGTTGACGCCGTGACCGCCGTCTCGCCCTTGGCGACATAGGCGAGATCCTTGTCGAGGATGCCCAGCTTTCCGCCGCTCGTATCGAAGAGAACGGTCGTCGAGTTCATCGGATAGTCGACGGTAGTGACCGCAACCTCGCCGGAAGGTCCGCGGGTGAAGGCGGAGACGACTTCCTTGAGCAGCGTCTTCTCGACGGCCGGGTTTCCGCCGTCGCTGATGACGCCCTGGATCCAGTTCTCGCCGGAGAAGCTTGCCGATTCGGAGATGCTGCGCAGCTGCTCCTGCAGCTGCTCGATCTCTTCCTGGATCTTCGCGCGATCGACGCCGACACCGTAGGCGGCAACGAGCTTCGACTTGATCTCCTGGACGGTGGCGATGGCGCTTTCCATCGCTTCATAAGCGGTATCGACCTTGGCGGCGCCGAGGCCGAGAGCATCCTGGACGGTCGACAGGGTACCGTTGTCGGACCGCATGGTCGTCGCGATCGACCAGTAGGCGGCATTATCCTCGGCCGTCTCGACGCGAAGTCCGGTCGAAACGCGCGCCTGCGTCGTCTCGAGGTCCCGGTCGATCGACCGGAGCGTCTGGAGGGCTGCCATCGCAGCAATATTGGTGAGGATACTGGTCATTGCCCCTGCCTCTGTCTTGAATGCCGATGTGCATCAGAAGACGACAGGAAGGGCTTCATGCTCGGCCGCCGGTTCCCGTCATGGGCGGGCGGTCTGTCGTTCGTTAACAAATCGTTAACGCGGACAGTTAACAGCCGAGGCTTGCCCGTGGCAAGCGCGGAGATGGCCTGCCGCGACCTGCGGCAGGCTTCACGCAAGCTACGCACATGCGAAAACCGCGCCCCTTCCGGGACGCGGCTTCCATCGTGACTTTCAATCCGCAGGGCGGGACGAAGATGCCCCTAGCCGGGCTCCGCTTACTGGCGGAAGAGAGTCAGGATGTTTTCGGATGCGGTGTTGGCGATGGAGAGCGACTGGATGGCCAGCTGCTGCTGGGTCTGCAGTGCCTTCAGGCGGGTCGATTCTTCGTTCATGTCCGCATCCACGAGGCGGCCGATGCCGGAGTCGATGGAGTCGGTGAGCGCGGCGATGAACTCCTCCTGCATGCCGATCCGCATGGCGATCGAACCGAGGTCGGCGCTGACGCTGATTGCGGCCTCCAGGGCGACGTCCACGGCCTGGACCATGATATCCAGCTCGGCGTTGGTCAGCGTCGTGATATCGAGCAGATCGATCGACTGAGGTGCGACGATGTTGCTCTGCGGCTCGCCCGTCAAACCGGTGTCAACGCCCCATTTGGTCGTGCCGTCGTCGTAGATCACTTCCTTGCCGGTCGCGGCCACGTCGACCGCGCGAACCCAATGACCGTTGACCTTCACGTAGTCGCCATTGTAGTCGACGCCGCCCGGCGGAACGGTATAGCCGGTCACGTTGGCGGAGTTCCCGTCGAAGACGGCTCCCGCTCCGATCAATCCGTCGATCGAGTAGACACCGACCGTGTGCTCCGAGATCGTCCCGTTGATGTTTACCTCAAGGGTAACCGCCGACTGCGAGACGTTGAACTGCTTGTCCAGAATGCCCGTGTTTCCTCCGGTGTCGAAGAGAACGTTGGCCGTGGAGAGCGTATAGTTGACCTTCTGGACCGATACCGCGCCCGTCTCGTCGCGAACGAACGAGGCGACAACGTTCTTCTGGAGGGCGGCACCGCCGGCGGTCAGGTCCGCCTGCAGCCAGTTCTCACCCGAGAACGAGGCCGCCGAGGCGATGGACGTCAGCTGATCCTTCAGCTGATCGATTTCTTCCTGGATCTTGCTGCGGTCGACGCCCTCTTCCGTGGCGGCAACAACCTTGGCCTTGATCTCCTTCATGACCTCGACAACGGTTTCCATCGCCGCGTAGGCGGTGTCGACCTTGGCGGCGCCGAGACCCAGTGCGTCCTGAACCGCGGAAAGAGCCATGTTGTCGGAACGCATGGTCGTGGCGATCGACCAGTAAGCGGCGTTGTCCGAAGCGGTGCCGACCCGAAGGCCGGATGAAACCCGCGCCTGGGTCTCCTCCATCTTGGCATCGATGGAACGGAGGGTCTGGAGCGCAGCCATTGCTGCAATGTTGGTCAGAATGCTCGTCATTGTAGTTGCCCCTGTATTGGCTAGATGAGGGACATCCCGGAAACGCCGGGCACGATGGTGTGGCCTGATGCCGTTAACCGCTTCTTCGTCTTGGTTAACCCACCGTTACGATGAGTGCAGTTAAGGCGGCCATGGTTAACAAAGCTTAAACGGAATTCACAAAGTTTAACAAAACGCGAAAAGGCCGCCCCTGGAGGCGGCCTTAACCTGTTGCGCTGGTTCAGGATTAACGGAACAGCGTGAGGATGACTTCCGAAGCCGAGTTGGCGATCGAGAGCGACTGGATCGCCAGCTGCTGCTGCGTCTGCAGGGCCTTCAAGCGGGTCGACTCTTCGTTCATGTCGGCGTCGACCAGACGGCCGATACCGGAGTCGATCGACTCGCTCAGCTTCTTGACAAACTCTTCCTGCATGTCGATGCGCATGCCGATCGAACCGAGGTCGGCGGCAGCGCTCGTCATGTCGGTGAGAGCCGCGTCGACAGCGGAGATCATCACGTCGAGCTGGGCATTGGTCAGGGTACCAAGGTTCAGCGTGGCGATGGACTGCGTGGCGACAGCCGTTACCGGAACAGCAGTGGTCAGGACGCCCCACTTGTCCGTGCCGTCGTCGTAGACGACTTCCTGGCCGGTGGTGCCGACGGCAACTGCCTCGACCCAGGTGCCGTTGACCTTGACGTAGTCGCCGGTCAGAGCGCCAGCCGTTACTTCGGCATAGTCGCCGTCGAAGGTGGCACCGCCCGCGATCAGGTCGTCGACGGAGTAGGCAGCAACCGTGAACTCGGTTTCGGTACCGTTCATGTTGACCTTCAGCGTCGTGCTTGCCTGCGAGACGTTGTAGGTCTTGTCGAGGATGCCGGTGTTGCCTCCGGTGTCGAACAGGACGTTGGTGGTCGAAAGCGTGTAGTTTACCTTCTTGACCGAGACAGCGTTGTTGTCATCGCGGACGAAGGAAGCTACGACGCTCTTCTGCAGGGGGAGGCCGCCGGCGGTCAGGTTGGCCTCGAGCCAGTTTTCGCCGGAGAATGCAGCAGCGGAAGCGATCGAGGTCAGCTGATCCTTCAGCTGGTCGAGCTCTTCCTGGATCTTCGTGCGATCGACACCGTCTTCGGTGGCGGCGACGAGCTTGGCCTTGATTTCCTTGACGACTTCGATGGCCGATTCCATACCGGCGTAAGCGGTATCAACCTTGGCGGCACCGAGGCCGAGCGCGTCGGAAACAGCCGAAAGGGCCATGTTGTCCGAACGCATGGTCGTGGCGATCGACCAATAGGCAGCGTTGTCCGCAGCTTCGCCGACGCGCAGGCCGGAGGAGACGCGGGACTGGGTTTCTTCCATGCTGGAGGAGATTCCGCGCAGGGTCGAGAGCGCAGCCATGGCTGCGACGTTGGTCAGAATGCTGGTCATGAGATGATTGCCCCTTGAATGGCTGATGTGGGAAGGGACATTCCGGACTATACCGGGAGCCGGCGCACAGCGTCATGCTTGCTAACCCGTTAATAATCAAGGTTAACTCGCCGTCTCGATGAGGCTAGCTAACGCCTGTTTGGTTAATGAAGAGCTAAACGAATCCCGCGAAGCGGCACAGCCGCAGATTTTATTTTGCAGCTTTTGCGTGCGCGCGCGCGTGCCAGAACATGCTTAAAAAAGAATAAAGCCGCACCCGTTTCCAGGTGCGGCTGAATGTACCGGGCTCCAGCGAGCCCGGCGTTCGTCGTTCGTACCCGATCAGCGGAAGAGCGACAGGACGTTCTGCGAGTCGGAGTTGGCGATCGACAGAGCCTGGATCGCCAGCTGCTGCTGCGTCTGCAGGGCCTTCAGGCGGGTCGACTCTTCGTTCATGTCGGCGTCGACCAGGCGGCCGATACCGGCGTCGATCGATTCGCTCAGCTTCTTGACGAACTCTTCCTGCATGTCGATGCGCATGCCGATCGAACCGAGGTCGGCGGCAGCACTCGTCATGTCGCTCAGGGCGGCGTCGACGGCGGAGATCATCACGTCGAGCTGGGCGCTGGTCAGCGAAGCGAGGTCGAGCGAAGCAACCGACTGCGTGGCAACGGCCGTGGCCGGGACAGCAGTGGTCAGAACGCCCCACTTGGTGGTGCCGTCATCGGTGACGACTTCCTGGCCGGTCGCAGCCACGTCGACTGCCTCGACCCAGGTGCCGTTGACCTTGACGTAGTCGCCGGTCAGAGCGCCGGCCGTTACTTCGGCGTAATCGCCGTCGAAGGTGGCACCGCCAGCGATCAGATCGTCGACGGAGTAGGCAGCAACCGTGAACTCGGTTTCGGTACCGTTCATGTTGACCTTCAGCGTCGTGCTTGCCTGCGAGACGTTGTAGGTCTTGTCGAGGATACCGGTGTTGCCGCCGTCATCGAAGAGAACGGTCGTCGAGTCGAGGGTGTAGTTCACCTTCTTGACCGACACGTTGCCCTGATCGTCGCGGACGAAGGAGGCGACGACGTTCTTCTGGATCGTGCCGCCTGCAGCGGTGAGGTCGGCCTGCAGCCAGTTCTCGCCGGAGAAGGAAGCGGCCGAAGAGATCGCCGTCAGCTGGTCCTTGAGCTGATTGATTTCTTCCTGGATCTTGGTCTTGTCGACGCCGTCCTCGGTCGCGGCAACGAGCTTGGCCTTGATTTCCTTGACGACTTCGATGGCCGATTCCATACCGGCGTAGGCGGTATCAACCTTGGCGGCACCGAGGCCGAGAGCGTCGGAGACCGACGACAGAGCCATGTTGTCAGAACGCATGGTCGTAGCAATCGACCAGTAGGCCGCGTTATCGGAAGCCGAACCGACGCGCAGGCCGGAGGAGATACGTGCCTGGGTGTCTTCCATGTTGGAAGAGATGTTACGCAGCGTTGCGAGAGCTGCCATTGCATTGGTGTTGGTAAGTACGCTCGACATAATGTTTGTCCCTTTGACAAAATACTATTGGGGGACATACCGGATCGGTTTCCCTTCCGGTCACGACAGCCCGGCGTCATGCCACTCGGTGCCGCATCTTTGGCTACCAAACCCGTCGTGTGAGGCAAAGGTCGCACGCCAATTCTTGCCAACATCTTAAATCCGAGCGCCACTCAGGTCGGCAGTCGGCTCATGGTAAACGGGGGGTAAGGAGGCGTGGTTAACGGTCAGCCGAACGATCGGACCAGGCTGCCGACCAGCAGGTTCCAGCCGTCGATCAAGACGAAGAAGAGGATCTTGAACGGCAGCGAGATCGAGGTCGGGGGCAGCATCATCATGCCCATGGCCATGGTGATGGCGGCAACGACCATGTCGATCACGAGGAATGGCAGGATGATCAGGAAGCCGATCTCGAAGCCGCGCCGGATTTCCGACAGCATGAATGCCGGGATGAGAACCCGGTAATCGATTGCCTCGGCCGTACCGACGGTCTGGTTCCGCTCCCTCGCCAGATCGACGAAGAGCGCCAGATCCTTATCGCGCGTGTTGACGCTCATGAAGGCGCGGAAGGGCTCCGCGATCCTCTGCACCGCCTCGGCCTCCTGTATCTGGTTTTCCAGAAGCGGCTGGACTCCCTCGTTCCAGGCCCGATCGAAGGTCGGTGCCATGACGTAGAAGGTCATGAACAGCGCCATGGAGATCAAGATGAGGTTGGACGGCGCAGTGGCAAGTCCCATGCCGGAGCGGAGGATCGAGAAGGCGATGACGAAGCGCGGAAAGCTGGTCACCATGATGAGGATGCCTGGCGCGACCGAGAGGACGGTCAGAAGACCGAACGTCCTTATGATCCAGGCCGCAGCGGAGCCGTCGACGGGCAGGTTCAGAAGGTCGGCGGGCGACTGCTGTGCCAAGGCAAGTCCCGGAATCGCCATCATGGCTATGAGCAGGAGGATCAGCCGAATCATGCGATCACGAAGGTTCTGGACATCAACCTTCGATAGCCATCGCAGGTGATCGCGGTCAACCAGGCGCGCAGGTCATCCCCTGTTATCGGCAAGGCATGACGGCAGGGGTCTATTCGATTACCAGGGTACGGAACATCACCCTCGACACCTTTCCCTTCGAACGCAACGCGACGCGCTCCTGAAGGTCGTCCCGCAGGTACTGGAAACCGCGCGGACCCTCAATCTGCTGCAGGGAGACCGTCCGTACATAGGCGAGGATGTCCTGGTGGATATCCTCCGCAAGGGGGAGTTCCGGCGGGCCGTTGAAGGCAAGCGCGACTTCGAGACGAATCCAGTTTTCCGAAGGATAGGCGAGGTTGGTCGTTATCGGGTCGAGGAGGACTATGCCGTTTGCCTCGGTCGCGATCTTCGGAATACCCTCTTCCTTGGGGTTCTTATCGCCTTCCGGCGCTGCGGCTTCCTCGACGCCCGGAACAGGTGGCGCGATCATCCCGCCCAATACCCAGCCGCCACCGGCACCAAGCAGAGTCAGAATTGCAACACCGCCGATCAGCAGCAGAAGCGACTTCTTCTTGTTGGCACCGTCTGCGCCCTGTGATTCGTCCATTGTCGTGTCCCGTGCTCAGGTCACCCTCAGAAGGGCGAGTAGAGATCCACCACCTGCTGGCCAATCGGCGGCTGTTGTACTTCCATCAGGCGACCGCGGCCGCCGTAGGAGATGCGCGCCTCGGCGATGCGCTCGTAGGAGATCGTGTTGTCGGCATTGACATCCTGCGGACGGACGATGCCGGCGACGTTCAGGATGCGGATTTCGTGATTCACCCGCACTTCCTGCGATCCGCTGATCAACAGGTTGCCGTTCTCCAGGATGCCGGTCACGACGGCGGCGACGAGCAGCTTCAACTTCTCGGAACGCTCCGTTGAGCCCTTGCCCTGGGAGCTCGAACTGGAATCGGTGCCCATGTCGCCCGATGTACCCGTGTCCGTGCTGAAGCCGAGGAAGTTCGAGACCTGGGCGCCCCACTGCAGATTGGTGCCGTTCGTGCGGCTGCGTTCGGTTTCGTTGTCGAACGAGGCTCTATCGTTGATCTGGATGTCGACGGTGAGGATATCGCCAACGTTGAGGGCGCGGGCATCCTTGAAGAGCGCGGACTGCGAGTCGCTCCATAGCGAGTAGCCATTGGAGAGCTGGCGCGGCTGTTTCGGATAGGACGCCATCTGCGGCGCGGAAGCGTATTGCAGGCCGCTGCCGATTGGGCTCATGGAAGGCGCATTGCCGATTTCCTTGATGGTCTGGCTCTGGCATCCCGCGAGCAGGAGGACGGCCATGAGGGCTGGGGCGCGCTTCTTCATGAGGGTTCTTTCGAGGTATTTGGGTCGGATGCGCTGGCGATGATCGTGGCGATCACTCCCGCCTTCTGGGGATCCATTTCGCTGAGGACGAGCCCCGACTGGCGCGGCGGAAGCTTCATGATGATGGCAGCCGCCACTTCGATGTTCATTTCTTCGAGCTGCGGCGCGGCGGCATCGGCCTTCATCGTCTTGAAGATTTCGACGAGGCCTGCCTCGGCACGAACGAGGAAATCGTTGCGACGCTTCAGCCAGTCCTCGTACTCCGCCTTACGGCTTTCGAGAACGGCGATCCGGGCGTCGACGTCGGACTGCAGCTTTTCCAGCTCCTGCTTCTGCAATAGGTAGCGCTGATCCCTGGCGGCATCGGCAATGTTGGTGCAGAACTGCCTGATCTCGTCCTGGGTGGAGTTCGTGAGCGATGGAGCAGGCTCCTGCGCATTCACCTGCGGGACCGCCAGCAGTACCACGCCTACCAGAAGAAGGTGACGAAGGGAGGTGCGACGGCCACCAGGGTCCATTTCCTCGGTCATTGCAGGACAAGCTCCGCTTGAAGGGCTCCGGCAGACTTGATGCCCTGCAGGATGGCAATGATCCCGTCGGGCTTGACGCCGATATTGTTAAGGCCGGCGACCAGCGTACGGAGATCGGGACCATCGAGGATGGCGACCGGGCCGCCTTCCTTCATCGCCATGATGTCCGTTTCCGGCTGGACCGCAGTTACGCCCCGGGAGAAAGGCTCCGGCTGAATGACCTGCGGCGTCTCTGTTACCTGGACGGTGAGCGTTCCATAGCTCACGGCCACGCGCGAAACCCTGACATCGGCGCCGATGACGATGGTGCCGGTGCGCTCGTTGATGACGACCTTGGCCGGCGTATCGGTCTGGACCACCAGGTTCTCGACTTCGGCCATTAGACGGGTAAGGTCGGCGGCCTTCGGCTTTTGGATGATGACTTCCTGCGAATCGCGCGCCTCCGCGATGGGACCTCCGTAACGCTGACCCGCGAAGACGTTCACCGCGTCGGCCATGCGGACGGCTGTGGAGAAATCCGGATTGCGCAATTGCAGCACCAGGTTGACCGCATCCTTGAAGCGCGACGGCAGTTCGCGTTCGATGATTGCTCCGTTGGGGACGCGACCAGCCGTGGTGACGCCTTCCGTCAGCGTCGCCGCCTCTCCCTGGGCGGAGAATCCCGATACGATGACGGCACCCTGTGCCACGGCATAGATCTGGCCGTCGGCACCGGAGAGCGACGTCATCACCAGCGTCCCACCGCGCAGCGAGGTCGCGTCGCCCAGCGAGCTGACACTCACATCGAGGCGGCTGCCCGGGCTTGCGAAGGGCGGCAGGTTCGCGGTGACCATCACCGCTGCGACGTTCTTCGCATTGGACTGGCCGCCCTGGGTGGAAATGCCGAGATTTTGCAGCATCGCCCGCATGGACTGGTCGGTGAAGGGCGAACTGCGAAGGCTGTCTCCGCTACCCTGCAGACCAACGACCAGACCATAGCCGATCAACTGGTTGTCGCGGCCAGACTGCAGCGAAGCGATGTCCTTGATGCGGGCGGCGTCCGCCATGGCCGATGGGGCAACAGCGGAGAGTGCCGCCGCCGTCAGAACCAGTGCGAGTATCCAGCGAGCGTGTTTCATCGCGCCATCACCTGTATCGTCCCGTCACCCATTACCGTGCCGCTCACGATGACGCCGGAATCCGTATTTCGAACGCGAATGAGATCTCCGACGGAGGCGTCCTGGAGAGGCATGCCGGCCGCCGAGATCGTCATGTTGCCGATGCTGAAGGAAAGTCGTACCGACGAGCCGCGGCGCACCGCATAAGGGGCACGCAGGCCGGAGAGAGCAATGGTGCGGCCTGGCAGCAGTGTTCGCGTGCTGACCATGCCGCTGACTTCCTCGACGGTGCGGGCATAGCCACCGGCGAGGTTCGGATTGGTCACGTCGACCTCTTCCACCGCGGCGACCGAAATCTCCTCGCCGGGATAGATGATCTGCTTCGGCACCACGGCGGTGCCCATGTTCGCGGCGGCAGCAGCTGTCATCCCCAATAGCAAGGCGGCAGCCCACGGGAAGACCTTCCCGTTGATGATCCTCATTCTGCGGCGAAACATCATGTCTGCCCTTCCCGCTGCTTACTTCAGGTTCTTGCTGACGATGGAAGCCATCTCATCTGCCGTGGTGATCACCTTGGAGTTCATCTCGTAGGCACGCTGCGCAGAGATGAGGTCGGTGATCTCCTTCACCGCATCGACGTTGGAGGCTTCCAGATAGCCCTGCTTGACGTAGCCGAAGCCCGGATCTTCCGGGACGGCGACGATCGGCTCGCCCGACGCCGGGGTCTGGGCGAACAGGTTGTCGCCCAGCGGCTGCAGTCCTGCCTCGTTCACGAAGTTGGCGATGGTGAGCTGGCCGATTTCCTGGAACTCGGTCGCATTCCCGATGCGGACGCTCACCTGGCCGGTCCGGCTGATGACAGTCTCGCTGACGTCCGGAGGGAAGACGATGCCCGGAACGACCGTATAGCCGTCGATGGTGACGAGTTGTCCCTCAGCATTGGTGTTGAAGGCGCCGGCCCGCGTGTACATCGTCGTACCGTCCGGCGTCTCGATCTGGAACCAGCCGCGGCCGACCAGCGAGAGGTCCAGGCTATTCTCGGTGTGCGTCAGCTGGCCCTGCGTATGAATGTTGCGCACGGCGGCGGTCTGGACACCGAGGCCGATGTTGGCGCCTTCCGGCACGATCGCCTGGTTGGCGCGGTTCGGCACGCCCTGGGCACGCTCGGTCTGGTAAAGGAGGTCGGAGAATTCAGCACGCGCGCGCTTGTAGCCGGTCGTGTTGATGTTAGCGATGTTGTTGGCGATGACCTCGAGATTGGTCTGCTGGGCATCCATGCCCGTCGCCGCGACGGAAAGCGCTCTCATGTCCCGGTCTCCGCTCCGTTAGATCGACATCTTGGTGACTTCGAGATACGCATTCACGATCTTGTCGCGCAGCGCGATCGCCGTATTCAACGACTGCTGGGCCTGCAGGACGGCGTCCACCACCTCACGGGTGTTGGCCTTGCCCTGAATTCCCTCGAATGATTTCACTTCGGCGAACTTCAGGCTGTTCATGGTGTCGGTCGCCATGCCGCCAAGGACGCTGGCGAAGTTCGTGCCGGCATTCTCGCCGGGGGCGAGCGTGCCATTGAGGGAGGAACTCGTCTCGACCAGTTCCTTCAGGTTCCGGGTCGGCGACAGGGAGCTTATCTGGGTAATGCTATCGATCATTGTCCGCTCTTCAGAAGGTCTATGGTCGCGGCGATGAGTTCCCGCGTCTGTTTGATGGTCTGCAGATTTGCGTCGTAGGTCCTGTTGGCCTCGCGCATGTCCGCCATTTCGATCAGCATGTTGACGTTCGGCAGTTTCACCATGCCACGCTCATCAGCAGCCGGATGGTTGGGGTCGTATTCCTCGATGAAATTCGAGGCATCGGTACCGAGCTTCTTTACGCGCACCAGTTCGACCTCGGCAGCGCGGTCCATCTCGGCGCCGAAGGTGATCGTCTTGCGCCGGTACGGATCGGCGCCGGGCGTGTCCCCTGTGGAGCGTGCGTTGGCAATGTTTTCGGAAACGATGCGCAGGCGTGTCGCCTGGGCCTCAAGGCCGGAGCCTGCGATCTTGGAAGCGGCTGAAAGCGGATCCATTGCTTACCTTCTTACCGTCATGAGCATCATGCTATGAAAAGACTTCACGAGGCTCGTGCTGAGCTCGTATTGGCGCTTGATCTCTCCGGTCTTGGAGAGCTCCTCGGCGAGCGCCACAGTGTTGCCGGACTCCTGCAGGCCGATTTCGTTGTTCAGCTCGTTGTCGCTGACTTCGATATCCTGGCCGTACTGGCTCGCCGCGAGGTGTCCGGGATGCGTCCGGACCATGCTGACCTGGGTCTGGTCCAGGACCGCATTGAACGGGGTGATGTCCTTGGCGCGGAACTGGGGCGTGTTGGCATTCGCGATGTTGGTCGCCACAACCTCCTGACGGACCGAAAGCCATTCAGCCTGCCGGGATGCGAGCGCGAATAGTTGAATCGGTTGCATAGGCTTCTCCATCGTTCTGCCTGGAGACTATGCAGGTAATCTTGCGTGGGACTTACGGACGCCCCGCGCCTTGATCCTCGTAGACTTCGCCGGACGACGTGACGATTGCCCACTTCCCGTCGCGCTGCTCGATTCGGGCCAGCTTGCTGTTGTCGGGGAGGATCGAACCGACGCGCACCATGTACATGCCGGCGCCGTCTTCGATCAGTGCACGGCCATTCGTGACGTGCAGCAAGCGGAACGAGCTCTTCCCTGGGAAGGGCTGGATTTCGCGCAGCCTGCCGCGCTCTTCCTCCTCGCCCAGCGCCGATGTTGTGGCGGTGGTCAGGCTATCTGCAGGCTCAGGTGCCGGCGCAGCCTCGTCATCATCGGAATTGTCGACCATAGCCAGAGGCGAGACGCTCATCACATTGCGCGGCTGCCCCGGGGGGAGATCGCGTGTATGCTCGAAGCTCGGGGTGCGGATACCGAACTTGTCCTCATTGAAGAAGACGTACCAGGGAAAGATCGCCGAGGCTGCAGCGAGCGCGATGCCCGTGGCCGTGAGGATCCGATCCCCTGTGCGAGGTGCATTCTTCTGGGGCCGGTGAAGGTCATCCATCTCCGGCGTCTCGATTTCAGCCATGCCTTACCCTCTCTGTCTCGCGGCCGGCGGCACCTGGCCGGCCGCGTTGCGAAGTGCTGTTGCGAGGTCGGCATAAGCGTCAGCGGAAGGCTGCTCGCCCGGCGTCTGCTTCAGGACTTCGTAAATGACCGGCACCTGCTTGATCGCCATGTCGAGATCCGGATCACTACCGGGGCGATATCCTCCGATAAGGCGTAGGTCGCGCGTTTCCTCGTATCGGTGGATGAGCGCCTTCAGGCGGGAAACGAGCTTCTCCTGGTCCGGCGTCCATGCCTTGCGGGCCAAACGGGAGATCGACGCAAGGGGATTGATTGGTGGATAGCGCCCCTCCTCCGCGAGGCTCCGATCCAGCACAAGATGGCCGTCGAGGATGCCACGCGTGGAATCGGCAATCGGGTCATTGTGGTTGTCGCCATCCACGAGGATAGAGATGATCGCCGTAACAGTGCCCGCACCTTCGGCGCCCGGCCCTGCCCGTTCGAGTAGGCGCGGCAGTTCGGTGAACACGGAAGCCGGATAGCCGCGTGCGATCGGCGGTTCGCCGGAAGCGACGGCGACCTCTCGGATCGCATGGGCAAAGCGGGTGACGCTGTCAACGATGAAGAGGACATTGTCCCCCTGGTCGCGGAAATGCTCGGCAATCGTCACGGCGACCAGCGGCGCCATCTTGCGTAGCATCGGGCTTTCGTCGCTCGTCGCAACGACCGCGATCGCCTTTGACATGTGCGCGCCCATCGTGTCCTCGATGAATTCGCGAACTTCTCGTCCTCGTTCGCCAACGAGCGCAATGACAACCTTGTCGAACGCGTCTGCACGAGCCAGCATCGACAGAAGCGTGGATTTGCCGACGCCCGAACCGGCAAACACGCCTAGGCGCTGGCCAAGGCAGAGCGGTGAGAAGATATCAACTGTCCGAACGCCGGTCATGAATCCCTTCTCGACGCGGCTGCGGGTCATCGAGGGCGGCGCCGTATTGGAGATGGAGCGCTTGACGCGTCCCTTGACCAGCGGTCCGCGCCTGTCGATCGGATCTCCCAGCGCGTTGATCGTGCGTCCGCACCAGCTGTCGTCCGGGGCGACCCGGAAAGCGCCCTTGCGGATCACCGTATCGCCGATGCCGATTGGCTCGCCGGGCTCGATCGGGCAGACGTAGACCACTTCCGGTTCGACGCGAACCACTTCGCCGAGGTGGATGCCGGTGGCGCTGCGGTGGGCCACAAACTCCCCGAGCCGAACATGCCGCGAGAGCCCCGCAACCGTATAGTGACCCGCCGCAATCGTGCGAACATGCCCTCCGTGCGCCACCGAGTGGGCCGGATTAGCGTAGCGTTCGGTGATCTCGGCAAGCTGCGCCAGCTTTCCGCTCGTGACTGCCTGCAGGATGGCCGCCTGGTCAAACATCGGCATTCAGTTCCTATCGGCCGCCGCCAAGCGTCTTGATGGCCTCGTCGAACGAGGCTTCGGTGTCGCGCATCATTGCGGAGATCCCCTCGAAGGCGCGGTTCACCTGGATCAGCTGCGTCATCTCGCTGATGCCGTTGACGTTCGATCCCTCGATGTAGCCCTGCACCACGGCAATGTTGAAGTTGTCGACGACCGGCTGGGGCGCAGCCACGGGAATTACCCCGCTGTTGTCTGCCCGCAGGAACCCCTGGGAAAGGTCGGCGGTAAACAGGCCAAGCGTTGCGACCGGCTGGCCGTCCTGCGAGATGCGGCCATCGGCACCAACGGTCGGCGGGCCGCCATTGCGGTTGAGCTGGATCGGTGCGCCGCCGGCGTCCAGAACCGGGTGCCCCATGATCGACACGAGTTCACCGGTCTCGAGCATCGTGAAGCGGCCGTCCCTGGTCAGCACCTGCCCTGCGGGCGTATCGATCGTGAACCAAGCATCACCCTTGATGGAAAAGTCGAGGGCATTGCCTGTCTGTTGCATCTGGCCCAGGCGCGTGGACAGATAATCGTTGCCCTGGGTGACGAATGCCACCTTGGCATTCAGTTCGTTACGGGTGCTGCTCAAGACCTCGTCGAATTTCACCTCGGTCGCGCGGAAGCCGACAGTGTTCATGTTGGCCATATTGTCGGCGATCGTGTTCAGACGGCGCTCGAGCGCGATCTGCGAGGAAATTCCGACGTATAGTCCGGACTGCATATCATTTGCCTCCGAGTTTCAGTGAATTGATCGAGATGAGAAGGTCAGTGGAGATGCCCTGAGTGGATGGGGCGAAGAGCGAAACGATGGAGACGGGATCGCTCGAATTTTCCATCTCCCACAGGGCCGCGAACCGCTCCAGCAGCTTCGATACCTTTGCGGGGTCCTGGAAGTCGGCAATGTCGATGGAGTCCTCGATGAATTCGGCCTGGCGGTCGACATCCATCGCAGCGATCTCGTCGGGCAACTGAAGGACGGTCCGGATCACCTCGACGAGTGCATCATCGGCCAGGATTTCCATGCCGGACTTTATGGAAGGGGCCATACGTTCGAAGTAGAGCGCCAGCCGCACGCCGGGATTGTCCGCTCCCGCCTCCTCCTCCAGCGTCTGGCGCTGGTATCGCTCTACCACGCCCTTCTGCGCCTTGTCGAAAGCGGTAGCCGCGGTGCCGTGCGCCTCGAAGTTGAAGGTCTCTGCAAGCGCCGCGTAACGGCTGTCGGCGAGCTTGCGCGCGAATGCCTCGCTGTCTGCCACGCCTTCGGTCAGTACCTTCCGGATGAAGGCCTTGGCATAGGCCATGTCCTCCAGGCCATGGGCCTTGAGGGCGTAGTTGTAGATGCGGCTGTCAGCCATGAAATCATCGACAGTTTTTATCTTGCCGATGTTGGCCAGGTAGTATTCGGTCTCGCGCGCCACATCCGGTTTCTCGGCCACGCGCGCCAGGGAGCTCGGCAAGTCCCTGCTGATCATTGCGTAGCTGGTATAAGTCGTGATCATCTCGGATCCCCCAGGCGCTGGTGAAACGGCCCTTTCGGACAATGCGCCCGATTCTGATGGCAAGCACTAGGATGGAAGACTTGTGCGAGGCTGTACCTCACCCCCGGAGCTCCAGACCGGTTTCTCTGACTGAACCAGCCTCACGCAAGCCAGAGGCCGTATCTCCACCGTGAAAGTCTCAACTTCTGTGTGGGTACCCGGATGAATATTCTAATCGGAATGGTGATCACGTTCGGCTGCATCCTGGGTGGCTACATGGCCATGGGGGGGCATATCGACGTTCTCATTCAGCCATTCGAACTGGTGATCATCGGCGGTGCCGGCCTCGGCGGCTTCATCGTCGCGAACCCGATGAAGGTGGTAAAGGACTCGGGCAAGGCGCTCGGCGAGGTGTTCAAGAACGCCGTGCCGAAGGAGCGCAACTACCTTGATGTTCTCGGGGTCCTCTACTCGCTGATGCGTGACCTGCGCACGAAGTCGCGTAACGAGATCGAAGCGCATATCGACAATCCCGAAGAATCGCCGATCTTCCAGACCGCCCCCAATCTTCTGAAGAACAAGGAACTGACCTCGTTCATCTGCGACTACGTCCGGCTGATCATCATCGGCAATGCGCGCTCGCACGAAATCGAGGCGCTCATGGATGAAGAACTAGAGACGCTTCTCCACGACAAGATGAAGCCTTACAACGCCATCTCGCAGATGGGCGACAGTTTCCCGGCCATCGGCATCGTTGCGGCAGTTCTCGGGGTCATCAAGGCGCTCGGAAAGATCAACGAGTCGCCCGAAGTTCTCGGCGGCCTGATCGGCGCCGCACTCGTCGGCACGATGCTCGGCATCGTCCTCTCCTATTCCGTCTGCACGCCGCTGGCGTCGCAGGTCAAGATCGTGCGCACCAAACAGCATCGCCTCTTCATCATCGTGAAGCAGACGCTTCTCGCCTACATGAACGGCTCTGTCCCACAGGTGGCGCTGGAATACGGACGCAAGACAATCTCCAACTACGAGCGCCCCTCGATCGATGCGGTCGAGCAGGAAATGATGAATCCGGGCGGTGAAAACAAGGCGGCATGATGACGACGACCGAGGCAAGGGAATTCTCCCCGGCTCCAATCGACTTCGCCCTTCTCGCGAGACTGACGGGGGGGCTTGGGGACCGGAAGACGATCGAGAAGATCAGCGCTGATTTCGGTCGGCTCTATGCCGACTTCCTGCCGGATGTCTTCAACAGCGAGACCGGCATCTCGATTGATGTGACCTATACCGGCTGCTCTTCCGGCCTGATGACGGATCTGGTCACGGATCTCGGGGACACGTTAACGCTTGCCGACGGCTCGCTCCGCAACTGGTCGCCGAACTTTGTTCTCGCCTGCGGCAACAGCTTCATCATCGCATTGATGGAACGCATGCTGGGCGCCCTGCCGGAAACCATCGAGCAGCCCTTCGAACGGCCTCTGTCGGAGATCGAACTCGATCTCGCGCAGATGGTCCTCGGCAAGATGGGTGAGGTCCTACGCTCGGGCGTGAACGCCCAGGGCGGCTTCGAGGCAATACTGGAGCGCAGCCACAACTTCGAGGACCGTCCGCAACCGGACGAGGCGATTCCGGCCGAATTCGGCGTCGCCATCCGACTGGCCATAGAGATCGGCAAGGTCACGTCCGAGCTCGCTCTCGTCATTCCGCAGCGCGCTTTCCTGAAGACCAAGGTCGTGATGCCGAAGGCGAAGGGTCAGTCATCGAAGACGAAGGAAGAGTGGCATGAGCGAATCACCGAGCAGGTTCGACGCTCCCACGTGACGCTGGAAGCGCGCGTTCGCCTCCAGACACTGACCCTCGGAACCATATCTCGCCTTGCCGCTGGCGACGTCATTGCCTTCCAGGACAAGAAAGACGTGACGGTTCAGGTGCGTGCCAACGGCATGGACATGTATGCCTGCGAACTCGGCCGGTCCGGCGAGCGGTATACGGTCCGCGTGAAAGACAACATCAGCACCGACGACGAGATCCTTGACCATCTGATGGGATAGAGCCGGGCAGGCCATCACCCGCACGGCAGGTTGACGCAAGTTTCAACGGGAATAATGAGCACATGGCTACGAAGAAGACACCAGTGACCGAAGAGGACATCGCGATGCCCGGCGTCGCGAGCGGCGAACTCGATCAGGCGATCGATGACCTGCGTGGCGTGCTCAAGGCCGATAGTGATGGCGTACCAGGTTTCGATGCCGACTTCGGGAATGTCGGCGGTGACCTTTCACCCGCAGGATCCAGTGATTTCGGTGCAGAGTTCGGCTCTGATCTTGCCGGTGCAGACAGCTCTGCCGCTGGTCTCGCGGAGTTTGGTGGCGGGGATTTCGGGGGCAGCGACTTCGGAAACACCGACTTCGGTGGTTCCGACCTCGGGGGCTCCGGTTTCGGCGGCGCAAGCATGGACGAACCGTCCTTTTCCGGTGGCGTCCAGGAGCCTGGTAGCGCGCTCGCCGCCAATCTCGACCTCATCATGGACATTCCGATCGACGTCGAAATTGTTCTCGGTTCAAGCCGTATGCAGGTTTCCGGGCTGATGAACCTCGAAGAAGGTGCAACGATCGCGCTGGACAAGAAGATCGGCGAGCCCGTTGAGATAATGGTCAACGGTCGGCGAATCGGCAAAGGTGAGATCACCGTGCTCGACAATGACGACACGCGCTTTGGCGTGAAGGTAACTGAAGTACTCAGTACGAAAAGAGCCTGATCCCGGTGTAGGGACAGAGAGGTAAGACCATGATGGACTTTGACGATTTCGGTGGCGCTGTAGCCGAGAAACCGTTGTCCCAGGCCGAAAAGGCCGCCGCTGTGCTTCTTGCCATGGGCAAGAGCGTAGCCGGCAAGCTTTTGAAGTACTTCACCCAGGCGGAACTCCAGACCATCATCGCCTCTGCCCAGCGCTTGCGCTCAATTCCGCCTGACGAGCTGTTGCTGCTCGTCAACGAATTCGAAGACCTGTTTACTGAAGGAACGGGTCTCATGGACAACGCCGCCGCCATCGAGGCGATCCTCGAAGAGGGGCTTACGCCTGAGGAAGTCGACGGCCTTCTCGGCCGCCGCACTGCCTTCCAGGCTTACGAATCGTCGATCTGGGACCGTCTGCAGGATGCCGATCCGGCCTTCGTTGCCAAGTTCCTGTCGCGCGAGCATCCCCAGACGATGGCCTACATCCTGTCGATGCTGCCGTCCTCCTTCGGTGCAAAGGTCCTGCTGCAACTGCCCGAGAGCCGTCGCGCCGACATCATGAACCGTACGGTAAACATGAAGGACGTGAGCGCGAAGGCAGCACAGATCATCGAAAAGCGGGTCGTGGACCTGATTGCGGCTATCGACGCCGAGCGCAATTCGCAGGGTTCGGCGAAGGTCGCAGAACTGATGAACGAGCTCGACAAGCCGCAGGTCGACACGTTGCTTACGTCTCTCGAGACGATCAGCAAGGAAGCCGTCAACAAGGTTCGCCCGAAGATCTTCCTCTTCGAGGACCTCCTCTACATGCCGCAGCGCAGCCGTGTCATGCTGCTGAACGACGTTGCAGCGGATATCCTGACGATGGCGCTTCGCGGTGCGAGCTCCGAAATCAAGGAGTGCGTGCTTTCGGCGATCAGCCCACGTCAGCGCCGCATGATCGAATCGGATCTCGCCGTCCCGGCTGCGGCACTGAACCCGCGCGAGGTGGCAATCGCGCGGCGTGCCGTGGCGCAGGAAGCGATCCGGCTCGCAACCGCCGGGCAGATCCTGCTCAAGGAGCCGGAAGAAGGCGGCGACGTGCAGGCAGCCTGAGGCCGCGACTGGGATTTCTCGCATGTGCTGCCCACAGTCTTTTTGTTGACTCGATTACCGGCTAGCGCCCGCATGCGCTAGCCTGCGGCTGCAGGCCTGATCGATTCGGCGGGGACGGACGTCTTGTCAGAAGATAAAGACAGCAAAACAGAAGACCCTACCGCCAAGAAAATCTCCGACGCGGCCGCCAAAGGCAACGTGCCTTTTGCGCGAGAAGTCCCCGTCTTCGCATCGGCACTCGCCTTCTACATCTTCCTTGTCTTCTTCATGCCCTCCGGCATGGCCAACCTCGCAGAGACCCTGAAGGACGTCTTCTCGCAGCCCGATCAATGGCAACTGGAGAACAGGCCGGACGTCATATCGCTCGGCGTCCATCTTGCCTGGGCCGTCGCGGGATTCCTCATCCCCGTCATGCTGCTCTTCATCCTGTTCGGCGTGGGATCGTCGCTTGCGCAGAACATGCCATCCATGGTGTTGGAGCGTATCCGTCCGCAGGTGTCGCGAATCTCACCTAAGAAGGGTTTCGAGCGTATCTACAGCGTGGCGGGCATGGTCGAGTTCGGCAAGTCCTTCTTCAAGATCCTCATCGTCTCGACCATCATGTACTTCGTCATGCGCGGCGAGTTCTTCTCAGCGCTCGATGCGATGTTCTCGGACCCGCAGGTCATTCTGGTCAAGCTTGACGGAATAGCCCGCAAGATGGTGGTCATCATCCTCCTGGCCACCGCCTTCCTCGCCGCAGTCGACGTGGCTTGGTCGCGTCATCACTGGTTCACCCAGCTCAAGATGACGAAGCAGGAGGTGAAGGACGAGTACAAGCAGGCCCAGGGCGACCCGCTGGTGAAGTCGAGGCAGCGGTCGATCGCCCGAGATCGCGCCCGACGCCGCATGATCGACAGCGTGCCCCGCGCCACGCTAGTGATCGCCAACCCCACCCACTTTGCAGTGGCCCTTCGCTATGTACGCGAGGAGAACGACGCGCCGGTGGTCGTCGCCAAGGGTCAGGATCTCATCGCCCTCAGGATCCGCGAGATCGCGGAGGCGAACGGCATCCCCGTCTTCGAAGATCCGCCACTTGCCCGCTCCATGTTTGCGCAAGTCTCGGTTGATAGCGTCATTCCGCCAGCCTTCTACAAGGCGGTGGCGGAACTGGTGCATCGGGTTTACGCGGCCCGTTAGCCGAATCAACGGACACATTGAGCGTCATGAAAAAATGCGACCACGCTGCAGAAAGAGAAAAGATACTCGCCAGTGCTATCAGTCCCGTGGCTACAGAGCTCCGCTTACTGGACGCCGGTGATCTGATTTCCCTGATACGGCTGGAGTCCTATGGCAATCTCGCTGACCTGGTTTCGTCGGCAGCGGAACTATACTTCCATCCCGGCACGATCAACTTCGGCGCAGGTGGAGAGTATTCGCTGGAGTGGAGCGGGCCGCCGCAGGTCGTTCTGGATCTCGAAATCAAGCCGAAGGGCGTCTCCGTTTATGCCCGCCTGACGCTCGCCGACACGCAGGCGGGAATTGAGATCGACCACATCGCCTTCCAGACGCCGCTGGAGAACCCGGAGGCAAATACAGAGTTCCTCGAGCGCAGTCTCCAGGAGGCGCGGTTCGTCAAGACGACGCCGCCCATGGCTCTGGCCAGCTAGGCGGGATCCGCCTCCTCTCCCTCAATGGATATGGCCGAGGCGGATCGCCTTGGCTATGGCCTGTATCCGGTTCACGGCATCGAGCTTCATGGTCGCCGAACCGAGATAGGCGTTGACCGTATGGACGGAGAGACCGAGATTTTCGGCGATTTCCTCGCTGATGCGTCCGTCGCCCGCCAGTTGCAGGCAGGCAACCTCCCGTTCGCTGAGTGTCTCGGCGGTCACCGTCCGCCGCTCGTCCAGCGCAAGCAGGTCCATCATGATCTGGCAGCCGAGCACGTGGTGTTCGACGATTGCGTCGCTGGAGAGGTTGAGGGAGGCAGCGGTGAAGACGAGATAGCCGTTCCCCGTCGCACCAAGCCGAATTGGGAACGCCAATCCGGAGAAAGGCAGAACGTCCGATGGCAGTTCACGGATGAGAGGCGTGAACTCTGAAGCCTGTACGAAACTCATGTGATCAGAGCCGGTCCAGGCCAACGGCAGGAGCGATGTCTCCACGTGGTCCAACATCGCGTCGCCGTAGGTTTCCACCATCATGGCGAGATGGCGGGAGTGCTCCTCTCCCCAGTTGTCCATTTCCGAGATCAGCTTGCGCTTGCCCGGAAGACCGCCACCCGCGATCCGGAACATCACGAAATTGCGGGCCCGCAGATGCTTCTGCATCGCCGCCAGTCTTGGAAATATATCGGCGCGGCTGGTAGGCCGTTGAGCGCGGAGGAAATGCGCCGCCGTTGAGGCGTCGATCGCCATGCTATGCGTTCATCCCATTCATGCCATGCTTCCCTAGACCAGGTTGTGGCGCACTGCGTAGGCTATGGCCTCCGAGCGGGTTTTGGTTCCCGTCTTCCGCATTACGCTCGTTATGTAATTGTTGATGGTGTTACGAGAGATGCCGAGAATGGTAGCAATCTCATCGCTTGTCTTTCCTTCCGCAATCCAAAACAGGCACTCCAGCTCACGTTCCGTAAGCTCGAAATCCCGCTCCGTGCGGACCTCTCGTCGATCGGAAGAACTGACTGCGTAGGCCGCCAGAAGCCCCACTTCCCGCAATCGCTCCTGCGACAGGATCAGCCCCTCCGAGAACAACAGGAGCAGCATATAGCGCGTCCGCCCGACGCACAGACTGAGGGAGCAATACTGCCGGCTGATGTTGTCCGGAACAGGTGTGTCATCGGGGACGAGAGAAAAGGTTGGGGCGAAGAGCGAGAGACACTTTTCCAGTTCCGTCGATCTTGCGTAGTTGCTGGCAATCTCGGGTGCGACGCGGCGGACCAGATCAAAGGGCCAGTCGGAAGAGATGATGTATTCGAGACCCTGTTGCTGGATGAGGTCGCAGCGGGCGAGGAGGAAATGGGAGGCGCCCACATACTCGGCCAGAAGATGCATCGACGACGGAACGTCACGCGCACCGGCAGTGAGCGAGAGCTTGCGGACAACACGTTCCCGAGACGAAGGCGTCGAGGATGTATCATCCTCAATCCCCATGGTGTCTCTTACTGCCCTCACTCCCCTTGAATCCATCCGCCTTGCTAACCCTTAACAAGCACGTCTGGAGAGGCCAAAAATGCGTTCCAGATCCATCTGTTCAGCGACTCGCCTCCATCTGATCGTCGATTCGTAACCATTCTAGGAAAGCCGCCGGAAATTTCCATCGCTTCGATCTCATCTCCAGGAGCAGGAGGACGTCACGGATCAACGAACGATCGATGCATCCAGACAAGCTACGGGTATGTAAACAGAAAAGGCCGACCCTGCGGTCGACCTTTTCTGGTAACATTTCCGTGAGCTCCGGTCAGGCCGCCTGATCGACTGCCCATTTGCGGAGGATCTTCGCGGCCCGCTCCTCGCTGATCTCCACCATGCGGGAAAGCCGCTTCTCCGGGCCTTCCTTGACACGGCGATTGAAGCCACCCTCGTCGTCGCCCATGCCGAGCAGATCGTCGGTGCTGTCGAAGCCGAAGTCGGAGCCGAAGCCCTCCATCAAAGAGCTGCCGCCGGCCGCCGGCGAGAAGTCCGGCAGTTCGAGGCCGGCGCTGTCGGTGGACAGTTCCGTGGAGGCTGTCGTTGCACCGACCGTGCGGACCAGCGGGCGCAGGCCGAGCCAGACAACCAGGAAGGCGACCACGACGAAGGCGAGCGAGTTGATGATGCCTCCGAGATTACGGCTGAGAACCTCGGTCACGCCCGGTCCCGATGCTGCTTCTTCGAGAAGCTGCGACTCCAGGAAGTCCATGGCGGTGAGCGTCACGACATCGCCCCGCTCCTGGTTGAGGCCGGCAGCGGACGTCACGATCTTCTGCATCTCGGCCAGATAGGCATCGATCTTCGCCTGATCGACGGGTTCGCCGACCATCTGGGCGATGCGGCCCCGATTGACGACCACGGCGACCGACAGCTTCTCGATCTGATAGCTGTTGCGGACGGTCGCAACAGTCCTGCTGTTGATCTCGTAGTTCGTCTGTTCTTCCTTCTTGTCCGACTGGTCGGAGGATTGCGGACCTGTGGCACCGCCTGCCTCAGGAGCAGCCTGGGGAATATTCTGTTCGACGGTCGCTGCAGAATCGTTCTGGTTCTGTTGCGAACGCTGCTCTTCCTTGGTGATGCGGACCGAACGCTCGACACGCGATTCCGGATCGAAGATCGTTTCCTGGATCTGCTGGCTGTCCGTGTTGAGGTTCGCGGTCACGCTGGAGCGGAAGTTGTCCATTCCGAGGAATGGTGCCAACGCCTTGTCGATGTTGGTTTCCAGTTCCTGCTGCACCGACTGCACGATGTTGAGGGAGCGGTTGAGCTCGCTGTTTCCATACTCGTCGCCGGCGGCGAGGAGCTGACCCGTGGAATCAAGAATGGTGACGTCGTCGACTTCGAGGCCCGGAACGGCTGACGCGACCAGATGCCGAATGGATGCCGCGGCCTTGCGGCCGGTGCTGGTGCTGGCGCGAATCATTACCGACGCCGTCGGCTTTTGCTCGCCTCGCCGGAAGTTGCCGACGTCGGGCATCACAATGTGAACTCTTGCGGCGGCGACGCCGCTGATTTGCTGGATAGAGCGGCCGATCTCACCCTCAAGGGCCCGCACACGGGTGACTTCCTGCATGAAGGAGGTCAGTCCGAGGGAGCCGACATTGTCGAAAAGCTCGTAGCCCGCATTGGCGCTGTTGGGCAGCCCGCGTTCAGCGAGGAGCAGGCGGGCCTTGCCTGTCATGCCAACCGGGACCTGGATGGTTGCTCCGTCGGCTCCGACGGCAAAGTCGATACTGGCCTCCGCAAGGGCGATGCTGACCTGGTTGAGGTCCGTGGTCTCAAGCCCAACGTAGAGGGTTTCATAAGCAGGCTTGTTGACATAAAGCGCGGCGCCCAGGACGAGCGCAAGAGAAACGACGCCTACCCCTGCCAGCGCAATAAGCTTGGTCTGGCCTAGCTTGGCCAGATTATCGAAAACTTGATTGAATTGAGCCAACAGATTCATTCTGTTCCCACATCGCAAATACGGATCAGGCCTATGCCCAGGGCCACCCTAGGCAACGAAGCTTGTGCGAGCGTTTCGGGAATGCGATCTGGGCGAACTGCCGAGCCGTGGTTTTGGCGCGCCGACGATCAAAGAATCAGAAGAAGTCGAAGTCTCCAGCAGCCTTGCTGAGCGGCTGGCTGTGACCATGGCGAACGCCGGTAGCAAGGGCGCGGTGCATATCCGCCAGCTTGACGAGGCTGAGGGCAGTCGACACGTCGACCATCCAGTCCTCAGGTATGGTCGCGGTAATCGTGTCGATGAATTCGGCCAGTCCGCGCGTCTTCTGCACCGCCAGGTCGATCCCCTGCAGCACCTTGATGCTGTCGGGATGCTGCATCAGGTTCGCGTCGCCGAGCTCCAGCAGCTGCGGTTCGACACGCTCTATCAGGTACGCCACGTCATGCAGCTCCGATACGAGCCGCATCAGGACCTCCGGCAGAGACTGCTCGAGGGAAGCGTCTTGCGGCTTCGAGATGTCTTTCATGGCTTTCCTCGCGCCCCTGCGGGCCTTCCTAAAAGAATTCGATGGAGCTTTCGACCGGCTTCGGCGTCCGGACGGGACGCTGCTGCTCGAGAGCAACGGTCTTTTGCGTCTCAGCTCCAGTCAGCGGATACTGGCGGGCCCTTCCGCTCACCGGCCAGTATTCGAGCTTGCGCCCATGCTCTCCACCCGTCGAAGAACTGACGATGGGGATACCCTCGTCCTTCAGGAATTGGGTGGCGAAAGCGGCGTTCTGCTCGCCGACGTTGGAAAAGCTGGCAATCGTCTTGGCGCCGCCGAAAATCTTCGCTTCGAGCCGGTCGCGCCGCGCGCCCCTTTTCAGGAGGCCGTTGATCAGCAGCTCCATCAGGTGAACGCCGTAGCGGGTCGCATCGCCACCCGAGGACGCCGCGCCGCCGGACCCCGGGAGCAGGAAGTGATTCATGCCGCCGACGCCTGCGACCGGATCCCGCAGACAAGCGGCCACGCAGGAACCAAGGATCGTCGAAAGGACCACGTCCGGGTCATCGACGACCTTGTACTCTCCCTGAATAATGTGGACCCGCTTTGCGGCGGCAGTCTCATTCATTTGAGCGCTCCGAATACGGCTTCGATAGCCGCCTTCATCTTCTCGATGGTGAATGGCTTGGCCAGAACGTTGTTCGCGCCAAGTTGCGCAGCCTTCTGGACCAGGGCCCTGTCGCCCTGAGCGGTGAGAATGATGAAGGCCGCCTTCTTGGTGTTGGGGTTCTTGCGAACCGCTTCCAGCAGACCAAGTCCGTCCATCTTCGGCATGTTGAAGTCCGAGATCACCAGGTGGTGCGGCTGCTCGTACATGATCTTCATGCCCTGCTCGCCGTCACCGGCGGCGGTGATCTGCTTGAAGCCCAGCTGTGTCAGAGCATCGCTGAGCAGCAGGCGGCTGGTTACCTGATCATCGACGATCAGAACTTTGATCTTTTCTGCGAGCGACATTTATTCGACACCTTCTTTTCGGGCAGCAGTTAGTTTCAGTATTTCCTCGCCGATCGCGCCGAGCGGCAATTGCTGTTCGACAGCGCCAATCTCGTGGGCAACGCGGGGCATTCCATAGACAACGCAGGTCTTTTCGTTCTGGCCGATGGTGCGGGCGCCGGCCCGCCGCATCGTCAACAGCCCGGAAGCACCATCACGGCCCATTCCGGTCAGGATGACGCCCACCGCGTTGCGCCCGGCCAGGGTCGCAACGGAGTCGAATAGGACGTCCACAGACGGACGGTGACCGTTGACCGGCTCGCGCTCAACCAGGCGGCACGACGGGGCTGATGGATTGACGACCTCCAGATGCCGGTCACCGCCAGGCGCCACGTATATCTTTCCGATCTGCAGCCGGGCACCATCGGTCGCTTCCTCGACGACCGGTGCGCAAAGGCGATTGAGGCGCTCGGCAAAGCTCTTGGTGAAGGTCGACGGCATGTGCTGAGTAATTACTGTCGGCGGACAGTTCTTCGGGAAGTTCTGCAGCACGGTAATGAGCGCCTCGACCCCGCCCGTAGACGACCCGATGGCGACGACCTTGCGGCCGACCCGGTATTCAGCAGACGGCGTAATGGCGGGTGCCGGCGGGAAGGCCTTGCGTCGCAGACCCGAACGCGCTGCCGCCTTCACCTTCTCAGCCAGATCCAGGAAGGGACGGGCGTCGCCGGGAGATGGCTTGCCGACACAGTCGAAAGCGCCGATCTCCAGGGCCGCCAATGTCGCATTGGCCCCTTGGTGGGTCATCGTGGACACCATGATCACCGGCATGGGCCGAAGCCGCATGATCTTGTCCAGGAATTCGAGGCCGTTCATGTTCGGCATCTCGATATCCAGGGTCACGACGTCGGGGTTGAGCTCCTTGATCGCTGCCCGGGCTTCGAGAGCATCGCTCGCCTGGCCGACGACGCTGACCTCGGGGTCGGAATTCAGGACGGCCGTGATCAGGCCACGCATGGTGGGAGAGTCATCTACGACCAGAACCCGTGCCGGTGAACTCATGCCCGCCTCCCCGCGCCAGAGCCCGTA
Organism: Pseudorhizobium flavum; assembly: GCF_044142885.1. NCBI lineage: Bacteria > Pseudomonadati > Pseudomonadota > Alphaproteobacteria > Hyphomicrobiales > Rhizobiaceae > Pseudorhizobium > Pseudorhizobium flavum. The sequence continues at coordinate 421,321 of NZ_JBIOKZ010000001.1, forward strand.
TAGCGGTAGGTGGTGATGCCGATGTTGTCGAACTGGTTCTTCGCATCTCCCGAGACGCGCTCGGAATGTCCGATGTAGAGATGACCACCGACGGGCAGCAGTGCTGCAAACCGTGACCAGATCTTCATCTGTGTCGGCTCGTCGAAGTAGATGACGACGTTGCGGCAGAAGATTACGTCGAACTGGCCCTTGAACGGCCACTGGGCCATCAGGTTGAGTTCGTTGAAGGTGATGAGCTTCTTGAGGCGATCATCGACCTGGAACTTCCGTCGCCCACCGACGTCGAGCTCCTTGAAATACTGCTTGCGGATCTGAGGCGACACCGTTTCCAGGGCGTTCTCGTCGTAGATCCCTGCCCGGGCCTGGGCGAGAATCTTCGGATCGATATCGGTCGCGAGGATCTTGAAATCATAATCCGCGGCATTGGGCAGTGCCGACAGGACGGTCAGGGCGATCGAATAGGGCTCCTGCCCGTCAGAACAGGCTGCCGACCATATGCGCACGCGCCCGCCCGACTTGGCCCGCGCGATCAATCCGGGCAGCACTTCGTCCCGGAGATGCTCGAAGTGATGGTTCTCACGGAAGAAGCGGGTGAAGTTGGTGGTGAGATGCGACAGCATCTCACGCCGTGCGGCCGCACCCTCCGGCGAAGCGACGAGGGCGCAATACTCCCGGAAACCCTTCAGCCCCAGCGAACGGATGTGCTTGGACAGCCGGGAATAGACTAGCGACGCCTTGGAATCATTCAGATAGATCCCGGCATCGGAATAGATCATCGCCGCAATTTCGGACAGATCGCGGCGGGTCAGCGGGTATTCCCCGCTTGCCATGACCTCGTCCGGCGATTGCCGGGTATCGACTGCGCCCATGGGCATCATGCAGCTTCGCTTTCCTTGTGCAGGAAGAGCGCATCCAACTCGATCATGCAGATCATCCGCTTGTCGATGGACAGGATCCCCCGCGCATATTGTTTCTCGAGGTCGGAAGAGACTTCCGGTACCGGCTGGATATTATCCTCGGTAATCGTAAGGATATCGGAAACAGCCTCCACCAGAAGACCGACCACGCGCGACCTCACCTGCGCCACGATGATCACGTGGCGCGCAGTCGGTTCCGCGTCCTTCATCCCGAGCCTTGCGGATAGATCGATGATCGGAAGCACGGCGCCACGAAGGTTGATCACGCCCATCACGTAGGGGGGCGCATGCGGCAGCGGAGTGGCCGGGGTCCAGCCCCGGATCTCTCGGACCGACATGATGTTGACGCAGAACTCCTGGTCGCCGATGCGGAAGGCGATCAGCTCGCGGCTGGCTTGATGGCTGTTTTTCACGGCGTACGACATACACTTAACCCGTGGCTGCTAGTGATATTTCCGGTTTGAGGGACTGCCCGCGCGATGCCGCCACAACGGCATCGACATCGAGAATGAGGGCGACGCGGCCATCACCGAGGATGGTAGCGGCCGCAATTCCGGGAACGTGGGTATAGTTGGCTTCCAGCGACTTGATGACAACCTGGCGCTGGCCCTGGATGGCATCGACCATGAGGGCACGCTGCCCGCCACCTTCAGATTCCACCAGCAGGGCGACTCCCTCGACGGGATTTGCCTGTGTTGCCCGGAAGTTCAGGATCCGGCCTACATCCACCAACGGGCAGAAGGAGTCGCGGATCGAGATGAGCCGCTGGTTTGCCCCGAAGGAATGGATGGAGGAGGCCTCCGGCTGCAGCGTCTCGACGATAGCCGTCAGCGGCACCACCAGCGTCTGCCCTGCAACCGTCACCACCATGCCGTCGAGAACGGCAAGCGTCAGCGGCAGGCTCATCGTGAAGGTGGAGCCGTGGCCTGGGCGCGACGAGATCGAGATTCGTCCACCAAGCGCCTGGATGGAGCGCTTCACCACGTCCATGCCGACGCCGCGGCCTGAAATGTCCGAGATCTTGTCGGCGGTCGAGAAGCCCGGCGCGAAGATCAGATTGTCGATCTCCTCGTCCGTCAGGTTGGCGTCTGCAGCGATCAGATCGTTGTCGATCGCCTTCTGCCTGACCCTTTCGCGGTTGATCCCGGCGCCATCGTCGACCAGCTCGATCACGATGCGGCCCGAGCGGTGCTTGGCCGTCAGCTTGATCGTGCCTTCCGGATCCTTGCCAGCCGCCTCGCGCTTCTCCGGTGTCTCAATGCCGTGATCGACGGCGTTACGGATCATGTGGGTCAGGGGCTCCGCAAGCTTGTCGATGACAGTCTTGTCGACTTCGGTATTCTCGCCTTCGGTGACGAGCCGGATCGACTTTCCGACCATGTCCGCGACTTCGCGGACGATACGCGACATGCGCTGGAAGACCGGCTTTACCGGCTGTGCGCGGATCGCCATGACGGAATCCTGGATCTCGCGCGTCAGTTGCTGGAGTTCCTCCAGGCCCATGTTGATGGAGGAAGTTCCCGTCGTGTCGTTCTCGATAACGCTCTGCGACAGCATGGCCTGATTGATGACAAGCTCGCCCACGAGGTTGATCAGGCGATCGACACGGTCGAGGTCGACGCGGATGGTCTGTCCTGCTGCGGCTGCGGCAGCCGCATTCTGCGCGGCGGCCGCGGAAGCGGCCGTGGCGGATGCTTCCTTCTTCTCGACCCGAGCGGCCGCGGCAGCCATCTTCGACACCGAACTCGCGGTCTCCGCTGCGGCTACGGCTTCCACTGCGGCATTGGCGGACGATGTCGTCTCAGCTGCGGTGTCTGTCTCGTCCAATGCCGAAAGGTCGAAGGGCACGGGGATCATCGGAACCTCTTCCTCGGGCGCCGCGTCGGCGGCTTCCCTGATCTCCAGGTCGCAATCCCATTCGGCAAATTCGAAGACAGTGCGAATGTCATCTTCGGACTTTTCCGTCTTCAGCTGGATGGTCCAGCCGAAATAGGCCTCTTCTGGATCCATCTTGTCGAGCGCCGGAAGACCGTCGGCATCGCAATTGATGCTCATCTCGCCGATGCGGGAGAGATCCCGCAACAGCAACGCCGCCTCGTTGCCCTTGGTGTAGAGTTCCCGACGCGGGCGGAACGAAATCTCGTAGGCCCGGCTGTCGTCCACCGCTTCACCGTCGTCGAAGGAATCGAACGAGAACGGGATCGGCTGGAAACCGCTGTCATCGGTAGGCGCGGGCGCGGGGGTAGCTGCAGCAGTTGCCGGTTCGGGCGTCTTGGCGGCAGGCGCCGGGGCCTCACCGTTCGCCAGCGCCTCGAGCTCCTTGACCAACGCCCGGCTGCGCGTCTCGTCGACATAACCGCCATCGCGGGCGGCATTGGTGAGGTCGGCAAGGACGTCGGCCGATTTCAGCATGACCTTCAGGACATCCTGCGTCGGCTCAAGACGGTTCGAACGTACGCAGTCGAGGGTCGTTTCGAAGACATGGGCAAAGGCGACAAGGTCGTCCAGGCCGAAGGCGCCAGCACCGCCCTTGATGGAATGAACGGCACGGAAGACGGCGTTCACCGTCTCGGGATCGCGATCTCCATCGTTGAGCTTCAGAAGCCCGGATTCCAGTTCCGCGAGTTGCTCCTCGCATTCCTGGAAGAAGATCTCTTTGATTTCGTTCATATCCATCGGAGAAAATCCTGATCAGGCGGTTTGTTTCAGGCTGTGACGCGCTCGATTGCATCGATGAGCTTGGCGGGATCGAACGGCTTAACGATCCAGCCCGTCGCACCAGCCTGGCGGGCTCGGTTCTTCTTCTCCGCATCGCTTTCGGTGGTCAGCACGAGGATCGGGACCGCACGATATTTCTCGTTGCGGCGGACGCCTTCGATGAAGCCGAAGCCGTCGAGGCGCGGCATGTTGATGTCGGTGACGATGACGTCCGGATTGGCATCTTCCAGGACTTCCAGCCCCTCGACGCCATCCTCGGCCTGGACCGTCTCGAAACCGGCATTATTGAGGGTTACCAGCAGCATGTTCCGGATGGTCCGGGAATCATCCACGGTCAGCACTTTCTTCTTCATGATTTCAGGTCTCCTTGGCCGTCAGCTGGTGAGGATCGATGCCGATGAGTTGCAGGGTCTTTTCGAATACGTCGGATGCCTTCTCGACAACGAAGGCCTTCTTGTCAGCCTGCCATGCGCGGGCAGCCGCGACGATGACCTGGACACATTGGACCCCCAGCCGTTCAACTTGCGACGCATCGATCTTCAGATCGCGGCCACGAAGCTCCATCAGCTTGCCATGCAGGACGGACGCTTCGTTCAGGTCCAGGACCGGTGACAGTTTCAGATTTTCCTGGGCAGCCTTTTTGCTCGCCATCAGTTCATTCCTTGTCTTCTGGGAAATTCGATTTCGTCGCCGGCAGGCTGCAGTGGATCACCGACATCGATCAGAGCGACCGGCAGGCGGGCGGGTGCCAGCGGCGTGGTGTTCTTACGGTCGGAGCGATAGCGGACCTGCCGCTCGACCCGAAACTCGCGGACGGTACGCCCGAGCTCGAGGATCACCGTGTGCAGGTCGTCCGCCTCGGATCCAACCATTCCGGCATTGCCAGCCGTGGCGCTGATCTCCCTGCCTACTGATGAGAGACCTGCCGAGATGCTGCCGAGTTCGCCGACATGCTCGTCGGAACGGGTGGCTATGCCGGCGATCGCGTCGTTTATTTCCGTGACCTGACGGACAATGCCACCGATGGCATCCTGCGTGCGGTGTACCATCTCGACCCCGGCATCCACCTGGGTCTTCGTCGTGTTGACCAGTGACTTGATCTCCCGGGCCGCATCGGCGGAGCGCTGCGCCAGGGCACGCACTTCCTGTGCGACGACCGCAAAGCCCCGCCCGCTTTCTCCCGCCCGTGCCGCTTCGATGCCTGCATTGAGCGCCAGGAGATTGGTCTGGAATGCGATCTCGTCGATGACGCCGATGATCTGGCCGATTTTTTCTGCAGACGTCTCTATGTCCGACATGGCAGTGATGGCACGTCCGACAGCCTCACCACTTTCCTCTACCGTTCCCCTCGTCATGGCTGCGAGCCGCGCCGCGTCGCCGGTTTCTGCGGCACCCGTGCGAAGACGGCCGACCAGTTCCTCCAGTTGATGCGCCGCTTCCCGGACACGGGCGGACTGCCCTTCGGATTCCTCGGCCACGGCACGTGCGCGCGCAGCAAGGGCGGCGGACGCCGTGCCAGCCTGGTCGCTACGCCCACAGGCGCCGTGGATCGAGGCGCGCATGGTCTCGATGGCGCCACCCAGCACGGATGTAATCTCTGCATAAGCCCCCGGCACGTCCTCCGGCAGCGTGGCGGTCAGGTCACGTTCGGCGAGCGAATGGATAACCTCGGACAGAAGCTGGATCACCTCGCCCTGGTCTTCCTGCCGTTGCTCGGCCAGGGCGCGATGGTGCTTCTGGCGCAATTCGTTGAACCGGAGCGAAACGGCGATTTCGACGTCGACCATGACTAAACGGACAAGCGCTGTGACGATGTCTGCGAGACCATCGGAGCCGCGCCGACCGAAAGGGAGCCGCGACTTGCGGCCTTCCTGCGCCATGGCTGCCTTCAACAGATGCTCCAGCATGACGGCATGTCCGGCAATGTGCCACCTGGGATCAAGTCCCATGCGGCTCTCGCTGTCGGACAGTATCTTGACGCGTTCTGCATAGAGCGCGTCGAACCGCGCGTCGGTCAAGACACTCCAGTGGGAGGATTGCAGATCATGCAGACGCTCGATCTGCTGCTCGCTGGCGAAGGCACGGGATGCCTCGGGGAAGGACTGATAGCGCAGCATGAGATCGCGCAGGCCGCTTTTCACCGCTGGCTCGAGCTGCGGCCGGTGGCGGCGCAGCAGGTCGCACAGGGCGGCGTCGAGGCCAGCGAATGCCAGCCTTTCCCCCAGGCTTCCCGCCTGTCCCTTTCGCGCCTGATCGGATCGCGTCTCGTTCCCCAACTGCATCCTCGAAACCAATAGATACCCAAGAAGGGCCGAGTGCGAACTGTCGCTTCACAAGGTCCGCCGCAGAGATCGCGGGCCGATGCACCGGCACACGCGCCGGCGTCACAGACCATGCGGTCACCGCAGTCGTTCTGATTGTGATCATGGATGATACCGGGTCGAGACCGGTACGGCAGGGCGGCGTCATGCCTCGGGAAACTCCAGGTAACCCAATTTGCCGTGGTTTCTAATATGTATGGTTAATTCCTTGCCCGAAGGTTAAGATGTGGCTGGAACTGTCCCAACATCGCAACCATTTGCAGCCGGAAGCCACGGTTCCGACGTGTGGCTCCTACCCTATGAGGCATGGGCTCACGCCTGTTAGGCCTCCGGCGGGAACCGGCGGCTGAGATGTGGCGAGCCCCGCAGACCAAAGCGCCACGGCTGGTCGGCAGCCTTGGTTATCCCGATGCGCGTTCCAGTTGCTACCGAGCAGCTCTCGCGCGGCAGCGACACCCGGAAGGGCGGTTCGACCAGACTGAGCCCGTCATGCTCGCGGCCGATGCCAAGTGCCTGGCACACCCGCCCGGGACCGGCACAGAGGAGGCGAGGTGCGGTCTGCCCGCGGCGCTCCTGCATTTCCGCCACACCCCATACCGGCTCCAGGGCACGGATGAGCACTGCGCTGCCGGGCCGGCAGACGACATTGAGACACCAGTGGATGCCGTAGGAACGGTAGACATAGGCATGTCCCGCAGGCCCGAACATCGAACGGTTCCTATCCGTCGGGCCTCGGAAACTGTGCGAGGCCGGATCGTCGGGCTCATAGGCTTCAGTCTCCACGACGATGCCACCGACACCACGGAAAGCCAGCTCGGCGCCGATGAGGTCGCGGGCGACTTCCACGGCGGAACGATCGAAGACATTCTGGGGGTCCATGGCCTGCTCTGGCTTGGGAGACTGAAGGGAAATGGTGCCCGGAGGCGGATTTGAACCACCGACACGCGGATTTTCAATCCGCTGCTCTACCAACTGAGCTATCCGGGCATCGAGGCTTCTTCAAGCCTTCCGGCACTGGGCCGGCGGGGCCTGCGCCCCGGAAGCGAGCGGGGTTATAACATCTTGTTCGGCCATGTCCAGCGGCGGCGGACACTTTTTTCGCCTGCGCTCATCGTCCGGGAAATCGGCGTGGAACAGACCGGCGGACACTACTCGTCCAGGGGGTCAGCCTTGCTCTGGTCCTCGGCCACCGGGATGGCGTAGGAACCCTTCAGCCAACGCGACAGATCGAGGGTACGGCAGCGATCGGAGCAGAAGGGATAGTGTTCACGAGCCGATGGCTTACCGCATTCCGGGCACGGCCTTGCCTTGCGAAGCGGCTCCACCTTGGCGCCGGGCTTTGTCGATGGTGCCATAGGTCTCAGCCCTCCGGCCAGGCCGCCTGCACGTCGAAGCCTTCTCCCGAAAGCAGCGACAGCGTTTCATAGAGCGGCAGCCCGACGACATTGGTGTAGGACCCTACGATCTTCTGCACGAAGCTGCCGGCGATGCCCTGGATCGCGTAGGCGCCGGCCTTGCCGCGCCACTGACCCGAAGCGATGTAGTTGTCGATCTCGTGCGGCGACAGTCGCTTGAACCGTACCTTCGTCTGTACGACCTTCTGCCGGAACTGGCCGCCCGGCGTGACGAGACAGATGCCGGTATAGACCGAGTGGCCGCGTCCGGAGAGAAGGTGCAGCGCGGAGGATGCCTCGTCCGTATACTCCGTCTTCTCCAGGATCCGGCGCCCGACCGCAACGACCGTGTCCGCCGACAGGATGTAGCTGTGGCGCCAGGCGAGATCGCTCTTGAGCGCAGCCCAGGCGGCCTCCGCCTTCTCGCCGGAAAGGCGGCGGGCAAGCGAGCGGGGGTGTTCGGACTTCTTCGGCGTCTCGTCGATGTCCATCGGCATCAGGCGCGCAGGATGGAGCCCTGCCTGGTTGAGCAGGTCCAGGCGACGCGGAGAGCCGGAGGCCAGGATGAGTTTCTGTTCTGACGCCATGAGCCTGCCGAACTGCCGCTTGATATTACTTGAAGCGGTAGGTGATACGGCCCTTGGTCAGGTCGTAGGGAGTCATTTCCACGAGGACCTTATCGCCGGCGAGAACGCGGATACGGTTCTTGCGCATCCGGCCAGCGGTATGGGCAATGATTTCGTGTTCGTTTTCTAGCTTCACACGGAACGTCGCGTTCGGCAGCAATTCGGTCACGACGCCCGGAAACTCAAGGACTTCTTCTTTAGCCATCTATGGATTATCTTCCTGTCTGTTGATTTCATGGGCGCAGCTTCAGCCGGCCCCGCAAATTTTGGCGGAAACTACACAATCATGTTCGCTTTGTGAACTCGCATAATTTCCGTTCCCCTTCCGTCGCTCATCGCCTGTCCGCCGGACGCTTCTGCAGGCTGGAAAAGCGCTCCTCGATCCGCTTCCAAAGGTGATCCCTCACCCCACGGTACGCGTCGAGCCGTTGCTCGCGAGAGCCGGTCGCGGCGGTTGGATCCATGGTCGGCCAGTAGACGACCTCAACCGCATTCGACCGCGTCAGTTCAAGCGCCGCATGATGGGCCTCGGGCGTCAATGTGATGATGACGTCAAAATAGTCGTCTTCGAGATCGTCAAGGGTCCGAGGCTGGTGACGCGGAATGGAAAGACCGATCTCGTCGAGCACGACATCCACGAAAGGATCAGGCTCTCCTGAACGCACGCCAGCCGACTGGACATAGATATCGGAAGGCAGCAGCCGCTTTGCAATGGCCTCTGCCATTGGCGACCGGATCGCATTCCAGCCGCACATGAAAAGGATTGCGCCCGGCCTCTCCTTCTTGACGTCCGCGTCAGGGGCGCCGCTCATGGACGTCATCCGCGCCAGTAGAGGACACAGACGAGCGTGAACAGCCGTCTGGCAGTATCAAAATCCAGCCGCACCTTGCCGTCCAGGCGATCCATCAGGGTTTGCGATCCCTCGTTGTGGATACCGCGGCGGCCCATGTCGATCGACTCGATCCGGCTAGGCGTGGCGGAGCGGATCGCCTCATAGTAGCTCTCGCAGATCATGAAGTAATCCTTGATGATCCGCCGGAAGGGCGTCAGCGAGAGAATGTGGGTGGCAACGTCCTCTCCACCCTCGGTCGTGATGGTGAAGACCAGCTTGGAGTCCACCAGCGAGAGCTTCAGGTGGTAGGGGCCGCCAGAATGTCCCACAGGCTCGAAGGTGTTTTCCTCCACCAGGTCGAAGATGGCAACAGCCCGCTCATGCTCGACATCCGGCGTGGAGCGCCCGATGGACTCATCCAGGACGACATCGGAAAGCCGGAAATCGCCCTTCGCCATCCTCAACCCCCGCGGTTGAGCCGGATCGAGACCGACCTTGCATGGGCATCGAGCCCTTCGGAATTCGCGAGCGTGATTGCCGCGGGCGCCAGCGCTGCCAGCTGGTCGGGACCGAGGCGAAGGATCGAGGTGCGCTTGACGTAGTCGAGGACGGAGAGACCTGACGAAAAGCGGGCCGAGCGTGCCGTCGGCAACACATGGTTCGATCCGCCGACATAATCGCCGATCACTTCCGGTGTATGCCGGCCGACGAAGATCGCTCCCGCATTGCGGATGCGGTTGATCAGCGCGTCGGGCTCCGCCACGGCGAGCTCCAGATGTTCGGCAGCGATCCGGTCCGCCAGCGGAACGGCCGCCGAAATGTCACCGACGAGGATGATCGCACCGAAATCCGCCCAGCTTTTTGCTGCGGTCCGTGACCGCGACAACCGGGTCAGTTGACGCTCCACCGCCTGCTCCACCGCCTCCCCGAAGGCGCGGTCGTCCGTGATCAGGATGGACTGGGCACCCTCGTCGTGTTCCGCCTGTGCCAGGAGATCCGCGGCGATCCAGTCCGGGTCGTTCTCGCCATCTGCGATAATGAGCACTTCGGAAGGACCGGCAATCATGTCGATCCCTACCTGACCGAAGACCTGCCGCTTCGCCGCGGCGACGTAAGCATTGCCCGGACCGACGATCTTGGCGACCGGTGCGATCGTTTCGGTGCCGTAGGCGAGAGCGGCAATCGCCTGCGCGCCGCCGACCCGGTAGATCTCCGTCACGCCGGCGATCCGGGCGGCCGCCAGGACAGTGGGATTGATCGCTCCACCGCTGGCCGGGACCACCATGACCACCCGAGGCACGCCCGCTACCTTCGCCGGCAGCGCGTTCATCAGGACCGAACTCGGATAGCTTGCTGTACCGCCCGGGACGTAGAGGCCGACTGCCTCGACCGCCGTCCAGCGGGACCCGAGTCCGACGCCGAGCGCATCCTCGTAGATGTCATCCTTCGGCATTTGCCGCGCATGGTGCTTCTCGATCCGCTCGGCCGCAAGCTTCAAAGCTTCCAGCACCTCCGGATCGGTGGCGGCTACCGCCGCATCGATGTCCGCGTCGCTGACCCGAAGGCCGGCCGTCGCGAGATCCACCCCATCGAAGCGGGCCGAATAGTCGAAGAGCGCGGCGTCGCCACGAAGGCGCACGTCATCGATGATGCCCCGCACCACGGCGTTGACATCATCGGAAACCTCCCGCTTCGTCGAGAGAAAGGCGGAAAACCGCGCCTCGAAGTCCTCGGATCGCTGATCCAGCCAGATTGCCACGTCTTACGTCCCCCTGAAATTCCGTGCTGCCTGCGTCACTCAGTCGGCCGGGTGCGCCGGCAGGCGCTCGGTTGCCCAGGCACCGCCGGTATCCAGCATCTGCACCTCGATGCATTCGACGTCGAGGCTGATCGCGGCACCGCCGGCAAGCGTCAGTTCGATCGTTCCGTCGGGCCCCTCGCCCTTCTGCTCGAACCGGATGGCCAGCAGGCAGTAAACACCTTCCGCGTCCTGTCGATTGATGCCCATCGACCGGACTGCCTCCACACGCTTGAAGGAGATGACCGAACGACGCCGTTCGTAGCCCTTCCTCCCGCGGTCGGCCTCTTCCCAGACAAAGCGGTTGACCACGGCGGTGAATTGCCGGTGGCGCGCGTCATAGCTCAGTTCGCCGACGCGAAAGACGCTATCCTGCATATGGGCGGAGATGATGCCGAGATCATCCTGATCGAGAGCGAGAAGCTTGAGGTCGGCCATGATTCCATTCCAATCCACGGCGCGCGCGGCGCGTTGTCATCCGGCGCTGGAGATAGGATGACGCGGCACGCCATGCAACGCCAGCGTGACCTTAGTCGCTGACCCGTTCGACCTCGGCGCCGCAGCGGGTGAGCTTTTCCTCCAGCCGCTCGAAGCCGCGGTCGAGGTGGTAGACACGGTTGACCATGGTCTCCCCCTCGGCCGCCAGCCCGGCGATGACAAGCGACACGGAAGCCCTCAGATCCGTCGCCATGACCGGGGCTCCGCGCAGCCGATCCACCCCCTCGATCCGCGCCATCTGTCCGGACAGCGAGATGCGCGCACCGAGACGCGCCAGTTCCTGCACATGCATGAAGCGGTTCTCGAAGATGGTCTCCGTGATGTGGGAAACGCCGGAGGAGCGCGTCATCAGCGCCATGAACTGTGCCTGCAGGTCGGTCGGGAAGCCGGGGAAGGGTTCCGTGACGACATCGACCGGCTGGATGCCGTTCCCGTTGCGCACCACCCTGAGCCCGCTTTCGGTCTCGGTGATTTCGGCTCCGGACATGCGCAGCGCATCAAGCGCGTTCTCGAGCAGGTCCGCGCGCGTTCCCTCGAGCGTCACGTCGCCACCGGTCATCGCGACAGCCATCGCATAGGTACCCGTCTCGATGCGGTCCGGCAGCACGCGGTGGCGCGCGCCGTGCAGCGAGGTGACGCCCTCGACCGTGATCGTGCTGCTTCCCGCGCCGGAGATGCGTGCTCCCATGGCGATGAGGCAGTCGGCAAGATCGACGACCTCGGGCTCGCGGGCGGCATTGTCGATCACGGTCGTGCCGTTCGCAAGCGTTGCGGCCATCATCAGCACATGGGTGGCCCCGACCGAGACCTTGGGGAAGGTGTAGTGTCCACCGACGAGCCCACCGTCCGGGGCAGTCGCATTGACATAGCCGCCGTCGATCTCAATCTGTGCGCCAAGCGCCTGCAGGCCTTCGAGGAAAAGGTCAACCGGGCGCGTGCCGATGGCGCACCCCCCCGGCAGCGATACGCGGGCCGTACCGGCGCGGGCCAGGAGCGGTCCGATGACCCAGAAGCTCGCACGCATCTTGGAGACGAGATCATAGGGAGCAGTCGTGTCGACGATCGTCCTGCAGGTGAACTGGATCGTCCGCGAATAGCTTTCCGTCTGGCTTTCGCGCCGCCCGTTGACCATCACGTCGACACCGTGATTGCCGAGGATTCGCAGAAGCTGCTCGACGTCGGCAAGATGCGGAACGTTCTCCAGCGTCAGCGTATCGCTGGTCAGCAGCGACGCAATCATCAGCGGAAGCGCCGCATTCTTGGCGCCGGAGATTGGGATGACGCCGTTGAGCTTGTTGCCGCCGCGAATTCTGATGCGATCCATGAGGTCCAACGGGAGCAAGCCCGCCCTTTGTTCTTGTGCAAGCGCGAAAGATGGCGTCCTTAGCGGAAAAGCAAGTAGGCTTCAAATGGTTTGGACTAGGCCGGATGCGGATGTGTCAGCCTGATTCGTCCTTTTTTGCGGCGGGCAGCCCGTCCACCTCGTCGGCCGCCCCGGCGCGCCGCGCCCGCGTCTGCGCCTTGCGGCGCAGCAGGTTCTCGCGAAGCTTGGCGGCGGCGCGTGCCTGCCGCTGCTCTTCCCTGATCTCCGCTTCCCGCTTGCGCCCGCTCTTCGTCTCTACTGCCGAAGGCGTCGCATCTTCGTCCTTTGCCGCCATCACTCGTTCCTACATGCCTGCTGGAAAACCCGTCGGCCTCCTTTTAGCTCCATCCTGCGGCGAACCGCAATTTGCGGCTTGCGCTCGCTCCGAAGCTATGGCAATAGGCCCCTCGCCCGACGACGTCCACCACGGACGCCCTTCAGATTGGGCCTAAGCTGCTATAGCTCAGGGGTAGAGCACTCCCTTGGTAAGGGAGAGGCCGAGAGTTCAAATCTCTCTAGCAGCACCATCACTTCCCCCCGAAATCCCGGCGTGGTTCGTCGAAGGCGCTCCTTCTTCTTTCTTCTTTGCCGATCATTCCACTACGCGGCGCCAGCCGACCGCATCGACGCCGGCGAACAATGCGCCCGGCGTAGTCGCCATGGAAGAGGTTGCAGGGAACAAAGCCCGGGCGTGAGCCCAGCCTCCGATGTCTCTGACGGAGACCGTGGAGGAACACAGGGCGATGCGGGACGGCAGGCATTCGGGAATGCCCGCCAATCCAAATTTGCCGCCAACTCGGTTGCCGCTGTGCCTATCGCGTCTTGTTGAGGAAGTCTTCCACCGACGCCCGGTGTTCCGACGTGGTGTAGCAGATCGCCTGCGCCTCCCGTCCGAGCGTGAATATCTCGTCTGCGGTGCTTTCCATCGACTGGTCCAGGATGGCCTTCGTCAGTGCGATCGCAGCCGGTGCGCCCTGGCAGAGTTCTTCTGCCCATGCCTGGGCATCGTTCAACAGTTCTTCAGCGCTGGAGATGCGGTCCACCATTCCGATCTGAAGCGCTTCCTCGGCCTCGACGACGCGGCCCGTCAGGATAAGCTCCTTCGCCTTCACCAGACCGACGCGACGGGGCAGGAAATACATGCCACCGCCATCGGAGACCAGGCCACGCTTGATGAAGCTCATGGAGAGCTTCGCCCCCGAGGCGGCGATGATGAAGTCGCAGGCAAGCGCCATGTCCAGCCCCAGGCCGAAGGCAGCGCCGTTGACGGCAGCGATCACCGGCTTGGTCATGTTGCGAATGACGCTGATGCCCTTGTGGGTCTGCTTCTGGCGTAGCCACCCGTTGAACGCCACCTCCCCGGCGGGTGCCTCAAGCCGCCCGCGCATGCCGCCGATATCGCCGCCCGAGCAGAAGCCCTTGCCTTCCCCCGTCAGGATCACGCCACGCACCTCGCGGCTCTTGTCGGCCCATTCGAATGCGGCGATGAGCTCCGCACGCATCTCGTCGTTGATGGCGTTCCTGACGTCAGGCCGGTTCAGCTTGATCGTCGCAATCCCATTCTTCACGTCCGTGGTGACGAAGGTCGCGACGGGGAGGATTTTCGCGTCGGCGTTCGTATTCATGGTAGGAGCCTTTGCTGATTTCTCTGCTTGTTGATGTCAGGCCGTTCGGGGAGCGATCGTCAGCGCCAGGGGCAGGTCCGTCCCGAACAGCACTTGCTGCTTCAGACCCTCACGATCCTGATCACCGAGGGCCCCGGCAGCCAATTCGTCGTATTTCTCCACCAGTTCCTCGTCGGTCAGCGGATCGTCGGGGTCGCCCTTGCGCGTCTGCTGGAAATGATCCAGTACCCGCCCGTCCGTCAGTTCGACCCGCAGCCGCGCCATGCGGCGGCTCGGATAGGCGGCAGCGATCTCGGCATCCTCGACCACCACGACCTTCGGCATGATGGCGCGGATATCTTCTCTGGCCAATGCCTCCGGCGTGAACGCCTCCATCCGCACACGGCCGACGGCGAGCAATGCGCCCACGCAGTACTGCACGGAGAACCGTGCATCTCGCGCAGTTTCGACCTTCATGCGGTTGCAGATGGCCGCGGTCGGTCCATAACCGTGCACGGTGATCGAATGGATGTCGCCCGCCTGAAAGCTCACCTGTGACTGCAGCGTCCTGACACCGTCCAGCGTGGGAAAGATATGGCCGCAACAGCCATGGTTCTTGAAGGTCATGCGGGTGATCGGCGTCCATTCGCCCAGCCCGTCGAGAGCCGCCTGCCAGTTGCCGGTCGTGTCGCTCGAGGCAGCGGCATAGCCGTGGGGCGCGTGCAGGCTGTCAAGCGATCCGGTCACTCCGGCAGAGGCCGCAAGGCCGGCGAGCACACCGGCTTCGGCCGCGTGTCCGCAATGGAGCGGCTTGGTGTTGCCAAGGCCTTGCAGGTTTTCCTGGTGTCCCCCAGCGAAGCTCGTGGAGATGGCGATGGCATGCGCGATCGTGTCAGCCGTCCCGCCGAGGAGCATGGCGGTGGAAACCGCCGCCCCAATCGTCCCGACCGTCGCGGTGATGTGCCAGTCGCGGTAATGGCTCGGCTGAAGCGCGATCGCGACGCGGCAGCCAACCTCGTAGCCGCCGATCACCGCGCGCCGGAATGCCTCGCCGCTCGCGCCGACATCCTGTGCGACGGCAAGGGCCGCCGAGATCGTCGGGCTGCCGGGATGATAGCCACCGTCACGGAAGATGTCGTCGAATTCCGCTGTATGGCTCGTCACGCCGTTCAGGAGAGCAGCGTGCCTTGATGTCCCAACCGAGCCGTCGACATAGCTGATCGCCCGCCCCTCTCCTCGTCCGGAAGCCAGAACCTTGGCGAGGGCCGGACCTGGACCATCGAGACAGCCGGGCAACATCGATCCGAACCAGTCAAGGATCGTACGCCGGGTCTGCCAGTCGACCTCCTCGGACAGGGGGCAGCTGTTCCAGTGCGCAGCCGCCTCGGCCAGTGTGATCAAAGGATTGCTCATCGTCTTCAGGCACCTCGTTTTCTTACCAACGCCCTTGCCCGCAACGGCGCCGGTGGAGGATCCAATACCCCCCGTTATTGCGTCAACTGACCATCCGTCCGGATCGGCCGACCGCTGGCCGTTGCCATTGCAGGGCCAGATCAGCCCCGCTTGAGCAAGAGGCCGCCGTCCACGGGCAGCAGGACGCCGGTAATGTATTTCGCTTCGTCGGAGGCCAGGAAGACTGCCGCGTTGGCGACGTCCAATGCCTCACCCATGAAGCCCATGGGAACGAGTGCATCGCGTTCCGCGCGAATTTCCTCGCGGCTGCGCCCGGTCTCGGCGGCCCGGCGCTCGATCGCCATCGGCGTATCAATCAATCCGGGAACGATGACGTTCGCTCGCACGCCGAAGGCGGCATTCTCGGCTGCGACGTGCTGCGTCAACGTGTTGATTGCTCCCTTTGAGGTCTTGTAAGCGAGCGTCGGGCGCTTGGAGAGCGACGAGGTGGAGGAGATGTTGATGATCGAACCCGACCGCTGTTGGCGCATCACCGGCAGCGCGTGCTTGCACATCATGAACATGCTCTGGAGGTTGAGCGTCATGATGCGCTCCCAGGCTTCCACTTCGAGTTCCCATGTCGGCCTGTCGCCCTTGGACATGCCGACATTGTTGTGCAGGATGTCCACCCGGCCGTAGCGAGCGACTGCGGCTTCGATGACGGCACGGCAATCATCCTCCCGGGTCACATCGGCCTCGAACGTGCTCGCCTGAGCCCCGTCCAGCAGTGCGCGAGTGTCCTCCGCCCAGGCGCCGACCTTGTCGACGAGCAGGCAGGTCGCCCCTTCCTGGGCAAAACGCATCGCGACGGCACGCCCGTTGCCGACCGTCGTGCCGGACTGCTGTCCCGCTCCGACGACCACCGCGATCTTGCCCTGCAAACGACCAGCCATGCTTCCTCTCCATCCGCCTATCTGACTAAGCGATAGCATCGGGCGGCGGACAGAAAGCCTGATCAAACGTTAGGTAATCCAGAGTTCCGTTCTGCTAAGCACTTATCAGGGCTGGCTCAGGACGACCTTGGACCCGGAATAGAACTCGGGGGATTCCCCCACTTGGCCAAGCAGCCAATCGATGAATTTCTTTGTCTTTACGTTCACCGAGGCCGTGGTGGGCCAAGTCACGTAGAAGGATGCGCCGGTTGCGATCCGCATGTCGAACGGCCGGACAAGCCGCCCCCTTCCGACCAGATCGTCCAGAAGTCCCAACTGGCCGATAGCGAGGCCAAAACCCTGCTCGGCTGCCGAGAAGGTAAGAAGCGAGGTGTCAAACTCCATGCCACGCCGATAGTCGATCTGGACGCCGATCGTCTCCGCCCAGTGCTCCCATGCACGCCGCCGATACCGGGAATGCAGCAATTCGCAGCGCTCGACATCCGCCGGCTTTTCGAGCGGTCCGACCTTCTCGAGGTAATCTGCGCTGCAGATCACGTCGATTTCCTCGTCCCACAGTTTGCGAGCCTTGGCATCCTTCCAGTGGCCAGAACCCAGCTGTACGGCAACGTCGAGATGGGTTCCCCGGAAATCCAACGGCTCGACTCGCGTGTCGAAACGGACCCGGATGTCGGGGTATTTCTGCATGAAATCCGGAAGCCGCGGCATCAACCACAGATGTGCGAGCGTCGGATGAACCCGCAGGTTGACGGTGCTCTGCGTCTCCTGGCTGATGATGCGATGCGTCGCATTCTCCAGTTCGTCGAACAGTCCGGCGATCTCAAGGCCGAAGGCACGGCCCACGTCGGTGAGTTTGGCGGAGCGGGTGCCGCGCTCGAAGAGGCTGACATTGAGGTAGTTCTCCAGGATCGCGATCTGACGGCTGATTGCGACCTGACTGACGCCAAGCTCCCTGGCCGCAGCCGTGAACGTCTTGTGCCGCGACGCGATGGCGAAGGCGCGAAGAGGGTTGAGCGGAAGGTTGAGTCTCTGTTCTTGCATAAGCGCAGGTTTCCCTAGAGCGACGAAAAGCCAGTCAATTTCCCAATAGGTCAGGCTAGTGTCGACATGGAAGCAATATCGGCTTGTCTCTTGCTCTGCAAATATCCCGGACATAACTTTGCCGGCAGCCCATCTGCAGTGACCCTGACGACAGGCGAAACGCCGGGAGGGGCAGGATGCGAAGGCTTGAAGGCAAGGTGGCCATCATTACGGGTGCGGGATGCGTCGCCCCGGGATGGGGCAATGGGAGAGCTGCGGCAGTCCTGTTCGCCAAGGAAGGCGCCACCGTCATCGGCACGGACATCAACACGGACGCGATGGAAGAGACCGCACGAATGCTGCGGGAGATCGGCGGTGCGCATCACCTCGCACACTGTGACGTCACCGACAGTTCTTCCATCGCAGGCATGGTTGAGGACGTCATGTCCCGATATGGCAGGGTGGACGTCCTTGTGAACAATGTCGGCGGATCAGCCAAGGGCGGTGCGGTCGAGATGAGCGAAGAGCTGTGGCTCAAGCAGCTCAACTACAATCTCACAAGCGTCTTTCTCATGTGCAAGCATGTGCTGCCCATCATGAAGGCTCAGGAAAGCGGCTCCATCGTCAATACAGCCTCCACGTCCGGAATTCGCTGGACCGGCGCTGCACAGGTCGCCTATGCAGCGGCGAAGGCAGGGGTCATACAGTTCTCGCGGGTCACCGCCGTCGAATATGCGCCATTCAACGTCCGCGTGAACACGGTGGTACCCGGCCAGATGCACACCCCGATGGTTGAAGCGCGCCTCGCCAGTCAGCGCGCCGGTGGCGATGTCAGTGCATTGCTTGCGCAGAGGCAGAGCAGGATTCCGCTGCCCTTCATGGGAGATGGCCGGGACACCGCAAATGCCGCGCTCTTCCTCGCCTCCGACGAAGCCCGGTTCGTGACCGGTACGGAACTGGTGGTCGACGGCGGGATGTCGGCGCGTTGTGACTGACCGCCGAAAGCACGTGAGACCCAAGGGCGGTATGATCTCTTCGCGCGTGAAGCCGTTGGCGAAGCTCTGCCTCCTGCTCCTGCTCGCAGCGGCGTCCGGCGCTATCTTCCAATGGCTTGGATCGCCGCTACCATGGATGATCGGCCCGCTGGTCATGACGGCCTTCCTTGCCATCAGCCAGTTGATGGTCGTGCGGGTCCCCAACCAGATCCGACCATTCGGCCAAGTGATCGTCGCCTGCCAGGTCGGACTGACCTTCACCCCCTCGGCGCTCGACAAGCTCTTCCTCCATGCACCAGTCATCATCGGGACGGCCGTCGCAAGCCTCTTCTGCATCTTCGCAGTCGCCGCCATCTTCGCACGCGCAAGCGGGCTCACCTTCGCCCAGGCCTTCCTCTCGGCCGTGCCCACGAGCCCGGTCGAGGCGGCCGCGATGGCGGTGGAGAGCAAGGTCGATCCGATGCCGGTCATCTTTTCACAGACGCTGCGGCTTTCAGCGGTCGTCGTACTCGTCCCCTTCGCGATGTACGCCGTGGAGGGATGGCCGGAAGGCCGCGGCATGATGGTCAATGGGTCCGTGACGTTCGACCCATTGGAGATCGGCCTGCTGGGAGCGATCGGCTTCGCCGGAATGTGGCTCTTCCGCCTGTTGCGCATTCCCAACCCGAACTTCCTCGGGCCCCTCGCCTTCACAGCCCTGCTCGCCGCGACGGGCAATGGAATCTCGCCATTTCCGGCGATCATCCTGTCGGCTGCACAAATCGTGCTCGGATCATGGCTCGGCTCGACATTCCGTCGTGAGATCATCACCTCTGCAGGCAGGCTTACGCTGGCCTGCGTTCTTGCGGTGCTGGTCCTGATCGGCCTTTGCGCCGCCATCGCCCTGGCGATGAGCTATCTCTCTGGAATGGACTGGCGGCTTGTCATCCTCGGCGCGGCACCGGGTGGCGTGGTCGAGATGGCGCTGACCGCGAAGTATCTGCATCAAGACGTGACGATCGTCACTGCATTCCACCTGACGCGGATATTCCTGTTCATGCCGAACATCCCCTGGATCGTGGCCCTGATCAACAAGTACGAAAAGCGAAGCAATTCCGCACGAGGAGACATGTCATGACTGAGTTTCGACCGCTACCGACAGATCGCCGGCCCCGCATAGCGGTCCTCGACGATTACATGGGTGTCGCGCGCAAGCTGGCGCCCTGGGAGAAGATCGAGGCGAGAGCGGACGTCGATTTCCTTCATGAGCCGATAGGCAAGGGCGAGGCCGGCATAGAACAACTTCGGGAGTATGATGCGATATGCCTTCTACGGGAACGCAGCGCATTTCCTGGAGAGCTCCTTTCTCAACTGCCGAACCTCAAGGCGATCGCAGCGACTGGTCTTCGAAACAGGACCCTTGACCACAGCAGGGCACGAGAGCTGGGCGTCGCCGTCATGACCACTACCGGGAGCGGAAGCGGCGTTTACGCAACAGCGGAGCTCGCCTGGGGCCTTATCCTGGCCCTGATGCGTTTCATCCCGGAGGAGAGCGCCGCCATGCGTCAAGGCGCATGGCAGACCCGGCTCGGCAATGCGCTGTGGGGGAAAACCATCGGCATCGTCGGCCTCGGCAAGCTCGGAGCCCGAATGGCTCTCATTGCCAAGGCCTTCGGAATGGAGGCGGTCGCGTGGAGCCCGAACCTGACGCCGGAGCGGGCCGCCGAAGCAGGCGCCACCTATCTCGGCAAGCAGGAACTGCTGGCGACGGCGGACGTGATATCCCTGCACCTCGTGCTCGGCCCCACCACCCGCGGTATTATTGGCAGGCAGGACTTGGCGCAGATGAAGCCCGAGTCAATCCTGATCAATACCGCCCGGGGTCCGCTGGTGGACGAGCAGGCTCTTCTGGAGGCTCTCCGCAGCGGACAGATCAGGGGAGCCGGGATCGACGTCTACGATCAGGAGCCGCTGCCGGCCGACCACCCGATCCGGACCTTGCCCAATGCTCTGGTCACACCGCATCTCGGCTATTCGGTGCGAGAGACCTTCGAGGCATTTTATGGCCAGACCGTCGAGAACCTGGAGAGCTGGCTGGACGGTCAGCCGATCCGGCTCGCAGAACAGCAATAGGAGGTCAGCATGCGCCTTGGGCCACCCGACCCGAACCATCTCACTGCAGAACAGAAGCGTGTCCACGACATGATCGCCTCCGGCCCACGTGGCCGGGTCCGCGGTCCTCTCGCCATCTGGCTGCATCGGCCAGAGCTGGCGGAAGCCGCGCAGGCCCTTGGCGCCTATTGCCGCTACGGCTCGTCGCTCGATCCCAAGCTGTCGGAACTCGCCATCCTGTGCATGGCGTGCGTGTGGCAGGCGGAATTTGAATGGTGGGCGCACAAGCCAATCGCGCTCAAGGCGGGGCTTGCTCCAGAGATCGTGGAGGCCCTGAAGGCGGGTGAGCGGCCCTCCTTCGCAGATCCGGAGGAAGCTGTCGTGCACGATGTGGTCTTTGCACTTTCCCGGGAGCGCAGGATCCCCGACGAGCTCTACGCGAAAGGGACGAACGTGCTGGGCGCCGACCGGCTGGTCGATCTGGTCGGCCTGTGCGGCTATTACACCCTGATATCCATGACCCTCAATGCGTTTGAAGTGCCCCTTCCGGACGGGGAAACCTACGAACTCACCACGCGATAACAAGATGCCGGCACCCGAGGGTGCCGGCAACCGATCTCACTTGCCATGTCGCGGAAAATGATCCGGCCGGAGCCGGATCATCAGACCTTTACTGGGCGACGATATTGCGCTCCTTGGCGAGACCGACCCAGAGATCCATCTCCTTCTCCACCTGTTCCTTGAACTCGGCTGCTGTCGTCTTGCCGGCCACGACAAAGTTCTCTTCCAGGACCTTCTTGAAGCGATCGGTGGAGATGGCCTTGTTCATGTCTGCGTTGAGCTTCTCGACCAGAGCCGGATCCATGCCCCCGGGGCCGAACAGCCCAAGCCAGCCGTCGATCTCGATGCCCTCGACACCATTCTCCCCGCTGGACTGGACGTCCGGCAGAAGTTCGAAACGCTCCGGTGCCAGCACGACCAGAGCCTTCACCTGACCGTTGTTGACATAGGGCATGACCGACGCGGTCGTGCTGATGTAGACGTCGGCGTGTCCGCCCATCAGGTTGACCTGGGCTTCGCCGCCGCCGGAATAATGGACGACGTCGGCCGGGATACCGGCCTGCTGGATCAGGAGTTCGGCAGAGAAATGGCTGGAGCTGCCGACGCCGGCGGTTGCGAAGAACATCGGCCGCTCCTTCGCCTCTGCCACGAACTGGTCGAAGCCTTCCGACTTCACGTTAGCACCGCTGACGGCCACATAGGGGCTCGTCGCCACCATGCCGATCGGAGTGATATCGGTCTTTGGATCGAACGGCAGATCCTTTTGAACGGCAGGCGCCGTCGAATGCGCGGCCGTGTTCACGAGGAGTGTGTAACCATCCGGCTGCTGCTGGGACAGATAGGCCGTGCCGATCATCGAGCCGGCACCGGCGCGGTTTTCCACGACGACCGGCTGCCCCCACATCTCCTGGAGCTCAGTCGCAAGCGAGCGCGCCATGAGGTCGGTCGAGCCGCCGCCGCTATAGGGAATGATGATGGTGACCGGCTTGTTCGGGAAGTCCTGCGCGACGACAGTTCCCGTCGCTGCGGCAAATGCCAGGGCGGCTGCTGCAAAGATCTTCATGGTTTCTCCTCCGTTTTTTTCAGTGCTCTTGTTGATGACCGTCAGCGGTGGCACCTAACGCCGCTCCCGGTGAAACTCAGTTCTCGCTTTCCAGCAGCTTTCTCTTTCCCGCCTCGCGGAATGTGGACCAGAGGCTCCAACCCAGGAGAAGCACGCTAATGACGACGAAGACACCGCTGATGGGACGCTCCACGATCGCCATCAGGTCGCCCCGCGCCAGCACCATGGCTCGCCGGAAATGCTGCTCGATCAACGGCCCGAGAACGAAGCCCAGCAAGAGTGGTGCCGCCGGGAAGGCAAAGATGCGCATCACGTAACCCAGCGCTCCGAAACCCGCGACGGTCAGCACGTCGAATGCGCTGTAACGGACAGAGTAGGCTCCGATCGCGATGAACATTACGATGGCCGGGAAGAGCAGGTGGTAAGGCACCGTCAGAAGCCGAACCCAAAGACCGATGAGGGGCAGGTTCAGGATGATGAGCAGGACGTTGCCGACCCAGAAACTCATCACCAGGCCCCAGAACAGCGTTGGCTGGTCGGTCATCATCTTCGGTCCGGGATGGATGCCGTGAACCATCATCGCGCCGATCATCAGGGCCATGGTGGCACTGCCGGGAATGCCCAGGGACAGCGTCGGGATGAATGCCGTCTGATCGGCGGCGTTGTTTGCGGTTTCCGGTGCGACGACCCCCTCGACCGCTCCCTTGCCGAAGCGCTCGGGTGTCTTGGAAACCCGCTTCTCCACCGCATAGGAGACGAAAGAGGCGATCGATGGGCCCGTACCGGGCAGTGCACCAAAGAAGGAACCGATCGTGGAACTGCGCAGCATCGGCATCCAGCTCCGACGAATGTCGTCCCTGCTCGGGATCAACGATCGCATGGTGACGGAGCGGGCGCTTGCGGGGGCTGCTTCGTCATTCTTGGTGCGGATCGACGAGATAACCTCGGAGATGCCGAACAATCCCATGGCAAGTGCGCTCAAGCCGAGGCCGTCCATCAGGTCGAGCGTGCCGAACGTGAAGCGTGGCGTCCCGCTCTGTGGATCCATGCCCACCGTCGCCAGAAGGATGCCCAGGACGACCATGGCAAGCCCCTTGGCGGCCGAGCCCTCCGTGATTGCAGAAGCGGCGATCAGCCCCAGGACCATCAGCGTGAAATATTCCGCCGGACCGAAGGACAGCGCGTAACCGGAGATCAGCGGGGAAAACAGGCTGAGGACCAGGATGCCGAAGACGCCACCGAAGAACGAGCCGAGAGCGGTCATTGCCAGAGCCACGCCGGCGCGACCCTGCTGTGCCATCGGATATCCGTCCAGGCAGGTCACAACGCTGGAGGACGTGCCGGGAATGTTGAGCAGGATCGACGCCGTGCTGCCGCCATAGGCGGTGCCGTAATAGATCCCCGCCAGCATGATAAGGGCCGTGGTCGGCTCCAGATGATAGGTGATCGGAAACAGCATCGAGATGGCTGCAAGCGCACCGATCCCCGGCAATACGCCGATGAATGTTCCGAGGAAAACGCCGATGAAACAGTAGAGGACGTTGATCGGGGTCAGCGCCGTTTCAAGGCCGAGCGCGATGTTGGAGAACATATCCATCAGAAGGGCCACGCGAAGAGAGGAAGGGGCAGCTGCAGCCCGAGCGAGAAGATCAAATAGGCGACGGCGCTAAGGCCTGTCGCGAGCGCGGCGTTACGAAGAGGACGGAACGACAGGTCGGCAAAAGCGGCCACGAATGTCGCCAGGAATGCAGCAGACAGAAGGCCGAACGGCTTGATGACGACGGCGAAGAGAATGACGCTGCCGAGGACCACCAGCGGTGTCGCCACTCTTATCTGCGGGAACGTTCCTTCACGCGACAGGCTGGCGAACAGGACCATTCCGCCGAAGATCGCAAGGATCACGCCAAGGCAGAAAGGAACCATGCCTGCGCCCATGCGCGTGACGGTGCCGAGAGGATAATGCATCCAGGAATAGGCTGTGAAGGCGGCTCCCAGCGCCACGAGCAATGCGCCTCCTACCGCGTCGCGGTAGTCGATACTAGGCATGCATTCTCCTCCCTTAAGTTCATGCGGGTTAGCGTTACGGATACTCTGGACAAACTCCCCGGACATCAACCTTCAATAAAGCATGCATCCATAACAAAAGGTCAGAGTGGGATGCCCGGCTGCGACGATTGCCAAGGCCCTTCGGTTGCGCGATGAACTTCACCATGGAAGATTTTCTTACGCAGAATGGCTGGGTCTTCGATCCGGCCGACGGATTCATTGGCCACATCGGCGGCTACTGGCGGTTGACCGATCAGAGGGGCGAACACTACGGGTTTATTACCCGCGAGATGCACGCCAACCGCAATGGCGTCGTTCACGGGGGGATGATCATGTCCTTTGTCGACCGCGCTTTCGGCCTTCATTCACGCTTGGCAAGCGGATCTGACAAGGCAGCGACCGTTTCTCTCAGTCACCAGTTCGTCGCTCCGCTTCCCCTCGGCAAGTTCGCGACCATATCCCCACGGATCGTCAAGCTGACCCCCCGGATGTCGTTCATCGAGGGCACGGTCCTTTGCGAGGATCAGCCGATCGTACAGGCGCAGGGTGTCTGGCGTCTCGCGCGCAGGACTACCTGACAGGAAGTCAGCTTGGACGGCGGGACGGGCAATTCGTGCCTCGGTTCCCGCCGCAGTCTATCCCCCGTCTATCCTAGGACGACGAGTGCGTCTGCCGCGGCAACGCCCTCACCCTTCGGCATCACGAACAGCGGATTGATTTCCGCCTCGAGCAACCGTTCGCCGAGGCTCTCTCCCATGCGGGCGAGCGCCATTATTGCCGCCACGAGGGCCTCCACATCATACTCCTTGCCGCCGCGATAGCCATTCAGGATGCGTGAGAGGCGAAGGTCCGAGACCATGTCGCGGGCATCTGTCTCGGCAATCGGCAGGAGTCGGATCGCAGAATCATCCGCGAGCTCCGCAAATACACCGCCTGCCCCCAGCAGGATAAGGGGACCGAGCTGGGGGTCCCGTCGCAGGCCGAGGATGACCTCGACGCCTCCGGACAGCATCTTCTGCACGAGGAACCCCTCAGGCTTGGGAAGGTTCTGGTCCGCCAAATGGCGCGCCATCTGCTCCACCGCAGGCCCGATCGTGGTATCATCCAGGCCGACCTTCACGCCCCCCACATCCGACTTGTGAGCGATCTGCGACGAAAGGACCTTCAGCACGACCCGCCCACCGAGTTCCATTGCGGCAGCCGTCGCTTCCGAAGCGGTCTGGACGATGCGCTGGTCGGTACCCGACAGGCCGTAGTGGTCGAAGAGCGCGCGCGACCTGGCCTCGTTGAGCGTGCCGGGTGTCAGCCAGTCGGGAGCACCCGGGACATCGGTTATCCGCAGCGCAGACTCAACGGCAGAAACAGGCAGGGCCGCACGCAAGGCTACGGCGCAGGTCTCCGGATCGGTATAGGCAGGAATGCCCTGCCTGTTTAGCTCCTTTACGATGTGGGGCGCATAGGGGCTCACATAGGCGATGAGCGGCTTTGTGCTTCGTGCTGCACCGTTCTTGATGGCACCAACCGCAATTTCCGGCTGGGCGAGCGCAGATGAACCGACAATCACCACCACGCCGTCTACGCTCTGCGAGTTCAGGAGCATCTCGGTTGATGCCGTCATCACGTCCGGCTTCACACCCGCGAGCGTCACGTCCACCGGGTTTGCCGTCATCGGTTCCGCCGCCTGCAAGATTGCAGCAAGACCATTGGCCGTTGCATCATCCAGAAGCGGCACATCCAGTCCGCCGATCCCACAGCTATCGGCAACGAGGCTCCCCGCCCCGCCCGTCGAGGTCAGGACGGCCACCCGGCGACCCTTCATCTTGCGTCCCGTTACCAGCATGGCCGGCACATCGAGAAGGTCGGCGAACCTGTCGGCACGGATGATGCCGCACTGCCTGAACAGCATATCGTAAACGCGGTCTTCGCCCGCCATGGCGCCGGTATGGGACACGGCGGCGCGTGCGCCCGAATCCGATCGACCCACCTTGAACACGACCACGGGCTTGCCTGCCCGGCGTGCCTTCTCGGCCGCGTGCCTGAACTTCTCGACGGAACGGATACCCTCGATATAGCCAACGACGACCTGGGTATCGTCGTCATCAGCATAGTAATCGATGAGATCAGCGAGATCGACGTCAACCTCGTTTCCGGTCGTCGCCAGCTTGCTGAATCCTATTCCGCGGGCAGCCCCGCGGGAGAGCAGAGCCCCCAGAATTCCGCCGCTCTGGGAAGCGACTGAGATGCCGCCGACCGGCAGGTCGCTGACCTCGAGCGCGCCACTGGCGGACAGCACAATGTTTCGGGCAAGGTCCATGGCGCCGATCGTGTTCGGCCCAAGAATACGCATCGTCCCGGCAGCGCGAAGCAATTCCTCCTGGCGTGCCCTGCCAGCCTCGCCCGCTTCGCTGAACCCGCTGGCGAGCACGATCGCGAGCTTTGTGCCCCGCTCGGCGAGCTGCCGCACGGCAACATGCGCTCGTTCGGCGCCGAGCAGCACGATAGCCGCGTCGGGTGCCTCCGGAAGATCTGCCACCGACGCGTAGCATTTGAGGCCGGAGATCTCCTCCACCTTCGGATTGATCGGGTATACTTTCCCCTCGAAGCCATGCTTGATCAGGTAGTTGACCGGTCGCCCGCCGGTCTTGGTCGGGTCGGCCGATGCACCAACCACGGCAACGCTGGACGGACGAAAGAGAGCACGCAGCGCGCTGGCGCGATCGATGGCATTGTCGGACATTCGGTTCTCCCCACTTCAGGAGGAGCGATATCCGCGCCTCCTCGCAACTGTCGCGGCAATCTCTTTGCTGGAGGCCGGAAGGACAACTGACTAATTGACCTACCGTCCCGACGATGGGTTTGGCATGGCTGCTCATCGCAACCCGAAGGAAGATCTAAGCGGTGCGGTCCGAAAAACCGGAGCCAAGCAAGGCATCCAGATCCGCCCGCCTCTTGGAAGGCCCGGCCGCCGCGGCCGATGCTGCGCAGTCTGACGCCAGTTCCTCCAGGTCCTGCTGTGCTGCCCAATAAAGCGGGCCGCCAAGCCAGCGCGGAAAGCCGTAGCCATTCACGACGACGACATCGATATCACTCGCCCTCGCTGCAATCTCCTCTTCCAGCACCAGTCCCGCTTCATTGACGATAGCGGCAATGGCGCGGCGCTGGATCTCGCGGGCATCGAGCGAACGGCGTTCGATGCCCTTCGCGTCCGAAGCCATGACGATGACATCTTCCACCACCGCGGACCGCTGCGGACGGCCCTTCTCGTCGTAGTCGTAATATCCCGCACCTGTCTTGCGTCCGAGGCGCTCCATCTCGCACAGCCGGTCCGGAATTGCCACGTAGCGCGCGGCCGGGTCGCGTGTGGCAGCCTGCTGCTGGCGCATCCGCCAGGCAATGTCGAGGCCAGACATGTCGGCGACTGCAAACGGTCCCATGGCGAATCCGAAATCCTTCAGGGCTTCATCCACCTCGTGCGGGAGAGCACCGTCTTCCAGCATGAATTCGCAGGCCGCGCGGTAGGCGGCATAGATGCGGTTGCCTATGAAGCCGAAGCCGTTCGATGCCTGGACCGGCTGCTTGCCGAGCGCCTTCGCGATGGCAAGGCCGGTAGCGACCGCCTCACGGGAACTCTCCGCTCCTGCGACTACCTCCAGGAGCTTCATGATATGGGCCGGGCTGAAGAAATGCAGGCCGATCACATCCTTTGGACGCGTGGTGGCGGCAGCGATACGGTCGATGTCGAGATAGGATGTATTCGTCGCCAGGAGCGCACCGGGCTTGGCGATGGTATCGAGTTTCGCGAAGACGCCTCTCTTAGTCTCGAGGTCCTCGAAGACAGCCTCGATCAGCACGTCACAATCCTCAAGCGACTGCAGTTCAGAGACCAGCACAAGGTTGCACTTCGCCCTGTCGCCGGCATCGACCGAGAGCTTGCCGGAGGTGACGCCCTTTTCGATGGCAGCCGTTATCCGCGCCTTCGCACGGGCAAGAGCCTCCGAATTGCTGTCGACGAGGACAGTGGGAAAGCCGCGCTGCAGCGTCGCTGTCGCGATATCGGCGCCCATCGTTCCGGCACCGACGATACCGAAGCTTTCAAAGCGCCGACCTTTCACGCCAGCCGGCAGGTTCCCACGCGCCGCCTCACGTTCGGCAAAGAAGATATGCCGCAAAGCCTTCGCTTCGGGCGCGACACGCAGTTGCTGGAACTCCGCGCGCTCTGCCGCCAGGCCCTCGCGAGCACCGACCGTACCGGCTGCCATCACATGACGGATAGCCGCCTGTATGTGCGGCCGGTTGCGGCCGGCTGCCACGGCCTTGGAAGTGGCAGCCTCGATATCCTCCGGCTTATCTTCCGGTCCGGGCAGTTCGACCACCCACTGCTTTCGGCCCGCAAGGCTGCGGGCAAGCGCCACCGACTCTTCACGCAGGTCGGTTTCCGCGACGGCATCGACCATTCCCAGCCGCAACGCTTCCGGAGACGATACCCTGCCGCCGGTGCAGATCAGGCTGATGGCCTTAGCCTTGCCCACAAGCCGGGGGAGCTTCTGCGTGCCGCCGGCACCGGGAATGATCCCCAGCGTGCACTCCGGAAGGCCGACGACCGTTTCCGGTGCGGCGATGCGGGCATCGCAGCCAAGAGCGAGTTCATAGCCACCGCCGAGCGCGGCACCGTGTAATGCCGCCACATAGGGCTTGGAGGAACCTTCGATCGCTTCGATAACCTGAGGCAGTTGCGGCGGCTCGAGCGGCAGGTCGAACTCGCGCAGGTCCGAGCCGGCGATGAAGCTCTTCCCCGCTCCGATAAGCACGGCACCGGCAAGGGTCGCATCGGCTTCCACTTCTGCGATCCGCCTCAGCAGGGCCTTGCGAACATCGGAAGAGCCTGCGTTCACTGGCGGATTGTCGATGATGAGGACGGCGACGTCACCGTCCCGTTCCAGGTGGACGGTTCCGCTCATCCTGCAACCCTCCCGAGTCCATCGATGGCACAGACACCCTTGCCATGCGGCAGCACCAGGAGCGGATTGATCTCAAACTCCTCGACGCGCGGAGCCGTTTCGGCGGCGAGCCGGGAAACCGAGACAATGGCGTCGGCAAGTGCATCGAGATCGCCCTTGGGAGCTCCGCGATAGCCGTCCAGAATGCGGCTGGCCTTGATTTCCTGGATCATTTCCATGGCGGCCGCGCGGTCGACGGGCGCAAGCCGCATGGTGCTGTCGCGGTAGAGCTCGGTGAAGATACCTCCGGCAGCAAGCACCACCAGCGGGCCTACCTGCGGGTCGCGACGAAAGCCGACCAGAACCTCCCCTACGCCACGCGTCATCTGTTGCACCAGTATCTCGGTGGCCTTGATCCCGGTATTCTCCTCCACACGCGACACGATCGCCTGCATGGCTTCGGCCAGTTGAGCGGCATCGGCAATATGCAGCACCACTCCACCGGAATCGGTCTTGTGGGCGATCCGGCTGTCGAGAACCTTGGCGACGACCGGATAGGCGAACGGCAGTTGCGGAACAGGGTCCCCCACCTTCAGCACGATATACGGGGCGCTGGTCAGGCCGTGGTGCTCGAGCAGGCGGTAGCAGGAGACTTCGTCCAGGACTGTGGTCTCGCCGATGAAGGCCGAGCTGTCGAGTGGCGTTGAACGGGTTGGCGCGCGGCGATGCAGGGCTGCCGCAATGGCGTCCCCGCATGTCTCCGGGTCCTGGAATGCCGGTACGCCCGCCTTCGCGAGAAGACGTGCGGCGTCAGGCGCATCGGGGACGAGAAATACCGCCAGCGGATGTCCCGGCTCGCGGGCAGCATCTACAGCAGGTTGCACGACCAGTTCCGGGTTGAAGCGGGCAGACGAGCCGGCCGTCGCCAGCACGAGGTCGAATTCCGGAGCGCTTCGAAGGATGTCCAGCGTCGCTTTCATCACATCATAGCGCGTCCCGGCAAGGGTCAGGTCGATGATGCGTCCCTCGCCCGGTTCGATCCCCTTTTCCCGCAGGCGCGCACGGGTCTCTTCGCTGGCCGGCACCACATCGACGCCGCGAAGCGCCATCTGGTCGACTGCCATGGCCGCGCCGCCGCCCGTGGTCGTCACCACTCCGACCCTGCCTCTGCGGGGGCCGTCGAGAGAGGCAGGCACCTGCTGCAGGAGCGGCATGACTTCCAGCAGCCCCTCGAACGATTCAACCCGGGCTATGCCGAGTTCGGCGAGAAAGATGTCCGCGACTTCATCGGCGCCTGCAAGCGAGCCGGTATGGGAGACGGCAAGTTCGGCCGCTTCTTCCGAACGACCGAGCTTGAAGGCCGCGACGGGCTTGCCGCGCTTGGCCGCCTCCAGCGCGAATTCCTGCAGCTTGTCCGCATGGCGAAGCGTCTCGATGAACAGCATGTAGCTGGTGATCTGCGGGTCATCGAGGGTTGCCAGACAGATCTCGCCGATCGAAAGATCGGTCTCCGCACCCACTGAAACGAGGCCGGCAAAGCCGATGCCTTTGCGTTTGCCGCGCGATACGAGCGCGCCGATCAGGCTGCCGCTGTGGGATCCGACGAATATCCCGCCCTTCGGGAGGTCCGGTTCCGCGAAGGCCGCATTGGCCGTCAGGGTCAGTCCGTTATGAAGATTGACGACTCCGATGCTCGAGGGTCCGACCAGCCGAATGGTTCCGCGGGCGAGAATGGCCTCGAGACGCGCCTGATTGGCGATGCCTCTTTCGCCTGCCTCGGCGAAGCCGCTGGACAACATCGTTGCGACCGGAACACCGAGACGCTCACACTCCTCCAGGGCATCCAATGCCTTTTCCGCATCCGTGAGGATGAAGGCATGGTCTGGCCGTTTCGGCAGATCCGCCAGTGATTTGTAGGCCTTTTCTCCCTGCACGGTCTCGCGCCGCGGATTAACGACGAAGATCTCCCCGTCGAAGCCGGCGCGCCGCAGAAACTGCAGCGGGCGGCCTGCTGTCTTCGACGGATCGTCAGATACGCCGATCAAAGCAAGGGATTGCGGCCTGAGCAGCGCAGCGGAACTCAAAGTCATGAAGCCTACCTCCTAGCGTGCACGCTGGTCGAACCGCCGCTCGAAGACGTGTTCGGCGATCCGGTTCTTGAGCATTTCGATCGAGCCCCCGGCGATCATCCACCCGCGTGTGCGCTTCACGCAGTATTCAACCAGGCTTTCCGTACTGTAGCCGTAGCCGCCCATAACCTGCAGGGCTTCGTTCGCCACTTCGAAGCCGGCCTGATTGCAGGCAAGCTTCGCGACAGCCGTGTCGTAGGCGCTAGGCAGTTCACCATTCGCGACGGAGGCCGCCCGGTAGAGCAGCATCTGCGCCGCCTCCAGCTTGACGGCCATTTCGGAGAACTTCCATTGCAGCCCCTGGAATTCGCAGAGAGGACGGCCGAACTGGTTTCGGTCAAGGGCATACTGGCGCGCCACCTGGAACGCATACTGGCCGAGCGCCAGCGCCCGCGATGCGTTGCCGATGCGCTCGACATTGAAGCCCGAGATCTGCTTCTTGAAGCCACCGGGACCGAGCAGGATATTGGCTTTAGGGATACGGCAGTTCTCGAAATAGAGGGGGCACCACTCCTCACCACTCATGAAACTGGAACGTTCTCCGATCGTGAAGCCGGGCGTGTCGCGCTCGATAAGCACCGAGCCGATGCCGCCGGTGCCGGGTCCGAAGCGCACGTAGATGAGGAACAGCTTGGCCTCGGGGCTATGGGTCGAGAAGACCTTCGAGCCATTGATGACGACATGGTCGCCATCCTCGACGGCCTTCGTCTTCAGCTCGGTGACGGCCGACCCGGCATCCGGTTCTGACATGCCGAGCGAAATCAGTGCCTTGCCTTCCAGAAGATCCGCCAGGTAGCGCTTCTTCTGGTCCTCCGTCGCGTATTCGACAAACGTCCGTATAGGTCCGAAATTGCCCGCCTGGACGATGTCCGCACTCTTCGGACAGACCTTGGCGATCTCCTGGATGGCGATCACGGCATCCATCAAGGTGCCACCGACGCCGCCGTCCTCCTCCTTCATCGTGATGCCGAGGAGGCCCATGCCGGCAAGCTTATGCGCGACGTCCCATGGATATTCCCGCGCATGAGCGCGCTTGAGCGCGCCTTCAGCCAGTTCCTTTTCGGCGAACCGGCGGACGGTGCTGGCCAGTTCGGCCTGTTCCGAGGTGAGATGTGAATACAATGCGGCCTCCTGATCCAAACTCCTGCCGTTTTGACATGAGGCGGGGCGATGACAACTTCGCAGACCTCAGGCCGGCATGACCTAAGCTCATATCGCCCCGACGGATTGGCGGTGGAAGCCGTCACCGCCGTGTTTCATGGTGGCAATCGTTCGAACAGCTGCCGGAACCGTCAATGCCGAAAATGCCGCCCCTCAACCCCCTGCATGTCTTCCATGTCGCCGCCCGTTCGGGCAGCTTCAGTCGCGCCGCCCAGGAGATGGGGGTGACGCAGTCCGCCGTAAGCCGGCAGGTATCCACATTGGAGGAATACCTCGGAACTAAGCTCTTCCTCCGCGAAAGTCGCGGCATAGAGCTGACCCAGGATGGCCGGGACTACGCGGAGCGGATCGGCCCGGCCATGGACAATATTGCCACCGCGACGGATCTGCTTCTGGCGCGAAACAGGTCGACGGCTGTTCGCGTCGCGGCCTATCCCACCTTCGCGGGCAAGTGGCTTATCCCACGGCTCAAGGCGTTCGGTGAGGTTCACCGCAACACGCAGATCAAGATCAAGACCTGCATTTCGCCCGTCGATCCAGAGACCAGCGCGTTCGACGTCGCGATACAACTCAGGCCCATGTCGGAAGTCGATCCCGAGTTCTCCCTCCTCCTCTACCGGGACGTATTGCAGCCCTTTTGCAGCCCCGCCTATCTGAGGCAGAAGAGGCTGACATCCCCCGAGGACCTTCTCTCGGTAGCGCTGCTCACCTCCCACTACCGCAGGCTCGACTGGCATCACTGGTTCGAGGGAGCAGGCCTTTCTTCGCAATCCATTGAGGGGGACGAGTTTCCGAGTTCTATCCTCACCTATCGCGCTGCCCAGGAGGGTCTGGGCGTTGCAATCGGCCAGCCATTTCTCGTTGCGGAGGAAATCGCCGCCGGGCAGCTTGTGCCCATCTTCCAGCCGATCGAGCGCGACCTCGGGCTCTTCGTGATCTGGACGCGCTACGCCAACGCCCGCGTCCGCGGTTTCATCAAATGGCTCGCAGCAGAAGTGGAGCGCACCGATGGCGGCCGTCCCGCCAACGTGACGGAACCGCTCATCGAGCAAGCCTAACGGATATAGGTCGGGCCATCCATGAGCAGGCGAGCCGTCCGCCCAATCAGGGCCTTGCGTACCATGATCCCCTCTTCGCCTGCATGCACTTCGGCAGCCACTTCCAGCACGCCGCCCGGATGTCCCACGCGCAGGTCGTAGGGTCCGGCAGACTGGTCGAGATCACCAGCCGCCTGATGGACGAGCGTACCGGGTATGCCTGCAGCCACCGCCGTCCCAGCGGCGCCCGAACCGGGATAGGCCTTGGAGAATTCGAAGCGAGCGAGGGAGCGGGAGAAGAGGTGATAGTCGGACGCCTCAATACCGATCCGGTTGGTCGCCTGGTAATCCACCGCTGGGGCAACCGCGAAGATCAGCGGGTTCGTGCTGATGCGCAGCCGTTCGTCCGCGTCCGGCCCGGTGATGAAGCCAATCTCGGCCGATACTGCCTTGCGAACCGCTTCCAGCCGCCTCACCAGTCCCTCGTCGGCCTGCATGTCGTAGATGGAAGCATTCACGTCCATGCCGATGTCGCCTGCTCGCACGAAGAACAGCAAGTTGGCCATGTCCACGACGCTGACATCGATATCCCCGACGCCCGGGATGGCGAACCTGTCGACGGGCCTGCCGGTCGGCAGCACATGCCCGCCGAGTGCGGAGCCTGCAAAATCGCCGAAATCCAGATCGATCCGTGCGCCCGTGCCCGGCACGCCGCCGATGGCGAAGTCGCCTTCCACCGCCGGCGCCCCATCTTCGAGCGGTACATGTGCCACAAGCTTGCGGCCCGTGTTGACCTGGTGAATGTCGATCCGCGCGACGCCCTCGTCGACTTCGCATGCTCCTACCAGTGCTCCATAGAGTGCCGCGCCAGCGGAGAGGTTACCGCAGTTTGCTGCCCAGTCGACACGGGGGAGCTCCGTGTTGACCTGACCGAAGAGGTAGTCAATGTGACAGTCTGGCCGCGTCGGCTTGCCCATGACAGCGACTTTGCTGGTCAGCTTGTCGGCGCCTCCCAGCCCATCGATCTGGCGCCTGTCCGGTGAACCGAAGATCTTGAGGACGATCTCATCGAGGCCGGATTTCTCGCTCGGAAGATCATCGCGGTTGAGATAAATGCCCTTGGACGATCCACCACGTATGATCTTCGCCGATATGGTCCGCATGTTGTAAGCGTGAGAAATCGCCACTTCACCCTCCCCGGATGTAACATTGTCAGCAGGGCAAGGGGTAATGCGCTCGCGCTGCAAGGCACACTGACGATTGGTCGCGACGGACAGAGCGGAGGTTTAGCCCGTACTGAAAGGTCGGTCATCCAGAAAAAAACGCGCGGAACGAGGTCGTTCCGCGCATTCAGATGGTCTTTGCCGTGACGGGTCCCGGCAGCGATCTGAAGGTCAGCCGCCGAAGCCGAAGCCGACCGGCATGTCTTCGAGGGTGATGTCGAAGGTCTCGAGGCTCTTCAGGATCCATGTCTGGTTGTTGCCGATGCGGCGATTGTATTCGGCCCAGGCGGAGACAAAGCTCTTGAAGGTCTCGTCGCCACCATAGTTGAGAGCGATGACCGAAGGCGTGGAGAGAACCGGCGTCGGGACCTGCACCGCGCCGATGGTCGGAGCCTTCTTGGCAATGACCAGGCCGTTCAGCATGGTGTTGACCAGCGCATCGGCCTTGCCGGTGGTCACTGCAACGATTGCCTCGTCACGCGTCTTGAAGCGCAGCACGTTGGCCTTGGGCAGGTATTGCTGGGTGATCAGGTCCTGAGCCGAGCCGAGATCGACGGCAAAGGTGTACTGCGGATCGTTGAGTTCCTTCCAGGTCTTCCCGGCGATCTCTTCCTTGGCGGAGACGAGCACGAAGCTGTTGTAGTAGGTCGGGTCGGAGAAGGAGACCGACATGGCGCGGACCGGCGTCGCCGTCACGGCGAATGCCATGTCGACCTTGCCGCTCTGGACGTCGAGGATCGCGTTTGCCCAGCTGGACTCGACCACTTCAAGCTTGACGTCCAGCGTCTTGGCGATGTCGTTCGCCATGTCGATGACGAAGCCCTGCCATTCGCCGGTGCGCGGATCCTTGTTGAAATAGGGCGTTTCGTTGAGGATCGCCGGAATGCGAAGCACGCCGCGCGAGCGGATGTCGTCAATGGTGCCGGCCGAGGCCGCCGTGCCACCCAACAGCGACAGCGCCATCGCCGCTACCCCACAGATCTTGGAAATAATGTTCATGCTTCTTCTCCTAGTTCCCCGGAATCTTGTTGATGTCCGTCCCCCCACTCGGTTCAGATGCCTTGCGGGCTTGCCGGTGAAGATCAGCCTAGCGGCGAATTGGCCGGGAACAATGCTAGAGACGCCGAGGGACTTAGCGGGTTTTTTATATGTCCCGATCACAGCGGCGGGACTGAAATCTCGCTGCTGCGCGGGGGATCGAGCACCGGGCCGACCAGTTCGCGCCGGCAATCTTCCAGCAGTTGCTGGACCATCGGATGTTTCTGCAGGAAGCCTGCACTGCCGAAATAGACCCGCACCTCGGGCAGGTTCGTCAACTTCGTGCTGCGGATCGCGCCATCTTCCGGCCCGACGCACCAGGAGGGTATGATCGAGAAGCCCAGACCTTCTTCCACGCACCGCTTGACGCTGGAACTTCCGGAGGTTGAAATAGCAGGCTGGACGATCGCACCATCACGGCTCAGAAAGTCGACCGCAAGGTTCCTCAGGGTCTGCCCGGGCTCGTAGGTCACGAAGGGGCGCCCCTCGGCCCAGCCAGGAATATCCTCCTGCTTTGGCGGCTCCCCCCACACATGCGGATAGACCAGGCTCAGCCGATAGCTGCCTAGCAGGCGCTGCGGGACGACCGGGTCGCCGAAGTAGCGCTCCGAAATACAAACATCAAGGCTGCCGTTCTTGACGAGTTCCGCCAGCACCGTGTCTCGCTCGTAGACCGCGAACTCCATCTCCGGGAAGGCTTCGCGAAACCGCGACAGTACCCGGGGGAACAGGTAGAAGAAGATCGCCTGGGGCATCCCGACCCGCAGCGACGATCGCTGGTTCTCGATCAGCTTCGTCAGCCGCTCGAGCATGATGTCGAGCTCCGGATGAAGGAGGCTGTATAGCGCCCGTCCGCGCGGCGTGAGCGATATCCGCTTGGCGCCCTGCTCGGAGTCGATCAGCTTTCCCTGGAGGATCTGCTCCAGTCGCCGGACGTGGTTGGCGGCCGACTGGTAACTCAGATTGAGTTCCCGCGCCGCGCCGGAAAACGAGCCGTGACGAGCCACCTGGTAGAAGGTCTGGATGAGTGTGAGGCTGATCTTTGCCATGGGGTACCCGTTTCCTCCCACCTTGATAAGGCGCCCGCCCGTCGTACCGGATACAAATTTCGTGAACAAGCACGGGCGTCATCTTGTATCGACGCTGGCGCATCACCGCCCCCAATATTGGCCGACAACCAACAAGGCTCGGCCATTCGCACATGCAACCTCGTCCTCCGTCCAGCGCCATCGTCGTCGGCTCCGGCATCATCGGAGCGGCA
Source organism: Pseudorhizobium flavum (assembly GCF_044142885.1). NCBI lineage: Bacteria > Pseudomonadati > Pseudomonadota > Alphaproteobacteria > Hyphomicrobiales > Rhizobiaceae > Pseudorhizobium > Pseudorhizobium flavum. Next base: position 458,300 of record NZ_JBIOKZ010000001.1, read on the forward strand.
TGCGCCTATTTCCTGGCCAAGCGAGGCATCTCGGTCAGGCTTCTCGACGCCTCGGCTCCCGCCGCCGAAGCGACAGGGGCTGCGGACGGCGCCGTTTCCGTGGCGAGCAAACGCCCCGGACCAATGATGTCGGCAGCGCTCGAAGGCGTGCGCCTCTACGGTCAACTTGCCGATGAAGGACTTCTGGCCGGTGCGTTCAAGCGGCGTTCCACTTTCATCATAGCCGCTTCCGACGACGAGTGCACCGTTCTCGCCAGCCATTCGGCAGCTCTGGAGAGTGCGGGGGTCAAGGTTGAGACGCTTTCGGGAGACAGGCTCCGCCAGGCATTTCCGGTTCTTTCGAACCAGGCCAGGATGGCTGTCGAGGTGCATGGCGAGGGCCACGCCATCGGCTACCAGATCGTCCACAGGCTGTTGACGGCCTCGGGCATTACCGTCGACCGCGACACGCGGGTGGAGGGCCTCCGGCTCGATCGGAGCGGACAGCGCGTCACCGGCATCGACACCAACCGCGGGCGCCTCGCCGCAGACGTATTCTTGGTCGCGGCGGGCAGCGGCTCAGCCTCGCTTCTGGGCCTGTCCCAGGTCCTCACTCCGCGCAAGGGACAATTGCTGGTGACCGAACGGGCGCCTGCACTCAACGCCGCCATGCCCGGTGCCATCATGTCTGGCCGCTACCTGCTCAGCAAGGGAAGCCAGAAAGCTGGCTACAGCCCGCCGCCGCGGGGCCTCGGCCTCGTGATCGACCCGCTCGTTACCGGCCAGTTCCTGATTGGCGGCACTCGTGAGGACTTCGGCGACCGGCGTACAAACGATATCGAAGCGGTCTCGCGTATCCTTTGTGATGCTGTCGAACTGGTGCCGGGACTTGCCTCGGTCAGGCTGCTGCGCAGCTTCGCCGGCGTGCGCACCGCGGTCATCGACGGGTTGCCGCTGGTCGGCCGCGTGCCGGGTCTGGAAAACGCCTTCGTCGCGACGGGGTTCGAGGGCGATGGCATCTGTCTCGGCCCGATTACCGGCCAATCGATCGTTCAGCTGATCTGCGGCGAGAAGCCCTCGATCGACCTTTCCTTCTTCGATCCCGCCCGCTTCGGCAGCTACGGGGCTGCGGCATGAGCGACCGAACCTTCGACTGGATGGGACACAAAGTCAGCTTCCGCGAGGGCGAGAGCTTTGCGGCGGCACTCGATGCCGCGGGAATCCGCACCTTCGGGTCCGACACGGTCGGCAACCTGGGGCGCTACTTCTGTGGGATCGGCGCCTGCCAGTCCTGCCTGATCCGGGTGGACGGCGTGATCCGGGAAGCGTGCATCACTCCGGCCAGAACAGGAGCCCAGGTCGGCACCGTGGGAAAGATCGATGGTTGAGCCGGACGTCATCGTCGTTGGCGGCGGTCCTGCGGGTCTCGCCGCAGCAACGGAGGTCGCGGCCTCGGGATATCTCGTCGAGCTCGTCGAACAACGCAACAGCGTCGGCGGGGCTGTGCATCGGCAGCCTGTTGATGGGGTTGCGCACGTCCCCCAGGCCCGCGGCACCCGCGCGAGCTGGGAGCGAGTTTCCAGGGCATTCTCGGAGGCACAGATTCCTGTCCGCTATCAATCGGTGTTTTTCGGTGTCGATGGCGACGGCTTCACGCTAATAGAGAACCGCCAGACCGGGCAGGTCGAGTTGTTGCGCCCGAAGGCAATCATCATCGCGACCGGCGCCGTCGAAAAGGTCCTCCCAAGACCGGGCTGGCAGCTGCCGGGGGTTTCCACGGCCGGTGGACTGCAGGTGATGATGAAGGAAACCGGACAGGCGCCGCAAGGCCGCGTCCTGCTCGCCGGTACAGGTCCACTGCTGGTGGCCGTCGCCGCCCAGATGGCAAAGCTCGGAAATCCGCCCGTGGCGATCGTCGAAGCCGGCGATCCTCTGCGGCGGTTCAGAGCGGGTCTCAAGCTGCTTTCCGACCCGACGATCCTCGTGGAGGCTGCCGGCTATCTGGCCAGCGTCGCGCGCAGGCGGATAACCTGGCTGAGAGGCGCACGCATCGTCGCGATCGAAGACAGTGGCACACTCCTGGAAGTACGGGTCCGTGACAGTGGTGGTTCGGAGCGGTCCTTCACGGTAGATCGCATTGGCCTGCACGACGGCATCCGTCCCAATGACTTCGGCTTACCGGAGGACTCGACCGGGCCGCGAACCGGGCCCTTCATCTTCAGGGCGGGGGATTGTCGCGAAGCGCTTGGAGCCTATGCGGCGGAGACGGATGGTCGCCGCGTTGGACGCATGGTCTCCGAACTCCTTCTGGGCAATCTCGGCGCTGGCGATCTCACGAAGGAACTTGAGCGGTCACGGCGGACGCAGGCGAACCTCGCAGCGCTTTTTGCCCCCGTCCACCCCGCTTCGCCTTTCTGCGATCTGCCGGATGAAACCATCCTGTGCCGGTGCGAAAGCAAGACTGTCGGTGACCTGCGCAGCCTCTGCAGCCAGCCCGACCGGCTGACAGGCCGGGAGGTGAAGCACAATGGCCGCTTCGCCATGGGAGCGTGCCAGGGCCGCTTCTGCGCCGAAAACACGGCATCGCTGATGGCGCAACTTAATCCGGGAGAGCCCCAGCCACTCGCCGAGGACCTTACGGGCCGCCGCTGGCCGGTGCGCCCGGTCTCCATTGCGGCGCTGACCCGCGCCAATCCCACAAGAACTGAAAGCCAATGACGAGGTATCCGCACATGACGCAAGCACAGCGCCTGACGATCGAGACAACGAATGCGATCCTGGTCCGCAATCCTTTCGACGGCTCCCCGGTGGGAGAGGTGCCGACCAGCAGCGCAGGCGAGATCGCGGCGGTCGTCGCACGCGCCAAGGTGGCGCAATGGGATTTCAGGCGGTCAACGCCGGCCGTTCGCCGCGCCATGCTGAATGCGCTTGCAGCAGAAATTGCCGCCGATGCCGAAAACATCGCACGGATCATTTCGTCCGAGATGGGCAAGACCATCCGCGAGGCGCGAAACGAGGTGCGCCGCGCGCAGAACACGTTGAGGCTCTCGGGAGATGCCGCAACCTTTCTCGACGGCGAGGCACTGCACTGCGCCATCGTTGAAGGCGGGGCTGACAGGCTGGCCACGATCACCTACGAACCTGTTGGTGTCGTAGGCGCCATCACGCCGTTCAACTACCCGCTCAACCTGCTCTGCCACAAGCTCGGTCCCGCGATTGCTGCCGGCAATGCCCTGGTCGCGAAGCCCTCGCCCAAGGCGCCCCTCGCCGCCGCGCGGTTGCGCGAACTGGCGCTGAAGGCGGGCTGGCCGAAGGACCTGTTCCAGGTCGTGCACGGCGGAGCCGATGAGGCACTGGCGCTTGTCCGCGCTCCGATCGACCTCCTGTCGTTCACCGGCGGCCCGTCCGCAGGCCTTGCGCTCAAGAATGCGTCGGGCCTCGTGCGCTGCCTCATGGAGCTCGGCGGCAACGACCCGCTTTTCGTGCTGCCCGACGCCGATCTGGACAAGGCCGTCGCAACCACGATCGGACACCGTTTCGAGATTGCCGGCCAGAGCTGTGCCGCCGTGAAGAAGCTCTACCTGCACAAGGACATAGAGAAGACCTTCACCGAGAAGCTGCTCGCTGCCGTCGATGCGGTCGAGTTCGGCGACCCCTCAAGGGACGACACCGACATGGGAACGGTCATCGACATGGCCGCGGCGAGAACGGTGGCCGACCGTGTCGAAGCCACGATCGCCAACGGTAACGGAAAGCTGCTGACCGGCGGCACCCATGACGGAACCGTCTACGCACCGACCGTTATCTCCGAAGTCTCCGTGAATGCACCCGTCATTGCCGATGAGACCTTCGGCCCGATCATCGCGATCCGCTCGTTCTGGGATGCGCGCGAGGCAATCACCGAGGTCAATGCCGGCTCCTACGGACTGCAGGCGGGCGTCTTCACCAACGACCACGCGCTGATCAAGACCTTCTCCCGAGACCTGCAGGTCGGCGGCGTGATGATCAATGAAGGCCCCGACTTCCGGGCCGAGCATGTGCCGTTCGGCGGAATCAAGCGCTCGGGCCTCGGCCGCGAAGGTGTGCGGATCGCCCTGCGGGAGATGTCGGAGCCCAAGGTGGTCATCGACTAAGGAGGGTGGAATGCGCGTCGGTATCCTTGGAGCATCGGGGCGGGTTGGCGCCCGTCTCGTCGAACAGATCCTCACCAATCCGGGGCTGGAGCTTGCCGCGGCGCTGGTTTCGCCGCAGTCCCGGCTCATCGGGAGCCCCGTCGCCGGCGGCAGCCTCGAGTATCGTCCCGCGGACGCGGCAATGAAGAGCCATTGCGACGTGATGATCGACTTCTCGACACCGGCCGCAAGCCTCGCGTTCCAGGAAACCCTCGGGACGAAGACGATCCCGATGGTGATCGGAACGACCGGGTTTACCGGAGAGGAGGAAGAGCGCCTGACGGGTTTCGCCCGGCACCGGGCAATGCTGATCAGCGCCAATTTCGCCCACGGGTTCGAGGCATTCCGGTTGGCGGTCGTCGGCTTCTCCCAGCACATGCCCGAAGCGGAAGCCGCGGTGAGCGAGACATATCATGCCCGCAAGAAGGCTGAAGCGTCGGGAACCTCCCGGCTGCTGGCCTCGCAGCTGTTTCAGGCCCGCAGCGCTGCCATGGGCTTCGCCGCGCCGGAGCCCTCGATCACTGTCAACCGCGAAGGCGATACCGTCGGCATCAATGAAGTGCGCTTCGAGATGGGATCGGCCGAAGCGGTCTTCACCTACCGCGTCCATACGCTAGCGGCATACGCGGAAGGGGCGATTGCAGCCGCACAGTGGCTGGCTTCCAAGCCGAGGGCGGCCGGCCGCTATCAGCTTGCGGACAGTCTGAACGGAAACGATTGAGAGGAACAAGAACATGACCATGGATGAACTGGCCAGCCGCTTCGGGGGCGTCTTCACCGCCCTGATCACCCCCTTCAAGGATGGAGAAGTCGACACCGTCGCCTACGACGCACTCGTCGAACGCCAGCTCGAAGCCGGCGTCGCCGGACTTGTGCCGGTCGGCACGACCGGCGAGGCAGCGACCCTTGCCGACGACGAGGCCGATGCGCTGATTGCCCGCACCGCCCGGCTTGCCGGCGGCCGTGCATTGGTCATGGCAGGTGCTGGCGCCAACGACACGAAGAAGACGGTCGAGAAGGTCAAGCGGGCAGAAGCGGCAGGTGCGGATGCAGTCCTGATCGTCACGCCCTATTACAACAAGCCGACCCAAGCGGGGCTGATTGCCCATTACAGCATGGCCGCGGCGGCGACCTCACTGCCGGTCATGCTCTATTCGGTGCCGGGTCGCTGCGGGGTCGAGATCGCACCCGAGACCTGCGCGGTTCTGATGGAGAAGCATGCCAACATCATCGGCATCAAGGAAGCCGGTGGATCGGCGAGCAGGGTCACGCAGCTGCGCGCTGCCTGCGGCGACCAGTTCATCATTCACTCCGGTGATGATGGTCTGACGCTTCCCTTCCTGTCGCTCGGGGCGGTTGGCGTGACGAGCGTCGTCGCAAACGTCGCTCCGCGCGAAATGGTGCAGCTGGTCGAGGCCTGGAAGCGCGGGGACACGGCACGGGCGCTCAAGCTGCACGAGCTGATTTCCGAGCTGACGGACAGCATGTTCATCGAATCCAATCCGGGACCGGTCAAGGCGGCGCTGGCGCTCGCAAACCTGGCGGGGCCCGAGATGCGGCTGCCCATGGTGCCGGTGTCGGCGGACAACCGCGAGCGTCTTTCCGCGGTCCTTGGTCGGTTCACATCCGCCTCGGCCGCCTTCCAAGAAATGCGCTAAGCCGCGCCTGCAGCTTTGCATTGCCCGGTGCTGCCGAGCATAGGAGTATCGACCATGGCCGTCCGCGTCAGCGGACGTGCCGTCAAAGACAAGGGGAACGTGAATGAGGAACGGGACTGAGCCCAACGGCTGCCTGAGGGTGAGACATCACCTTCCTGGCCGGATCAAGACCGTCAGGAGCTGCCGATGAACTACACCTGGGATTTCCACTCCGTCTGGCAGTACTGGGACCTGTTCCTCTGGGGACTGTGGATCACAGTCGTCTACACCTTCGGATCGATCCTCTTCGGCATCGTCATAGGTTTCGCAACCTGCGCAGCGCGGCTTTCCGGCTCCAGGTTGCTTGGCGGCATCGCCCGCGTCTACCAGGAGATCTTCCGCTGCACGCCGCTGCTCGTCCAGCTACTGTGGTTCTATTATGCCTTCCCGCTCCTCATCGGCGGGTCGATCGACAACCGGGTCGCAGCAATGCTGACGCTGTCGCTCTATGTCGGCGCCTTCTATGCCGAAATCTTTCGCGGCGCGATCGTATCGATCGACCGGGGGCAGCGGGAGGCCGCGGCAGCGATCGGAATGAGCTCGTGGCAGTCGATGAACCGGATCATCCTTCCGCAGGCGATGAAGCGGGCCCTGCCGTCCTTCATCAACCAGTCGGTCATCCAGTTCAAGAACACGTCTCTGGTCTCGGTCATCTCGGTCGCCGACCTCGCCTATATGGCCGCGGTCGTGAACGGTCAGACCTACCGGCCGCTGGAATCCTACACGCTGATGGCCGGACTCTACATCGCGATGCTGCTGCCGCTCACGCAGGCCGCAGACTGGGTCGAGCGTCGTCTGAGAGTCAGCGACTGATGGAGCGGATGGAACAGATGAGCAAGAATACGAAGGCAGATTCGGCTGTGATCGAGGCCGTGGGACTGCGCAAGAGCTACGGGACGCTCGAAGTGCTCAAGGGGCTGGACCTCAGCCTGGATCGCGGCGAAGTCGTCGCCCTGATTGGACCCTCCGGGTCCGGCAAGTCGACGTTCATTCGCTGCCTCAACATGATGGAGGTTCCGACCGGCGGGACCATCCGCTTTCGCCAGAAGCCCGTGGGCAAGCAGTTCCGCGACAAGGGCGAGGAGATCGGAATCGGCACGCTGCGGCGCCATGTCGGCATGGTGTTCCAGCACTTCAACCTCTTCCCCCACAAGACGGTTCTGCAGAACGTCACCGAGGGACCTATCGTCGTGTGCAACCGCCCGAAGCGAGAGGCGGAGGAACTGGCAATGGACCTGCTTGCGCAGGTGGGGCTCGCGGAAAAACACGCCGCCTATCCAAATCACCTCTCGGGTGGTCAGAAGCAGCGCGTCGCCATTGCGCGAGCGCTCGCGATGCAGCCGGAAGTCCTGCTCCTCGACGAAGTGACGAGCGCACTCGATCCGGAACTGGTCGGCGAAGTGCTTGCGGTTATCCGGAAGCTGGCAGAGGAAGGAATGACGATGGCGATCGTGACGCACGAGATGGCTTTCGCCGCCGACGTGGCGAGCCGCGTGCTGTTCCTGGACCAAGGTGTCATCGCCGAGACGGGAAGTGCCGAGGAGGTCATCCTCAATCCGCAGAACCCCAGGCTGCAGGGCTTCGTTGCCCGCTTCAAAGGGTAAAGCGGCATGGCGAAGCTGAACGTTTGCATCTTCGGCGCAGGGGAGATCGGCACAGCGCTCGCGTCAACACTCAGCAGGAGCGATGGCTTCGCGGTAAAAGTCGTCGACCCGTCGGAAGATGCGCTCGATCGCATCCGCAAGCGAAACCTTGACGTGAAGCTTCAGCTCGTCAGTGGAGCAGACGGCGCGCGCGCGACGCTGAGCGCTCAGGATATTGCAGTCGCAGCCGTTCCCGAAGCGGCGGTCAAGGATGTGGCCCTGGCAGCACTTGCTGCCAACGTGCACTACCTCGACTTCACATGTCCCACGGACGCAGTCAGGGCAGCACTGGCGCAGCTGGCGGAGCGACGAGCCGTCTTCAGCGGCTGCGGCGTCTCGCCAGGCCTAGTGGGAAACATCGCCTGCAGCTTGCTGTCTGCCTTCTCACCGATCACCGACCTGACGATACGAGTCGGCGCCAATCCGATCGTACCGACCAATCGCCTGGGCTATGGCCAGATCTGGAACCTGGACGGCCTGATCAGCGAGTATACCAAGCCAAGTGCGGCAATACGGGACGGGCAGGTTACGTGGATCGAGTCGCTTGAGGGGCTGGAGCGACTCACGATCGACGGCGTGACCTACGAAGGTTTCACAACGGCCGGAGGCCTTGGCGACCTTTCCATTTTCGGGGAAGAGCTGCCCCGAAACGTGACGTTCAAGACGATACGCTATCCCGGTCATCTCGATTATATGCGGTTCCTGCTCGATGACCTCGGGCTCCGGCACCGGCGTGATATGCTCCGATCCTTGCTGGCCAATGGTCTACCGGTCATCGAAGACGATACGCTTCTTCTGGTCCTGACCGCGCGAGGTCTTCGCGGTCGACAACCGATCGAAAAGACGGTCCATCACCGATTTTCGGCGAGTTCCACCTTCGGTGCCTTCAACGCCCTGACATCGGTCGCCGTGGGCTACGCAGCCACCCTCATGTCGCTGCTTCTAAATGATCGCGTTCAAAGCACGGGCCTGATCGCACACCACCACCTCGACACAAGCGCGCTGATCAACAGCCCCTATCTCGGACCGCTCATGAGAACTTGAAGCCGCGTGCGCTGAGCTGAGGGGCCTCAGTCCAGTAGCTCGCGCAGCCGCTCGGCCAGTTCCCGGGCAGTATAGGGCTTCTTCAGCCAGCTTCCAGATGCAGCCAGCTCCCGCCCCGCGATCTCCGGCTCTGCATAGCCGGAGGTGAACAGGACCTTGATCTCCGGGCGTTCCCGGCGGACGATCTCGGCGAGTTCGTCCCCCGTCATTCCCCCCGGCATGACCACGTCGGTGAAGAGCAAGGCTATGTCGGAATGCTGCTTCAGGCGTTCGAGCGCAGCGGCGCCGTTTTCCGCCTCGATGACCTCGTATCCCAGATCGATCAGGCGCGACACTGCCACGCGCCGCACCCGCGCATCGTCCTCCACGGCCAGTATCTTTTCCGAACCGCCGGGCAGCGCCCTCTTGACCGCCACCTGCTCGGCCGGCGAGGCCATATCCGTCGCATACTGCACCGCTGGCAGGAAGACGCGGACACTGGTTCCCTGTCCTTCCTCGCTGTAGAGCTGGATGTGTCCACCGGACTGCTTGGCAAAGCCGTAAACCATGCTGAGACCTAGACCGGTCCCAGCTCCGACGCTCTTCGTGGTGAAGAAGGGCTCGAATGCCCGCTGCTTCACTTCCTGCGACATGCCGGCGCCATTGTCGGTCACGCTGACGAGAACATAATCCCCGGTGCGGACATGCGGATACATCTGTGCATAGTCGACATCGAGCTTCACGCGCGAAATCTCGATCGACAGGCGCCCGCCCCGCGGCATCGCATCGCGGGCGTTCAGGGTGAGGTTGAGGATCGCATTCTGCAGCTGGGACGCATCCACCAGCGCCTCGTTGCTGCCGCCGCTGATGATTGTCCGCAACTCGATCGTCTCGCCGACAGAGCGGCGAAGCAGATCGGAGAAGCCAGACACGAGCTGCCCGACATCGACGATCTTCGGATTGAGGGGCTGCTTGCGTCCGAAGGCCAGCAACTGGCCGGTCAGCTTTGCGCCGTCTTCCGCCGCTCCCTGCGCCTCCCGCAGCATCGTCAGCAGCTTTTCGTCGTTCAGCCGGCTTTCGATCATCTCGAGATTACCGCTGATCACCGTCAGCAGGTTGTTGAAGTCGTGGGCAAGGCCGCCGGTGAGTTGCCCGATCGCTTCCATCTTCTGGGCCTGCCGCAACTCCTCCTCGATCTTGTGCCGGCTCGTCAGGTCCCGCACGAAGCCTGTAAAGATGCGCTTGCCGTTGACGCGGGTTTCTCCGACCGCCAGTTCCATCGGAAAAAGGGTTCCGTCCTTGCGCTGCCCCGTCACCACCCGGCCATAACCGATGATCCTGCGCTCGCCGGTCGTGATGTAGCGATTGAGATAGCCATCATGCTTCTCGCGGTCGGGGGATGGCATCAGCATTTTGACGTTGCGGCCGCGAACCTCACCGGCCGAATAGCCGAAGAGACGCTCGGCCGCGGCGCTGAACGAAGTTATCGTGCCGTTCTCCTCGATGACGATCATGGAGTCGGGAACGGTATCGAGGATCGAGCGCAGATGCGCCTCTCTCTCAGCCAAGTTGATTTCGGTCGACTTCATGTTCGTCACGTCGTTGTTCGTCTGGATGATGATCGGTTCGGGCTCATCGGGAATGCGCAGCGCTACCCAGCGCGTTGCACTGACGACCGTATGACCCTCTTTGTGCTTGTGGAGGATTTCCCCTTCCCAGACACCGGCCGAAAGTACCTCGGCACAAATCTCTTCGCGCGGCTTTGGAAAGCGCGTCGAGAGCAGCTGGTGAATGACCTTTCCGACTGCTTCCTGCCTCGTCCATCCATACAGCGCTTCGCATCCGGCGGACCATCCAAAGATGGTTCCCTCCAGGCGGTGGACGATAAGGTTGGCATGGTTCAACAGTCGAAGTGCGGCGTCGAGATCTTCCCGACTTGTCCATTGGGGGGAGACTGCCAAATCCATGTCCTAATCAAGCCTTGGAGCTAGTGGCGGATCCGCTCCGGCTGTGGGGTCGCGGGACGCCAATCATCTTCGTATTCATCGCCGTCTCCAGCCATCTGCGCAAGCTTTCCGCGCTTCAGTATCTTCACCGAATGGCGGCCGGCGGTTTCAATCACGCCCTTGCTGCTCAGCTTGGTCAATGTCCGGGAGACGGTTTCGATAGTTAGCCCAAGGTAATCGGCAATGTCGAGACGGGTCATCGGCAGCTGGACTGCCGTCTGAAGAGCACCGGCGTTCAGAGTGCGCTGCAACTCCTTCAGCAGGAAGCTGCAAAGCCGCTCTTCGGCATTCTTGGTGGAAAGCAGCACCATCTGATCCTGCGCTGCCGCCATTTCGTCGGACATCTGGTGGAAGACGGCGGGGCCAAGGTCGGGGGAAACCGCGATCTCGTTTTCGAAGCTCTTGCGGGATAGGCGGCGAATGGTCACCGGCGTGATCGCCTCGGCCGTGTAGATATAGTGGCTCTTGAAGGACATGCCGAGAATGTCGCCGGCATGAAGGAAGCCGGTGATGACGCGGCGTCCGTCGCCAAGAATGCGGAATATCCGCAGCGAACCCGTAACCACATGGAAGACGGACGTGGCGACGTCGCCCTCGAGGATCAGGGTCTGGCCTGCCGAAAGGCTTTCGGCAGGAAGCTTGGAGAAAAGTGCCTGCAGGCTCGTAGGCTGCACGGCAAAGCTTCCGGGAATTGTTCTCAGGGAATTGCCTGCGCTTTCGATGAACATCGGCATCGCCTCCATTTGTTGATGATGCCAATAGACGCGATTAAAGTAACACGCTGATGCCCTGGGTGTGACAATCGGCGCTATCGTGTAACACTGTGTAACAATGCAGAATCGGCGGCGCATGAAACCGGACGTGAACAGCCCTCCCCACCTCCTCGTGATCGACGACGATCCGCGTATCCGCAACCTCCTCGCCCGATATTTCGAGGAGGAGGAATACTCGGTCACCTGCGTCGCCGACGGCATCGAAATGCGCGTGGAGATGCGGCAGAAGACGTTCGACGCCATCCTGCTGGATCTCTCCCTTCCCGGTGGGCAGGACGGACTGGATCTCGCCCGCGAAATTCGGAGCCAGTCCGACGTCCCGATCGTCATGCTGACCGGTCGCGACGACGTCGTCGATCGCATCGTTGGCCTTGAGATCGGAGCCGATGATTACATAGCTAAGCCCTTCCACCTCCGCGAGGTACACGCGAGATTGAAGTCGATCCTGCGGCGGCGGGTCACATCCACTCCCGCCAAGGTCAGCGCCGCGCCGGAAGAGGAAGTCTTCTCCTTTGATGGCTGGTCCCTCAATGTAAGCCGTCGAATGCTGTACGATCCGGAGGGCCGCGAGATCGGCCTGACGACCGGAGAGTTCGACATGCTCGTCTCGCTCGTGAAGAATTCGGGCCGGGTTCTGTCGCGCGACCAGCTGATGGACATGACCCGCGGGCGGCCAATGGAGGCCTTCGATCGGGCGGTCGATGCGCAGATCGTGCGCCTTCGACGAAAGATCGAGCGCGACCCCAAACGCCCTGAACTAGTTAAGTCGGTGCGCGGTATTGGTTACGTCTTCACTGGGCGGGTGTCGTAGGGCTCTGGCCACTGCCGATCTGTCCGAAGATCATAGAAAAGGCTGACGGGGGGATCGGTGGCTTCCGGCAATTCCAGCTGTTCCGGTGTCTCCGGCGCCGAGTTCCAGAACCGGATCGCCTCGCACCCCTCTTCCCAGGCGCATTTCTTGGCGAAGTCGAGGAGTTGACGGGAAATACCGTCGTGATCCAGAAGCGAGACGGTTGCGAAGATCGGCACGTCGAGGATTCGCGCCACCTGCCCCTGGCTCGTGGGCTGGATTCGAACCAGACCTCGAATGTAGCCCCTCCTATCCCGTGCAACAGCCCATTGACGTCGCAGTGAATCCGTCGCCAACAGGCGTTTCCACGTCTCGAAGGATAGCGACGGCATGACGACCTGCATCACCGCAAAAGCGCGTGCAACATCGTCCGCCTCCAGAAACCCGATCTCGCAATCTTTGGGCATTTATGCTGGCTCCACGGTCCGTCGTCTCTCGCAGCACTACGCAACTGTCTCAGCATGGGCCTTGCCCCCGATCCATGCATTGACGCGAGTCAAAGCACGGCATCGGCTAGATCGTTCCGGACCAGTCCGCATCTGGCGTTCCCGGATCCTGGCGCCTCTGAATTAATTTCGTCGCAATTGATCGTTAGGATCAGCTGGTGGAGGAAAAGCCATGGCAACCGATCTCACAGTAGCAGAAGTTCTCTCCGACCCGCTGATCGGCCTCATGCTCGAAGCCGACGGCATGGACAAGGCGGCGTTCGCAGATCTTCTCGACAGGGTGGCGCGGGAGCAGCTGCATCAAAAAATGTCCGGCCTGCAGGAAAGACGCGCGGACATGTTCTACACGCGCCTCGCGGCATCCGAGACCCGAGTCTCGTGCAGCGGGATCTGCTGAACGGTATCAGGCCGGCTGCCGCTTGCGGTCAGGCTGTCAAACCCACAGGCGGCTTGGCTTGGTCCAAGAGCGCGAGCAACTGCGACGCCGGGCCCGGCCGGCCAAAGTGATAGCCCTGCCCAAACTGGCAGCCCATCACCGACAGTAGCTGACGTTCCGTCTCTCCCTCGATACCTTCGCAAAGAACCTTCCTGCCCAGTTGCGCGGCAATGCCAGTGACAGCATGCACGATGGCCCTGGACGCGGCATCTTCCGCTAGCCTTCGTATGAACGACTGGTCGATCTTGATCAGGTCGAACGGGAAATCGGAAATATAGGACAGCGACGAATAGCCGGTCCCGAAATCGTCGAGAGCAATCGTCACTCCCAGCGCCTTCAGCCGCTTCATGTCTTCCAGAAGCTTCTTGGCATCGAGCGCGAATGTCGATTCCGTGATCTCGACATGGAGACGGCCCGGCGGGAGCCCTGTTACCTGCAATGCCCTCAAAACGTCTTCACGCACATCCGATCCGGCAAACTGGACCGCCGACACGTTGACCGCGACCGTCAGATCCGACGGCCAGTGGACGGCCTCTCTGCAGGCTTCTTCCAGCGCCCAGCGCCCAAGGTCGCAGATGAAGCCGTTCGCCTCGGCGATCCCGATGAAATCCATCGGTGAGACCAGGCCCAGTTCCGCGTGCTGCCAGCGGATGAGCGCTTCTGCCCCAACGATAGCGCCGGTCTTGAGATCTACCTGCGGCTGGTAGACGAGGAAGAACTCTCCTCTCTTGAGCGCCGGCCGCATGTCCTTTTCCAGTCGCCGTGTACGGGCTTCGGCTGCGGCCTCGACCGGCGTGTGGACAGCCCAGCCGGCGCCGCCGACCTTCTTTGCCTGATCGAGCGCAGCCTCGGCGGCGTCGATCCAGGAAGCTGGACCTCCAGCGACGTCGCTTGCCAGGGCGGCGCCGACGCGTACGGAGACGTCGATCCTGGAGGAGCCACAATTGATGCCCTTGGAGAACACGCCGACGATCTTGTCCGCGTAGAAGGAAAGGGGATTGTCGGCCGACACGGCCAGCACAACGCAGAACACATCCCCACCAAGCCTGCCGACAAGACCGACATCGGGAACTTCCGAGATCTTCCTCGCTGCCGCCATCAGGCGACGGGAGACCGCTTGCAGAACCTGATCGCCGGTATATCTGCCGAGCGTGGCGTTTACCGTGCTGAACCGATGCAGATCGATCGCGAAGACCGCCAGCGTCTTCTCTTCCTCGGCGCTTTCCCTGATGCGGTTGATCAGCTCACGGCGGTTCAAGGCACCGGTGAGATCGTCGAGTTGCGACAGACGACGGAGTTTCGCCTCGTAGACCTTTCTCGCGGTGATGTCTCTCATCGTGATGCAGGCTGCATAGGATCGGCCGTGGCCTTCATCGCTGCCACTGCCAGACTGCTCGAGCGAGGACAGCGTCAGGACTGCCTCGACGTGCTTCTTCTGGCCATCGCAAACAAGGTCGAATTCTTCCTGAATGGCCGGCGCGTTGCGAGTGCCTTCCGTGAAGGCTGCGATGCTCCGTCGAAGCGCCGCGACGAGTACGGCGGGTGCTCCGTCACAGAAATCGCTTCCACGTCTGGGCTCCCAGGAAGAACAGGAAAGCGAGCCTGCAGTGCGGCTGAGGTCGATGATCGTGCCCTGATCGTTGACGATGAAGACGGCATCAACACTGTCCTGAATGATACGCTTGAGTATCCGCCGAGAGTTCCGTTTCTCTGCGCTCGCCAATTCGGCAAGCAAGGTGGTGAGATCCAGCTTGGCGGCCAGCAGTGCCGTGAATCCGAGAGCCAGTATCAGGTGGATGGTCGCTGTTGGAAGGATGAACGACCATTGCTTCTGAAGGACGTAGGCAGCCAGTTCGGAGGCCACCGAAATCACCACGGCAATCGCAGCCACGACCGGGATCGATGTCAGCCGTCGCCAGATTGTCGCGGCGATAACGAGCAGCCCCGTTATCAGGTATATCGGCCAGCTTACGAGCGGCTGCGGGACACGATCCTGCAGCAGCGTCTCGGCTGCGAGAATGTGCAGCATTGGCCCGCTGAGTATACCGTAGATCGGGACAGGGAACTGATCCTTCAGTTCCGTCGAGTAGGCGCCCACGACGACCGAACGGCCGGCCAGCATGTCTGCGGGAACCTTGTTGCGCAACAGGTCCGCCACCGAGATAACCCGCACCGTATCAGGCCGTATCGAAAAATCGATTCCAATCTGTTCCGGTAGGCCCGCCTCCGGCAGTGCGGAGAGCACCACCGCAACCGACGTGAAGTTTTCACCGTCCATCCCTCTGAACGTGTCAAACGCCCGGAATTGCCCCGCCTCCGTCAGCGACGCATCCGCGGCAGCCAGCCAAGCATTCTCCGCAAACTCTGGGATCGGTCTCGTTATTGTCGCCGAGGAGGGATCATCAACGTTCTGGCGCTGCAGAAAGACCGGCAGGATCACTCCGCCGCCGGCCCGTACCAGGGCCTCAGACAGGGCCTGGTCTTCCGCCGGACGTGAGGGAGTACTGAAATCGATATCGAGGAGGATGTCGCCAGCGCCTGCTGCAACCAGCCTGTCGATGATCTCGGCATGGATCGAGCGGGGCCATGGCCACGTCCCGACGTGATCCAGACTCTCCTTGTCAATTGCCAGATAGACAAACCGGTTCGACGCAGTCCGCGGCGCGTTGGCGGCCCGGAAATCAATCAGTTGCGAATCGAGACGCTCCACTGTGCCAACGCCCGGCAGCCAGAGAGACAGTAACAACAGCAGGCTGACCGAGATTACTCGCGTCAGCCTGCCCAGTCGCATTCCCTGTTTCAGCGGTGAGAGCCGGTCCAGCATCGTGGAGGACAATCCTTGTTACCTTGCCTCAGCGTTCGACCCCGTCAGTCATCCGTTTCCGTTATTGCCGTTCCCGTTTCCGTTGCCGCCACCGTTTCCGTTGCCGTTCCCGTTGTTGCCGTTGCCGCCACCGTTCCCGTTGCCGTTCCCGTTGTTGCCGTTGCCGCCACCGTTCCCGTTGCCGTTCCCGTTGTTGCCGTTGCCGTTGCCGCCACCGTTGCCGTTGCCGTTGTTGCCGTTCCCGTTGTTGCCGTTGCCGCCACCGTTTCCGTTGCCGTTCCCGTTGTTGCCGTTGCCGTTGCCGACCGCAAACATCTTGCCGCTGTTTCCGCTGCCGGAACCACCAGAGCTTTCAAAGCCTCCGGAGGGTCCACCGTTGTCGCCACCCCGGCCATTGCCGCGCGATTGATCGGCACCGATGGGGGTAGGCGCGCCAACGGCCGGTACGCTTGCAGCACTCGGCGATGCCGCGGTCACCGAAGGAGCGCCGGAGACACCGGCGACGCTCATCGACTGCGATTGGTCGACACGCGCGCTTTGGCCGGGACCGAGGTCGGTGGTCTGCCCGCCGGTGAACGAGGACACCTGGACCAGGCCACGCTCGACGCTAACAGAGGCGTCCTTCTCCGTGACCGTGACATCGAAGCTCGTTCCCTTCACCACAGCGGCGAGGAACGGCGTATGGACGTAGGTGTGCGGGCTGCTGCGCTTTTCGATATCGAGCGCCAGCTTGCCGTGCTGCTGCACGACCTCCGTCTTGCGGTTGAAAAGGCTCTCCGTCGTGATGATGGCCGCCAGGGTCTGCGGCTGCACCGCGATGGTTTCAACACCGCGGGTCAGCACCGCCCGGCCTCGCGGGCCCGTGGAGATCCATGCCTTGTTGGGGATGTTCATCCCCGCCTTGACGGGCTGCCACGTCTGCTTGTCGGTCGTGTACTGAACCTGCTGGTTCGCTTTCTCGACAAGCCACTCCTCGGCGAGTGCCGACGTAACGCCGGTAAAGAAGATGGCCGCGAGGATGAGAAGGTTACGTATCAAGGTCGGCATATGGAAATCCCCCATTCGCCAACACCACAGCACCGCCTAATTAAGAAATCCTTCAACTAGCAGCTACATTTGGAGACAAGCAGCGTATTTTCGCCATTTCCGAGCGAATTCCACATCAAAAGGCGGCGGTAGCCAGACGCTGCCGCAGTTCCCGAAGATCACCGATCTTCCGCTCCATCAGGTGTCGTTCCCAGGCCAGTGCCGTCTGGACGATTACGTCCAGATCGTCGTGGCGAGGGGTCCAGTCGAGAAGACGTCGCGCCAGCGTGGCATTAGCGACCACGCTCGCCGCATCTCCGGGCCGCCGCGGCCCGTATCTGACGTCGAAGCTCTCGCCGCTCACCCGCATGACCGTTTGCAGCACTTCGAGCACGGAATAGCCCCGGCCGTAGCCGCAGTTGGCGATCAGCGCTTCTCCGCCGCGACGCAGATAGCTCAACGCCCGCAGATGCGCCTCCACCAGATCGCTGACGTGGATGTAGTCGCGGATACCGGTCCCGTCGGGAGTCGGGTAGTCGGTGCCGAAGATATCGACGCCGGACCTCTGGGCAAGAGCCGCCTCGACGGCGATCTTGATCAGGTGCGTGGCGCCTACCGTCGAAAGTCCGGTCCGGCCCTGGAGATCGGCGCCGGCGACGTTGAAGTAGCGCAACGCCACGAAACGGAAGTCATGGGCTGAGGCAGCGTCGCGCAGCATGATTTCCGCCATCAGCTTCGACTGCCCGTAGGGGTTCTTGGGCTGGAGAGGGGCGCTTTCCAGAACCGGCGTGTCGTCCGGCTGGTCGCCATAGACGGCAGCGGTTGACGAGAACACGAAATGCTTGATCCCCGCAGCAATGGTCGCTTCGGCCAGAAGCCGGGTCTTGCTGGTGTTGTTGTCGTAGTACTCCAGAGGATGTGCGACCGATTGCGGGACAACGATCGAGCCGGCGAAATGCATCACGGCATCGATTCGGTTTTCGGCGAACACCTGCGCCAGCAGATCCATGTTGCCGACATCGCCGAGGTAAAAGCGCGCGGCGGGAGGAACGGCCCAGCGGAAGCCGGTGGACAGGCGATCGAGAACCACGACCTCCTCCCCTGCATCCAGCAACGCCCACGCCATGTGGCTGCCAATATAGCCGGCACCACCAGTCACCAGAACGGCCATTTCGACGCTCCCTGCCTTTGTTGTTGGCGGGAAGCGAAACACCGTCCGTCTTCAATATTGCTTACTTGTGGAGCGCTGCGCCGGGTTTATCTCCGCCCATGGCTAAGCCTGTGCTGATCGTTTTCCTCAAACTTTATCGATCGCCCCTTACGGCATCAAAGCCCAAGGATGTAGTCCGCCAGCCGATCGGCCGCGACGCGCACCTTTTTCGGGTCCCGTAGGAAACAGGCTCTGAGGAATTCCGCGCCACCCGGCCCGAAGGCGGAGCCGGGGGCGAGCGCGACCTTGACCCGGTCGACAATGTCGAGGGCGGCTTGCCGGCTATCGGTGATACCGTCGACCTTCAGAAAGGCATAGAGAGCCCCCTGCGGCTTCAAGGTCTCCACCCTGTTCGTTGCAATCAGCGTATCGCACAGGATATCGCGCGATTGCCTCGCCCGGGCGAAGTTCTCCCTGACGAAGTCGTCCCCGTGGTCGAGAGCCGCCACGCAGCCGCGCTGCAGAAATTGCGCGACGCCCGAGTTGGAATACTGGACGAGGTTCTCAATAACCTGGCCCATTTCCGGTGGAGCCACCAGCCAGCCCACGCGCCAGCCGGTCATCGACCAGTTCTTGGAGAAGGAGTTGGCGAAGATCACACGCTCACCCGGCTCCATGACATCCAGGAAGGACGGTGCGCGTACTCCTTCCCCGTAGTGGTAGAGTGCATAGATCTCGTCGGCAATGATCCAGATGCCGTGCCTGCGGGCAATGGCCAGGATTGCTGCCAGTTCCTCCCGGCTTGCGGTCCAGCCTGTCGGGTTAGACGGCGTATTCACGAAGATTGCCCGGGTCTTGGGCGATACCAGCGATTCAAGCTTCTGGAGATCCAGCGACCAGGCGCCGTTCGCGAAGTCCAGTGGAAGAGCAACGGCCTTCGCCCCGCCAAGCTCGGTGGCGGCCACGATGTTCGGCCAGGCAGGAGAAAGATAAACAAGTTCGTCGCCCGGGGAGGTCAGCGCCTGCGCCGCCAGCATGATGGCATGCATCCCCGACCCGGTGACGTAGAAATGGTCGCTGGAAAGCGAAACCGAGAAATGCCTTGCGTAGTAGCGCGACAACGCTTCGCGCAGTTCCGGTATCCCCCGCTGCCAAGTGTAGAAGGTCTCGCCGGCGAGGAGCGCGTCGCTGGCCGCCCTGTTGATGAAATCCGGCGACGGCAGGTCGCCCTCCCCCGCCCAGAGCGGAATAAGCCCCTCCTGGCCCCGCGCATACGTGATGACTTCGACGATGCCGCTTTCCGGTGCGGCAAGTGCGCGGGGGCTGAGACTTTCCAAGACCGACATACGATCCCTCTCCGTTTGTCAGTCCCTCATAGCGCAGCCGGCCGAAGGAATCCCATGACAATCGGTGAGGCCGAGATCGATTTGCGTGATGATTATCAGCGGGCCTTGAGCAGGTCGCGGATCTCCGCCAGCAGCAGCACATCCGCCGGCGGCGGGGCTGGAGCCTCTTCCACCGGTTTCTTTTCCTCGGCAAGGCGGATGCGATTCACGACCCTAACCATCAGGAAGATGATCCAGGCGAGGATCAGGAAATTCAAGATGACCGTAACGAAGCTGCCATAGGCGAAGACTGCCCCCTGCTCCCGTGCTGCCGCCAGCGTCGGAGCAGTTACGGTGGAGGAGAGTGGAATGAAGTAGTCGGAGAAGTCGATACCGCCGATGATTGCGCCGACGATGGGCATGATGATGTCGTTGACGAGCGAATTGACGATCCCCGTGAAGGCACCGCCGATAATGATCCCGACGGCGAGATCGATGACATTCCCCTTGGCGATGAAAGAACGAAACTCGGAGACCACGGACATGACGACCCCTTCCTGTACTAATCAGGGCGAACCGCGGCACGATGCCCGGCATCAACCCTTGTGGAGGTGTTGTGTCGGCGAGAGCCGAACAAGTAGGACTTTATGCCAAGACCCGCGCGATTTCCAAGCATCCTGTTTTCACCTATCCTGCCCGACTTGAGCAAGCGTCCCGAGCGGAGGAGACATGCTTCCAGCCTGGCTGATCTTCCTGTCGGCATTCGTCTATATCCTGCTGCTTTTCGCGGTCGCGAGCTATGGTGATCGCCGGAGCCGGTTGATCGGCGTGCCCGATCGCGGCCGTCCGGTGGTCTATGCGCTCAGCCTCGCCATCTACTGCACGTCCTGGACCTATTTTGGCGGCGTCGGGCTCGCCTCCCAGCGGGGTCTGGAATTCACCGGCATCTACATCGGCCCGATCCTCGCCTTCACGATTGGCATGCCGATCATCCGACGGATCGTCGAACTGGCGAAGGCGGAGAAACTCACCTCAGTCGCCGACTTCATCGCCGCCCGCTACGGCAAGAACCCCGCGGTCGCCATGATCGTCGCTTTCATCTCGCTGATCGGAGCGATTCCCTATATTGCCCTTCAGCTAAAGGCTGTCTCAAGCTCCGTTGCCGCCATGGTGGACGCCTCTGCCTACGGCATTGGCAGCGGCAACCTCTATTTCATCGACCTCGCGCTGATCGTCACGATCCTGATGGCGTGTTTCGCCGTGGTGTTCGGGACCCGCCACACGGATGCCACGGAACACCAGGACGGCCTGATCCTTGCAGTGGCGATGGAGTCCGTCGTCAAGCTGCTGGCCTTCGCAACGGTCGGTATTGCCGTTGTATTCTTCCTCTTCGACGGGCCGGCGGATCTGTGGCAGCGCTCCACGGAGAACCTGCTCGTCGCCTCGGCCATGTCCTATGAGACGCCCGTCAGCCGCTGGATTCTGCTGATCGTGCTATCGGCCTTCGCCATCATCATGCTGCCGCGGCAATTCCACGTCACGGTCGTCGAGAATCGTACCGAGCGGGAACTGAAGACAGCGGGCTACTTCCTGCCGCTCTACCTCGTGGCGATCAACCTCTTCGTGCTGCCGATCGCAATGGCAGGCCTAATCCAGTTCGGCGGCACCGGCAATGCCGACCTCTACGTGCTGCTCCTGCCGCTCGCGAACGAAATGCCGGTCGTCTCGCTGATCGCCTTCATCGGTGGCTTCTCGGCCGCGACGGCGATGGTCATCGTCGCTTCGGTCGCGCTGTCGATCATGGTGTCGAACGACATCGTCATGCCGGTCCTTCTCCGCCGCAAGCTCATGCGGCGTTCGGTGCATCGGGCCGATTTCACCAAGACCCTGCTGCGGGTCCGGCGGACCTCGATCATCGCCGTCCTCATGCTCGGCTATGCCTATTATCGCGGCGCCGACAGCGAATCGGGGCTGGCCTCCATCGGCCTTCTCGCCTTCGCCGCCATTGCCCAGATGGCCCCGAGCCTTTTCGGGGGGCTCATCTGGCGGCGTGCGAACGCCCGCGGCGCCATCCTCGGAATGACCCTGGGCTTCCTCGTCTGGGCCTACCTGCTCTTCGTGCCAAGCCTCGGCGGTCCGAACAATTCCCATGTGGCTACAGCCATCCTCGATTTCCTGCTGCCGGGTACAGGGCTCTTTTCCGGCGCCGAGACCGATGCGCTGGTGACGGTGACACTGTTCAGCCTGATCATCAACACGGTCGCCTTCGTGCTCGGGTCGCTGTCGCGCAATCCGAGCCCCGTCGAACGCATCCAGTCCGGCATCTTCGTCCGCAGGCATCGCCGTACCCAGTTTGCGACCCGGGGCTGGAAGACGCGCGTCAGTGTCGGAGACCTGAAGACGACGATTGCCCGCTATCTCGGCGAGGAGCGGATGGAGCGCTCCTTTGCCAACTATGCGAATGCCGGCGGGCGTCGGCTCGAGGACAGCCAGCCTGCGGATATGGCGCTGATCCACTTCTCCGAACAATTGCTCGGAAGCGCGATCGGTTCATCATCGGCGCGCCTTGTTCTCTCCCTCATTCTGCAGAAGGCTGAGGACACCAATTCGGATACGGCCTGGCTGCTCGACCAGGCAAGCGAGGCGCTTCAATACAATCAGGACATGCTGCAGACCGCGCTCTCGCAGATGGACGAGGGCATTGCGGTCTTCGACAGCTCCTACTGCCTGACGATCTGGAACCGCCGCTTCAGGAACCTCCTCGACCTGCCGGAACAGGCCGGTCAGGTCGGATATCCGCTCACCGACATCATCGCCTACCTGTCCAATCGGGGCGATATCAAGCCCGAGAACCGGGCGGAGGTGATCCGCCAGTTCCAGACCCTCGATGCGCCCTTCTCTCTCGTGGTGGCGGGCGGCACACGGATCATCGAAGTGCGGTCGAATGCCATGCCCGACAAGGGCATCGTCGCGACGCTGACAGACATTACCGAGCGGGTCGCCGCTGACCGCGCCCTCAAGCTCGCCAACGAGACGCTCGAGCAGCGGGTCGAGGAGCGGACTGCGGAGCTCACGAGGGTGAACCGGGAGCTTGCGGAAGCGCGTGCCGCGGCCGAGGAGGCCAATATCGGCAAGACGCGCTTCTTCGCAGCCGCGGGCCACGACATCCTTCAGCCGTTGAATGCCGCGCGCCTCTATTCCTCGGCGCTCGTCGAGCGGCTGGGAAAGTCGGAGAACAGCGCACTCGTCCGCAATATCGATTCGGCGCTGGAGTCAGTCGAGGCAATCCTGGGAGCCGTTCTGGACATATCCCGTCTCGATACGGGTGCCATGAAGCCACGCGTTGCATCCGTGGCCCTCGACGAGCTCCTGAGGCGCATCGAGACCGATTTCGCGCCCATGGCCCGGGAAAAGAACCTGCGCTTCGTCGTGGTTCCGAGCTCGATCCGTGTCCGCTCGGACCCGAACCTCTTGCGACGCCTGGTCCAGAACCTCGTTTCGAACGCCATCAAATACACGATTGACGGGAAGATCCTGGTCGGTGCGCGCCGGCGCGGGAACGAGGTGGTAATCGAGGTGCTCGATTCAGGCATCGGCATTCCATCCGCCAAGTTCCGGACCGTCTTCAAGGAATTCGCCCGGCTGGACGAGGGAGCACGAACCGCATCGGGGCTTGGTCTCGGCCTTTCGATCGTCGATCGCATTTCGCGTGTCCTGAATCATCCGGTCGAGCTTTCCTCCGTGCCCGGCAAGGGCACCGTCTTCCGCGTCAGCATGCCGCGTGACCTGACGGTATCGCAATCAATGCGCAGCAGCGAACGTCCGGAGCGGCGCCGGCGAACGCAGCCACTGACAGACCTCAGGGTTCTGTGCATCGACAACGACCCGAAGATCCTCGAGGGCATGGCGCTGCTGATTTCCGGCTGGGGATGCACGGTCGGCCAGGCCGCCTCGCTCGCAGACGTCGAGGGTTTGATAGCAGGCCGTGAGCCACCTCCCGAGCTCATTGTCGCAGATTATCATCTTGGCGACGGAAACGGCGTCGAGGCAATTCTCCGTCTTAGGCAGGCGTACAAAGCCGATATTCCGGCACTGCTCGTGACGGCCGACCGTTCCCTCGAGGTGCGGGCGGAGGCGGAACGTCACGATATCGCGCTGCAACACAAGCCGGTGCGTCCGGCGGCCCTTCGGGCCTACCTGACACAGGTGGCCGGTATCAAGCGGATCGCCGCGGAATAGCACCGCTGTTCATCCGGCAGTCATCCACCCTCTCCTAGGAAGACGAGTGACTCGACTCGGCCGCGCGGAACTGACTGCGTGATTGCCGCGTTTGGGGCGCAGAAGATCCTGGCCCGCAGAGGCCTTACGGACCGGACGACCCAAGCGTCTTGGACCGGTAGAACGGAGACCGCGGCCGATGAAACGGTTCGATATTATTGATGGTATGCGAGGCTACTTCCTCGTCTTCATGCTGATCAACCACCTGATCTTCGCCGGCGGTTACTGGCTCGTGAAGGTGAACCACAACCAATTGGCCTTTGTCGAGGATGCACAGGGCTTCGTATTCCTCTCCGGCCTTCTCATCGGCATGGTTTACGCCCGCAAGATGCTGAAGAACGGCTATGCCGCTGGTCGCCAGGCGATCTATTCACGCGCGTTCGAACTCTACCGCTACGCCATGGGGATCGTGATCGCCGTGCTCGCCGCGCAGATGATCCTGCCGGAAGCCTACACGGTCTGGTACAACTGGCTTGGCTACACGACCTTCGACGATCCGCTTCGTCTCGCAGCGATTGCCACCTTCCTGTTCCAGCCGACATTCATGGACATCCTGCCGCAGTACATCGTCTACATGCTCTTTGCGCCGATGCTCGTGAAGCTCGTGCTCGAAGACAAGTGGCACTATGTGCTCGCCGCCTCCCTCGTCATGTGGATGGCCGCGCAGCTCGGCCTCCAGCGTATCGTTACGGAGCCCGTACATCAGCTGGTGATGGGCCCGGATGACCAGGGCATTCGCGCAAGCTTCAACATGCTCGGTTGGCAGATCGTCTTCTATTCAGGCCTGGTTCTGGGCGCCATGACTTCGGCCGGGAAGATCGACTGGGGCCGGATCCTGACGCCGGAGAACACGTTCATTCCGAAGATGGCGCTGATCGTCGTCCTGTTTTTCCTGCCGCTGAGGATCATGACCGCAAACGGCCTGATGCCGGACTTCATGATCGGCAAGTTCGCCGCCATGGAAGTGCGCGCCGATTTCGGGCCGGTCTACCTCCTGAACTTCATCGCCGTCGCGGCGCTCGTCACGTGGCTGCTCGTCGCTGGCCCGAGGCATCCCTCACCCTTCGTCCAGAAGGCAGCCGGCGTGCTGACCTGGGTCTTCTCGCTGAAGTTCCTGCAGCTGATCGGTCGCCATTCGCTCTACGTCTACGTATGGCACGTCGCAATCGTCTACGCGGTCTACTACTTCGACGGCCGCTCGCCGGAGCTCAGCCAGCTGACCAAGACTGCGATCGCCTTCGTAGGTATCGCGCTTCTGGCTCTGCCGGCGGTCTGGCGCGAACGCGAGAAGTTCTTCGGCAGCGCCACGGCACCAGTTATGAAGCCGCAGACGAAGTCGGTTCGGTAAGATGAGGTTGGGGCGGTGACCGTCAGGTCACTGCCCCGATCTGCCAAGGAACGAATTCGTTGTCGCCGTAGTCGTAGATCTCGCTCAGGGTCTTCTTGCCGGACGCAACGGCGATGATGTCTTCGAAAATCCGCTGGCCGGACTGCTCGATCGTTTCCTTACCCGTGACGATGCCGCCGCAGTTGATGTCCATGTCTTCCTTCATGTGCTCGTACATTTCGGAGTTCGTGGCGATCTTGATGCAGGGGGACGGCTTGAAACCGGAGACGGAGCCGCGGCCGGTGGTGAAACAGATGACATTGCATCCGCCGGCCACCTGTCCCGTCACCGCCACGGGATCATATCCGGGCGTGTCCATGAAGACGAAGCCCGGTTCCGTGACCGTTTCGGCGAACTCGTAGACGGCTTTCAGCGGCATGGACCCACCCTTGGCGACGGCGCCCAGGGATTTTTCGAGGATGGTCGTCAATCCTCCAAGCTTGTTGCCGTGCGAGGGGTTGTTGTTCAGCTCGTCGCCGTTGCGGGCGGTATAGTCCCGCCACCAGTCGATCCGTTGCAGGAGTTTTTCCGCCACTTCCGGCCTCACGGCACGCCGCGTCAGCAGATGCTCCGCACCGTAGATCTCCGGCGTTTCCGACAGCACCGTGGTGCCGCCGTTGCGAACGATGAGATCGGAGGCGTGACCAAGCGCCGGGTTTGCGGAGATGCCGGAATAGCCGTCCGAGCCGCCGCATTCCAAGGCAACCTTCAGCTTCGACAACGGCTGTGGCGTCCGCACTGCCGCGTTCACGCCCGGCAGCATCTCCTTGATGATCTCGATTGCAGCATCGATGGTCTTTTTCGTGCCACCATGCTGCTGGATCGTCATCGTTCGCAGCCGGTCGCCCTCTTCCATCTTGTAGTGCTCGAGGATCGGGCCGATCTGGTTCGTTTCACAGCCGAGGCCAATCATCAGGATGCCGCCGAAATTGGGGTGCTTGGCATAACCCTGGATCGTGCGAATGAGGACGCGATAGCCTTCGGATTTGTTGTTGAGGGCACAGCCACCGCCATGGGTCAGCGCCACGACGCCATCGACGTTGTCGAAACCGTCGAGCCCGCCCATGCGGTTGAAGTAGTCGGCGATGTAGCGGGAGACGGTGGCGGAACAGTTCACCGAGGAGATGATGCCGATATAGTTGCGGGTGCCGGCACCGCCGATGCCGCGGTCATAACCCATGAAGGTCCGCCGCTCGTTCTCCGGCAGCATGCCCTTCTCCTCTACATCGATGCTGAACTGGTGCTCGTGCTCGGAGGGCAGCATGGCGAGGTTGTGCAGATGGACGTGGCTGCCCGGCTCGATATCCTGCGTCGCAACGCCGATGACCTGACCATATTTTTTCACCTCGGCGCCCTTGGGAATAGGCCGGATCGCCACCTTGTGGCCGCGACCGATGAGTTCACGGGCGACGAGATCGCCATGGCCGACCGGATTTCCCGCCTGAACGGAACGGCGTACGACACCGACATCGTCGGCCGGATTGAGAATGATGATGGGGGTTACGATGGCATCCATGGCTGCTTCCTCCTCCCGGGAGGTCTTCCTGTTTTTCTGATTGGGTTGTTCAGCGGGGTTCGTTTTCCATCCACCGGCGTTTGGACTGCTCCAGATGCGCATGCATCATCGCCTGGACGAGCAGCGGGTCGCGCGCCTGCAAAGCCGTGAGGATCGCCTCATGCTCGCGAAGCGCGAGATGCCAGGTCTCCGGCGTCTCGAAGCGCGTCCGCAACTGGGCCGAGATCGGACTATGGCGCTCATCGAACAGATCGCCGACGATCTGAGCCAGCACCGAATTGCCACCCTCCGCCGCGATGGTCAGGTGGAAAAGCCGATCCTGGTCGAGCGGCTTCCTGCCGGCTTCGATCTCGGCACGCATTGCGTCGAGCGTCTGGCGAAGCAGCGTCAGCCCTTCCTGGGAAATTCGTGCGGCAGCGGCAAGCGCCACCGTTCCCTCGACAGCGGCCCGCGCTTCCATGAGCTCGATCGGGCTCTCGCCCATCGAGCCCGTCTGCAGCGGACGGCGCTCTGTTTCCGCGGTGATATAGATCCCGGACCCCATGCGGATTTCCACACTGCCCTCGATCTCCAGCGCAATCAAAGCCTCACGAAGGGAAGGCCGGGAGACGCCGAGTTGCTGCGCAAGGTCCCGCTCCGCCGGCAGCCGATCGCCCGCGGCGAAATGACCGCCCTGGATCAGGCCGCGAATCTGGTCCGCAATCTGCTGATAGAGGCGCCTTGGTTCCGTCGCCTTGATGGGTGCGTTCATGTTGCTGCCGCTGCTCTAATCTGGCCTTACCATAGGAGTGCTTTGCGTCGGTAGCAAGGCTGGTCAGGCCACTGCCACCGCCACTCCCCGTTCATTTCGTTGATCCTGCCAGTCGCTCCCTGCAATTGGCTTGACCAATTCCCGGAAACATCGTTAGCTTCATCGTCGTTCCGACCCGCTTCGGATCCGAAGAAGATCACACATCCATCGTCGGCTGCAATAGCGGCTTACAGGCAAGGCTTTCATGCTTACGATTACCTGCGATTCCCCCGGCACTCTCTCCCGTTCGGAGCGCGCGAAGCCCTTTCCGGGCGAGGGCGAGGTGCTCGTGAAGATCCGGCGCGTCGGGGTCTGCGGGACC
Source organism: Pseudorhizobium flavum (assembly GCF_044142885.1). Taxonomy (NCBI): domain Bacteria; kingdom Pseudomonadati; phylum Pseudomonadota; class Alphaproteobacteria; order Hyphomicrobiales; family Rhizobiaceae; genus Pseudorhizobium; species Pseudorhizobium flavum. Next base: position 485,943 of record NZ_JBIOKZ010000001.1, read on the forward strand.
GACCTGCATATCTTCACGGGAAACCAGCCCTACCTCTCCTATCCGCGCGTCATGGGACATGAGCTCGCGGCAACGGTCGAGGAGGCACCGGCCAGAAGCTCTCTCCAGGCCGGCGACACCGTCTCCATCATCCCCTACATCTCCTGCGGCCATTGCAATGCCTGCCGAAAGGGCAAGACCAATTGCTGCCGCAACATTGGCGTGCTTGGCGTTCATCGGGACGGCGGCATGACGGAATATCTCAGCCTGCCGGAGCAGTTCGTCCTCAAGGCGGAAGGCCTGACCCTCGACCAGGCGGCCATGGTTGAATTCCTGGCGATCGGCGCCCATGCCGTCGCACGCGCCACTGTTCAGCCTGGCCAGAAGGTGCTGGTGGTCGGCGCCGGTCCGATCGGCATGGCAGTGGCGATCTTCGCCCGGCTTGATGGCGCCGAGGTGACGTTCCTCGACGCCCGCGCCGATCGGCTGGCCTTCGCTGCCAAGCATCTCGGCGCCTCCCATACGGTCCAGCTTGGCGAAGCCGATCACGAAGCACTGTCGGACATCACCGGCGGCGACTTCTTCGACGTCGTGTTCGATGCCACGGGCAATCCGAAGGCAATGGAACGCGGCTTCGGCTTCGTCGGCCACGGCGGCGCCTATGTGCTGGTGTCGATCGTCGCCAGCGACATCACCTTCTCCGATCCGGAATTCCACAAGCGTGAGACCTCGCTGCTCGGCAGCCGCAACGCAACGGTGGCAGACTTCGAACGGGTCATGGAGGCGATGCGGGTCGGCGAAGTGCCGGAGGCGCTGATCACGCACCGGATGACCCTTTCCGAGGTGCCGGAGCGTTTCGCGGCCCTTACAGATCCTGCCGCCGGCGTCGTGAAGGCGATGATCGAGGTGTGAGGACGGAGCGGCTACCCAAGGGACTGCACAGGCCGTAGAAGAGAATTGAGGGCGGGGGAAGAGCCGTCTATCGCCTTCACTGCCGCGACATTTGAGGAATGACATGACGAAGACGCTTCAAGGAAAGACCGTTCTCATCACCGCCGCCGGCCAGGGCATTGGCCGGGCCTCCGCAATTGCCTTTGCCGAGGCCGGAGCAGTGGTGCACGCCACAGACATCAACGAACAGGCCCTTGCCGAACTGCCAAAGCTTGAGAACCTGAAGGCATCCCGGCTCGACGTCCTCGACGAGGCCGCCGTGAAGGCCGCCGTGGAGCAGATCGGCAAGGTCGACATTCTCTTCAATTGCGCCGGTGTCGTCCATGGCGGATCCATCCTGGAGATGAAGGACAGCGATCTCGACTTCGCCTTCGACCTCAACGTCAAGGCGATGATCCGCACGATCCGCGCCGTGCTGCCTGGCATGCTGGAGCGCAAGGACGGGGCGATCATCAACATGTCGTCCGTCGCCTCCAGCATCAAGGGCGTGCCCAACCGCTTTGCCTACGGCACGACGAAGGCAGCCGTGATCGGCCTGACGAAGCATGTGGCCGCCGACTATGTGACACAGGGCATCCGCTGCAACTGCATCTGCCCGGGCACCGTTGAAAGCCCGTCGCTGCAGGAGCGCATGCGCGCGCAGGGCGACTACGAGACTGCTCGCGCGGCCTTCATCGCACGCCAGCCGATGGGCCGCCTCGGCTCGCCCGAAGAGATCGGGGACCTCGCCGTCTATATCGCCGGCGCCACCTACACGTCCGGCCAGGCCTTCTGCATCGACGGCGGCTGGACCATCTGACCCTTCACCGACGACAGAGACTGCCATGACCCGCATTACCGATCTTCGCGTCTTCGACCTGCGCTTCCCGACATCCCAGAGCCTCGACGGCTCCGACGCTATGAACCCGGATCCAGATTACTCGGCAGCCTATGTCATCCTCGATACCGACAGCGAAGGGCTGGCCGGCCATGGCCTGACCTTCACCATCGGCCGCGGCAACGACATCTGCTGCACTGCAATCAAGGCCATGCGGCATCTCGTGGTGGGGCAGGAGCTCGACGCCTTCCGCCAGAACCCGGGCAAGTTCTGGCGACACCTGACCAGCGATAGCCAGCTGCGCTGGATCGGGCCCGACAAGGGCGCCATGCACCTTGCCACCGGGGCAGTCGTCAACGCCTTCTGGGATCTGCTTGCCAAGCAGCAGGGCAAGCCGGTCTGGCAGCTGGTGTCCGAGCTCTCGGCGGAAGAGATCGCCGACATCGTGGATTTCCGCTATCTCACCGACGTGCTGACGCGCGACGAGGCCGTCGCCATCCTGAAAAAGGCCGAGGGCGGCAAGGCGGAACGCATCGCCACCCTCAAGCAGGAAGGTTATGCCTGTTACACGACCTCGGCCGGCTGGCTCGGCTATCCCGAGGAAAAGCTCCGCCGCCTCTGCCAGGAGGCTGTCGATGCCGGCTTCAACCATGTCAAGATGAAGGTCGGCCGCGATCTCGAGGACGACATCCGCCGCCTCACCATCGCCCGCGAGGTGATCGGTCCCGACCGTTACCTGATGATCGACGCCAACCAGGTCTGGGAAGTCGACCAGGCGATCGACTGGGTGAAGAAACTCGCCTTTGCCAATCCCTTCTTCATCGAGGAGCCCACAAGCCCGGACGACGTCGCCGGACACCGCAAGATCCGCCAGGCCATCGGCCCCGTGAAGGTCGCCACCGGCGAGATGTGCCAGAACCGCATCATGTTCAAGCAGTTCATCGCCGAAGGCGCGATCGACATCGTGCAGATCGATTCCTGCCGCATGGGCGGCCTGAACGAGGTGCTGGCGGTGCTGCTGATCGCCGCCAAGTACAACCTGCCCGTCTGGCCGCATGCCGGCGGCGTGGGCCTGTGCGAATACGTCCAGCACCTGTCGATGATCGACTACATCGCCGTCTCGGGCACGAAGGAAGGCCGGGTGATCGAATATGTCGACCACCTGCACGAGCACTTCGTCGATCCCTGCGTCGTCGAGGACGCCGCCTACATGCCTCCCTCACGGCCGGGCTTCTCGATCGAGATGAAGCCGGAGTCGATCGCGGAGTATACGTTCAGGGGGTGACAAGCCTCCGCCAACGAAAAAGCCCCTCGGTCCGATTGGAGCGAGGGGCTTTTGTTGGTCGTCCGGCGATGGATTTAGATACGCCCCGCCTCGATCTCCGCCAGCTTCGCATTCACCAGGTTCCGCCAGCCACGATTGTCGATCAGCACCTGCGGGAAGAGCCCCGGCAGCGCGAAGAACGGCGCCGAGGCATCATCGCCCGCGGGTTCAGCTGCCGCACGGCGAAGTTCCTCCCGCCGCGGATCGTCGATGTCCGGCGTCAGCTTGGCATAGGCGATCCAGAGTGCCGTCGCGAGTGCCGCCGTGTCGGCGTCGTCGCCTTCGGCAAGGGCCTCGGCCGTACCCGCGAACAGCCGCTGCGGCAGCTTCTGGCTGCCGTCCATGGCGATCTGCTTCGTCCGGTGGGCGATCGTCGGGTTCTCGAAGCGCTCGATCAGCTGGTCGATGTATTTGTCGAGATCAATACCCGGCACCGGGTCCAGCGTCTTGCGGGCCGCCTGCATGTGCCGGCGTGCGAGGTCGCGATACTCCGGAACGGCCATGACGTCACGCACATACTCCAGCCCCTTCAGCTGACCGAGGTAGGCGATCATGGAGTGGGCCCCGTTGAGGAGCCGCAGCTTCATCTTCTCGTAGGGCTCGACGTCATCGACGAAGAGAGCGCCGGCCTTGTCCCAGGCGGGATGGCCGGAGATGAAGTGATCCTCGATCACCCACTGCATGAAAGGCTCGGTTTCCAGCGACAGCGCATCCTCGGCGCCCAGCATCGCGGCTGCCCGTGCCCGACCCTCGTCAGTCGCGGCCGGAACGATGCGATCGACCATGCTCGACGGGAAAGCGCCATGGCCGGAGATCCAGTTGGCAAGTGCCGGATCGCGGGCACCGGCCATTTCGATCACCAGGCGGCGGACGATCCTGCCGTTGGTCGGCAGGTTATCGCAGCAGAGTACGGTGAAGGGCTCCTGGCCGGCTGCATGACGGCGCGCAAGGCCCTCGACGATATAGCCGATGACGCCGACGGGCGCGGTCGGATTGGCGAGATCAGCCGCCACTGCCGGATGGTTGCGATCCAGACCCCCCGTTCTCGGGTCGAGTCCGTAGGCTTTTTCGGTCACCGTGATCGTGACGATCTTGATCGCGGGATCGACGAGCAGCGCCAGAAGCTCCTCGCGGTCCTCCACCGCCGAAATGCCATGGATGATGGAGCCAACCACCTGCACGCTTTCACCCGCACCGCTGCGGGTCACGACGGAATAGAGATGGTCCTGCGCCTTGAGATCGCGAACGATATCGAGGGACCGTAGGCTGACGCCGACAATGCCCCAATCTCCTGGCTCCTTGGCCAGCGCCAGGTCGTTGTAAACCGCCTGGTGCGCGCGATGAAATGCACCGAGGCCGATATGCAGGATGCCGGGCTTCAGCGTCTTCGGGTCGAAGGCGGGCTTGACGACGGGTCCGGCGAGCGTGGTCGAGGCTGACAGTCTTTCCATGATCAGGACAATCCGTATCTGGAGTGGCTAAGCGCGCGTTCGATACCGCGCAGTTCGGCAAGGCCCTTCAGCCGGCCAATGGCCGGATAGCCGGGCTGGGCGCCGCGGGTGAGGTCGTCCAGAATTTCCTGGCCGTGGTCTGGACGCATCGGAATCTCGTGATCAGCGCGGCCTTCCGCCTGCCGGCGCTTTTCCTCCGCGAGCAGTTCGGCAATCACGGCCACCATATCGGTGTGGCCTTCGAGATGCTCGTCCTCGAAGAAGGAGCAAGGGGTAATCTCCTCGTCCCGGTGAACGTTGCGCAGGTGGACGAAGTGGATACGCGGGGCCAGCCGCTTCACCATCGCTGGCAGGTCGTTGTCGCCACGCGCCCCGAGCGACCCGGTGCAGAAGGTCACGCCGCTCGCGGGGCTGTCGACGGCTCGCAGCATGTGGAGGTAGTCTGACTCGGTGGAGAGGATACGCGGCAGGCCGAGTAGCGCCCATGGAGGATCGTCCGGATGGGCGCAGATGTTGATGCCGACCTTCTCGGCAACGGGCGTCACTTCCGACAGGAAGTCCACCAGATGCTGCTGCAGCCTTTCGCGGCTGATGCCGTCATAGGTCGCGAGATGGTCGCGCAGCTGCGGCAGCGTGTATCCGTCAGCCGAGCCCGGCAAGCCGGCTCCGACATTCTTCGAGAGCGCCTCCCGACGATCTTCCGGCATTTCTGCAAAGCGTCTTGCCGCTTGCTCGCGCAGGCCCTCATCATAATCCTCCGCCGCACCCGGACGCTCCAGCAGGTGGATGTCGAAGGCAACGAAGTCGATCAGGTCGAAACGCATGGCCCGAGCCCCATGGCGCGTCGGCCAGCGAAGGTCGGTGCGGGTCCAGTCAAGCACCGGCATGAAATTGTAGCAGACGGTGCGGATGCCGCTGGATGAAAGGCGGCGGAGCGTCTCCTGCCAGTTGGAAACATGCTCGCGCCAGTCGCCGGTCTGGGTCTTGATGCTTTCGGAAACCGGCACGCTCTCGACCACGTCCCAGAACAGGCCGCCCGCCTTGATCGCCTCATGGCGCTTGGCGATTTCCTCCACCGGCCAGACGTCCCCGGTGGGGATATGATGCAGAGCGCTGACGATGCCCTTGGCACCGGCCTGGGCCGCATCCTCCACGCTCACCTTGTCGACCGGGCCGAACCAACGCCACGTATGCCGCATGAAATATCCTCAGAGAAACGTCAGTTGAACCTTGCAGGCGGTGGCGCGGTCGCCAGCCTGCTCAAACGCCTTTACCGCATCCGTGACGGGAAAGCTGTGGGAGATGATCGGCCGCACGTCGATTTCGCGACGGCCGATGAGATCCACGGCCTGCACGAACTCCTGGTCGAACCGCTGCGTGCCGATCCAGTGCAGCTCCTTGCCGACCAGCGCATTGAGCGGCACCGTCACGTCGCCCGTCACGCCGACCTGGACAATGAGGCCGCGCGGCCGGACAGTCGCAATCGCTGTGCGGATCGCAGGCGCCGCGGCCGAGCACTCGAAGGCGACATCAAACTGCCCCTTGTCGCCTTCGAAGGCAGAAAGGGCACCGGCATCCGTCGCAGCGTTGATCGTCTGGCTGGCGCCCATTGCGGTCGCACGCTCCAGGGCGGCATCCGTCAAATCGGTCGCCACGATCTCGGCAGCACCCGCATGCCGCGCCGCAGCGATCGTCAGGACGCCGATCGGACCCGCACCAGTCACCAGCACCCGTTTGCCCTTGAGGTCACCGGCGCGCGCCACCGCATGCAGGCAGACCGCCAGCGGCTCGGCACAAGCCGCCTCGCCCGCCGTCACCGTCTCGCCGACCGGCACGCACTGCCTCGCCGGTACTACCAACCAGTCACGGAACATGCCTTGCGCATGCGGCAGGCGCATCGCGCTGCCCATGAATTGCATATCGAGGCAATGGATCGGCAGGCCTTCGCGGCAAAAGCGGCAGTGCCCGCAGGGCTGGCTAGGATTGACGGCAACCAGTTGGCCGACCGTCAAACCAGATACTCCCGCGCCCAGTGCCTCCACATAACCCGCCGCTTCGTGCCCTGGAATGATCGGCTCGCGTACCCGCACCGGCCCAAAGCCACCATCCTGGTAGTAATGCAGATCGGAGCCGCAGATGCCGCCGGCGGCCATTTTGAGCAGAACCTGACCTTCGCGAAGGTCAGGCACCAAATCCTCCTCGATCTTAAGATCGCGCTGGCCGTAGAGACGTGCGAACCGGGTCTGCATCGTGGAGGCTCCTTACCGCAGCAGGCCAAGCTGGGTCGGCAGCCAGAGAGTGATAGCCGGTATGAAGGTGATCAGCAGCAGGGCGACGAAGAGCGGGATCATCCACGGCAGGATCGCCATAGTGGTTCTCTCCACTGAAAGCTTCGATATCCGCGATAGCACGAAGAGCACCATGCCGACCGGCGGCGTCAGGAGGCCGATCATCAGGTTCAGCGTGAAGATCAGCCCCATATGCACTGGATCGATGCCGTAACGGGCAGCGATCGGCATCAGGATCGGCACGAGGATACTGATTGCCGCGATGGTATCGAGGAAGGCCCCGACGATCAGCAGCAGGATGTTGACGATGATGAGGAAGGTCCACCAGTTGTTCGTCAGGGAGAACATGAAGTCGGAGAACAGCTGGGCCGCCTGGCTGACCGTCAGAAGCCATGCGAAGATCGAGGCGGTGGTGACGATGAACAGCACGGAGGCCGTTGTCTCGATCGTGTCGAAGCTCGCCTTGGCGAGTGTTCGCAGCGTCATGGTGCGGTAGCGCACAAGGCCGAGGAAGAGCGACCACAGGACGGCGGCAACCGCCGCTTCCGTCGGCGTGAACCAGCCCATGGTCATGCCACCGATCAGGAGAACTGGCGTCAGCAGCGCCATGACGGCCGAGAAATCGAAGTACCAGTCGAGAGCAATGAGCGCGACGAGCGCGATCAGCACGGCGATGTTGATGGATAGACCGGCCAGCACCAGCAGGTAAACGGCGAGTGGGAAGCAGAAGACGATGACGATTTCAAGCGAGGCGGAAGCGAGCTTGCGCAGCTCGAACGGCGTGTCCGACCCCCAGCCCTTGCGGTAGGCAAAGATGAACACGGTCAGCATCATCAGCGCCGTCATCACGATGCCCGGCAGGATGCCCGCCATGAACAGGGCTCCGATGGAGACATTCGCCATCATGCCGTAGATGACGAAGGGCAGCGACGGCGGGAAGATCGGACCGAGGGTTGCGGAGGCGGCAGTCACGCCGACGGCGGCCTCGACCGGGTAGCCGTGATCCTTCATCGCCTTGATTTCGATGGTGCCGATGCCGGCAGCATCCGCGAGCGCTGTACCCGACATGCCGGAGAAGACGACGGAGCCGATGATGTTAACCTGCGCCAGCCCGCCCTTCATCCAGCCGACCAGTGCCAGTGCAAAGGTGTAGATGCGGCCCGTGACGCCGGCGATGTTCATCAGGTTGCCGACGAGGATGAAGAAGGGGACGGCGATCAGCGGGAAGCTCTCGACGCCGGCGATCATCCGCTGGGCGGCGATAATGTCGGGCGCGACACCGTAGATGACAAGGTAAAGGAGAGAGGAGACGCCGAGCGAGACCGCAATCGGCGCGCCGACGATCATGAGGGCGAGAAAGGACCCGATGAGAAGCAGCACTGGTCAGACCCCCTGAATGCCGGTTTCGTTCGCCTTTTCGCGAACCGTCTTGTCGTTGATCATGTCCTTGACGAAGTTCTGGACCGCACGCGCCAGCATCAGCGCGAAGGCGGCGAATACCGTGTAGAAGACATAGCCGCGCGGCAGGTTGACCGTCACCATGCGTTCATTGCCGACAATGGCGATATAGCGCCACATCAGCCAGGTCGTGTAGGCGAAGAAGCCGATGACGATGAGGTCGACCAGGAGCTCCAGCGCGCGGCCGGCCTTTCGCGGCAGGAAGCGGTAGAGAATGTCCACGGAGATGTGCCTGCACATGCGAACGCACATTACCGAGCCCAGAAAAACAAGGACGACGAGGCAGTTGGCAGCGATTTCCTCGGTCCAGGCCAGGCTGTTGTTCAGGGCATAGCGGGTGAAGAACTGCAGGAAGACGGAGGCGGCCATGACCCAGAAGATGGCCATATTGAACCAGTCCTCCAGTGCGTAAGGCGACAGGTCCACCGGACCCACCTCCTCCTCGAAGGCATGGGCCATTTCCTCGACGCTGATGGGAGCGTGCTTTTGTTCGTGCATCGGAGAACTCCGCCAATCTGGGATGCGGCGAGCGCCCGGCAGCGTGGCCGGGCGCTCCAGTTGCGTCGATTACTGGACTGCGCGGATGGCTTCCCAGTCGGCCTTGTCGTAGCCGAACTCCTCGAAGGTCACCTTTTCCATGACCGTCTTCTCGAAGTCGGACTTGTCGACTTCGGTCACCGTGATGCCGTCGGCCTTGAACTTCTCGACCAGCGCATTTTCACGCTCCTCGATGATCTTGGTGCTGCGCTCGGCGGCTTCCTGCATGACTTCGGTGAAGATCTGCTTGTCTTCGTCCGAGAGCTTCGACCACAGCATGCCGGAGACGACCGTGTTCAGGTGGTCGACGATATGGCCGGTGAGGACGATGTTCTTCTGGACTTCGTAGAACTTCTTCGCCTCGATCGTCGTCAGCGGGTTTTCCTGGGCCTCGACCGTGCCGTTCTGGAGAGCCAGGTAGACTTCCGCGAAGGCGATCGGGGTGGTGTTGGCGCCGCAGGCGCGCGGCATGGCGAGATAAGCCGGAACGTCAGGAACGCGGATCTTCAGGCCCTGCATGTCGGCGCACTTCTCGATCGGCTTGTTCGACGTCGTATGGCGTGTGCCGTAATAGGTGACGGCGGTGATGTGGTTGCCGCCGGATGCTTCCTCATACCCCTGAGCCAGCTTCTTGAAGACGTCGCTCTTGGTGTAGGCGATCAGGTGGCTCGGATCGCGGAAGATGTAGGGGAAGTAGGTGACGCCGATCGGCGGGTGCTCGCGCGACGCGAAGCTGGAGCCCGAGATGATGATATCGACGGTGCCGAGCTTGAGGCCCTGGTTGATATCGGCTTCCTTGCCGAGCTGCGAGGCCGGGAAGACGTCAATCTTGTAGCGGCCGTCGGTGCGCTTGGCGATCTCTTCCGCCGCCCAGACCGATTCCGTGTGGAACGGTTCGGAGGTTTCGTAGACATGCGCCCACTTGAGCGCGGTCTGGGCATGGGCTCCAAGCGCCGATACCAGGACCGCGGCAGTGGCGCCGAGGATGGTGGAGAGTTTCAATTTCATTTCATTTCCTCCCGGTTGAAGTCAAAGGTTGCTATTGGCCGCCCGCACGTCTCCATGCGGCGGGTATGACGCTGTCGGCCGGCTCCTCGCCGAAACTTTCCGACAGGCGGATCTGGGACTGGTCGAGATGGGCGCGCATGGCGGAACGCGCGGCTTGCGGGTCGCCGGCTGCGATAGCGTCGCGGATGGCGCGATGCTCTTCCATGGCCGCCTGCCAGGTCTTGGGGTTTTCGAAATAGCTCGCCAGCTTCTCGAAATAGGGCGTCAGGCGCAGGTCGTGGATGCTGCCGACGAAACGGTTGAGGGTGCCGTTGCCAATGATGCCGGCCACGGCGATGTGAAATTCGCGGTCGAGCTTCAGCGCCAGCGGGCGGTCGTCCAGGGCTGCGGCCATGGTGCCGAGGTTTTCGTCGAGAATCTCGATCTGGTCAGGCCGGGCCACGCGCGCCGCCTCCTCGGCAATGGCGCATTCGAGGATGGCGCGGGCGCGCAGCAGCTCGAAAGGACCTTCCGCTTCGCCGGCCGGATGGGGTTCGGCCGCCTGGCGGGGCGTGGCGACATAGACGCCGGAGCCCATGCGGATATGGACGAAACCTTCGACCTCCAGCACGATCAGGGCTTCACGGACGGTGGGGCGGGAGACGGCAAGCAGTTCCGCGAGCTCGCGCTCGGCAGGCAGCTTGGAGCCGGGGGCGAACTTGCCCTGCTCGATCAGGCTGCGCATCTGGTCCGCGACCTGGCGATACAGCCGGCGCGATTCAATGACCGAAAACATCCATCCTCCCGACGCACCCTCCTCGGCGCGTGACTGGTAAGCTGGCCTTACCAGTTCTGGAAGTCATATCTTGATGTCTGACAACCTGTCAATGGTATACCGTGGACGGAGCGGTGCGCAACGCATTTCCGGCTGGACCCGTACCAGGCACCCGCTCTACTCCGGCGCGAGGCGGGTGATTACGATGTGGGTGTCGCGGCGGAACGGGCCGGCGACAAGCCTGGCGTCGAAGGTGATCTCGCGCATCAGCCCCGGCGTCAGGTCGTAGATCGCCACGCCCCCTTCCAGCGCCTCGACACCCTGGGCCAGCGCTTCCGTGATCTGCCTGCCCAGATCCGCCTGCCCGGCACCACTGGCGAGCATCCTTACGATCCCTTGGATCTCCCGGCCAAGGCTTTCCGACGCCGCCTTCGGATCGGAGGTGATCTTCCAGACGAACATCAGGTCTTCGGAACCTTCGAGACGGGCGCCATAGGATTGCAGCACGGCCCCCTTGACCGGATAGAAGGCGGGCAGGTCGAGGCCGGTGGCGGTGGTGGTCGAGCCGTCCCTGGCGAAGGCGCGCAGATAAGCAATGCCGGTGACCCAGAGCGGCCGCATCACCGCGGTGACGCCATCCGGATCGAACATCGGCAGGATCTGCGGCATGGCCGCCGCCGTGCGGCCACCCAGGCCGGCGGAGCGTTCGCCGACGCGCTGCTTGATGCCGGCCCAGTCGACCACCACCGGCGGACCGGCCTCCAGCATCTGCAGATCGAAGCTCTCGCCCTCGATCGCGCTTGCGATCAGGTAATAGGGGTCCTCGCCCGACCCCTGGTGATCGACGACGTTGCGGAGGGTAAAGCGGCCCGCCAGAAGATCCGGCGGCCGCTTGCCGGTGAGGTGGATGACGACGTCGTGCGACCAGCTGCGGCGATCGGTCCGCCCGTCGAACACCTGCTCCTGCGAGAACTCGATGCGGTAGACGAGGTCTTCGCCGAGCGGCGGGAAGAAGCCGAGGCGCAATGTATCCCCTGCCGCCGCCTGCGCGAAAGCTGCGCCGACCGATGCGACGAGAATGAAGAAGGCAATCAGCAATCGGCGCGACATGGGGCCACCTCACCTGCTTCCGCCCCGCAGCCTAGGGGAAGCGCGGGTTTTCGGCAAGCAGGCGGCGGCCGTCACGAGGCCTCCCCATCCCCCGCCGGCCGATTGGAGGCGCGGCCGTTGTATTTCGGGCCGTCATCCTCTTCCGGCGGGTAGCCGAGAGCAGCGGGAAAGGCGGCGAGCACTTCCGGCTGGCGGGCACCGCGCGGGCCGACGCAGGGTGGAAAGGCAGCGTGCCAGCGCGGGTCGCCGCTGTACTGCTTTTCCGACAGGAAGCCGCGGCAGGCGCGGGCCCGGCGGCAGGCGGGGACGTCGCAGGTTTTCCAGTAGCCGAGATAGCTCGTGACGCGCTGGGTGAGCTTCTGCAATTCCCGGGACTTCTTTCGCGGAGGGAGCCTGTTGAACTCGCCGCGGGTATAGCCGGGCAGGTAAGGCTCGTTCTGGTACTCCCGCCAGAGGCGGAGCTTTTCTTCCTTGCTTTCTGCCATGGCTGGTCCCCCTTTCCGGGCACGGGTTCGCGTTCACGCGGGTTGCATGTCTTCTGGATTGACTGGAGAGCCCACACGGATGCGGAACCTCACTTTGGTTTTAGTCTGTGGCTCCGCATCCGCGTGGCCTTCGGCGTTCTTTCGGGGTGTCCAGCCCCTACAGGTGATCGCCTCGTCTCTCTGCGCACCCGGATCTCTCCCGGTGCTTGCACGGCTTTCCCGAACCGGACATGGCTGCCCGGGGGAGACTTGATAGGAGCGCGGCCTCATCAGCCCGCTCCATGGCTTGCACCTCTTCCACCCTCCCTGCACGTTACGGCTTGGATGGAAGCGCCGGCCCCCGCCTGCCCGCGACCGTCTCGCGAAACACTCCGGCGACGGAGGCGGGGGTATTATGGGAGGAGGTTTTGGGTGCGGGGATGATGGCGGTGATATTTTCCCCTCACCTGCAAAATCCAGCACTTAGCCGTTGGCTAAGATGCTGATTTTGCTTCCTCTCCCACAAGGGGCGAGGAAGGGTGCCACGATTTTTGGCTGCGGGACGCTCACGTTTCGGGAGGGCGGCGCATCGGGCGCTTTCTCTCCCCTTTGGGAGAGAAAGCAGTTTCGAAGCTTTAGCGCAGCTAAACCTCAGAAACTGCAAGTGAGGGGGCGGGCCTCTGCTCTCCCTCAGTCACTCCCCGAGCGCACCTCTTCCACACGGAGCGACCCCGCCGGCAAAGGGCGGAGGAGGTCGGCTTCCGGCCTGGTGAGATGGAGCCAGTGGCGCCAGTCTTCAGGTCTCAGCACCACGACCTGACGGTTATGGATGGAGGCCACGTCGGGGCCGGGGGCGGTGGTGAGCATGGTGAAGGCGGGGGGCTGGTTGGTGTTGCCCGCCCCCTCGCCCGCAGCTTCGCGCCCCACATCCCGCCAAAGCCCGGCGATGCACAGGAAGGGCGCGTCCCCCAGCGTGAAGCGGTGCTTGGCCTTGAGGTATTTGGTGCCGGTGAACTCGAAGAAGGCGGAGGCCGGGATGAGGCAGCGGCGGCTTGCCGCAAAGCTCCGGCCTTCCGAGCGGAAGTTGAACACCGGCCCACCCTTTTTGCCGGGTGGTGGCGGGAAACCGAAGCGCATAGGCGACAGCGCCACCCCGCCCTCGCCTTGTGCCAGCATCACCGGGGCGAGATCGCCGACGCGGATGTCATCTGCCTGCGGCAGATCCGCCTCGCTCTCATGCGCGGGCGCGGCAAGGCCCTGCTCCTCCAGCGCGCGCAGATATTCGGCATAGCGGATGTGTTGTTCGTAGTCGTTGCACATGGGGGTGAGGTAGGGCGGGAGGTGGCGACTTCATACCGAGAATGGAAGATTTGCCCGTTCTAGTAATCGCTTAACAAGGGGCGGCTTGATTCCGTAGATGGATTGCTGAGGATTTCCGACTACTACACCGAGACTCCGGAGCTCCTCTAAACCTATTGCGGGGTCGATATACGAGACTAAGAGATAGTTTATCACTTTCACCGGTCGCGAGGACGAGGCCTTCCAATCATTGAGCTGCCTCTCACTGTAGACCGATCTGCCGCCGGTCAGATGCATCAAGTCTCTGGTGGACCGTGCTAGGGTGATGCTTTCCAAGATGCCTAGCGCGGTTATCGCCTGAGAAGGCTGCTCTCTTGACGCACTTTTATAGAAGAATAGCAACGATCCGGGCGCGCCTAGATTAGACGGCGCCCGACAAAGATAGACTTTGCGGATTGTATTGCCGGGCCGGGTTGGCCGCTCTGCTTGCGACCGCCCACTGAATAGATCCCTCTGTCGCGGATTCCACAGATCCGGATAGAGAGTATCATGGTACGATTCTTGGATGGGAATCCCGAATCCTTTGATCTCTGAGTTCACTAGAAACCGGGGATAGTTCATGCGAGCAGCGTCGTACGCCGTCACAGACGGCTCGACTTCCAGTTGCCCCGAGGCGAACCGACGCTCGTATATCAGTTCGCCATCCGGCTTCGTTCCGGCGTGCTGAAAGCCATAGAACTCCAGCAGGTTTATCAACGCGGCTTGGTTCGGATAGGTGGTGAGATATGCTACTGCGTATCCGTTAACCTGTGCATACCAAAGCACCTGCTTTAGCAGCAGTTCTCCCAGCTTTACCCCCCGCTTCTCCGGCGCCACCTTGAATGTACAGATTTTCAGAATTTTCGCCGCCTTCCTTACGGCATCCGTGTCGTCGGCTGTCTCATCTTTTCTGACTATCAGCCCAGCAAGTTCATCGTCATCGTAGACGACCCAGCAAGGCCGATGTTCAGGAACGCATTTTTCTCGCCACCAAGCATCGAACTCCGGGTAACCGTCGCGAAGACTGTTGAAAAACGTAGATTGGTGATTGATCATATGCGCATGTACTTCCGCAACATGGCGGATCGGCACCTGCTTTGGCTCGTAAGTTTGCGTGAGCAGGTCTGCAGCATCACCGACAAACAGGACACGCCGTCCTAGCTCAGGAGAGTTGCGGAGTGCGCGCTCATGCAAACCCTTGTCTTGGGTGACAAGAAAGTCGACCGCATCGCTCTTTAGCGCATGGAGAAGTGTCGCGTCGACAATGTCGTTTGGCTTTCGGAGAGGCCCAAACTCAGCTTCAAGCTGCGCGTCACTTAACCCACGTTGTTTTCTCAGAATACGGTATTTCGCGATTTTGCTCAGCGATATCCGACGCCGTTCGGAGTCCTTATCGCGTGCTATGTCGTCGTGAGCAGCTTCATGAACGAAGATGTCCACCTTGTGGGCCGACGCGAGATTGTAGAATTTGGCATACGCCGTCTCCACGGCGCGATAGTCTTCCAGACCTATCAAGATGTTCGTATCAATGAGATACGACTGCTGCCTCATCTCTTAGCGCCTTTCGCAATTCGCGGCTCGCATATAGATAAGACTGAGGTGGCTCAAAACTGAACCGGTCACGAAGCTCTTGAAGAGGGATCGGGCGCGACAGCGGTCTTACCTCCTCAAAAAGGAGCGCAAATCCGAAATCCAAGCCTTGAAAGTAGTTCTCAAAGTCCACGCGGTCGATCAGCGCACAGTTTTCGAACTCGGACCATATCTGTTCAATAGGCAGCTTAAGGACGTTCTTGATCTCGGCCACGCCGACCATCGCTCTAACTGGAGAGGTAGAATAGATGTATGCTACCGTTCCACCTGGGGCTGATACCGGGAAGCGGCGGCGTAGCTCGACCGTCTTTCGCCCCTCCATTATTTTGCTGGAGTACTGCGGACGAATTGACAATACGACGTCCCTTTGTGGCCGGAACGGTTCATCGCTCAGAAGCGGCAGAACAAGTTGATCATCGCTCCCATACTCGGCTTCGAACGCGTCTTTGAGACGCAACATCAAAGGTGCATCCGCGGGAAAGACAGCGTCAACTCGGAGCGAAGCTCCTAGCGCCTCCACGTACCTTTGAACCGTCGAAAGATGGACTTCTCCACCCTTCTCAATTTTGGAGACTGCTGCCTGCTGAACATTCAGGAGCTTCGCCATTTCGGACTGAGTGAGGCCGGACATTAGGCGAAGCCGACGCAAGTCTAACCCGTTGGCGTGATCCTCGCGGGAGCCGCGGCCCGCTGACGCCTCGATGATTCTACCCGCGAGTTTTCCCACTTTTTGATGCTCCGTTTTCCACTTCGTAACGCAGCACACAATTCCATTCAAGGAATACTATAGCGCCTTATCGGCAGAGTAAGGCGGCCTAAGCCGCCTTCTCCACGTCGCCGTATGGATCAAACCGCCCATAGAAGGTCTCGCCGTTCGCCGCCATCTCCTTCAAGAGCGGCGTCGGCTTGAAG
Source organism: Pseudorhizobium flavum (assembly GCF_044142885.1). Taxonomy (NCBI): domain Bacteria; kingdom Pseudomonadati; phylum Pseudomonadota; class Alphaproteobacteria; order Hyphomicrobiales; family Rhizobiaceae; genus Pseudorhizobium; species Pseudorhizobium flavum. The sequence goes on from NZ_JBIOKZ010000001.1 coordinate 501,924, forward strand.
TGGTCGCCGTACTGGGCGGCGAGTTTCTCGGCCAGGTCCACGAAGGTCTTCACGCCCATGCCGTCGATGTAGGAGAGCGTGCCGCCGGTGTAAGGGGCGAAGCCGAAGCCGAGGATGGAGCCGACGTCGGCTTCGCGCGGGTCCGTGACGATGCCTTCTTCCACCGTGCGGGCGGCTTCGAGCGCGATGGTGACCAGGAAGCGCTGCTTCAGGACGTTGACCTCGACTTCCGAGGCCGGCTTCTGCGGATAGAGGTCCTTCAGGCCCGGCCAGAGGAACTTCTTGGCGGGCTTGGCAGGGTACTCGTAGAAGCCCTTGCCGTTCTTGCGGCCGCGGCGGTCGAGCACGTCGACCATCTTGTCGATGAGCGCCATATGCTCCGGCTTGACAGCGTTGGGGCCGAGATCGGCGATCGAGGCCTTCATGATCTTCTGGGAGAGATCGACGGCGACCTCGTCGTTGAGCGACAGCGGGCCGACCGGCATGCCAGCCATCTTGGCGGCATTCTCGATCATTGTCGCCGGCACGCCCTCGGCCAGCATGTCATAGGCCTCGTTGATGTAGCGGAAGACGCAGCGGTTGACGAAGAAGCCGCGGGTGTCGTTGACGACGATCGGCGTCTTCTTGATCTTGCCGACGAAATCCAGCGCTATGGCGAGCGCCTTCCCGCCCGACTTCTCGCCGAGGATGACTTCAGTGAGCATCATTTTCTCGACCGGCGAGAAGAAGTGTACGCCGATGAACTGCTCCGGGCGCTTCGAATTTTCGGCCAGGCCGGTGATCGGCAGCGTCGAGGTGTTGGAGGCGAAGATCGCGGTTTCCGGGATGACGGCTTCGACCTGCTCGATGACGGCCTTCTTGACGGCGCGGTCCTCGAAGACGGCCTCGACCACGAGGTCGACGTCGGAGAGGGTGGAATAGTCAGGGGTCGGGGTGACGAGGGCAAGCAGCTTCTCGCCGTCTTCCTTCGTCATGCGGCCCCTGCCGACCTGGTCGGAGACCAGCTTCTCGGAATGCGCCTTGCCCTTGTCGGCGGCCTCCTGGTCGCGGTCGATAAGGACCACGGGAATGCCGGCGGCGGCCGTGACATAGGCGATCGAGGCGCCCATGAAGCCCGCGCCGACGACGCCGACCTTCCTGATCTCCGTTTTCGGGACGCCGGCGGGGCGGCGGGCGCCCTTGCCGAGTTCCTGCATGGAGACGAAGAGCGAGCGGATCATCGAGAAGGCCTCGGTGGTCTGCAGGATCTGCGTGAAATAGCGCTGCTCGACCTTCAAGGCGGTGTCGAAGGGCAGTTGCAGGCCCTCGTAGACGCATTTGAGGATGGCGAGCGCGCCCGGATAATTGCCGGCGGTCTCGCGGCGCAGGATGGCAGGCGCTGCGGGGAAGAGCTGGGCGGCTGCCGGCGTCCAGACGCCGCCGCCCGGCACCTTGAAGCCCTTCTCGTCCCAGGGGGCAACGGGCTTCAGGCCGTCCTTGATCATCTGCTTGGCCGCCGCGATCAGTTGGTCGGGCTCGACGACCTGGTGGACGAGACCCATGGCCTTGGCGCGCTGGGCGGTCAAGGACTGGCCGGTCGTCATCATCTGCAGGGCGTCCTGGGCGTTCGCCAGGCGCGGCACGCGCTGGGTGCCGCCGGCACCCGGGAAGATGCCGACCTTGACCTCGGGAAGCGCGATCTTGACGGACTTGGAATTGGCGGCGACGCGGCCGTGGCAGGCGAGCGACAGCTCAAAGGCGCCGCCCATGCAGGTGCCGTTGATGGCCGAGACCCAGGGCTTGCCGTTGGTCTCGATCTTGCGCCACAGCCAGGACATGCGGCCGGCGGCATCGAAGAGCTTCTGGACGGCCGACTGCGGATCCTTCGCCTTTTCCTCGGCGAGCATGGAGAACATCGACTTGATCATGGTGAGATCGGCGCCGCCGGAGAAGGAAGACTTGCCGGAGGTGAAGACCACGCCCTTGACGGCCTCGTCGGCCACGGTCGCGTCGACGATCTTCTCGATCTCGTCCATCACCTCGACGGTAAAGACGTTCATGGATTTTTCCGGCATGTCCCAGGTGACGAGGGCGATGCCGTCTGCGTCGGTCTCGACGGTGAAGTTCGTGTAGGTCATCGTCAATCCTCCCTTAGACGCGTTCGATGATGGTGGCGGTGCCCATGCCGGCGCCGATGCAGAGCGTGACCAGGGCGGTGTTCAGGTCACGCCGCTCCAGTTCGTCGAGCACGGTGCCGAGGATCATGGCGCCGGTGGCGCCGAGCGGGTGGCCCATGGCAATCGCGCCGCCGTTGACGTTGATCTTGTCGTGGGGAATGTCGAAGGCCTGCATGTAGCGCAAAACGACGGCGGCGAAGGCCTCGTTGAGTTCGAAGAGGTCGATGTCGGCAAGCGACATGCCGGAGCGCTTCAGGAGCTTTTCCGTGACGTCGACCGGGCCGGTCAGCATCAGCGCCGGATCGGAACCGATATTGGTGAAGGCGCGGATGCGGGCGCGCGGCTTGACGCCGAGCGTTTCGCCGCCGGCCTTGGAGCCGAGGAGGACGGCTGCGGCGCCATCGACGATGCCCGACGAATTGCCGGCATGGTGGACATAGGTGATCTTCTCGACTTCCGGATGGGCCTGAACGCCGACGGCCTCGAAGCCGCCCATCTCGCCCGGCATCTGGAAGGAGGGGTTGAGGGAGGCCAGCGACTGCATGTCGGTCGACGGGCGCATGTGCTCGTCCCGGTCGAGGATGACGAGGCCGTTCTGGTCCTTCACCGGGATGACGGACTTGTTGAAGTAGCCCTTTTCCCAGGCATTCGCCGCGCGCTTCTGGCTCTCGACCGCGTAGCCATCGACGTCGTCGCGGGAGAAGCCGTACTTGGTGGCGATCAGGTCGGCGGAGACGCCCTGCGGCATGAAATAGGCCGGGAAGTTCACCGACGGGTCCATGTACCAGGCACCGCCGGACATGCCCATGCCGACGCGCGACATGCTCTCCACGCCACCTGCGATGACGATGTCGTCGGAGCCTGCGGCGACCTTGCCGGCGGCGAAGTTGACGGCGTCGAGGCCGGAGGCGCAGAAGCGGGAGATCTGCATGCCGGGGGCGGCGAAGGAATAGCCAGCTTCGAAGGCGGCAGCCTTGGGGATGACGGCGCCGGCATCCATGACCGGATCGACGCAGCCCATGATGATGTCGTCGACGGTGGACGTGTCGAGGCCATTCCTGTCGCGGATGGCTTCCAGCGTCTTCGCCGCAAGGCGGACGGAGGGAACCTCGTGCAAGGATCCATCCTTCTTGCCGCGGCCGCGCGGCGTGCGGACGTGGTCGTAAATGAAGACTTCGGTCATGGTGTCATCTCCCTGGGTGGCAACCGGGTTGCCAGAAACGTGGTGCAATGGGGAGGGCTTCACCCCTCCCCCTCTCCCGCATGGGGAGCTTTAGGATCAGAACGCTTCCGCGGCCAGTTCCATCATGGTGTCGGCGCCGGTTTCAATGCGAGCCTTGCGCAGAGCTGTTTCCGGCATGATGCGCTCCATGTAGAATTTCGCGGTGACAAGCTTGTTCTTCAGGTAGTCCTCGCGTGGATCGCCGGCGGCGATACCCGCCTGGGCGGCCTTTGCCATCTTCGCCCACATGTAGCCGAGGGTGACGAGGCCGAAGAGGTGCATGTAGTCGGTCGAGCCGGCGCCGGCATTGTCGGGCTTGGCCATGGCGTTCTGCATGAACCACATGGTGGACGCCTGCAGGTCGTTCAAGCCCTTCTTGAGCGCCTTGGTGAACGGCGCCATAGCCTCGTCTGCACGGTTTTCCTCGCAGAAGTCGCCGATCTCCTTGAACATGGCCATGACCGCGCGACCGCCGTTCAGCGCCAGCTTGCGGCCGACGAGATCGAGCGCCTGGATGCCGTTGGCGCCCTCGTAGATCATCGCGATGCGGGCATCGCGGACATACTGGCTCATGCCCCATTCTTCGATATAGCCGTGGCCGCCGTAAACCTGCTGGGCCATGACCGCATGGTCGAAGCCCTTGTCGGTCAGGACGCCCTTGAGGATCGGCGTCGCGAGGCCGAGCAGGTCGTCGGCGTTCTGGCGTTCGGCAGCATCTTCCGACCGGTGGGCGATGTCGGACTTCAGCGCCGTCCACAGCATGAAGGCGCGTCCGGCTTCGTTGAAGGCCTTGATGGTCATCAGCGTGCGGCGGATATCCGGATGCACGATGATCGGGTCGGCCTTCTTTTCCGGCGCCTTGGGGCCGGAGAGCGAACGGCCCTGGATGCGCTCGCGAGCATAGGCGACGGCATTCTGGTAGGCGGTCTCGGCAATAGAGAGACCCTGAAGGCCGACGCCGAGGCGGGCCTCGTTCATCATGACGAACATGGCCGCGAGGCCCTTGTTCTCGGCGCCGATCAGATAGCCGGTCGCCTCGTCATAGTTCATCACGCAGGTGGAATTGCCGTGGATGCCCATCTTGTGCTCGATGGCGCCGCAGGTGACGGAGTTGCGATCGCCGACAGAACCATCCTCGTTCACCATGAACTTCGGCACGATGAAGAGCGAGATGCCCTTGGTGCCTTCCGGCGCACCCTCGATGCGGGCGAGCACCAGGTGGATGATGTTGTCGGTCATGCCGTGCTCGCCGGCGGAAATGAAGATCTTCTGGCCGGAGATCTTGTAGCTGCCGTCGCCATTCGGCACGGCCTTGGTGCGCAGGAGCCCGAGGTCGGTGCCGCAATGGGGCTCGGTCAGGTTCATGGTGCCAGACCAGGTACCCTCGACCATCTTCGGCAGGTAGGTCTGCTTCTGCTCGTCGGAGCCGTGGACGAGGATCGCCGCAATCGCGCCCTGGGTCAGGCCCGGATACATCATCAGCGACATGTTGGCGGAGGACATGTACTCGCCGACGGCGGCGTGCAGCGTGTAGGGCAGGCCCTGGCCGCCGAACTCTTCCGGCACGGCAAGTCCGATCCACCCACCCTGGCAATATTGGTCATAGGCTTCTTTGAAACCCTTAGGCACAGTGACCGTACCATCGTCATGACGCGTGCAGCCTTCCTGGTCGCCGGAGAGGTTGAGCGGGAAGAGTGCTTCCTCCGCAACCTTCGCAGCTTCACCCAGGATCGCCTCGACCATGTCGGGAGAGGCATCGGCGAAGCCCGGCAGGTTGCCGTAGCGCTCCAGGCCGAGAACGTCGTTCAGTACGAAAAGGGTATCGTTTACCGGAGCCTTGTAGACAGGCATGGTCGAGCTTCCTCCATAAACCTCGCACGGACATGAGGGTCCGCCATCATGTCTCCCACAAATAATTGACGTTTGCGTAAACGTCAAACAGCGCTCATCGGTTTTTTTTGATGCTCCGTCGCGCGGCCCTACACTGCCGGTCTTCCCGCGGCGAAGGCAAACGTAGCGCAAAGGTTAAAAAAGTCTGCCGGATTTAACGGCTTGTTTACCACGTTTGGCGAAATTGCACCTGGAGAAGGCCCGTTGGCAGCACCTGCGGCCGATCCATCAGAATTCCCGTCGCCAAGCCGGACAACCTGGAACGAGCAGCGAAATGAATGGTTCACGATCGACACATCCCCTTCACGGAGACAGATCGTCGCTAGACGCGCTGAACAGGACCATTGAAGGGCTGGAGGCGCGGCTGGAAGGGCTCATGCAGACCCGGGACAAACCGCGTCAGTCGAGCGGCGACAAGGGCCATCCCGCCAGGGCGCCGCAGTTGCCGCAGACAACGGCCCATCGCGATCCCCTGCAGGAAATCCGCGAGCGGCAGCGAAGCCTTGCCGGCACGCGAATCCCGGAAAGTGACCGCCGCCCGGCACCGGAGCGCACATCACCGTCATTTCGCCCTCCGCTCGAGCCGCGCAGGCCCGCGGCGCGACCGGGCGTAGCCGAAGCGGGCGCCACGCCGCGCTCCACCCACATGCCCCAATCCGACGGTCATTCAATGCATGAGGTGGTGGAAGCGATGGCCGCCCTCCGCAAGGAGATCAGGCAGGATGTCGCCCAGGAGATCGCGCGCGAGATCGGCGGGCTGCGATCGGAGATCGGCAGCCTTCGCACGAGTTCGGGCCGGCCCCACATTGACGATGATGTCAGGGCGGACCTTGCGCGCCTCGCGGACGGAATAGATGCGCTGGGTCACCGTGGCGGACCTGCAGCAGATGCGCTTCGCGACGAATACGAGCAGTTGCTGGCGGCGGTCGATGGACTGGCGCGAGAGGAGACGGTGCAGCGGCTGGACAGCCGGTGGGACGGGCTGGAGGAGCGTCTTCTCGACCTCGATACCCATGCTCTGCGCGAAGAGCTTGTGGGCCTCGCCTATCGCATCGACGACATCAAGGGGCAGCTCGGCACCATGAGCGACAGCCCCGCCATCCGGGCGCTGGAGCAGAAGCTCGTCGCCGTTGCGACCGCAATGGAGCAACTCGGTTCGCGGATGCAGCCGAAGGACGAGGCGTTGAACGAGCAGTTCGCCATTCTGGACGAGCGGCTCGACGAAATCAGCCGCGCAATTGCTGCAAGTGGCCGGGCTGCCTCCGCGCCGGCCATGGATCATGCGCTTCTCGAGCGGCTGGAAAACCGGCTCGGCTCGCTGGCACAGCAGATCGATGCCATGGCCGTCGGTGCGAGACCCGATGCGACACGGCTCCTGTCCGAGCGGATCGAGGGATTGTCCGAACGGGTCGAACAACTGGCCGGTGACCAGGTCCTGCGCCTGGAGGAACGGCTGGACCAGCTTTCGCAGATGCTAACCCAGACTTCCAGGGGGCAGGATGCCGACCTGGCCGACTTCCTGGGCGAGATCTCGAGCAAGGTGGACCGTCTGGGGCAAGGGGTAGGAAGCCACGACCTTGTCGAGCGGCTGGACCGCCTGACGCAGCAGATCGAGGAGATCGACTACCACCGGGCACACGCCCAGCAGTCGGGGGACCCGGCGGCATTCGACCGGATCGAGGACAGGTTGAGTGGCATCGCCGCCAGACTGGACGAGGCGACGCTTGCGCCGGCGGGTGACAGCGCCGCGCTGCAAAACCTGGAGGCGCAAATCGCGCATCTGTCGACGCTGATCAGCCAGCCCGGAAGCCACGCGGGTGCGATGCCCGAGATGGACAATCGGGTGACCCAGCTCGAGAACTATCTGGCGACGAACGACGAATATATCCTCGAAGCAGCAAGGCAGGCCGCAGAGGCCGTACTCGATAACTTTTCCCGGCAGGGCCATGGCTCGGCCAATCCCGTCGACATGAGTGCCGTGGCCGCCCTTGCCGAGGATCTTCGCCATCTGGAAGAACTGACCCGCAGCAGCGAGGAGCGCTCCCAGCACACGCTCAACGCACTTCACAGCACCCTGGTGCAGATCGCCGACCGGCTCGATACGATGGAGGATCGCTTCGCGCAGCCTCTTCCGCAACACCCGGCAACAGAGAAATGGCAGCAGGGGCCGAATGCGGCGCCCCGCATGCAATTTGCAGCTCCCGAGGCGACATCCCGTGCAGAGGCGCCGCGCGAAGCGGACCGGTTTCACGCCGACCTGTTGAACTCGCTGACCAGCAGCACGGCCCATGCTGCCCCTGCCGCCTCCCGGCCGCCGGTCCTCGATGAAGACGCAGCGGCAGCCGACGCAATGGTGGATGAGTCGACCATTTCGCCCGAGGCGCCCGTCGCCGTGGGAGAGCCGGGTGAGGAAAAGGGCGGGCTCCTGAACAAGATCACCAAACGGCTGCGGCCCGGCCAGAAAACGGCTGCCGCCACGCCCGGACGAACCGTTGTCGATCCCACACCCCCGCTCGCGCCGGTAGACCTATTGCCGGCCGAACAGCAGAACGAGCCTCTGGAGCCAGGCTCCGGTGCGCCGGACGTCCGCAAGATCCTCGAGCGGGTTCGCGCCAGCCAGGCGGCAGCCGCCGGACGGGGTCCGGTGACGGAGTCGGATCGCGCCGATTTCATTGCTGCGGCCCGCCGTGCCGCCAAGGCTGCAGCCCTGGAGACCGACCCGGCCACGGGCGGCGCCGACAGGGTCTCGTCCTCCGGAAAGAGCGGGGCCGGCAAGGCCTCTGCAAGCGCACTGGCCCGGCATCGCCGGCCGATCATGATGGCGGTGGGCGCGGTCCTGCTGGTGCTGATGACCGTGCCGCTGGTCAGAACGTTGACCGGCGGGGGCGAGGTTCTCCCGCCGCCGCCCGCACCGATGGAAGCACCCGCCACCGACGCTGCGCCCGCAGCGACCGAGGGCGCGGCGGAGACGGCCGCTGTGGCCGAAGCAGAGCCGGAGCTGAACGCCGCCGCTGCCGTTCCGCTTGCTGCTGTTGAGGAACCGCCGGCCGAGGACGCGGCTGCTGACATGGGCACGGCCGCGGACACGACAGAGGAGGTAGCTTCCGATGCGGCCGCGGAACCAGAGGCGACCGCCACTGACCCGGTGGAGATTGTAGCGGCTGAAGAGGCAGCGCCTCGTATCGTGGTACCTGCCTCGATCGGCCCGAAGCCGCTGGCGGAGGCGGCCGAGTCGGGCGATCCGCTCGCCCTTTTCGAAATCGGCGCTCGCTACACCGATGGCCGCGGCGTCGCAACGGATCTCTCCGAGGCTGCGAACTGGTACAAGCTGGCGTCCGACAAGGGCTTTGCTCCGGCACAGTACCGGCTGGCAAACCTCTTCGAAAAAGGGACGGGCGTCACCCGCGACGTCGACAAGGCGATCACCTACTACCGGCAGGCAGCCGAGGCAGGCAATGCCAGCGCCATGCACAATCTTGCTGTTCTCCATGCCTCGGGCGCAACGGGCGAGCCTGACTATGTGAAGGCCGTGGACTGGTTCAAGAAGGCTGCCGACCTCGGCGTTTCCGATAGCCAGTTCAACCTTGCCATTCTTTATGCCCGTGGCAATGGCGCACCGCAGGATCTGGTCCAGTCCTACAAGTGGTTCGCGATAGCCGCGAAGGGCGGCGATCAGGATGCCGCCCAGAAGCGCGACGAGGTGGCCAAGGCGATGCGTCAGGACCAGGTCCAGGCCGCGCGTGCTGCTGCCGACAGCTGGAAGGCGCAGCCCCTGAAGGCGGAGGCCAACGAGGTTACGCTTCCCGACGGCTGGACCAACGGAACGCCGTTGACCACCGGCTCCGTCGATGTGGAAAAGGCGATCCTCAACATCCAGGCCATCCTCAACAAGAGCGGCTTCGACGCCGGGACGCCGGACGGCAAGATGGGGCCGAAGACGACGGAAGCGATCAAGGCATTCCAGACGTCCGTGGGACAGGAGCCGACGGGCAAGGTGAATGACGCGCTGGTGAAGGAACTTCTGAAGCGCAACGCATGAGCTGCCGGCGCTCCCCGCGCCGCCAGTGTTAATCACGATGCCACAAAAAGGCGGGAATGGCGGCATATCCCGCCCGCCTTCCGTTGACTAGGCACGGTATCGGGCGCAAGACAGAAGCTTCCGGAACCTGCCTTCGAGCAGGGCCAATTTCCCGGCACTGGCGCGGAATTGCATCCGTCTGGCGGAACCGCTCCCTTGCCGCGGCGCCATCGTGTTTGAGGTTCGGCCGTGACCGTCTATCTGCCGATCGCAGAGCTTTCTGTGAACATCTTCATCATCCTGGGGATGGGTGCGGCCGTCGGCTTCCTTTCGGGCATGTTCGGCGTCGGCGGCGGCTTCCTCATCACGCCGCTCCTGATCTTCTACAACATCCCTCCCGTGGTCGCGGTCGCGACCGGCGCCAACCAGGTGGTCGCATCCTCGATATCGGGCGCGATCACCCACTTCCGGCGCGGCACGCTGGACGTCAAGCTCGGCACAGTGCTGCTGGTGGGTGGCCTTGCCGGGGCAACGATCGGGATATCCATCTTCTCGTGGCTCAGGCGCCTGGGCCAGCTGGACCTGTTCGTCTCGCTTCTCTACGTGATCCTGCTCGGCACCGTCGGCAGCCTGATGCTCAGCGAGAGCGTGCGCGCGATGCGGCGGACGGCGCGCAACGAGCCACCGCTCGCAAAGCGGCCCGGCCAGCACATCTGGGTGCATCGCCTGCCCTTCAAGATGCGCTTCAAGAAGTCGAAGATCTATCTCAGCGCCATCCCGGTGCTCGCGCTCGGCTTCGCGATCGGCGTACTGACCTCGATCATGGGTGTCGGCGGCGGCTTCATCATGGTGCCGGCGATGATTTACCTCTTGCGCATCCCCACAAACGTGGTTGTCGGGACGTCGCTGTTCCAGATCATCTTCGTCACCGCCTACACGACCATGGTGCAGGCGGCGACCAACTATTCCGTCGACATCGTGCTGGCGACGATCCTGATGGTTGCCGGGGTCATCGGGGCGCAATACGGGGTGCGGGTCGGGCAAAAACTGCGCGGCGAGCAATTGCGCGCCCTGCTTGCGCTCCTCGTGCTCGCCGTCGGCATCCGCCTGGCTGTCGCCCTCGTCGTTCCGCCTGACGATGTCTACTCGGTCGCGGTGGGGAGCTTCGCCTACTGATGCTGACCTTCCTGCGCATGCTTGCCGTCTCCAGCCTGATCCTCGCCGCTGCGCCGGCAGTCGCGCAGGTCCCCTTCGGGGAGGCCTCCGCCGTCAAGGAGGGGCTGGAGATCGGGACGTCGACAAATGAGATCGCCATTACCTCCGACTTCCGGGGTGCGGACCTCACCGTCTTCGGGGCGCTGACCAATGCCGACGAACTGTTCCTGGCGATCGGCCAGTACGACGTGATCGTCACGCTGGAAGGCCCACGGGACTACGCCACGGTGCGGAGGAAGGAGCGCGTGCTCGGGATCTGGATGAACACCGAGTCCATGACCTTCGAGCAGGTGCCGGAATCCTATTCGCTTGCCAGCACGCGCGAGATCGACGCGATCGACGAGGCGCCCTCGCTCAACAGCATCGGCGTGGGGATCAACCACCTGGCGTTGACGCCGACCGGCTATCTGGGAAATGCGGTCAATCTTTCCGAATTTCGCGAGGCCTACCGGCGGCTCAAGCTTTCCAGCGGGCTTTACCAAAGGGACACGAGCGGCGTGCGCTTCGTCAGTTCCAGCCTGTTCCGCGCCTCGCTGCGGCTGCCCGCCAACATTCCGGATGGCGTCCACACTGTCCGGGCCTACCTCTTCAAGGGCGGCGAACTGATCTTTGATCGGGAACTGCCACTAAGGGTCGTCAAGACGGGCATCGAACAGGCGATCACGGACGCGGCGCGCAATCGCCCGATCGCCTACGGCTTCCTCTGCGTGTTGATCGCCGTCATCACCGGCTGGGGCGCCAGCCTGGTGTTCCGGAAGGAGTGAGCGGCTCACGAACCGCGCTTCTGGAGGAAGGCCGGGTGCGAGCTGCCCGGCCTCCCTCGTCGCGTTACATCGCCTGCAGAACGGCAATGTCGCGGATGTCGCCGTCGGCGCCGGTGATGTCGGCGGTCTTCGTCGCCTTGCCGCTTTCCAGATCGACGGTATGAAGCGCGCCGCCGGCAACCAGCCATGCGGTGTTCTTGCCATCAGCCGTGGTCTGCACGTCGAAGGCGTAGGTTGAAGGCATGCCTTCGCCACCGAGCTTGCCGATCGCCTTCAAGGTGCCGTCGTTGGGCTTCGTCTGCTGGATAAGTCCGCCGATGTTGGCATCGATGTTGTACATCGCCGTTTTTTCCGGCTTGCCGTAGGAGTTTATGTAGGCGGCGGCGACGATGTTCGGCTCCTCGCCCTTGTGCATGTCTCCGTCCTCGAAGGCGAGGCTGCCGTCTACCGTCACCTCGCCGGTGTCGGGATGAACGCGGTGGTTGGTGGTGCCGGTCATGTAGCGGAGCCGGTCGGCCATCGGGTTGAAGTCGACGACGACCGGCGCATCGCCGATTGTCAGCGGCTTGTCCATCTTGGCGACCTCGGTCGCAGCACCGGTTTCCATATCGATGGTGACAATGGTGCTGTCAGGGGTGACGCCGACCAGCGTGTTGTTGGACGGGCGAAGGTCGATGCCGACGAGGCGGTCGACGCCAGTAACGTCCATGGTTTCGGAAACGGCCGGGTTGTCGGTATCGAACATCACCAGCGTCTTGTCGCCGACGAGGCCGACGACCGGCGCGGCGGATGCGGCAGCCGAAGTGGCGGCGAGGACGCTGGAGGCGATCAGAACCGTGCGCAGTTTCATCATGTCTTTTCTCCCGTTGAATCTAGCGTTGTGAGGCAATCGGCGCTTGATGACGTCCTGCCTCACAGGGAAGACCCGCCAGCGGGTGCGTTTGGATGCAGTCAGAAAAAATAAAATCGGCGGCGCATCCGGAAGCCGTCACGGCGTGTATTAGTTACGTGACGAAAACAGTGGATGCGGGAGACGTGACTTGAGCCTGGCGGAACTGCCGACCGACGATCTGGCCGTGCTGCTGGTTGCCTGTGGCCGCGGCGAGCGCAGCGCGTTGAAGCGGATCTTCGATACGGAAGCGGGGCGGCTCATTGCCTTGGCCGAACGGATCCTGCGCCGGCGCGAACTGGCCGAGGAGGTTGTGCAGGAAGCCTTCCTTCGCATCTGGACCAGCGCCCGGCAGTTCGATGGGACCCGCGGATCGGCACGCGGCTGGATTTACGCCATCGTCCGCAACCGGGCCCTCAATGTTCTCAGGGACGGGCGCAGGGAAGACACTGTTGAAGAGGATCGGTTGGAGGCGCTGCGCGAGGGTGAGCAGATGGGTCATATCCTGTCCGCCTGGCAGGCGCTTGATCGCAACAGCCGACTTCACGAGTGCCTTGCGGCACTGGACGACAGGAAGCGCCGCGGGATTCTGCTCGCCTATGTCGGCGGTTATACGCATGGCGAGATCGCCGGACGGCTGAAGCTGCCGCTCGGCACGACGAAATCGTGGATCCGCCGGGGGCTCTCCGCGCTGCGGGAGTGCATGGCATGAGGTTCGACAATACCACCATACCCGAGATTGCCGACGAGTATGTGCTTGGTCTGCTCGACCCGGCGGAGCAGCAGGCGGTGGAGCAAGAGGCGGACAAAAATCAGACCTTGCGGACAGCAATCGCCGCAAGCCGGGAGCGCTACCTGCCGCTCGACCTGACCGTTGAACCAGCCGCCGTACCGGCTGGACTCTGGGGACAGATCGAAGCAGGGTTGGCGGATGGCGATACAGCCGTGCCGCTTGGAGGCGCGACGCTTGCACCGGAAGCTGTGCTCATGCCTTCCGCCAATGACAACCGTCGCTTCGGCTGGCGGGCGGCGGCTCTCTCTTCCATGGCTGCATCGCTGGTGCTGGCCGTCACCCTGATCTGGAGCCTCGGGCGCCAGGTGGATCCCGTCGTGATCGCCGTGCTCCTGAACGAGGCGGGCGAAGTGCAGGCGGTGGTCGAGGACTTCGGCAACGACACTGCCCAGATCCGCCTTCTCGCCGACATCAGCGTGCCGGAGAACAAGGCGGTGGAGGTCTGGACGCTGCCGTCCCGCGATATGGGCCCCGTCTCGCTCGGCCTTCTCGAGGATGGTGGCTCATCTCGTCTGAAAGGCCCGCCACTTCCCCTGCCGCAGGCTTCGCAACTCTACGAGATCACGCTCGAGAACGCCGGAGGTTCGCCGACGGGCCGTCCGACCGGACCGGTTCTCGCCAAGGGCTTCGCACAGCCGCCCCGATAGTTTAGCCGAGAAGGTTGGCATAGCGGACGGAATAGATGCGGTCGCGGCCGAGCAGGTGGGCGACGAGCGCCTGGCGGTCGAACAGGCCGTGCATGGCCTTGTGGTTGAGATCGAGGCCACCGGCCAGCACGCCGAAGGCTGGCATCAGCAGCCGCGTTCCGTCGGTGGCGAAACAGGGGCGACGAACGTATTTTTCGCGGCGGCGGACAGTGGCCGACGGGTGCAGGTGACCGGCGATCTCGCCCTTGCCGACCGTGAGGCTCGGTTCGTGGCGGAATACGAGACCGCCGTAGAGCAATTCGTCGACGGAGGTGCCGGGAAGAGCGGTCGTGCCGTCCGGGTCGTGGTTGCCGTTAATCCAGATCCAGTCGCGGCCTCGGGCCATCGCGCTGACCAGCGCCCTGAGGTCATCCGGCAGGTGGGCTGATCCCTTGCGATCGTGGAAATTGTCGCCGAGTGAAATTACCGTTTTCGGATCATAGCGTGCGATAACAGCGGCCAGGATGTTGAGCGTCGCGATCGTGTCGTAAGGCGGCAGCATCATGCCGCGGCGCGCGAAGGCCGCGCCCTTCTCGAGATGGAGGTCCGAAACAACCAGCGCACCGGCGTCCGGGAGGTAAAGCGCGCCCAGCGGATCGCAGACCGCTGCCACGCCGTGGACAGCGGTTTCTTCCGATCCAGCCTGGCGGCCCGTCAAGGTTGCTGTACGGGCGGCAAGCCCGAGGCGGTTCATCAAGCGTCTGTCTTTCCATGGCGCGAAGGGCATCAGGAAAGCGCCTCCGCAATCAACTCCTCGGCGGCTTCCTCCAGCACCGCATCCTGCGCCTCTCCCGGAACCGACTCCCGGCCGATCTCCAGCATGATGGGAACGGCGAGCGGCGAGACGTGGTCGAGATCGCGATGGGTGATGTGCCCCTTGATTCGCGCCAGCATATCGCCAAGCCGGCCGATGTCCAAAAGACCGGATGCCGCATCCCGCCGCGTCGCTTCGAGAAGGATATGATCCGGCTCATGGCTGCGCAGCACGTCGTAGATGAGGTCAGTCGATACCGTCACCTGCCGGCCCGTCTTTTCCTTCCCCGGGTGGCGCCGCTCGATCAATCCGGAAATCACGGCGCAATTGCGGAAGGTGCGCTTGAGCATGTAGCTCTCGTCGAGCCAGGCCTCGAGGTCATCGCCCAGCATGTCCTCGTCGAAGAGGTCGGTGAGGCTGATGCGCCCGTCGTCGATCATGCCGCCGATGTCGTTCAGCGCCCATACGGCGAGCGAATAGTCGGTGGCGACGAAGCCGAGCGGGCGGGCACCGAGACGTTCCAGCCTGCGGGTGAGCAGCATGCCGAGCGTCTGGTGCGCCAGCCGGCCCTCGAAGCAGTAGGCGATCATGAAGAAGCGCTTGCCACGGGGAAAGGTCTCGATCAGCAGTTCGTCCTTGCTCGGCAGCATGGACCTATCCTGCTGGATCTCGAGCCACTCACGCACCTGGTCGGGCAGGACTTTCCAGCGTCCCGGATCGGCCAACATGCCGCGCACCTGATCGGCGAGATAAGTGGAGAGAGGAAACTTCCCGCCAGCATAGGCGGGGATCTTCGGGTCCATGGAGAAGGCGTTGGAGACGAGGCACTCGTTCTCCCGGATGCCTTCGAAGCGCAGCACCTTGCCTGCAAAGAGGAAGGTGTCGCCCTGTACGAGCTGCTCCAGGAAATACTCCTCGACCTTGCCGAGCGACAGGCCGCCGCGGCCGAGCGTGCCCTTGGCGTTGCGCTTGACCAGGCGAACGTTGAGTTCGGTCGCTTCGACGATCGTGCCGAGGTTCAGCCGGTACTGCTGGGCGACCTGCGGGTTGGAGACACGCCAGCGTCCTTCCTGCGTCTTGCGTATCTTGGCGTAGCGTTCGTAGGAGCGGAGTGCATAACCACCGGTCGCAACGAAATCGACGGCACGCTCGAACATTTCCCAGGAAAGTCCGGCGTAAGGCGAGGCCGAGGTGATCTCTGCGTAGAGCTCCAGCGGATCGAAGGGCTCGGCGCAGGCCATGCCGAGGATGTGCTGGGCGAGCACGTCGAGCGCCCCCTCCCCCACCGGCGGCGTATCCTGAGCGCCGAGATAGTTGGCGTCGAGCGCGGCCTGGCATTCCATCACCTCAAAGCGGTTGGCGGGCACCAGGATCGCCTTCGACGGCTCGTCCATCCGGTGATTGGATCGGCCGATGCGCTGGGCAAGGCGGGAGGCCCCCTTCGGCGCACCGACATGGACGACGAGATCGACATCACCCCAGTCCAGGCCGAGATCGAGGGTGGAGGTCGCCACCACGGCGCGCAACTTGTTGGCGGCCATGGCAGCTTCGACCCGACGACGCTGTCCCGCGTCCAGCGAACCGTGATGGAGCGCAATCGGCAGGTTGTCTTCGTTGATCGTCCAGAGCTCCTGGAACAGGAGTTCCGCCTGGAAGCGGGTGTTGACGAAGATCAGCGTCGTCTTGTGGCGCTTGATCTCCTCGTAGACCTCCGGAATGGCGTAGGTGGAGACGTGGCCCGACCAGGGGATGCGCTTGTCGGTGTCCAGGATCGTGATGTCGGGGGCAGCGCCGCCCTGGACATGCACGAGACCGGCCGGTGGCGAAGGGCGTTCCCCCTGCGGTACCAGCCAGCGCTGCAGGTCCATGGGGTCGGCGACGGTCGCCGAGAGGCCAATCGTCTGCATCTGCGGCGCATGCCGGCGGATGCGGGCAAGCCCGAGCGAAAGCAGATGGCCGCGCTTCGACGTCACCAGCGAATGTAGCTCGTCGAGAACCACGTATTTCAGGTCCTTGAAGAAGCGCTCCGCCTCCTTGTTAGCGAGCAGCAGCGCCACCTGTTCCGGTGTTGTCAGCAGGATATCCGGCGGAGTCAGCTTCTGGCGCTGCCGCTTGGCCTGCGGCGTATCTCCGGTGCGGTTCTCGATGCTGACCGGCAGGCCCATCTCCGAGACGGGCTTCATCAGGTTGCGTTCTATATCGACGGCTAGCGCCTTCAACGGCGAGATATAGAGCGTATGGATGCCGGTGAAGGCGGAGCCGGGCGGAATCTCGCCACGGTTCGTCAGATCGGTGAGCGACGGTAGAAAGCCTGCGAGCGTCTTCCCGGCGCCGGTGGGCGCGATCAGCAGCATGTTCTCACCGGCCTGCGCCCTTGCCAGCAGCTCGAGCTGATGCGCACGCGGTGACCAGCCCTTCTCGGCGAACCATTTCAGGAAAGGCCGGGGCAGAGTTACGGCGTCACGGCCGGCGGATGGGGTTTCGACGAGGTCCACGGCGCTAGAAGATAAGCGCTGCCGCCGCGAAAAGAAGCCCCTTGACCACGGTCGGAATATCATGGATTTATTTTATCCACGATTAGGAGCGAGCATGAAACTGAGTGACGGGGTCGAACAGGCAATTCATTGCGCGACGATGCTGTCCGGCCTTTCGGAAGGCGGGGTACTCTCGGCCGCGGCGCTTGCCGAATTCCACGGGGTCTCGGTCAGCTATCTGCTGAAGCACATGCAGGCGCTGTCCGCCGCCGGAATCGTCGCAACCATGCCCGGCCCGAAGGGCGGTTACCGGCTGGCAAGACGACCGGAGGAAGTAACCCTGCTCGACATCGTGCTGGCCGTGGAGGGACCGGCACCGGCTTTCCGCTGTGCCGAAATCCGCCAACGCGGGCCGAACCCGCTGCCGGGGCGCTATTTCCGCAAGCCATGCGGCATAAACGCCGCCATGCTGAAGGCGGAAAAGGCCTATCGCGCCGAACTCGCCAAGGTGTCCATCGCCGACATCATGGCCGATCTTGAGGCAGGAGACGACGGGGGAATCGCCGCCCGTGGCTGTGCCTTTCTTGAACTGCACGAACGCAAACCGGCCCGCTGAATGCGGCCACACCGATGGAGATGACGATGAAGCCTCGCATGAATTTCGCCAAGGCCTCGCAGGAGGCATACAAGGCTGTGCTGGAACTCGAGAACTATGTCCAGAAATCCGGGCTCGAGCGCCGCTTCATCCATCTGATCAAGCTTCGCGCCTCGATCGTCAATCACTGCGCCTATTGCATCGACATGCACGTCAAGGAAAGCCGCCACGACGGGCTTTCCGAACAATGGATCAACCTGATGAGCGCCTGGGAGGAATCGCCGGTCTACGACGAGAAGGAGCGGGCCCTGCTGACCTGGGTGGATGCGGTGACACGAGTGGCCGACACCCATGTTCCGGAAAGCGCCTATAACGCCGTCAGGGACCATTTCACGGATGAGGAAATGATGAAGATCACGGTGGCGATCGGCGCAATCAATGTCTGGAACCGGCTCTGCGTCGGCTTCCGGGCGATGCATCCACTCGATCAGCCAGCCAAGGCTGCATAGGCAGCTCCGCCGACTATCGGCGCGAGAGTGCGGATCCGGCAGGCGCGATGGCGGTCGACTGCGTCTTGTGCCTGTCGGCCTCGTTGTGCCACTTGATGGCTTCCCGCGCCTCGACGCGAGCCTGCCGGCGATACTTGCCCTGTGTCCACCAGGTCGCGAGTGAGCCAATGAGCATGCCGAGGATCAGTGAAAGCATCAAAAAGAGAAAGAAGGGGGCCGTCAGCGACAGAACAGCGTCTTCAGGGCGAAACGGGTTCAGAGCGAGCGTGACGCTCTGACGATTGGCGACGGAAAGGACGATGAGAAGGATGCCGAGCGGCACCAGGATCACCAGCGTGACAATCTTCTTCAGCCTCGTCATGTCGTCCTGCCTCGTCTATGTCTGATAGTTTATGCCTCCGGAGGCAGAATAGGCGCCTTGCGGCGCCTTTCAAGTGCAGTCCCCGGAGCGAAGGCCGCGTCAATCCGCCTCTTCGCCCATGCCCGGGTTGAGGCGCTCACGCAGTTCCTTGCCGGTCTTGAAGAAAGGCACCCACTTCTCCTCGACGAAAACGGATTCGCCGGTGCGCGGATTGCGGCCGGAGCGCGAGGGGCGGTTCTTGACGGAAAAGGCGCCGAAGCCGCGCAGCTCTACGCGGTTTCCGGCGGCCAGCGCGTCGGTGATCTCGTCGAGGACCGCGTTCACGATGTTCTCGACATCGCGATGGTAGAGGTGCGGGTTACGCGCCGCAACGATCTGGACCAGTTCCGACTTGATCACGTTTGCCCCCTGAAAAATCTAGATTTAATCGTGGCCAACCTGCCAAACGGAGACAAGACCGTCAAGGAACAACTTCTCGCCCATCCAGGGCCGCATGCTGTCGAGGCCCAGCATCTTTCCGAGCCCCGTCAGCCGGACGAACTCGCTCATCGCCCGGGCGAACCAGAGGGAGGAACTGCTCCCGTCGTCCTTCCACTCGACCATCGGCAGGTCTTCGCTGACGCCCTTGCCGGCGAGATAGGCGCGGATCTCATCCTCGCCGCCGAGGGTATCGATCAGCTTGGCCTGCAGCGCCTGCCGGCCAGTGAAGATGGAACCGTCCGAAAGCCGCAGCGCCTCGTCGCGCGGAAGGTTGCGGCGCTCCGCAACCAGATCCACGAACCAGTCGTAGCTGTCCATGATCATCGAGCGGATCATCTGCCGCGCTTCCTCGCTCGGAGGATGGAAGGGCGAAGGTTCTGCCTTCAGCGGCGAGGACTTGATCTCCTCCAGCGAGATGCCGAGGTTGTCCATCATCTCGGCAATCTGCGGATACTGGAAGATGACGCCGATCGAGCCGGTGATCGAGCTTTCGCCTGCGACGATCGCGTCGCCAGCAGTGGCGATCATGTAGCCGGCGGAGGCGGCAAGCGTGCGGATGTCGGAGACGACCGGCTTCTTTTCGGCCACCGCGCGGATCGCCTTGAAGATCCGCTCTCCGCCATAGGTCGTTCCGCCCGGCGACGAAATGGAAACCACGAGTGCCTTGACGCTGTCACTTTCGGCGATCCTGTCCAGCCGCTCCAGGAGTTCCGTGTCGTCCTGGATCATGCCGGTGATCTTGACCTGGGCGACGTGCGGCGTGGCACGGCCGCCCTCGCCGGCGCTCATGCGGTAGACCGCGAATCCGAGCCCGATGATGACCAGAAGAGTGAGGACCCGCCAGAAGGTGAGCTTCCGCCTCAGCCGCCGACGATCTGCAATTGCCGATTGATCCATTGGATTTCCCTGCTGCCGATGCACGCTCGATACGTAAGCGCTGCGCCACCGACTATCACGATTTAATGTTGGCTGTTATTGTTTGTTGATCCATAAAAACCATATTGGCGCGAAATACGAAATCCGTGCTGGCCGCAAGCGCGACTCTGAAAACATGCGGAATGTGAGGAACAGACCCAGCCAATGCTGCAGAGAATGCTCAAAGCACCAGGACCGGCCAGCATGGGCCGGGCGGAGGTCGACGCCTACCAGGCGGCAGTCGCCCATTCCGCACGCGTGCGCAAGCTCCGCATCTGGCTTCCGATCGGCGCGGTTGTCATCTCGGCGATCTTCATCTCCGTCTCGGTGATCCGGGCCTACCTTCCCGAGAACCTCTCGGTCGAGAGCGCCCGCATCGAAGACGGCAAGATCGTCATGGAACGGCCGGCGATTGCTGGGCGCAACGACGACGGCATCAGCTATTCGATGACGGCGGTGCGGGCGCTGCAGGATATCGCCAACCCGAACATGATTACGCTCGAGGACGTGAAGGCCGCGGTTCCGTTGAACGTCAATACGATCGCGCGTGTCGTCGCGACGGAAGGCATCTTCGACCGCGGGACCGACCGCATGGAACTGACGGCCCCATTCGACGTCAATCTCAGCAACGGGACCACGGCGAAGTTCCAGTCGGCGCAACTCGACGTTGTCGCGGGGACGCTGAATACCGACGACCCGGTGTCAATCGACACCGAGCAGGCGTCCATTGTTGCACAGTCGCTCAAGATAACGGATAAGGGGCGAACCATCACATTCGCGGGACAGGTTCGGGTCAAGATCGAAGCCGCCGCCATCCGCAACCGAGGCAGTTAGAGCCGGCACCATGACCGTTCGTCGACGTTCCCAGACATCCGTTTCCATGATCGTGGGTGGCTTGCTTGCGCTTGCGGCCGTCTGTCCGGCCTTCGCCCAGGCGACGACCAGCCAGATGGATGGGATGCGGCTTTCCAATGACGAACCCATCCAGATCGAGAGCGACCAGCTCGAGATCAAGGAGCAGGAGAAGAAGGCCTACTTCACCGGCAACGTGAAGGTCGTCCAAGGGGCAACGACGATGCGCGCCGGCAAGATGACCGTGCTCTATACCGGTGATGGCGCCTCCATGACCGGTGGCAATGCGGATATCGAGAAGATCTATCTGGACAACAAGGTCCTGCTCAACTCCGGGACACAGCAGGCGACCGCCGACAAGGGCGAGTTCGACATGCCCTCCCAGACCTTCATCCTGACAGGCGACCAAGTCGTGCTCTCCGAGGGACCGAACGTCTTCAAGGGCTGCAAGCTCACCGTCTACATGGAGACCGGCGAAGCACGGCTGGATGCCTGCGGCGGACGCGTCGAGATCCTGCTCGATCCGAAGTCGCGGCAGCAGCAGTAACGACGGAAGCAGTGTGAAACTTCCCCTCCTATCAAGACTGGCGGCGCGCAGGCCGTCCCCTCGCCAGCCGTTCGCGGTGAAGGACAAGACGCGCTACGAAGGCACGCTGGTCGCCCACGGGCTTTCCAAGACCTATGATACGCGCCGGGTCGTCAACGGAGTATCACTCGTGGTTCGGCGCGGCGAGGCCGTGGGGCTGCTGGGCCCGAACGGTGCCGGCAAGACGACATGCTTCTACATGATCACCGGCCTCGTGCCGGTCGACGAGGGCATGATCGCAATCGATGGCAACGAGGTGACCACGATGCCCATGTATCGGCGCGCGCGCCTGGGCGTCGGCTATCTGCCGCAGGAGGCGTCGATCTTCCGGGGCCTGACGGTCGAGCAGAATATTCGCGCGGTCCTCGAGGTTCACGAGCCGAGCAAGGAGAAGCGCGAGCGAAAGCTGGACGAGTTGCTGGAGGAGTTCCATATCGGCCACCTGCGGAAATCGGCCGCCGTTGCGCTCTCCGGCGGCGAAAGACGGCGCCTCGAGATCGCACGGGCGCTTGCGACCGATCCAGCCTTCATGCTGCTGGACGAACCCTTCGCCGGCGTCGACCCGATTTCCGTCTCCGATATCCAGAACCTCGTTCGCCACCTGACCGCCCGCGGCATCGGGGTCCTGATCACCGACCACAACGTCCGGGAAACACTCGGCCTCATCGACCGTGCCTATATCATCCATGCGGGCGAGGTGCTGACGCACGGCCGGGCCGAGGATATCGTTAACAATCCCGATGTCCGCCGCCTCTACCTGGGCGACAAGTTCACGCTCTGAGGCGCAAACTGTCGCGGTCGATGCGGACCGCTTGACCAAATCATTCAAAAAAGCAATTTTTGGGCCAAGTCGATATCCGGACGCCGGAATGTTGACCGCTAGGGAGTTTGCGTCCGCATGGCCTTGTCCGCCAGCCTTCTTCTGCGCCAGAGCCAGTCACTGGTCATGACGCCGCAATTGCTGCAGTCCATTCAACTGCTGCAGATGACGCATCTGGAACTCAACCAGTTCATCGCGGCTGAAATCGAAAAGAACCCGCTTCTCGATCTCGCTTCTCCGGAGACGGATGACGCCAGCGAACCGCGATCGGCGGAACAGTCGGCGCCGCGCGGCGAGCAGGATGGAGCGGACGACGGCAGGTCGTCAAACTTAGACGCCTCCGATGACTGGTACGAAAGCCGGCCCGAGGTCGCTGCGGCGCGATTGCAGGAAATCGATCAGGGCTTCGAGAACGTCTTCCCGGATGACAGACCTGCGGCGAAGGCCGATGTACCCGAACTGCTCGGCCAGTGGAAATCAATGACGGGAGCGCAGTCCGGCGACGACTACGACCTGGAGGATTTCGCCGCCGCTCCGATGACGCTTGCTGAGCACCTGGGTCAGCAGGTTCCGTTCCTGCTGAAGAGCGCGACCGAGCTCCTGATTGCGGAACATCTCATCGACGCCGTCGATCAGGCGGGATATTTTGCCGGGTCCACCGCGGACATTGCCGAGCGCCTGGGCGTGGACCGGCAACAGGCGGAAGCCGTGCTGACGGCGCTGCAGACGCTCGATCCGCCCGGCGTGATGGCGCGGTCACTGCGCGAATGCTTGGCGATCCAGTTGAAGCAGCGCGATCGTCTCGATCCTGCCATGAAGCTGCTTGTCGACAATCTCGATTTGCTCGCCCGCCGAGATTTCACCTCGCTCCGCCGGCTTTGCGGTGTCAGTGAGGAAGACCTTCTCGACATGCTGGCGGAGATCCGCACGCTGAACCCGAAGCCCGGCGACAGCTTCGAGCGACACGCCGCCGAACCCGTTGCACCCGACGTTGTCGTTCGACCCGGCTCGACCGGAGGCTGGATGGTCGAACTTAATCCGGACACCCTACCCCGCGTACTGGTCAACCGGCAGTACTTCCAGTCGGTCTCGAAATCTTGCGCCAAGCACGGACAAGAGCAGGACTTCCTCGCCGAATGCCTGCAGAGTGCGAACTGGCTGACCCGTAGCCTCGACCAGCGAGCAAAGACCATCCTGAAGGTGGCAACGGAAATCGTGCGGCAGCAGGACGCCTTCCTCGTGCATGGCGTGGACCACCTGCGACCGCTCACCCTCAAGGCGGTCGCAGAGGCGATCAAGATGCACGAGTCCACAGTCAGCCGGGTGACCTCGAACAAATACATGCTGACGCCGAGAGGCATGTTCGAGCTGAAGTATTTCTTCTCCGTATCGATAGGCTCCAGCGAGGATGGCGGTGATGCCCATTCCGCGGAGGCTGTGCGCCACCGCATCCGGGCGCTGATCGATCAGGAGAGCGCCGATGCCATTCTCTCGGACGACGACATCGTGATTTCCCTCAAGAAGGGTGGCGTCGACCTCGCACGGCGCACCGTCGCCAAGTACAGGGAGGCGATGAACATTCCCTCCTCAGTACAGCGGCGGCGCGAAAAGCGGGCAATGGCGAGGCTGGCTGCCGTCTAGGCAGATCACCGGACGATGTAGCGGTCCGTGCGATGGTTGATCGCCAGCGTAAGATTCAGGGTCGCAGCTGCCACGATGGAGCAGACGATCACGAAGGGTGTGGCGACGAAGAAGGAGAGCGCCAGAACCAGAAGGTCGAGCGCCAGTTGCACGAACCCTGCCCTCCACCCGGCACGCTCCTGCAGGTAGAGAGCGAGTATGCCGAAGCCGCCGAGCGACGCCCGATGGCGAAACAGCGCCAGCATCCCCGTCCCGATCAGAAGACCGCCGAACAAGGCCGCGACCACGGGATGCAGGGTCTCGAAGGTGATGAAGGCCGGCAGCACTTCCGTGAGAACCGAGGTGAGGGCAACCGCCGAGAACGTCTTGACCGTGAAGGCGAGGCCCAGCCGACGATAGGCAAGCCAGTAGAAGGGAAGGTTGAGTGCGAAGAAGACGAGGCCGAAGCTCAGGCCCGTGGAATAGCGCATGAGGAAGCCGAGCCCGGCCGTGCCGCCGATCAGCAGTTGCGCCGACGCGAGCATGGTGACGCCGAGGGCCGCCAGCATCGAACCGGCTGCGATCCCCTGAATGTCTTCCGCTATCGAGTGGCGATCGGAGGCCGATGCCCAGAACCCCACCGGTGTCTTCTGCCCGTCAGCATTTGCCATCAGCGCACCACGATATACCGGTCGGAGCGATGGTTGATCGCCAGGAAGACGTTGAGCACCACCGCACCAAGGATCGACCATGCCACGGTTGCAGGGGAAACGACAGCAAAGGCACAGATCATGACGCAGAGATCGAAGGCGAGTTGCACCAGCCCGGCCTGAATGCCGAAACGATCCTGAATGTAGATCGCCAGGATCCCGACCCCACCGAGCGAGGCCCGGTGCCTGTAAAGGGCGAGCAGTCCGTATCCCAGGAGGAGCCCGCCTAGCATGGCTGCCCAGCCGGGATGGAGGTATTCGATCAGCAGGAAGCGATGTTCGATCTCCGTGACCACCGAGGCGAGGCCGATGGCGATGAAGGTCTTCAGCGAGAAGCCGAGGCCGAGACGCCGGAAGGAGAGATAATAGAACGGCAGGTTCACGATGAAGAACAGCAGTCCGAAGGAGATGCCGAACGCATAGTGAAGCAGGAAGGCTACCCCCGCCGTACCTCCCGTCAGCAGGCCGACGTGATTGAGCAGATAGAAGCCGAGGCCGGCGACGAGGGCGCCGGTGGCCAAGCCCTGGCTATCCTCCAGCAGCGTATGCTGCGAAGGGTCTGCGCTGTAGAAGCCGAGGCTTCGCCTCTGTGCCTGCTTCCCCTGAGCCAATCCTGAACCTCTGAACGTATATATACTGCAATGCAATAAATCGTCAGCGCACCTTGTTCAACGGCTGCCGCGGTGAACACCGCAAAACGAAAGAATATGTTGGCTCTTCACTGCTTCTGCGACAGAAACAGCATGCCACCCACCGGCTTGCCGCGGTCGTGACGAAGGTCGATCCGCTGGACGTCAAGCAGGCGGAGATGATGGAGGTCCAGAAGCTGCCGGATGTAGTCTTTCGAATGCGCATAGCGAAGCGAGTCGCGCAGCACGAACCCTTCATCGACGCCGGCATCTTCGATCGAGAAGGCAAAGAGGCCGGCCGGAGCAAGCAGATCCGTCACGAGCGGAAAGACCGTCTGGAGCGAGCCCAGATAGATGAGGACATCGGCCGCCATGACGAGATCGGCGCGGTGACGGGCGAGAACATCCGAAAAGAGTGTCGTCCGGTCCGACGGGAGGCTGATATCCGCCTGGGCGAGGTGGTCGTAAATGTCCTTCTGCCGCGCCTTCTCGATCATGTTGAGGGACAAATCGAAGCCCTCCAGACGCTTGGTCATCGGGCGAGCCTCAAGGCCCATCAGGCCGGTGCCGCAGCCAAGGTCCACGGCCAGCCGATAGGGCGCCGCAGGCATCAACATCTCCGCAAGCCTGGCCGGGACGCTGTAACCGAGCTTTTCCACGAGAGCGGTCTCAAAGCGATCCGCATACCCATCGAACAGGCTTTCGACATAGCGGCTGGGCGGATGTTCAGGAACCTCCTCGGCCCCCAGAAGTGCCAGCTTCAGGCGTGCGCCGAAGATATCCTGCGGCTCGATCGCGAGGACCTTCCGGAAGGCCTCCACCGCATGTTCGACGAGGCTCGCCTTCTCCCGGTACTCACCAAGACGAAACCAGCCAGCAGCCCAGGCAGGTACCAGTTCGACAGCCTGCTCCACCAGTTCGAGCGCTGCCTGCAGATCGCCACCGTCGAATAGCATCCGGGCATAGTCCATGCGCCGATCTGCGATGGCATCACCGGAAGAAAACTGGACGGGGGGCATGGGTGCTCCTGGAGGGGTGCGGGTTATTGGCCGAAGTCACAAAAAAACTCAAGTTCTATTTGAAGGGGCGGCATCGGGCGGTGGAGAACGGGCTTGCGACGGGCGTCAATGCCGCCTATTCCTGCCGCCAAACGGAGACTGAAAGCATGTCGGACGGGGTCAACCGGCTTCTCGGCGATACGCCGGGGCGCACGATCGTTAAACTCATCGTCGTATCGCTCATCGTGGGTTTCGTGATGGCCATATTCGGCGTCGACCCGTGGGATATCGTCTACGGAATCCGCAATTTCGTCCTCGACCTCTGGTATCAGGGCTTCCATGCGCTCGGGCGCGTCGGCGACTATCTGATCCTCGGCGCCACGATCGTCATCCCGGCCTTCATCATCCTGCGGCTCCTCAGCTACAGGCGCTGACATGACACTGGAAAATTCCCTTCCGAGACGGGGCTTCCTAGTGCTGGCGGGCTGCGGCCTCCTCGCAACCGGATGCTCCAGCGTTCTGAAACCCGACTCAGTCGCCGGCGTCGAGGACGAGACGGATGCGGCCCTGCCGCTGGTCAACCGCGTGCGCGGCCAGCAGGGGCTTCCGGCACTGTCGGCCAAGGCGCCTGCGCGCGCCGCCGCCGCCGAGCAGGCCGCGCGAATGGCGAAGGCCGAGCAGATGACGCACCTGATCGGCATGGGCGACAGCTTCGCCACCCGGATGAAGCGCCGCAACGTGCCGCTTCCTGCTGCAGAGAACATCGCGAGCGGCCAGAGGTCGGTGGATGACGCTGTGCAGGCCTGGATCGACTCCCAGCGTCACCTGAAGAACATGCTGGGCTCCTTCAGCGGCGTCGGCGTCGCCGTCGCACAATCCCCCGCATCCCGGCCCTATTGGGCGATGGTGTTGTCGGCCTGATGGAGCCGGCCTCCAAGTCCCAGCATGTCGTGTCTCGGCCCTTCGAAGTCACGCATGGGCTGGTGCTTTCGATCGCAGTGCCGATGACGCTCGGTTTCCTGACCACGCCGCTGCTCGGGCTGACCGATACCGCAGTCGTCGGCCGCCTTGGCCAGGCTGAAGCGCTGGCCGGCCTCGCGATCGGCGCGATCCTCTTCGATCTCATCTATGGCAGCCTCAGCTTCTTCCGGACCGCGACGACGGGACTGGCCGCACAGGCGTTCGGACGCGCCGACGAGCGCGAACTGCAGGCGGTGTTCTGGCGGGCCACACTCAGCGCGCTTGGGCTCGGCGCCCTGATGCTGGCGTTTGCGCCGGTTATCCTCTGGGCAGCGCCCGACCTGATGACGGACGATCGGTCGGTTCAAGCGGTCGTCCGGGACTATTTCGCCATCCGCGTCATCTCCAGCCCGGCGACCTTTCTCAACTACGCCATCCTCGGCTTCGTCTTCGGCCGGGGGCAGCCGAAGTTCGGCCTGGCGCTGCAGATCCTGTTGAACGGTACGAACATCCTGCTTTCGATCATCCTGGGCCTGTGGCTTGGCTGGGGCGTTGCGGGGGTGGCATGGGGAACGGCTGCGGCCGAAGTGCTGGCGGCCGCCGTCGGCCTGGCGCTGGTGGTACCCCGGTTTTCGCCTGGTTCGCGGCCGACCAGGGCAGACCTCCTCGACCGGTACAAGCTGAAGCAGCTCTTCCAGCTCAATGCCGACATCCTGATCCGCTCGCTGGTCCTCAACGGCGCGTTCGCGCTCCTGACGAAGGTCGGTTCAAGCTTCGGGGCGGTGACGCTCGCCGCCAACGCCGTGCTGATGAACATCTTCATGCTCTCGTCATTCTTCCTGGACGGGCTCGCGGGCGCTGCAGAGCAACTGTCCGGGCGGGCCGTCGGCGCTAATTATCGCCCGTCGTTCAACCGTGCCATCAAGCTCACGGCCGTCTGGTCCTTCGCCATGGCAGGCGTCCTTGCTGCCTTCTTCCTGCTGTTCGGCCAGCCGATCATCCAGCTGCTGACGACATCGCCGGAGGTGCGGGAAATCGCAATCGCCTATCTTCCCTGGGCCGCGATGACCGGCCTTGCCGGAGCACTCGCCTTCCAGATGGACGGGGTCTTCATCGGTGCCACCTGGTCGCGGGAGATGCGCAACATGATGCTGATGTCATTCGCCGCCTATTGTGTGGCCCTGCTGACGCTGGTGCCGGCCTATGCCAATCACGGCCTGTGGGCGGCACTCAACCTGTTCCTGCTGATGCGAGGGGTGTTTCTCGCCGCCATGGTGCCGCGCAAGACGGCTCAGAGCTTCATCGCCGCCCAGTGATCCACGCGCCTATCGCGCAGGTCGCGGATGGAGCCGGCCCCGTCACGATCGAGCAGGTCGGACAGGCCGCGCAGGATGCGAGCCGGCAGGGCGGGACCTTCGTAGATCATGCAGGAATAGAGCTGCACAAGGTCCGCACCGGCACGGATTTTCTCCATGGCATCTTCGGCACTTCCGACGCCCCCGACCCCTACCAGCGGGAGTGCTGCTCCGACGCGCTGCCGCATCTTGGCGAGGACCGCCGTGGACAGGCGAAAGAGCGGGGCGCCCGACAGCCCGCCTGATTCCGCAGCATGGCGACGGTCGGTCAGGCCGTCGCGGGAAAGGGTCGTGTTGGAGATGATCAGCCCGTCAAGATCGTGAGCGAGGGCTTCGGCCGCAACATCATCGAGCCCTTCCTCGGTCAGATCGGGAGCGATCTTCAGGAATACGGGCAGCGAGCGACCGACCCTGGATGCTTCTTCCCCGCGGGCCGCAAGCACGGCTTCCAGCAGCGCCTTCAGGCTGTCGCGGGCCTGCAGGTCGCGCAGGCCGGGCGTGTTGGGCGAGGAAATGTTGACCGTGAAATAGCTTGCGACCGGATAGAAGCGCCTGATGCCGGCGACATAGTCCGCCACGCGATCGGCACTGTCCTTGTTGGCGCCGATATTAACGCCGACAATGCCGGCTGAGCCCTTGCGTGCGGACAAGCGCGCAAAGGCCGCCTCATGCCCCTCGTTGTTGAAGCCGAGCCGGTTGATCACCGCCCGGTCGCCAGCGAGGCGGAAGATACGCGGCTTGTCGTTGCCGGCCTGGGGCTTCGGCGTCACGGTCCCGACTTCCGCAAAACCGAAGCCGAGCTTCAACAGCGCGTCCGGCACTTCGGCATTCTTGTCGTAGCCGGCGGCCATGCCAAGCGGATTGGGGAGGCCTATTCCGGCAACCGTCACGGCAAGGCGCGGGTCATCCGGAACGCGACAGGAGGGCACGACACCGCTTTTCAGCGCCGCGATCGACATGCCGTGGGCCGTTTCCGGATCAAGAAGGAAGAGAGCCTGACGCGCCAGGTCGGTAACGGGGCCGAACATCAGGCGACCTCCTCCGGAAAGATATGCAGCCCATCGTCGCCGACCGGCAGGGAGCGTTCCCACAGTACGGCATCCATCGGAAGCCGGGCGTAGAGGTGCGGGAAAAGATCACCACCGCGGGAGGGCTCGAACTTCAGCGCGTCCCCTAGAGCTTCGCCATCGATGGCGACGAGCAGGAGGTCGCTCATGCCGGCAAAATGACGCCGGGCGGTTTCGCGGCATTGCGAGGCCGTGGAGAAATGGATGAAGCCGTCCTGCAGATCGACGGGTGCGCCTTCAAAAACGCCTGTTTGCCTGGCTTGCTGCCAAAGCGCTCGCGGAACGATCTTATAGACGATAGTGTTCATGGGCGGCTTTCGGAAACGCGTCGATTGCTGACCGGCGGTTTGCCGCAAAGAGACCGGCTTGTCCACCGCAGGAAAGGGAAGCGAAATGAAAAGACTATTCTGGATCCTTCTGCCCCTGGCCCTGCCCGCATACACCTATGCCCAGGACGCGGACCCATCGCGCTTCGAGCTGGAGCGAACCGAGAGCGGCTTCATCCGGCTCGACAGGGAAACCGGTGCGGTCTCGCTCTGCCGCGAGGCGGAGGGTAACCTCGTCTGCCGGATGGCGGCGGACGAGCGGGCCGCTTACGAAAAGGAACTCGACCTGCTCGGCGATCGGGTTACCGCGCTGGAGAAGCGGCTTGACGCCCAGCCCTCACAGAACGCCCTGCCGGGAGAGGCCGAGATCGAGCAGAGCCTTTCCATCATGGAGCGCTTCATGCGGCGCTTCATGGAGATCATCGAGGAGTTCACGACGGAGCGGGACAATGCCGAGTCGGCGCCCCAGAGGACCTGAGCCCCGCACCCAGATTCTCCACCACAAGAAGAGGGCTATTGTTTCCGGAGCCCGGCCCGCGTAAACTCTATGCAAATATGCGACTATGCTCTTGGGAGGGGGCGTGGAATGCAGACACTGACGATCCTCATAGCCGACGACCATCCGCTCTTCCGGGGCGCGCTGAAGCAGGCGGTCCACGACCTCGGCGAGGAGCGCCTGATCATCGAGGCCGGGGACTTCGAGGCAGCCCGCAAGGCCGCACGCGACAATCCCGAGGCGGATGTGATGCTTCTCGACCTCGCCATGCCGGGCGTGAGCGGCTTTTCCGGGCTGATGTCGCTGCGGGCAGAGTTTCCGGCACTGCCGATCGTCATCGTATCGGCGACCGACGATGGAAACACGATCCGGCGGGCGCTCGAACTGGGCGCCTCGGGCTTCATCTCCAAGTCCTCCGGCCTCGACGACATTCGTGCCGGCATCAATGCGGTGCTGGAGGGCGACATATGGGCACCCGACGTTCCGCTCCCGGTCTCGGACGAGGATCCGGGCGTGAGCGAACTGCTCGAGCGGTTAAGGACGCTGACCCCGCAGCAGAGCCGCGTGCTGGCCATGCTGGGAGAAGGCCTCCTCAACAAGCAGATCGCCTATGAACTCGGCGTGTCGGAGGCGACGATCAAGGCGCATGTCTCCGCCATTCTCCTGAAGCTCAATGTCGACAGCCGGACCCAGGCAGTGATCAAGCTCAGCAGGATCAACATGCCGATGGTGGCATAGGGCAGGATTTTATTCCTTCCTTCCCTTTACCCGCGACTTCCGTTTCGCTAATCTGTTTCGAGTGGCCGTATGGCTGCCTGCGCCGTGATGTGCTCCGAAAAGGCATCCCGGTGCGCCATGCCTTTGGATGGCGAGACGGTTCGGGGGCGCAAGGCCCACGACGATCCGCCGGAGTATGTATCGTCATGCTGTCACACGACACGATCTGGGGTGCGATCGATGCACTCGCCGCCCGTCACAAGCTGACGCCTTCGGGGCTGGCGCGCCGGGCAGGCCTGGATCCGACATCGTTCAACAAGTCCAAACGACTGGGGCCTGACGGGCGGCTGCGCTGGCCTTCGACCGAGTCGATCGCCAAGGTGCTGGAGGCCACGGGCGCCACGATCGATCAGTTTCTCAGTTCACTGCCGGGCCAGACACGATCCGACGTGCCGACAGGAAGCTTTCCGCCGCAGGCCGGTTCGATCCCTCTGCTCGGCTTCGCGCAGGCTGGCGCCGGCGGCTTCTTCGACGATGGCGGCTTCCCGGCCGGCCAGGGCTGGGACGTGGTGGATTTTCCTGCCTCCCCTTCGCGGAAGGCCGGCGTCTACGCTCTGGAGGTCCAGGGCGATTCCATGGTGCCGCTCTACCGCGACGGGGACGTGCTGATCGTCGAACCCGGCGCGCAGGTTCGCCGCGGAGACCGCGTCGTGGTGAAGACCCGGGATGGCGAGGTGATGGCCAAGGTGCTGCTGCGGCAGACCCCGCGCAGCATCGAGCTTACCTCGCTCAATCCCGACCATCCGAACCGGACCTTCGACATGGCGGAGATCGAATGGGTGGCCAGGATCACTTGGGCAAGCCAGTAGGAATATACTCCGGCAGTCAATAAAGCCCGTGCGGGAAGTAGCGCAGGTAGATGTCCTGCAGGCGGCCGTTGCGGGAGAGCGTTGCCAGCGCGTGATCGAAGGCATCCCGCAGGGTGTCGTCGTCCTTCTTCAGCATCACCGTCACTCCTTCCCCCAGGAAGGTCTCCGAGAAGTAGGGTCCGCCATAGAGGCGGCAGCAGTTTGCGGAGGCCTCGCCGGCAATCCAGAAGGGCAGCCTCAGACCGTCGGAGAAGACGGCGGCGACCTTGTTATCCTTCAAGGCGTCGAGCAGCGCATTCTGGTCGGTGAACAGCACGGGAATAGCGCGCGGGAAGAAGGCCTTGAGCATGGCTTCATGGGCCGATCCGTTCACCACGCCGACGGTCCGCGCGGCCAGCGCGTTCTCGTCCAGTTCCCCCAGATCGCGGTCAGCATGGCGGGCGAAGCGCGCCGGGATCATCAGATAGGGACGCGAGAAGGAGAATGACTCGCGGCGTTCCGCCGTCACCGCCACCCCCGCCATGACCGCATCGCCGTTACCGTTCGCCAACGCCTCTTCCAGTTCCTCGAAGGGCAGCGCCTGAATCTGGCAGCGGCTTTCGATCTTCAGTTCGAGACAGATTTCACGAGCAAGATCGATGTTGAAGCCGGTAAGGCGGCCGGTCTGATCGGCAAAATTGAAGGGCGGAAAATCCGCGGTCGTCAGGATTCTCAGCCGCAGCAGGTTAGAGAGATCCGGGCGCGGCAGGCGTTCGCGCGCATCGAAGAGCACCGGAAGCTCCGTATCCTGCGCCGCCGCCTCGTGCGCGGGGGCAGGGGCGAGGCCACACCCCAGGACAACCCAAAGGAGAAATATCCCCTGCCTTCTGAGGGATGTAAGCAATGCGGGCATGTCTATGATCCATTTCGGGACAGGGCGGCAGGACGGTGTAACAGAGTCATGCGTCTGGGGGAATATTCGCAAGCGCCTTCGCTTCGGGGCGGAGACGCCGGCCATGACGGCCGGGTGCCGGAGACGGCGGCGCAACAGGATCTTGACGCGGCGCCGGCGCCAGCCGGTGAAGCGGCAGCACTGCAGTCCCTCGGGTTCTCCAAGCCACTGGTGGAAGCCATTGCCGCCAAGGCCCGACACCACGGCACCAGCCTTGAGCAGGAACTCCTCCACCATCCGGGCATAGAGGAACACGCCTATTATGGCGCGATGGCGCGGTTCCTGCGTCTCCCCTTCCTCGAGAGGATCGACAGCGCGATCGTCGTCGACAGCGAGCATGCCGACACCCAATTGCGTCGCCCGACGATGATCCGCCTGCAGCATCAACGGCAGGCCCCGCAGATGGCGGTGATCCCCCGAGCGGCACGCCTCGGCGATCTCGCAGCGACCCTCGCGAACCGGCCATCGCTGCGAGATGGGCTGGTCGTGACCACACCAACTGCCCTGCGCACGGCGGTATGGGAGGCGGGAGCGCTCAGGAGGGTTCGTCACACGATCGGAGAGCTGTTCGACCAGCGGCAGGACCTTTCGGCGCGGATCGTCCTGATGGGAGGACAGGGTTTTGTCGCCGGACTGCTGACCGCGACGCTGGTCGCCTGCGCCCTCGCAGTGCCGGGATTGTTCTTCTCGCTCCTCCATCCGGCGCTTTCCTATCTCTACCTCTTGGGGCTCATCCTGAGGATCATGGCGCTTCTGCACCACAGGCAGAGACACGAAACTCAGGTGCACGACGTCACCGGTCCCCTGCCCTGCTACACCATCCTGGTCGCCCTCTACCGGGAGGCGGCCATCGCCCGGCAGTTGGTGGACGGCCTGAAGCGGATCGACTGGCCGTCTCCGCTGCTCGACATCAAGCTCGTCTGTGAGGCCGATGATCGGGAAACGATCGACGCGTTACGAGCCCAGATGCTTCCGGCGAACTTCGAGATCGTTGAGGTTCCACCGGCTGCACCACGCACCAAGCCGAAGGCGCTCACCTATGCTCTGAACGGTGTCCGTGGCGATTACCTGGTGATCTACGACGCTGAGGACCGCCCGCACCCTGGCCAGTTGCGCGAAGCCTATTGTCGCTTCTGCGAGCTTCCCGCAGAAGTCGCCTGCCTGCAGGCACCGCTCGTGATCAGCAATGCGAAAGCGTCGTGGATCAGTGCGCTTTTCGCGCTCGAATACTCGGCCCTCTTTCGCGCCCTCCTGCCATGGCTTGCCAATCACCGCATGCCCATTCCGCTCGGTGGGACTTCCAATCACTTCCGGGTCGCGGCATTGCGAGAGGTCGGCGGATGGGACCCGTTCAATGTGACCGAGGATGCCGATCTCGGGCTGCGGCTGTTTCGCCTGGGCTATCGCGCCGATGTGCTTCAACGACCGACGCAGGAGGATGCGCCGACCACGCGTGCGGTGTGGATGGGGCAGCGGACGCGCTGGTTCAAGGGCTGGGTGCAGACCTGGCTGGTGTTGATGCGCCAGCCGGGCAGGCTCGCTGCACAGATGGGCCTGCGCAACGTCCTCATCTTCCAGCTGCTGATCGGCGGCATGCTCCTGTCATCCCTCCTTCATCCGCTGATCTTCGTCTTCCTGGTCGAGGGAGTGTTTGCCATGCTGGCGGCGCCCGCAGATGCCATCCCCGCCCGGGTGCTGATGCTCTTCGTGGTCGATGCGGTCAACATCTTCGGCAGCTACCTGATCTTCGTCACGCTCGGCATCAAGGCGATGACCGATGACGAGCAGCGACAGATCGGAATGCGCTGGACAGGGGTTCCGCTCTACTGGCTGCTGACCTCCATCGCCTCGTGGAAAGCGGTCATGGAATTGCGGGCGAAACCCTTCTTCTGGCAGAAGACACCACACCAGCCGAGCAGTTGAGACCCTCGGAGAAGCCGCGTCAGTTGCAGATGTCCTACGTCGTGCACGCCACCCCAGGCATTACACAGTCTCCGGCTAACGCCTTGAGACACGCGCCGGTCCTATTGGAAAAGCGTTCGGCAAGCCTCGCCTGCATCCCGTGTGAGGGCGAGAATGGTGAGGAAGTCCCCGGCCAGCGGTGAAGGCGACTTGTCGATGTCCAGCACATCGGCCTGACCTGCCTCCGTGGTGACATAGGCGCCTCGCCGCCCGGCCTTTTCGTTCAGTGCGTAGAAGGTCCCATCGATGTAGGCAAGAAGCGGCCCGGACAGGCCAATGCAAAAGAGCTCGATTTCCTTGACCTCGGGGTAACGCTCCGCCATGCGAAGGGCGGTCGCTTCGCCGATTTCCGCGTCCGTGACGTCCGTGAACCTTTCGAAGCGTCCATTGGCATAGGGAAAGCCAAAGCTTTCAACCACTACGGCTCCAGCGCTGGCAGCGCCACTGGCGAGGAGCAAATAAGCCGCCAGGGTGACGCCGGCACGCGTTCTGTTCATTTGCACTCCTATTCAACCCGGCATGCGGCCACGCTTACACATCAGGGTGGAAGTAGTGGTCATGGCGCCCATTATCAATGGAGCCCAGTCTGCACGTATCCGCAGGACACCAAGCCGACATCGGGCCAACGCCCTTGAACTGCCGGCGCTCTCGCCTTGCCGAGCGCCGCGGGATATCGGCGGTCAATGGACGGTGAAATCCCGCCGCTTGACGGGCGTGAGGCAAAGGGAAAAATGAAAGGTGATCGCGTTCTGCCAAGCGTTGCGACAGGACATCGAATGACCACTGCCTCCCTAGCGAGATCCTCGATCTAGGTTTCTTCGCTGCACGAAAACGAAAAGGTGTGGCAGCAGGAATGGTGGCACGAGGTAATTATAGGCCCTGATAATTCGCGCCAGCGTCATCGACCTTCCGAAATATCCCGGCCCGGGATCGTAGTAGTAGCTGTGGTGAGAGAAGTCAGGTGCGGGAAAATGTCGTTCCAACGCCGCCAGCGTGTTGAGCTTGTAGACTGTTTCAAAGCCATCCTCGGCCTTCTTATGCGGCACCAGCCACCTGAGAAAAGTCCCATGAAGCCGCTCCGGGATCAGCCGGGCACCAACGGAGAAGTAGCCCCACTTGTTGGGCGTCACTGCACAGAGCCACCCACCCGGCTTGAGAACTCGGCCCAGCTCCCTGGCGTAGAAGTCGGGGGCGGTAATGTGCTCCAGGACCATCCAGGCGACGACGATATCGAAACTACCATCTTCGAAAGGCAGGCTCTCGCCCACGGCTGCAACATGTCGATCCTCGCTTGTCGGGTTCTCAAGCACAACGGGATCGACGTCAAATAGTGCGTACCGTGCTGGGATCCGGCTGATGTCCGTAATCCGCTTGATAGGGTCGTTTTCAAGATAATGGAACTTGCCACGACCCGCACCAAATTCAAGAACATGGTGATCGGGCTCCAGCAATGCCCGCACGCGAGAATAGAACTGGATCCTCGGCTCCATGCGAGTAAATCCGCCCGCGCCCACCTCGGGAAACAAGCCTTCCAGGACCGACACTCGCTGTCCTCCAAGTAAAGGACAGAGTATCACGCAGTTTATAGTGCGCAATCCACCCTGCATGCCTGCGCACTGTCATGCTCGTCTGTGCCGGTCCATTTCTGACACCCGCTTTGCCTCGCAATTCTGAAAAGCATCGGCAAAGGTGATGAGGGCTCATCGAGGATTGCATGCGTCGACCGAAGTGAGGCCGGACGATCAACCGGCGTGGTAGACCTTCGCCAAACGTTGCTGAACCGAAGGATGTTCGACGCTCCGCCGGAGCGCGCTGGAGCGGGTGAAGGGAATCGAACCCTCGTCGTCAGCTTGGGAAGCTGCTGCTCTACCATTGAGCTACACCCGCGACGGGGGCAGAGTTCGCCCAGTTCGCGGCGTCTGTCAAGCATGGATCGCGGGCGGATGCGTCAGCCGATCCGGAAGTGCTTCGACAGCTTCAGACCCTGCGCCTGGTAATTGGAGCCAAGGCCGAGGCCATAGAGGGCATCGGGTCGTTCCAGCATGTGCTCGTAGACGAGGCGGCCGACGATCTGGCCGTCTTCGAGAATGAACGGCACCTCGTGGCTGCGCACTTCCAGAACGGCGCGGCTGCCGCGGCCGCCCGCCTCGGCATGCCCGAAGCCGGGGTCGAAGAAGCCGGCATAATGGACGCGGAACTCGCCCACCAGCGGGTCGAAAGGCGTCATCTCCGCCGCGTAAAGCGGCGGCACGTGGACCGCTTCCCGCGACACGAGGATGTAGAATTCGTCGGGATCGAGGATCAGTTCGTTGCGGCCGCGGCTGTAGAGCGGCTCCCAGAAGTCGAAGATGTCGTGCTGGGCCTTCTTGTCGACGTCGACGACAGCCGTGTGGTGCTTGCCGCGATAGCCGATCAGGCCTTCCTTGTCGCCCGTGAGGTCGATCGACAGCGCAATGCCGCCTCCGCTGATATTGGGCTCGCGGGCCGCCACCAGCGTTTCGGCGCCATGCAATTGCAGAAGCTCCGGCTCGTTCAGGAGGGCATTGCCGATGCGGAAGCGGATCTGCGACAGGCGCGAGCCGCGCCGGACGACGATCGGGAAAGTGCGCGGGCTGATCTCCAGATAGAGCGGGCCGGAATAGCCGGCAGGGATCTTGTCGAACTCCTGGGCATAGTCGGTGATGACGCGGGTAAAGATGTCGAGGCGACCGGTGGAACTTTTCGGGTTGGCCGAGGCCGACATTTCTGCCGGCAGGTCCAACCTTTCCATCAGCGGCACGATATAGACGCAGCCGGTTTCGAGGACCGCCCCTTCCGAAAGGTCGACCACGTGCAGCTTCAGCCGGTCGAGCTTGTCGGCGACCCGGCTGTTCGGGCCCGGCATGAAACTCGCGCGGACGCGGAAGGCCTTGGCGCCGAGGCGCAGATCGAGGCTGGCAGGCTGGACCTGGTCGCTGTCCAGCGGCTTTTCGGATGTGAGGCGCCCGCTGTCAAACAGCGCTGCGATGGCCCGATCGGCCAGGATCCCGGTGGTTCTTTTCATCGTCGTTCTTTCCCGTCCTGCCGGACAAAACCAAATGCCTGCCATTGACGCAAGCGAGGACCGGCGCTATGGCAGCTTTATCCCGTGGTGATTTGGCCGGTCGGCTTGCAGCCACGTTAAACAAGTGGCTAAAAAGACCGGGGCGAAACCGGTCTGCTGACGCGACCGGTTTTTTTGTGTCTGAAAGGTGCAAGCGCATGACCACGAAATGGCGCCCCGCAACCCAGCTCGTCCATGGCGGAACGATCCGCTCCCAATATGGCGAGACTTCCGAGGCCATCTACCTGACGCAGGGCTTCGTCTACGAGACGGCGGAGGCGGCCGAGGCACGCTTCAAGGGCGAGAGCGAAGGCTATATCTATGCCCGCTACGGCAGCCCGACCAACGACATGTTCGAGAAGCGCATGTGCTTGCTGGAAGGCGCGGAGGAAGCTCGCGCCATGGCCTCGGGCATGGCCGCGGTCGCGGCAGCGATCCTGTGCCAGGTCAAGGCGGGCGACCATATCGTTGCGGCGCGCGCCCTGTTCGGCTCCTGCCGCTGGGTGGTGGAGACGCTGGCGCCGAAGTACGGCGTGGAATGTACGCTCGTGGACGGGCGCGATCTCGTCAACTGGGAACAGGCGGTCCGGAAGAACACCAAGGTCTTCTTCCTGGAAAGCCCGACCAATCCGACACTCGAGGTAATCGACATCGCCGGCGTCGCGAAGCTCGCAAACCAGATCGGCGCCAAGGTGGTGGTGGACAATGTGTTTGCGACGCCGCTCTTCCAGAAGCCGCTGGAGCTCGGTGCCCATGTCGTCGTTTATTCCGCGACGAAGCACATCGACGGACAGGGCCGCTGCCTCGGCGGCGTCGTCCTTTCCGACAGCGAGTGGATCAAGGAAAGCCTGCAGGATTACTTCCGCCACACTGGTCCTGCCATGTCGCCCTTTAATGCCTGGACGCTCCTGAAGGGGATCGAGACCCTTCCGCTTCGGGTGCGCCAGCAGACGGAAAATGCCGGGCGGATCGCCGATCTCCTGGCGAACCATCCGAAGGTGGCAAGGGTCATCTATCCGGGTCGCGCGGACCATCCGCAGGCCGACATCATCGCCAAGCAGATGACTGGCGGCTCGACGCTCGTCTGCCTCGAACTCAAGGGTGGCAAGGCCGCAGCCTTCGGATTGCAGAATGCGCTGGAGGTGGTGAAAATCTCCAACAATCTGGGCGACGCCAAAAGCCTCATCACCCATCCGGGGACGACGACGCACAAGAACCTGACTGACGAGGCGCGGGCCGAGCTCGGCATCTCACCGGGAACGCTCCGGCTATCGGCGGGTATAGAGGATACTGACGACCTGCTTGAAGATTTCGCAAGGGCTCTGGACAAGCTTCCGGGTTGACCGAGGCTTCCGCCGGGCGCGTTGCAGGTTCCGCCTGTCGGCGCCCCGGTTATCCTTAACCGGCGAAACTTCGCGCGAGAGGCCACGGAGCTCTCCTCCAAACCGCGGGGTTTCTTGACGTTCCCGCGGAGCTGCAGCATATCGGATGGGATGTGGTAGAAGGTGTCGCGCATGTACCGCGCCAGGACATGTGACATAGAGGTCGTCGTCGAGCCCTATTATCTGGAGGAGCAATCCAGTCCGGAGGATAGCCGTTATGTCTGGGCTTACCACATCGTCATCGAGAACCATTCGGACCAGGCGGTGCGACTGACGCATCGCTACTGGCACATCACTGACCAGAACGGCCTTGTCGACGAGGTCGAAGGTCCCGGAGTGGTGGGCGAGCAGCCACGGCTCCTGCCAGGCGATTCCTACGAGTATTCCTCCGGCTGCCCGCTCGACACGCCCTCCGGCATCATGTTCGGTCATTACCGGATGGAGGACGACGAGGGGAAGGCATTCAACGTCGAAATCCCGGCGTTCTCGCTGGATTCACCGGGACTTCTGAGAGTGCTGAACTGAGACGAAGGCTGGCTGTCAGGCCGCGGTGAACTCTTCCGGCGAGAAGCGGTATGTGGTCGAGCAGAACTCACAGGTGACGGCAATCTCGCCGTCCTGCTCGCTCGCCTCGATCTCCTCGGCGCTGAAGCTGTCCAGAATGCCCTTGAGCCTCTCGCGCGAACAGCTGCAGCGATCGAGGACCGACTGGGGCTTGTAGACCCTCACGCCCCGCTCGTGAAACAGACGGAACAGCAGGCGTTCGATCGGCACCTGCGGATCGGTCAGTTCGTCCGTATCGATCGTCTCGACCATGACGCGAGCCTCGGACCATGCATCATCCTCGCTGTGGTCATGCTCGCGCTCGTCGCCATCGCCACCATGGAGATCGGGCTGGCGCATGCGCTCGGGCGCCTGCGGCAGGAACTGCGCCACCAGTCCGCCCGCCCGCCAGTTGTGGCGCGGCTTGCCGGCTTCATCCCGATCCAGCAACTCTGCCACACCCAGCCTCACCTTGGTGGGGATCTGCTCCGACTGGCGGAAATAGACGCCGGCGATCTCCTCGAGCGACGAGCCGTCGAGCGGGACGATGCCCTGGTAGGGCTGCATGCCATGGCCATGGTCTATGGTGAAGGCAAGGACGCCGGCGCCCAGCAGTTCGGGCGGCGACGTCTTGCCGTCTGCAACTGCCGCGGCAAGTGCGTCCTCGTCATACCTTGCGTAGGCGCGCAGGCTGTCGGGCGACGTAAAATCCGCCACCAGAAGATCGACGGGTCCGTCTCCCTTCGTTTGAACGGTAAACTTGCCGTCGAACTTCAGGGATGTGCCCAGAAGCGCCGTCAGCACGATCGCCTCCGCCAGAAGGCGGGCCACAGGCGCGGGATATTCATGGCGCCCGAGGATCGCGTTCAGAAGCGGGCCAAGCTGGACCGCACGACCACGAACGTCCAAGCCTTCCACCTGGAAGGGGACAACCCGGTCATCGCCGGCGAAGTTGAAATCACTCAGTTCAACAGTGGCTTCCGCCATGGTCTGCTCCCTGGCGCCTAACGGGCCAATTTGTGCACGCGCGCCTGGCGACGGAACCGCCGGGGCGTGAAAGTTGTCGGCAATATAATGGAATGCCCTTCCGTCAACGGGAAAAGCTCGATAGCCGACAGGTGGTATCGGGGCCGCCCGAAGTCAAGAACGGCTCAAAGAGCGCCGAGACACCAGGCGAGAATGGACTTCTGGGCGTGCAACCGGTTCTCCGCCTCATCGAACACGACCGATTGCGGTCCGTCGATGACCTCGTCGGTCACTTCCTCACCACGGTGAGCCGGAAGGCAATGCATGAAGAGCGCTTCCGGCTTGGCCTGCTTCATCAGCGCGCCGTTGACCTGGTAAGGCTGGAAGATGTTGTGACCGCGTGCCTTGTGCTCCTGGTTCATGGAAACCCAGGTATCCGTCACGACGCAGTCCGCGCCGGAGACGGCGCGCTCTGCGTCATGGCAGAGCATGATGTCGCCGCCGTTGTTGCGCGCCCAGTTCAGGAACTTGTCCGACGGCTCCGATCCCATCGGCACGGCCATGTTCATGCGGTAACCGAAGCGGGCGGCGCCCTCGACGAAGGAATGGAGGACATTGTTGCCATCACCCGTCCAGGCGATCGTCTTGCCTTTCACCGGTCCGCGATGCTCTTCGAAGGTCATGATGTCCGCCATGATCTGGCAGGGATGCGTGTCATCCGTCAGCGCATTGATGACCGGAACGGTCGCATGCTCGGCAAGTTCCAAGAGGCGCGAATGGTCGGTCGTGCGGATCATGATCGCGTCGACGTAGCGGGAGAGGACCTTTGCGGTGTCGCCAATCGTTTCCGCGCGGCCGAGCTGCATCTCGGTACCCGAGAGAAAGAGCGTCTCCCCGCCGAGCTGGCGCATGCCGACGTCGAAGGACACGCGGGTACGCGTAGAAGGCTTCTCGAAGATCATCGCCAGCATCTTGCCGGCGAGCGGCTTGTCGGCCGTGCCGGCCTTGGTCGCCAGCTTCCGTGTGAGCGCGTCATCGAGGATCACCCGCAGGTCATCGGCGGCGACGGCTGAAAGATCGAGAAAATGCTTGGGTGATGCCATGTCTTCAATGAGGGCTCCGGCGCCCCGCACTCCTTACGCTGATTTCTTCAAGCCCGACTGGTGCAGGCGCTCCGCGGCACGCTCGATACGTGCAAGACCATCGCGAGCCTCCTCGGCGGTGACGATCAGAGGCGGCAGGAGCCGCAGCACGTTATCGCCCGCAGGCACGGCGAGAATACGTTCCTCGCGCATGGCCATCAGCAGCTCGGTATTCGGCACCTTTGCCTTGATGCCGAGCATCAGGCCCTCGCCGCGAATCTCGTCGATGACATCAGGGAACCGATCCTTCAAGCTCTCCAGGCCCTGCCGGAAGACAAGCGCGACATCACGCACGTGGTCGAGGAAGCCCTCGGCCAGCACAACGTCGAGAACGGCATTGCCGACTGCCATGGCCAGCGGGTTGCCGCCATAGGTGGTGCCGTGCGTGCCG
Source organism: Pseudorhizobium flavum (assembly GCF_044142885.1). NCBI lineage: Bacteria > Pseudomonadati > Pseudomonadota > Alphaproteobacteria > Hyphomicrobiales > Rhizobiaceae > Pseudorhizobium > Pseudorhizobium flavum. The sequence continues at coordinate 544,049 of NZ_JBIOKZ010000001.1, forward strand.
GCCTTCATACCGCTTGCCGCCTCTTCCGTCGCAAGACAGGCGCCGAGCGGGAAACCACCGCCGATGCCCTTCGCCACTGCCATGATGTCGGGCGCGATGCCGGACCACTCGTGCGCGAACAACTTGCCGGTCCGACCGACGCCGGACTGTACCTCGTCAAGGATGAGAAGGAGACCGTGCTCATCACAGAGGTCCCGCAGGGACCGCATGAACTCCCGGGAGACCAGGCGCAGGCCGCCCTCGCCCTGCACCGGCTCGATCAGGATGGCAGCGGTGGCGTCGGTGATCGCAGCCTTCAGCGCGTCCAGATCGCCGAAAGGCACCTGATCGAAGCCGCTGACCTTGGGACCAAAACCTTCGAGGTACTTCGCCTGTCCGCCGGCGGCGATCGTTGCCAAGGTTCGACCGTGGAAGGCACCTTCGAAGGTGATGATATGGAAACGCTCCGGATGCCCCTTGCTGAACTGGTAGCGCCGCGCCGTCTTGATCGCGCATTCAAGCGCCTCGGCGCCGGAGTTGGTAAAGAAGACCCTGTCGGCGAAGGTCGCTTCCGTCAGCCGGCGCGCCAGTTGCTCCTGACCAGGGATGTCATAGAGATTCGACAGGTGCCACAGCTTGTCAGCCTGAGCCTTCAAAGCCTCCACCAGATGCGGGTGGGCGTGGCCGAGGGAATTGACTGCGATCCCTGCGGCGAAATCGAGATAGCGCTCACCACTCTCCGTCACCAGCCAGACACCCTCGCCGCGCGCAAAGCGCAGTGGAGCACGGTTATAGGTTTCGAACAGCGCGGCCTCGGCCATGGGGAGCGGCTCCTCTAGGAGATGCAAGGGGCGTGGCCCCGATCAATCAAAAATGCCGCCCTGTCGGGCGGCGCCGGCACTATCGGCATTTCGCCCCGCGATGTCAACAAAAGCCCCCTTTCCTGCAACCTTCGCGGCTGTGACAAAAATGACTCGCTTGAAAAGCAAGTTGGGGAAAACCCGGAAATCGATTCGTGCCGATTCCGCTGACTCTTGCCACGGAGTCACCGGCCCAGTAGTTTACCAATCAACAACTAGACTGCATGCGGCGGAACTAGTCACCTAACAAGCTATATCTAGTAGCTGGCGCGAATTGTCGTTCGCGCCAAGGGCGGGGGATTCTGCATGCCGGACACGTTCAAATGCGGAGAACGGGCATGAACTGGACAGACGAGCGCGTCGAAAAGCTGAAGAGACTGTGGGCGGAGGGCCTGAGCGCCAGCCAGATCGCGGCCCAATTGGGCGGGGTCAGCCGGAATGCGGTCATCGGCAAGGTTCACCGGCTGAACCTTCCCGGACGCGCCAAGGCAGGCGGATCGACCGGTGCTAGCCGCTCGGCCAAACGCCCGGCAGCGCCGGCCCGTCCGGCCAACTACCCGGCACGCGTTGCAACCCGGCCCGTAGCCCGCACGGTCGGCGCGACGGCTTTGAAGGATGACGTTGAGGTTGCCCTGCCCGAGATGTCCTATGTTCCTTCCAACAACGTGGTGGTGCCGATCTCGCGCAAGCTTGCACTGACGGATCTGACCGAACGCACCTGCAAGTGGCCGATGGGAGACCCGCTGAAGGACGACTTCCACTTCTGCGGCGTCGACGCCTCGGAAGCCTCTCCCTATTGCGGCTATCATGCCCGCCTTGCTTATCAGCCAGTGGCGGACCGGCGGAAGGCTGCAGCACGGGCCTGATCCAAAATGCCGATGGTGGAAGCGGGCCTTGAGGGCCCGCTTTTTCGTTGCGCGTGCCAGATCAAGATCTCCCAGCCCAATGGACGAATTCGGGCTCAGAAGCGGACGGTGAACTGGCTGCCCTTGCCCATCTCGGACGTGACCACCAGCCTTGCCCGATGGCGGGTAAGGATGTGCTTCACGATTGCCAGCCCGAGACCGGTTCCCTTCTTGGAGCGGCTATCGGCAACGCTGACGCGGTAGAAGCGCTCCGTCAGGCGAGGGACGTGCTCCGAGGGAATACCGGGGCCGTGATCGACAACGGTGACCTCCACGGGCCCGGCTTCCGGAGACTTCAGGAAGACATCGACGGTCTTGCCGTCCTGGCCGTACTTGCAGGCATTCTCCACCAGGTTCTCGAACACCTGCACCAGTTCGTCGCGGTCACCCGTCACTTCGACCGCACGTTCCGGCAGATGAAGGTTGATCTCCACGCCGAGTTCTTCTGCCAGAGGCGAGAGTGCGTCACGGACGTGGGAAAGCAGGGGCACGAGATCCACCTTGCCCTCCGGCGCCACATTCGACCTCAACTCGAGCCTGGAAAGGGAAAGAAGGTCATCGATCAGCCGGCTCATGCGCGTCGACTGGTCCAGCATGATCGACAGGAACCGCTCCTGGGCCTTCGGATCGGACTTAGCCGCCCCCTGCAGGGTTTCGATGAAACCACGCAGCGACGCAAGCGGTGTGCGCAGTTCGTGACTCGCATTGGCCACGAAATCGCTACGCATTCGGTCGAGCCGATGCAGTTCGGACACATCGCGAAACGAGAGCAGGTACAGCCGGTCCCGCTGGTCCCGCCCGGGCAGGTCAACCGGCGCGATCCGGACGACGTAGACCTGTTGCGAGGGCAGACGCTCGACATGCTCGATCTGGTTCGGCCTGCCGGTGGCCAGTGTCTCCCGGATGATGTCCAGCACCGCGGGGGAGCGCAGCCGTCCAGCGACATGAGCGCCAAGCGGCAGCGAGCCCAAGAGGCGGTCGGCCGCGGCATTTTGGGATAACACGTTGGCCTCCCCGTCGAGCAGGAGGGTGGGTATGTCGAGCGCATTGAGCGAGGCAGAGATTACCTCTGCGACATCGTGTGGCGCCTGCTCCTCTGCGGTCGCCGGTCGCTCTGGCGCTGGCTCGGGTTTATGATCGGCGACGAGGACGAGGCCGGCGAGCACGAACCAGGCAAGGCCTGCCTGCCAGACCGGAACGCCGGCGAAGACGCTCAATGCTCCGGCGAGCGACAGGGCAAGCAGCAGCAGCCAGGAGCCGCCGAACCGCTTGTTCAACCATGTCCCCGACTGCGAACCCATGCGCGACTCACCTCCCCATCCAGATTTTCTGGCTCTTAGACCGCCCTGATGACAGATATACATCGACGCCCGGCGGATGAACGATAAATTACGAGGAAGCGTCCCGTCGTCTTGCCGGCGTTGTCCAACGAGAGGAGAAGAGATTGAGCAGCTCAAAACAGAACCGTTCGGTGGACATCGAGATCGGCGGGCGTCGGCGCGTCTTCGATATTGACGATCCGAAGCTGCCGGACTGGATCGACAAGAACGCGCTCGGTTCAGAGGGCTATCCCTATGACGACAAGATGGACAAGCGGGACTACGCCGATACGCTGGAGCGACTGCAGATCGAACTGGTCAAGCTGCAGTTCTGGCTGAACGCCAGCGGCAAGCGGGTGATCTCCGTATTCGAGGGCCGTGACGCCGCCGGCAAGGGCGGCACGATCTTCTCCATACGCGCCTACCTCAATCCGCGCTCGGCGCGTATCGTGGCGTTGCCGAAGCCGACTGAAACGGAGGCCGGCCAATGGTATTTCCAGCGCTATGTCACTCACTTCCCGACCGCTGGCGAGATCGTGCTCTTCGACCGCTCCTGGTATAACCGCGGCGTGGTGGAGCCGGTCATGGGCTTCTGCACCGCCGAACAATGCAAGAAGTTCCTCGACGAAGTGCCGCGGTTCGAGGAACTCATCGTCGATGAGGGAATCCACTTCTTCAAGTTCTGGCTGAACATCGGCCAGGAGATGCAGTTGAAGCGCTTTCACGACCGGCGCCACGATCCGCTGAAGATTTGGAAGCTCTCGCCAATGGACATTGCGGCACTGACGAAGTGGGACCAGTTCACCGATGCGCGCGACCGTATGCTGAAGAAGACACACACCAAGCATGCACCGTGGACGGTGGTGAAGGCGAACGACAAGCGACGGGCTAGGATCAACGTGATCCGACATATTCTGCTATCGATCGACTACGAGGGTCGAGACGAGAAGGCGATCGGCGAGATCGATCACAACACCCTCAGCGAAGGTCCCGAGTTCCTGGGCTGAGGCTACTGCCCCGGAAGCACCCGAACCGAATGCATAAGGATAGCCGCCTCCGCGCCGTCGAGGCCGGTATTGACCACCAGCCGGCCGGGGGCGTTCGGAGCAATCGAACGTTCGAAGGTCACGCGCAGCAGCACGTCCGCCCGCTCCTGCCGCGCCGTGAAGCGATGGCGGGGACAGGCGCCGAGGCTTCCGAAGTCGCAGCGGACCGAGAATTGCACCGGCGCTTCCCCTGCCGACTGCACGGTCAGGGCGATCGTGGAAGACTTGCCCGCCAGCTCCTGCAGGATTTCCGCACGCACGGGAATGGAAACATCGCCTTCGGAGGTAGACGCGCCGGACATCACGCGCGCCGCAGTCGTGCCTTGGACGGATACCGGCTCCAGCCGAGCGGCAGCACCACCTTCAAGCGTGTTCGCATTGCCGCCGGAGAAAACCTCCGTCCACGCTTCGGAGAAACCGTTTTGTGGTCCTCGGCTTCCGAGGTCGGACGATGGGCTGCCCGCCGTCCGTTCGGCAGCATCAAGCGCCTGCTGCAGCGACTGCTGGACGAGGCCGGACGAATAGGCCCACCAGGCCGCAAGACCGACCAGGATAAAGAAGACGAGCCATGCAAGGAGCACGGACAGGAAACCGCGGCGCCGGCGCGGCTTTGCCGTGCGTTCGGGTCGGGTTTCAAGCAGGGTCTCGTCGCGTGGCCGTCTCGCTTCGCGCGCTTCGCCTACCGGAAGCGGGGCCGCCTGCGGCTCCTGCCCGCCCTCGAAATGAATATCCCGAGCGGCGCGCAGGGAATCGAGGCCGGAAGCACTGGCCACACCTGGCGCGCTGAAGATGTCCCGAGCGGCATCGCGCGTCGCCCCTCCCAGAAGGGGCGCGTCATCCTGCGGGCGAGACGCGGGGGAAGGCGGCGCCTCCCGCGAAACACCCGAAGAGACCGGTGGGGCAATCGGGGAGGCAGCTGGAGACACTGCAGGTGAGGTCGCGGCAGGCGCCACCCCCGGCGCTACCCGAGGCGCAGCGGGTGGTGTCGCGGCAGCGGGGGTCGACGCGGCAGCTGCGATGGCCTTCCGCTCCTCGAACTCGATCTCCCGTATCTTCTGTTCGAGCCGCTGGTGCTGCGCCAGAACCACCTGCTCATCGGAAACGCCCTGCTTCTTCAGCCCGGCATCCAAGGCCTGCCGCGCGGACTGATAGATGCGGGCCCGGACATCGGGATTGGTGCGCTCGGACTTTTCCAACGCGTTCCTGATCGCTGTTTCCAAACCGCTCAATGCCAATCCTGCCCTGTCATCGCCTCGCGTCCGGCGCATGCCTTTACGTTTCGGTAATCTTTCCGCTCACGAACTGCAAGCACCGGCATTCTGTCGAATCTGCGGCCGGCGTTGTTGCCGGCGCTCCCATGACCCTTTTCGAACGCGTCCGCCTCTGCTAGGGAAGCTTACGTTTGCGTAAACGTAAGCCGAGGAGGATTTGATGCTGCCGCCCATCCTGAAGGACAAACTGCGCCTGCCGGTTGTCGCCTCTCCGCTCTTCATAATCTCACATCCGGCGCTGACGCTGGCCCAATGCAAGGCCGGGGTGGTGGGCGCTTTTCCGGCGCTCAATGCGCGGCCGGAGAGCCAGCTCGACGAATGGCTGGCGATGATCACGGAAGAGCTTGCCGCGCATGACGCCGCCAATCCCGATAAACCGGCCGCCCCCTTCGCCGTCAATCAGATCGTGCACACCTCCAACAAGCGGCTGGAGCACGACCTGATGATGTGCGTGAAATACAAGGTGCCGATCGTCATCTCTTCGCTGGGCGCCGTCCCCGAGGTCAATGCCGCCGTTCATTCCTATGGAGGCATCGTGCTGCACGACGTGATAAACAACCGGCACGCCAATTCGGCGATCCGCAAGGGGGCAGACGGGCTGATCGCGGTGGCTGCCGGCGCGGGCGGCCATGCCGGCACACTCTCACCGTTCGCACTGGTGCAGGAGATCCGTGAATGGTTCGATGGCCCGCTGCTGCTTGCCGGCGCCATCGGCACGGGCGGCGGGATCCTGGCCGCTCAGGCCATGGGCGCCGACATGGCCTATATCGGCACGCCCTTCATCGCCACCGAAGAGGCGCGCGCGGCAGACGCCTACAAGCAGATGATCGCCCAGTCCCAGGCTGCCGACATCGTCTACTCGAACTATTTCACCGGGATCCACGGCAACTACCTGAAGGGTTCGATCCTTGCGTCAGGCATGGATCCGGAGAATCTGCCCGTCGCCGATCCCTCTAAAATGGATTTCGACAAGGCGACCACCGGCGCGAAGGCCTGGAAGGACATCTGGGGCGCGGGCCAGGGAGTTGGGTCCGTCAAGGCTGTCGTTCCGGTGGCGGAATTGGTCGACAGGCTGGAACGGGAATATCGCACCACACGCGAGCGGCTCTGCGGTTGAGACCGACAGCGCCCATCCGGTAAAATTCCGGTACGGAAAATTCCCGGCTTGAAATCGGCGTTCTTTGCCTGTATCAGCCGCATCACATCGCAGCCGGCGCGCCGGCCTGTCATGCCGCTTTAGCTCAGTCGGTAGAGCACATCATTCGTAATGATGGGGTCACGTGTTCGAGTCACGTAAGCGGCACCATTTACCACACACTCTTGCCTAAAGCCTTTTCGGGCCGTAGCGTGTCATCATGCGTGGCCGTATTCCCTCCGATGTTCTTCTTCGTCCCGAGGACCTTGCCTTGCTCGAACGGGTGTTCGCACAGGTGATACCCGAGCACGACACCCATCCCGACGAACTGGCGATGCTGCTGGTGCGACTGTTCCAGGACGGCGTGAGGTCCGAGGAGGAGCTTCTCGCGGCGGCGGAGCGGTGGTTTCGTTAGCGACGGGGTTTCGACAGATTAGGTTTAATCGGTGCCAGACCACGGTCGCTGAACGATACGCTTTCGTCCTTATGCGAACAAACCCTACTTTCGCTCGTTCTCATTGAGAACCAGGAGGCAGACGATGAACCATACTGACAAGCAAGAGACCAAGCAGGAAGCCCAGCAGAAGACCGACGAGCAGGCAAAGGTCTCCGCGAATTCGCCGATCTCGCCCGTGGAAGAGTTCGACGTCGGCGCGGCCGATGACGACCGACGGATCTTCCAGAACGGCGATACCGACCGGACGTCGGGCAAGGACTAAGCGTGCGAACCGAAAGCGTCATCCGTTTGCTTGACGCATCTTGTCGGGCAACAGAATATCCGCGACCGTGACGGAACGTTCCGTCGCCCGAGTGCCGAGGAAATTACATGCTTGATCCGAAGATCGTCGAGACGCTGAAGGGTGTCTCCACCGCTACGCTGACCACCGTGCTGCTGAAGAAGGGCCTGCGCAATGTCTGGATGCGGGGCACCAAGCCCCTGAAGGCTGGGCAGGGACGCGTCGTCGGCCCCGCTTTCACGCTTCGTTTCGTGCCGGCGCGGGAAGACCTCGCAACGCCGGAAAGCTGGGCGTCACCGATCTCCACCCGCGCCGCAATCGAGGCGATGCCGGAAGGTTGCGTGGCCGTCGCCGACGCAATGGGCGTGCTCGATGCGGGCATCTTCGGCGACATCCTCTGCTCGCGCATGGTCAAGAAGGGCGTTGCCGGGCTGGTGACGGATGGCGTGGTAAGGGATGCGGAAGGCGTGCTGGGCACCAGCCTCGATGTCTGGTGCAACGGCGTCGCTGCGCCACCGTCCGTTGCAGGCCTTACTTTTGTCGGCTGGCAGGAGCCGATCGCCTGCGGCGGCGTCGCCGTTTACCCGGACGACATCGTCGTCGTGGACGAAGACGGCGCGGTGCTGATCCCAGCGAAACTGCTCGATGCGGTACTGGCCGAGGCGCCGGAGCAGGAGCGCATGGAAGCCTGGATCATGACCGAGGTCGACCGCGGCGTGCCGCTTCCCGGCCTCTATCCGATGAATGCCGAGACCAAGGCGCGCTACCAGGCATGGAAGGACGCCCAGTGAGCTTTTCCGCGCAATCGAAAGGCGTCTACGCCATCGCCACCACGCCGTTCCTGCCGGACGGCTCGCTCGATACGCCGTCGGTCGACCGGCTGACGGATTTCTACCAGGACAGCGGCTGTACCGGGATCACCATCCTCGGCATCATGGGGGAAGCCCCGAAGCTCGAGCCGTCGGAGAGCCGGGCGATCATCCGGCAGGTGGTCGGCCGCTCGCGAGTGCCCGTGATTGTCGGCGTCTCGGCTCCCGGATTTGCTGCGATGCGCTCGCTCGCCCGCGATGCGATGGACATGGGGGCGGCCGGCGTGATGATCGCGCCGACGCCCGCGCTGCGGACAGACGAGCAGATCATCAACTACTTTGGGCAGGCCGTGGAGGCGGTCGGCGACGACGTGCCTTGGGTGTTGCAGGACTACCCGCTGACGCTGAACGTCGTCATGTCAGTGAGCGTGGTGGCGAAGGTCATTTCTAACCATTCCTCCTGCCTGATGCTGAAGCATGAGGACTGGCCGGGGCTGGAAAAGATCTCCAGGCTGCGCGCCCTGCAGAAGGCGGGCGAGCTTCGGCCGTTCTCGATCCTCTGCGGCAATGGCGGCATGTTCCTGGATTTTGAACCGGAACGTGGCGCCGATGGCGCAATGACGGGATATGGCTTCCCGGACATGCTGACAGAGCTGATCGGCTTGTTCGCCGCGGGAAAGCGAGACGAGGCGCACGACCTTTTCGATGCACACCTGCCGCTGATCCGCTACGAGCAGCAGCTCGGCATCGGGCTTGCCGTGCGCAAGCACGTGCTGAAGCGGCGTGGCGTGATCACATCGGATGCGCAGCGCAAGCCGGGGCTTGCCCTTTCGGAGACGGCGCGGGCCGAGGTGGACTATCTGTTGCAGCGGCTCGGCCGCCGCGACAAGCGGGCTGCCCTCTGACCCATTGCCGGCGCGGACCTTCTCATCCGTGCCGGCTCCTCACTCATCCAGAAGTGTAACCCATACCGGCGCGTGGTCGCTGGCATGGTCCCAGCCGCGCACGTGGCGGTCGACGCCGGCCGCGTCCAGACGGCCCGCAACGGACGGGCTGAGCAGCAGGTGGTCGAGGCGGAGGCCGGCATTGCGACCCCAGGCGTTCCGGAAATAGTCCCAGAAGGTGTAGATCCGTTCATCGGGATGAAGCTGGCGCAGGGCGTCCATCCAGCCCTGCGCGATGAGGTTGCGGAAGACCTCGCGCACCTCGGGTCGGAACAGCGCATCGTCCTGCCAGCGCTCCGGCGCATAGACGTCGAGGTCCGTCGGCATGATATTGTAGTCGCCTGCGAGCACCACCGGAGCGCCCGTCTTCAAGAGGTGTTGCGTGTGAGCAAGAAAGCGCTCGTACCAGGAGAGCTTGTAGTCGAACTTGGAGCCCGGCGCCGGATTTCCGTTCGGCGCATAGAGGCAGCCGATCAGCACGCCGTTGACGGCCGCTTCGATATACCGACTGTGGCTGTCGTCCGGATCACCGCCCAGGCCGCGGCGCGTCTCGATCGGCTCAACATCGCGTGCCAGGATGGCCACCCCGTTCCAGCGCTGCTGCCCGTGCCAGACCGCCCCATAACCCGCCTTGTCCAGGGCACGGTGGGGAAACTTCTCCTGCGGCGCCTTCAACTCCTGTAGGCAGACCACGTCAGGACGCGCCTCGTCGAGCCAGCGGAGAAGGGTGTCGATCCGGCCGTTGACACCGTTGACGTTGAAGGTCGCAATCTTCATGCCGGCACAGATTTCATGACCGCGAAGGATGAAGCGTTGTCCGTCGGGCCACTCGATCGCATCGCGCCACCATTGTCGAACATTACAACCTCTGCATGTTTTGCGAAGTCTTTACGATGCCATTTAGCGAAAGATTCAGGTGACGGTGTCATGGTGAATTCTCGTTGAGACATGCCGCAAATCCATACGCGACGGCATTGCAGATAGAGATATACCTCGGAGCGACCAGTCATGAGCCAGAGATTCCGACCCGCGGTGCGCGAGTTCATTGCCGAAAACTTCCTTTTTCGCGCGGATGCGGAGATCGCCGATGACCAGTCTCTGCTGGAAAGCGGCGTAATGGATTCAACCGGAGTCCTCGAGTTGATCGCTTTTCTGGAGACCAGTTACGGCATCAGCATCGCGGATGAAGAGATTATCCCGCAAAACCTCGACAGCGTCGATGCCATGACCAATTACCTGGCGCGCAAGCTGCCGGTTGCCGCCTGAAACCCCGATGCGGCTCGAGGCAAGGCTCCGCGAAAGCGCCCGCCGCTATCCCGACAAGGTCGCTCTTGTCGCCGGTGGATGCCGCCTGAGCTATGCCGAGTTCGATACCCGATCCGATCACCTGGCCGCCGCGCTCCGCAAAGCCGGGGTCCAGCCGGGAGACCGGGTGGCGCTGCTGCTGGAGAACGGGATTGAGGCTCCGCTAAGCTTCTTTGCAGCCTGGAAGGCCGGTGCCGTAGCCTGTCCGCTTTATCCCTCGATGAAATCGGAGAAGCTCGCAGCCATATTTTCAAGCATCCGGCCCGCAGCAGTCGTGACCCAGGCGCGGCAGATCCTGTCCGTCCAGGCGGCGATCGGGGCAAGCGGCTGCCAGCCCATCGTCATCACCACGGAAGGGGCGAATAATGCCGTCGGGGATGCGCTGTCGTTCGCGTCTATGACATTCGGCGGGCCAACGGCTCGGCCCGAGCTGCGCGCGAACGAGTCGGAACTCGCCCTCCTCATTCATACTTCCGGCTCCACGGGACGCCCGAAGGGCGTGATGCTGACGCATGCAAATGTCGATGCCGCCTGCCAGTCGATCGCAGGCTATCTCGGCAATACCGAGGACGACGTCGTCCTGAGCGTTCTGCCGCTTTCCTTCGGCTACGGCATCACGCAGATGGTGACGATGGCCTCGGTTGGTGGAAGGCTGGTGCTGGAGAAGAGCTTTGCCTTTCCTCGCACGATCCTCGACCGGCTTGCCGCGGAGAAGGCGACAGGGTTGCCCCTGGTGCCGGCCATGGCCGCGCTGATTGCCGGCATGAAGGACCTTCCTGACGACCAGTTCGCCTCCCTTCGCTACGTCACGAGCGCCGCAGCGGCGCTGCCGCCCGCCTTGTCCGGACGGCTCAGGGGAATGATGCCGGGCACTCTGATCTTCATCATGTATGGCCAGACCGAGTGTCTGCGGGTGAGCTATCTGGAGCCGACTGAAATCGCACGCCGCCCGACATCCGTCGGCAAGGCCATTCCAGGCACGCGCGCCTATGTCGTGGGGGACGACGGCCAACCCTGCAATCCCGGGGAGGTGGGCGAGTTGGTGGTCGAGGGGCCGCATGTCATGGCCGGCTACTGGGGCGACGAGGCGGGCCCGAGGCAACGCCCGACGGAAATCGAGGGCGGACGACGCCTGCGAACGGGCGACCTTTTCAGAACTGATGCCGACGGTTTTCTCTATTTCGTCAGCCGCAAGGACGACATCATCAAGACGCGCGGCGAGAAGGTGAGCCCGCAGGAGGTCGAGCGGGTGCTCTACGCCCTGCCCGGCATCCGGGAGGCGGCGGTGACGGGAATGGAGGATCCGGTCTTCGGCCAGGTCGTCCGCGCCCATGTGGCGCTGGAACCCGGCTCTACCCTGTCGGAGCGTGACGTCATGCGTCACTGCGCCAGCCAGCTTGAGGATTACATGGTGCCGAAGATTGTTGAGTTCCGCGATATGCTGCCGCGAACGACGACCGGCAAGATCAGGATGAGCGCCGAGGGCGACCTCGTCGAGGGGAAACTGGAGACTGCAATATGAACCAGACGATGAAGATCGCCCGCCAGGATGCGGCCTTTTCCGCCGTCAGCCTCCGTCTCGATGCCGAGGCCGAGATCGCGCGCATCTGCGCCTGGATCCGGGAGACCGTCCTGAAGGACCTGCGCAAGCGCGGCGTCGTGCTCGGCCTGTCCGGCGGCATTGACTCCAGCGTCACGGCAGCCCTTTGCGCCCGGGCCCTCGGCCCTTCCAGGGTGACTGGCATCTTCATGCCCGAGCACGATTCCGACCCGGAAAGCCTGCGGCTGGGACAGGCGCTGGCCGCAGCAACCGGTGTCGAGACGGTATTGGAAGACATCGGCCCGGCCCTCGCCGCGGCGGGCTGCTATACCCGGCGCGACGGCTTCATCCGACAGATCGTACCGGAATTCGGCGAAGGCTGGGGCTGCAAGGTGGTGCTGGAGAATGCCCTCTCGAACCGCGGCTACAATATCTCCTGGCTTGTCGTCGCCTCGCCGGCCGGCGAGCAGAGTAGGCACCGGATGCCGCTCGACGTCTATCTCGGCATGATCGCGGCGGCCAACATGAAGCAGCGCACCCGAAAGCAGATCGAGTACTACCATGGCGACCGCCTGAACTATGCGGTCGCAGGGACGCCGAACCGGCTGGAGTACGACCAGGGCTTCTTCGTGAAGAACGGCGACGGCGCAGCAGACTTCAAGCCGATCGCGCACCTCTACAAGACGCAGGTCTATCAGCTCGCAGAGGCTCTGGGCGTGCCGGAAGAGATCCGTCGCCGACCGCCGACAACCGATACCTGGTCGCTGCCCCAGGGCCAGGACGAATATTACTTCTCGCTTCCCTACGACCGGATGGACATCTGCCTCTTCGGGCTCGACCATGGTGTTTCATCGGATGCCGTCGCCGATGCGGCTGGCCTGACGCCGGAGCAGGTGGATGCGGTGTGGCGCAATATCGCGTCCAAGCGCAAGGTAGCCGAGTATCTGCACGCCGCACCGGCGACCATGCTTTGATGGGGTGGCATCCGGTCAGTCGAAACGGTCGCCGATCAAGCGGGTCCAGTTCTCTCCGGCAAGGCCGCTGATCAGTGCCTGTCCCGACTTGATGGGCTGCAGGAGGCTCTCATCCTTCGAATGGGCAACGAAGAAGGCCCGCCCATAGAAGACTGCCTTCCGGGTGATCAGTTCGTGGGTCAACCACGGGTGCCCACCACCCCGCAGCCCGGCGCAACCGCTTCCGTCCGCATGGGCGAAAAGGTCATCGACGAGATCACCGGCGATCGTCGGCGCGCAGAGCGCCTGCAGCAGCCAGCCGATATGGCCGGCTCCGCCGAAATAGGCATAGCAGGCGGCGATGTCGCCGTTCCTCGATTCCGCTATACGCCAGACGGGTGCCCCTAATGCCCGTTTCTGGCGCGCATGCCCGATAAACCAGTCGAGCATGGCACGATCCCAGAGCGGGCGAAGAGGAAAGCTCTTGCTCAATAAAAGCACCGCTTCGGCGAACTCGTTCTCGCTCGCGTCCCGGAAGCTGATGCGGCGCGCGGTTGCACCTTTCCACACACGCAGCGAGGAGACGCCGGTCTTCTCGACTACCGCATCCGCGGCTCTGCCCAGGGGCCGAAGTATACGCGCACTCGGGAGACGGCGTTCAGCAGCGTTGACTGCGGCGGAAACCGGCCGAAAGACCCGCAGCCAGTTGAGGCTATACGCTGTATCGAGCGGCAATGCGAGCTTCTGCCACATGCCAAGCGCGGTGGCGTTTGCCGTCTCGGTCAAGGAAATATCCTGGGGGCCGGCGAGGAATGCGCGCAGGAGGCGCGCACCGGCTAGCGGATTTCGCTCGGGCTCCTGCACCATCATGGAACCCGCGAACGCGGCTCGAATCGGCCTGCCTTCGAGCTGCAGGCGCGATGGAAAGACGCCGATGAAGCCCGTGAGCTCGCCCTTTTCCCCCACAAAGACCTTCGAGCGCAGATCCTCTTCATCCCAAGGGTGATCGAGGAAGACCTCCCGAATGTACTCTACGAGCGATCCGGGAACATCCTGGCCGTTGCGAAACGTGTTCTGGAACAGGCGGGCGACCGTGGAGATATCGTCGCGCTCAAGATCGCGCACGCTCCCCTGCCCTGCTGACTGAGACATGTTTCCCGCTTGCTCCGGCTCTGCGACGGCTGATCGCATGATTGGCACGCAGCTATTAAGCAAACGGAAAGAGGCCCCGCGTGCGGGGGCGTCTCGTGGTCCTTCGACGCTGGAAATGTCACATCCAGTACGGCGGGACACCGTAGTAGTCGTAAATCGTACGGCCCTTGTCCTGGTACCAGCTGTCGTCCTCCAGATCATTGTAGCGGGGCGCGCCGGTGATTTGGTCCTTTGTCAGGTCGATGCGGTAGCCGTCGAGTTCCTCATCGTAGTTCAGCTTTTCCCACGGCAACGGGTAGTAGTCATCGCCGATGCCGAGGAAGCCGCCGAAGCTGAGGACTGCATAGGCTACGCGGCCGCCACGCTTCTCCAGAAGAACGCGCTCGATCGAGCCGATATGCTGTCCGTCGGCGCCATAGACGCGGGTACCTTCCACCTTGTCGCTTGCGATCAGCGACGGGGTGTCCTTCACATAGGGGTCCTGCCCTGCGCGCGGTTCCTGATGCAACATCACGTGCCTCCTTATGGTTCGGTGAGTGCCTCCTTCGAAACTCATGGTCCAGGCGTTCGTTCCCTGAAGGGCCGCGGCTCGGGCCGTTGACGTTTACGTGCAGGTTATATAGCAATCGGCTTATGGCCCGGTGGGACAGAGCATGGCATAGTGGGAGTCTTGCCGCAGAGTGGAGGACTTTGCGCCATGAAACGCCGCCAAGAGAAAAGGGAAGAGGAGGCCCATATGAACGAAGCGCCTGCGCAGGTAAGTAACAATTCCGAGAAATTCTGGCTTGCCTCCTATCCCTCTTCGGTTCCCCCCGAAATCCCGGCCCTTTCCTATCGTTCGCTCGGCGAACTCTTCGAGAGCTGCTGCGTAGAATATCTGCCGCGCGTGGCCTTCTCGAGCATGGGCCGCGAGATGACCTATCGCGAGCTGGAAGTGGAAACGCGCAAAGTGGGCGCCTGGCTTCAGGCACAGGGGCTGGAGAAGGGCGACCGCGTCGCCGTCATGATGCCGAACGTGCTCCAGAACCCGGTCGTCACCTACGCGATCCTTCGGGCCGGCTTCGTCGTGGTTAACGTCAATCCACTCTATACGCCCCGCGAGCTCGAGCATCAGCTGAAGGATGCGGGTGCGAAGGCGATCTTCGTTCTGGAGAACTTCGCTCACACCGTCCAGCAGGTGGCAGCCGAAGTCGGCTTGCGCCACATCGTCGTGACGGCAATGGGCGACATGCTGGGCATGAAGGGCCATGTCGTCAATCTGGTGGTCCGGAAGGTCAAGAAGCTGGTTCCGGCTTGGTCGATCCCCTCGGCTATTCCGTTCAAGAAGGTCCTTACGGAAGGCTCGCATCTTCCATTGAAGCCGGTCGATATCGACAGCAACGATGTCGCCTTCCTGCAATATACCGGCGGCACGACGGGCGTCTCAAAGGGGGCGGCTCTCACGCATGCCAACCTGATCGCCAACAAGATGCAGATCAGCATGTGGCTGGAGGCGGCATTCGAGAACAGGCCAAGGCCCGAGGTCCTGACCTTTGTCTGCGCACTGCCGCTGTACCATATCTTCGCACTGACGGTGAATTCGCTGATGGGCGTCGCCATGGGCGGGCACAATATCCTCATCGCCAATCCGCGCGACATTCCCGCCTTCGTCAAGGAACTGCAGAAGCACAAGGTGCATGTCTTCCCGGGCCTCAACACGCTCTTCAACGCGATGATGAACAATGCAGACTTCGGAAAGATCGACTTCTCCTCGCTGATCCTGGCGCTTGGCGGCGGCATGGCCGTGCAGCGGCCGGTTGCCGAACGCTGGCAGGCGCTGACCGGCACTGCGATCACCGAGGGCTACGGCCTGTCGGAAACCTCTCCGGTTGCCACCGCCAACCGCTTCGACACGCAGGAATTCACCGGCATGATCGGACTGCCGCTGCCGTCGACAGAGATTTCCATTCGCGACGAAGACGGCAAGCCGCTCCCGCTCGGCGAAGTCGGCGAGATCTGCATCCGCGGACCGCAGGTGATGGCCGGCTATTGGCAGCGGCCGGACGAGACAGCCAAGGTCATGACCGATGACGGTTTCTTCCGCTCCGGGGACATGGGCTACATGGATGAGCGCGGCTACACGAAGATCGTCGACCGCAAGAAGGACATGATCCTAGTCTCCGGCTTCAACGTCTATCCGAACGAGGTGGAGGAAGTCGCGGCCATGCATCCGGGCGTGCTGGAATGCGCGGCGGTCGGTGTGCCGGACCCGCATTCGGGCGAGGCGGTGAAGCTCTTTGTCGTCAAGAAGGATCCGGCGCTGACGGAGCATGACGTGCGGGAGCACTGCGCCGCCAACCTTACCGGCTACAAGCGCCCGCGACTGATCGAATTCCGCAACGAACTGCCGAAGTCCAATGTCGGCAAGATCCTTCGCCGCGAACTGCGCGGCTGAGGACGGCCATCGCAGGCGCAGCCGCTTCAGGCGGCGCTTGATTTGACATGGAAGTCTTATAGGTTCCCGTGCATCCCTCCCCCGGATCACGAGGACATTCCATGCGGGCCATCATCGACGAGCTGAAGACCACCGCCGCCGCCACGGCTGCGACCGACCTGCGGGCGGCATTTTCTGCCGATCCGCAACGCTTTAGGCGGTACAGTGTCTCGTTGGACGACCTGCTGATGGACTTCTCCAAGACGGCCGTCAACGATCGGGTCATCACTCTCCTGGAGACGCTGGCGGAAGAGGCAGGGGTTGCGCAGAAGCGCGATGCGATGTTTTCCGGCGAGGCCATCAACTTCACGGAGGGCCGCGCCGTCCTGCACACGGCGCTTCGCAATCGATCCAACCAGCCTGTCCTGGTGGACGGCAAGGATGTGATGCCGGACGTCAATGGCGTGCTCGCCGCCATGGCTGGCTTCGCGAATGGTATTCGATCCGGGAGCCTCAAGGGTGCAACTGGGCGCAGGATCACCGATGTGGTCAATATCGGCATCGGCGGCTCGGACCTCGGCCCGGCCATGGCGACGCTCGCGCTTTCGCCCTTCCACGACGGCCCCCGCGCGCATTTCGTCTCCAATGTCGACGGTGCCCACATCGCCGACACGCTGAAGGGCCTTGATGCCGAGACGACGCTCTTCATCATCGCCTCCAAGACGTTCACGACCATTGAAACAATGACGAATGCCGCCTCCGCGCGGGCGTTCATCGCCGAGAAGCTCGGCGATGATGCGGTGAAGCATCACTTTGCGGCCGTTTCCACCGCCCTCGACAAGGTGGCTGCCTTCGGGATCGCGAGCGAACGCGTCTTCGGCTTCTGGGACTGGGTCGGCGGGCGCTATTCGATCTGGTCGGCGATCGGCCTGCCGCTGATGATCGCAGTCGGCCCGGAAAACTTCGGCCGCTTCCTGGACGGTGCGCACGCGATGGACCGGCATTTCCGCGAGGCGCCGGTCCGTGAGAACCTGCCGATGCTGCTGGGGCTGATCGGATTCTACCACCGCAATGTGCTGGGCTATCCCTCGCGGGCGATCCTGCCCTATGACCAGCGTCTGGCGCGTTTCCCCGCATACCTGCAGCAGCTCGACATGGAATCGAACGGCAAGGGTGTGACGGTGGACGGGACGCCGGTGGAGGGGGATTCCGGACCCGTGGTCTGGGGCGAGCCCGGCACCAACGGCCAGCATGCCTTCTACCAGCTCATCCATCAGGGCACGAGCATCGTTCCGGCTGAGTTCATGATCGCGACAATCGGGTTCGAGCCGCATCTGCGCCACCAGCACGAGCTGCTGATTGCCAACTGCCTGGCGCAGTCGGAAGCGCTGATGAAGGGCCGGACGCTGGAGGAGGCGAAGGCACAGCTGACGTCGAAGGGGATGGACGAAGGCCAGGCGGACGCGATCGCGCCTCATCGCGTCTTCCCCGGCAATCGTCCCTCGATCACCTTCGTCTATGACCAGCTCACGCCCTTTGCACTCGGCCGCCTCATCGCCCTCTACGAGCATCGCGTCTTCGTCGAGGGCGTGCTGTTCCGGATCAACTCATTCGACCAGTGGGGCGTCGAACTGGGCAAGGAACTAGCGACCGGCCTGCTGCCGATCGTCGAAGGCAAGGAAACCGCCGACGACCACGACAGCTCGACGGCGGGGCTCGTGGCGCGGCTGCTGAAGGCCAGAAGCTGACGCGTCCGGCCTGGACGGGGTTCTCCCTACTGGGCCGCGTATGCGCCGTTTACGAGATGGCAGCTGCCGGTGACGCTCACCAGGACGGTTAGGCGTGAGGGGCCGGCAAACCAATCTCATGCGCATATGGCGGATTAGCACCTGCCCGCGAAACCGTTACCGCTGCCGCCTTCGAACCCAGCGAAAGGGCGTTGCGGATCTCTGCCTCGGTAAGCTTCGCCACATGAGCCTTCGTCAGGAGCCCTTGCAGCTTCAGCGAAGCGAGTACGCCTGCGTCGAAGGTATCTCCGGCACCGACGGTGTCCACCACCGTTACCTTCTCGCTCGGCACCGTAACCCGATGATCTGCTGTGTAGCCTGTCGCGCCTTCTGCTCCGCGCGTGACAACGACTAGCTTGGCGCCATGATGAAGCCAGTGGCGTGCAAGTGCGTCCGTATCGCCGTCCAGGCCGAACCAGGCGAGATCCTCGTCGGAGAACTTCAGGATGTCGGACATGGCGGCCATCCGCCGAATGCGCAGCATGTGCGAAGCCTTGTCCGTGATGAAGCCGGGACGGATATTGGGATCGAGCGAGATCACGCGCCGCTGATGCTCGCGTTTCAAGAGCGCCTCATAGGTCGAGCCGCATGGTTCCGGGATCAGGCTGATCGCGCCGAAGTGGAGCGCCTCGCACTCGTCGGCCAGGTCCGGCAGATGATCTTCCGTGATCATCCTTCCGGCCGTGTTCTCGTCGTAAAACGCGTAGGATGCCTGCCCCTGCACGAGCTTCACGAAGGCGATGGTGGTGGGCCGCGAGAGGGTGGCGCAGTAGCTGAAATCGACATTGCTGGCGCGCAGGGTGTCGCGCAGGATGTCCCCCATCATGTCGTCCGAGAGGCCGGTGAAGAAGCCGGTCGGCTGGCCAAGCCGACCAAGCGCGACCGCCGTATTAAAGACGGCACCGCCGGCATAGGGCGCGAAGCCC
Source organism: Pseudorhizobium flavum (assembly GCF_044142885.1). Taxonomy (NCBI): domain Bacteria; kingdom Pseudomonadati; phylum Pseudomonadota; class Alphaproteobacteria; order Hyphomicrobiales; family Rhizobiaceae; genus Pseudorhizobium; species Pseudorhizobium flavum. The sequence continues at coordinate 563,130 of NZ_JBIOKZ010000001.1, forward strand.
TTTTCGCCGAGCGTCGTCTCACGCGGTAGCATGTCGATCAGCGCCTCGCCGCAACACAGGATCATATCGGTCCCTCCCAGAACTGCTGCGTCATTCGATACGTAAGCTTTTGTCACTTGGCTAGAGCGAAAGCTCACTCACGCCGCCGTTGCGGCCTGACCAGGCGAGCGGCGAATCGAGAAAGGCCTCGACTTCCGAAAGTGTCTTGTCGTCGAAGAGCCGCTCGGCCCGTGCCACCGCCAAGACGTTGCGCCAGGTGGCGATGTGGTGAAGCTGCACCTGACCATTGGAGAAGCGCGCCTCGGCCTCCGGAAAGATGCCATAGAAGAAGAGGGCAATACCGTGGTCGACGGTGCCGCCGGCCGCGCGGATGGCATCGATGAACTTGAACATGGAACCACCGGCCGTGGTCAGGTCCTCTATCACCAGCACCCGAGCCCCTTCCGGCATGTGACCCTCTATTTGGGCGTTGCGGCCGTGGCCCTTGGGAGCCTTGCGGACATAGATCATCGGCAGGCCGAGACGCTCTGCAAGAAAGGCTGCAAACGGAATGCCCGCGGTCTCGCCACCCGCAACGCAATCGAATTTCTCGAAGCCGGCGTCGCGCATGACCGTGGCGGCTGCGAAATCCATGATGGTGGAGCGGATGCGGGGATAAGAGATGAGCTTGCGGCAATCGATGTAGACGGGGCTCATCATGCCTGAAGACAGCTTGTAAGGCTTGTCGGCGCTGAAGTGGACGGCACCGATCTCCCACAGCATCTTCGCCATCAGTTCCGCCATGACGCTGCGGTCCGTAAAGGTGGTCTGGATCATGCTGGCGCTCCTTCCTGTCGCTCGGTTCCAAGCGCCATAGCAGCATGCCGCCCGACGCGCCAGATGTCCCGCCGGCGGATCAAAGGCTCAGGGATCCACTCGCCAGTGCAGCGGGAACATCGGATCGAATACGGTGATCGCTCCCGCCTCCGTCTCGCGTTTGGCCGGGTAGACCACCGGCTGCTCCTGCCTGGACAACGTGATCGTCTCGGGGTTCGGCGCGAGCCCGTACCAGGCCGGACCATTGAGGCAGGCAAAGGCCTCAAGCCGGTCAAGGGCATCCTCCTGCTCGAAGACATGCGCAAGGCAGCTCATGGTGTTCGGCGCCGTATAGATGCCGGCGCAGCCGCAGGCGCATTCCTTCAAGGGGTCGACATGCGGCGCGGAGTCAGTGCCTAGGAAAAAGCGTGCGTCGCCGGACGTCGCCGCAGCCCGCAGCGCCAGCCGATGATGCTCGCGCTTTGCAACCGGCAGGCAGTAGTAATGCGGGCGGATGCCGCCGACGAGAATGGCGTTGCGGTTGATGATCAGGTGATGGGTGGTGATCGTGCCGGCAAGATTGCCGGAGGAGCCGCGGATGTAGTCGATGCCGTCCTTGGTGGTGACATGCTCCATCGTCACCTTCAGCTCCGGCAGGCGCTTGCGCAGCGGGTCGAGGACCGTCTCGATGAAGACGGCCTCGCGGTCGAAGATGTCGATCTCGGGCGTCGTCACCTCACCATGGACGCAGAGCGGCAAGCCGATCTCCGCCATCCGCTCCAGAACCGGCATCGCATTCTCGATATCGCGCACCCCGCTGCTGGAGTTGGTGGTGGCGCCGGCAGGATAGAGCTTCACGGCGGTGATGAGGCCGCTCTGCTTGCCGGCTGCGACATCGTCTGGATCGGTCCCCTCCGTCAGATAAAGCGTCATCAGCGGCTCGAAACGATCGCCTTCCGGCAGGGCTGCGACTATCCGCTCCCGGTAGGCTGCCGCGTCGGCCGTTGTTACGACCGGCGGCACGAGGTTCGGCATGATGATGGCGCGGGCGAAATGGCGGGTGGTATCGCCAATGACCCCTTCCAGAACGGCGCCATCGCGCAGGTGGAGATGCCAGTCATCAGGACGGCGGATGGTGAGCGTCTTCATAGGGGAGCCTCGCAGTCATCAGTGAGGCGGCATAGCACCAACGGGTGCTCGGAAACAACGTCCAAGGGCAACCGCAACCCCCTGTCGGGCCAGTTGTCTCGCGAAATGGTGATCAGAAATGCCTGAGGCAGCGCCGCCGGATCCTAGCATTAAAGGAACCGCTCACGGACTTGGGCGTTCGTTAAGCAAAATGAAGAAGAAATGAATCGGAGCGCACAATGAAATCCCCGGTCTCTAAAGTCAACAAGGGATTTGCACTTGCAACAGGAACCGCAGTCGCGCTGCTGGCGCTGTCAGTGTCTCCCGGTGCGCAGGAGAATGGCCTTGCTGCCACTTCGCTCAACCTTCAGAACGAGTGCGACCGGCTTGCCGGCAGCCCCAGCGACAACCAGCGCAACAAGGCGTTCGGCGCCGTCGAGACTTCCGAAATAGCTGCCAGCGCAATCGATTCGTGCCGGCTCGCATTCGAGGCCACCGGCAATCCGCGCTTTGCCTATCAGCTGGGCCGCGCGCTGAACAAGGCCAACGAAATCGATCAGGCGATGTCGGCCTATCAGACTGCCGCGCAGGCAGACTATCCGGCAGCCAAGGTCAACTTCGGCATTCTTCTCGGCCGTCTCGGCGACCACCGCGCGGAGTTTGAGATGTATCGCGAAGCGGCCCAGGGTGGGAGCGTGCTAGCCGCCTACAACCTCGGCGTATCCTATCGCGACGGGATCGGAACCGACGCTGACGTTTCCAAGGCGCTGGCTTGGTTCGAGACTGCTGCCGCGGGCGGCGACGACACGGCAGCTTTCAACATCGCCGTCATCCATGATGAAGGAAACCTTGTTCCCGAGGACGACCAAACGGCTATTGCCTGGTACGATCTCGCCGTTGCACGCGGTAACGTGGATGCCATGGTGAACCTCGGCATTATGCTCGAAACCGGCGAAGGTATCGAGCCGGATGCCGCTCAGGCCGCGGAACTGTATGCCCAGGCCGCGGAGCGCGGTGACATGTTCGCCGCCAACAAGGTTGTCGAACTGCATGCCTCGGGCCGTCTGGCGCCACCGGAGGTCAGCGGGTTCGATGAAGGGGTAACCACCCTCATCCTCAAGGAAGGCGATATGGAGACCCCCTCCATCCTCACGAAGAGCATCTGATAGACGCCGAACCGGATGCTACACGCGTCCTGATCCCGCTCAGGCAAAATCTCAGACGTGACGCGTGAGGCCGCCATCCACCCTAATGTTCTGCCCGGTGATATAGCCCGCGCCATCGGAGAGTAGGAAGGCAGCCGTCTTAGCTATCTCCTCCACAAGCCCGATGCGCTTCATTGGTACCTTGTCGGCAGTCTCGGGCTTGTGGTCCAGGCTGTCGATGTAGCCTGGGAGAATGCAGTTCGGTGTGATTGACCACCGCATCGATCCGGCCATAGGTCGTCATCGCCAGATCGAAAATTGCCTGGATGTCCGCTGCCTCTTCTGCAACGCCGCGGACCGCGACGCCTCCGAGTTCAGCGGCCAGAGCTTCGCAGCTTCTCGAAGGCGACATGAGTGCCAGACGGTAGCCCCGCTCATGCAGCTCCCGCGCGATCGCCGCCCCCATGCCACGTCCACCACCAGTGATCAACGCAACCGGCTTTTCCGAATCGTCCTGCATTGTAGCTCCCTGGCGCTGCACATCCGCCGGATGTGCTCTCGCTGAAGCTATAGCACCACCAACTCGCGCTTGCCTATGGCGGCTTCAGGACCGGAATTTACAGGAACGGAATGACATGGCCTGCGCCTCGACAGGCTGGCCGCAAGACACGCAGAAGAACGGGACATCAAAAGGAAGAATGGCGCACCCGAAGAGATTCGAACTCCTGACCCCCAGATTCGTAGTCTGGTGCTCTATCCAGCTGAGCTACGGGTGCGCACTGCGAAACGACCGTGTCGCTTGCGTGGGCGATCCTCTAAAACGTCCTCCGATGGATTGCAAGCGCTTTTCCGATGTCGATCCGTTTTTTGCCAACCGACGTACCGGGGTCGTCGCTGGTCAGGGAGTTTCAAGCGCCGGCGCGGACGCGGTAGTCGTCGAGGGCGACCGGACGATCGGGGATCTCGATCCTGAACTGCGTGCCCGGCCCGGGCTTCTCCACCAGGGCGATGGTGCCGCCATGGGCAAGCACCAGTTCGCGCGCAATGGCAAGTCCCAGCCCGGTACCACCAGAGCGGGCCGAGCCCCGGAAAGCGGCGAAGAGATTTTCCTTGGCCTTGCGCGGCATTCCCGGCCCCGTATCGTCTATGGTGATGCTGACGACGCTGCCGACGCGCTGCGCCGTGAGGGTTATGCGCCTGATGGTCGCCGGATCGTCAGGATGGAAGATCACCAGGGCCTGTACCGCGTTCCGGCAGATGTTGTGGATCACGCGGAAGAGCTGATCGCTGTCGGCATCGATCTCGAGGTCGACCGGGATCTGATCCTGAAACTCTATGCCTGTCTCGGCATCAAGCGCGAGCATGTCGCGCACGTCCTGGCACAGCTCCGCCAGACGCAGCACGCGTCGTTTCGGCGCGGATTCACTCGCCTGGCCGTAGGACAGCACTTCGCTGGTGTAGCCGACGGCCCGGTCTATGGTGCGCAGCAGCTTTGGCGCGAAGCTGCGCACCATCGGGTCGTCGACGTCCACGAGGCGGTCTGACATGAGCTGCGCAGAGGCAAGAATATTGCGCATGTCGTGGTTGATCTTGGACACCGCCAGCCCGAGGTCGGCGAGGTTCTTCTGCTGCTTGAGGGTTCGCTGCAGCTCGACCTGCATTTCCAGGAGATGACGCCCGGCCACGGCAAGCTCGCCCCTGGCGGCATCGGGGCGGAACAACCGGCCCGGATCCTCGGGACGCTCCGAGAAGATCTGCATGCTGCGCGCGAGGTGACGGATCGGCCGGATCATCATGCGGTTGATGGCGAGGAAGATCAGCACGGCGGTTATCAGCGAGATCACAAGCGACAGAACGAACATCATCTGCGCGTAGTCGAGCATGTCCTTGCGCAGGGCGTCGTCGGTCATCACCACTTCGATGATCATGTCCGTCTCGCCGATCGGTCCCAGAACGCGCATGACCCGCCCACCGCCGAAGAACAGGGTTTGCATGGCGTCGCGGATCGATACGAGAAGCGACACATCCGACAGGTCGTACTGGTCGTCGATCTGGGGTGGGGCATCGACTGCGGCCAGCAAGCTCGAGGTGCCATCCTTTCGCAGCGCCACAACCTTTGCGCCCGTCGCCAGCAGCGTGTCGTCCTGAACGCTTCTGGGCAATTCGGAGGGCCGCAGACCGTCGATGACCACACCGGCCGCCGCCGCCGTATCGAGCCGGTCCCGCAGCCAGTTCATGCGCATTCCCGCCACCGAGGGCGCAAAGATGAGAATTTCGGCGAGCATGACGAAGGCGACGGTCAGCCAGAGCAACCGCCCCGAAAGGCCCTGGAAAAGGGGCGGCATCCGCGCTGGGGCTTCGCGCTCCGGCGATGCGTCAGTCTCTGTCTCGGCGTCTCCGCTCATGCGGATCTCCAGTCGTTGCCGCCAAACCCCCTCTGGCGGCCGCATCCAACTATCGTGCGCCCCGAGTCCTTTTTAACAGGTTTTGCACCCCGCACAAACAGAAGCAGGCCGAGGGGAATCCTCGGCCTGCGCAGGTTTCAGCGATGCATTGATGTTCAGAATTCTTCCCAGTCTGCATCAGGCGCGGCGGCTGCCGCCGTCGCGGCTCCGCCAATACCAAGAGCCTTGGCGATCGCACCCGTCATTGCCCGTGCAGGCGAAGCACGCGGTCGATCGATCTCGGATGCGGCACGTGCCGGTTTCGCGATGCTCCTGGAGGCCGGTGGTTTCGAGGCCGTAGCCGACACTGTTGCTGTGTGGCCCTGGGCGGCGCCTGCCTCTCCCAGGTGGAACTGCGAGACCATCGAGAACAATCCGCCGGCTTCAGAGGACAGCTTCTGCGTTGCTGCCGAAGTCTCCTCGACCATGGCGGCGTTCTGCTGTGTCACCTGATCCATCTGGTTGATGGCTGTATTGACCTCCTGCAGACCGGTCGCCTGCTCCTTCGCGGCGACCGCGATCGAATGGATGTGGTCGTTGATCCGCAGGACGCGCGCCTCGATCTCGGACAGGGCCTCGCCCGTCTTCTGGACCAGACGGACGCCACCGGCAACCTCCTCGCCCGACTTCGTGATGAGGCCCTTGATGTCCTTGGCGGCCGCGGCAGAACGTTGTGCGAGCTCGCGAACCTCCTGGGCGACGACGGCAAAGCCCTTGCCGGCCTCTCCGGCGCGCGCAGCTTCCACACCGGCGTTGAGCGCCAGCAGGTTCGTCTGGAAGGCTATCTCGTCGATCACGTTGGTGATCTGGGCGATCTCGTGCGACGCCTGCTCGATGCGGCCCATGGCTTCCACCGCGCTGCGGACGACGGCGCCGGACTGGACGGCGCTTTCCTTCGCCTCGCCCACCATGACCGTAGCCTCCTGAGCGCGCTCGGTCGAGGTGCGGACTACGGCGGTGATCTCGTCGAGTGCTGCCGAGGTTTCCTCGAGGGCGGCAGCCTGCTGTTCGGTGCGCTTCGAGAGGTCGTTCGTTGCACTGCTCAACTCATTGGAACTGCTGTTGATCGTGCCGGAGCTGACCCGCACGTTCTGCATGGCCTCACGCAGGCTGGCGACAGCCGCATTCACGTTCGCCTGGAGTTCCGCAAAGGCACCGCGGAAATTGCCCGACATCGTCTGGGTAAGATCGCCCTGGGCGAGAGACTTGACCACGCGTCCGGTCTCGGAGACGCCAGCCTCGACAGTGTCCATCAGGCTGTCGACGTTGCGGGCAAAGTTGTCGAGGCTCTCCTCGCCGAAGCGCTTGTCGATCCGTTTGCTGAAGTCGCCCTCGGCAGCGGCACCGACGACCGCTTCCATCCGCGAACGAAGTTCGTCGCTGCGCGCCCGACTTCCGCTTTCCTGCTCGTTCATGCGGGCAACCTGAATGCCGTTCTGCTTGAAGATCTCCACGGCATCTGCCATCTCGCCGATCTCGTCGACGCGGCCGCGACCGGGAATATCCGTTTCGAACTGGCCATCGGCGACGCTCTTCATTGCGGCAGTGAGATCCAGGATCGGGCCGCTCAGCTGGCGGCGGCCGATATAGAGGCCAAACCCGGCACCGGCGACGACACCAAAGAGAGTGATCCCGGACAGAGTGAGAACGACCATTCGCCCGAATTGCGTGACCTGCGCATCCACGGCCTCAAGCTCGGCGAGATCGGCTTGTACGACGGCATCGATCTCTGCCTGGAAAGCCTTGCGGTTAGCACGGTTCGCCTCGTTGTTGCCCTGCTCATTGCCTGCTTCCGGACCGATTTCGGTGCCGAGCCGGACCGTCTCCGAACGGAACGCCTTGAACTCAGCAGCTCTCGTAAGAAGGTTCTCGAAAGAAGCCCGCTGATGATCCGGAACCTCGGTCTTCCAGTCGGCCAGCAGTTCGTCCATCTTCTGCAGGCTCGTCAGAAGGCCATCACCGAACTTGGCGGCTTGTTCCTTCGTATCGGATGCATAGATACCGCGGGCATCCATGACGACCGCCGTCACCAGCCTGTTCAGGCTCTCACCCATATGGGCCCGATGTGCCGCCGCCTCGTAGCTCTGCATGAGAGAACGGGATTCCGTCTGCGCAAAAATAGATATGCCGCCAATTATCAGCGTTACAGCGCTCATGAGGCCCACGAGCAGGTTGATCTTACCTCGGATTCTCATCGCATTCCCTTTTCCAGCCACAGCTACCAATCAGGCCCGTACCGAGTACCCTGACGATTGAGGGCCAGAAATGACAGGCAGCTATTAAGAAATGCTTGAGGCTATGGACTGGTCAGGCCGATTTTTCCGGCCCTCAATTCCTCCAAGTGACTGTTCAGACGGAGATTTTTCCCTCGAAGCCCTACATTTCGCGGCGGACTGCGAATTTTCATCCCTCACTTTAGGGAAAGCGAGATTGCGAGCAGTGCCCGGTGGAACAATTGGTCGACCACCTTTCCATCTCACCGCCTGGTCTCTTTGATCGCCCGACGATTGACTCCTGTCGCCCAGTTCTCTTATAAGCCGCGCACGTTCAGCCTCCCCGGCTCGCGCGAGCGTGAGCTATTGGCGGACGTTTTTACGAAACGCTGTTGCCGCAAGGCAATCAAGAAGGGCCGCACACCGCGGTATTTAAATAAATGTCGAAGCGTACCTATCAACCGTCCAAGCTTGTCCGCAAGCGCCGCCATGGCTTTCGTGCCCGCATGGCGACCAATGGTGGCCGCAAGGTTCTTGCAGCTCGTCGCGCACGCGGTCGCAAGCGTCTCTCGGCCTAAGGGCCGGACGTGCCCGACAACCGGGCAATGACGACCGAGAAGAAAATGAAATCGACTGTCGGGCGGCTGAAAAGCCGGCCGCAGTTTCTTGCCGTGCGCAAGGGCGAGAGCCGCCGGGGCCGCACCTTCCTTCTGGAGGTCCTGGACCGGCAGGAGCCCGATACGCCACCCCGGGCCGGCTTCACGGTGACGAAAAAGCACGGCAACGCCGTCGAGCGAAACCGCATGCGCCGACGCCTCAAGGAGGCCGTGCGGCAGAGCGCCGGGTTTGCAATGAAAGCCGGACACGACTATGTCATTGTCGCGCGACGGGAGGTCCTGACGGTACCGTTCGCAGAACTGGCTGCACAACTCGCCGAACGCATAGAAGACCGGTCGAGACCGAGGCGGTCCGAGGAGACCCGTTCCAGGAAAGCATGATGGAAAAAAACCGCAATTACTTCATCGCGATCGCCCTTTCGGTAGTGATCGTCCTTGCCTGGCAATTCCTCTACATGAACCCGAGGATGGAAGCGCAACAGCGCGCCCTGGAGGCGCAGCGGGCCCTGCAGGGTGAAAGCGCGCAGCCGGTGACGCCGGAAAGCCCCGGGGCGACTGCCACCGGCCCCCTTCCCGGCGCAAACCAGGCGGAGGCGACGCAGAACCGCGAGCAGGCGGTGGCGGCAAGTCCTCGCGTCGCCATCGATACGCCCGCGCTTTCCGGATCGATCAACCTCGTCGGCGCCCGCTTCGACGACCTGAAGCTGCGCGAGTACCACGAGACCGTCGACGACGAGAGCCCGATCATCACGCTCTTCTCACCGGCCAACACCAGTGGCGGCTACTTCACCGAACTCGGCTACGTCCAGAGCGAGACGTCAGGTCCGGTGCCCGGGCCCGGCACGCAATGGACGCTTGCCAGCGGCGAGACGCTCTCGGTCGACAGCCCGGTCGTGCTGAGCTTCACCAACGACAGGGGCGTAGTCTTCAACCGGACTATCTCCATCGACGAGCACTACCTGATCACCGTTACCGACCAGATCCAGAATCCGACCGGCGAGGCGGTGGCAGTTGCCCCATACGGCCGCGTCACCCGCTACAACAAGCCCGCGACCCCTTCCGTCTACGTCATCCATGAAGGCTTTATCGGCGTGCTCGGCGAAAACGGCCTCATCGAGGAAAGCTACGGCGACGTCGAAGAGGAGGCGATCACCAACGCGAAGACGACCGGCGGCTGGCTCGGCATCACCGACAAGTACTGGGCGGCCACGCTCGTTCCGCCACAGTCGCTGCCCTTCGAGTCCCGCTTCACCCATTTCACCGACGGACAGCCACGCTTCCAGGCGGATTTCCGCAGCGATACGGTGACGGTGGAGCCTGGCCAGTCAGCAGAAGTGAAGAACCTGGTCTTCGCCGGCGCCAAGGAAGTGCCACTGGTCGACCAATATGAGGAGCAGTATTCGATCCCGCGCTTCGAGCTCTTGATCGACTGGGGCTGGTTCTACTTCATCACCAAGCCAATGTTCCACCTGATGGACTTCTTCTTCCGCTATTTCGGAAACTTCGGCGTGGCGATCCTGATGACGACGATCGTCGTCAAGGCGATCTTCTTCCCGCTGGCCAGCAAGCAGTATGCCTCCATGGCCAACATGAAGCGCGTGCAGCCGAAGATGGAAGAGCTGAAAGCCAAGCATGGCGACGACCGCATGGCCATGCAGCAGGCGATGATGCAGCTCTACAAGGAGGAGAAGATCAACCCGATCGCGGGTTGCTGGCCAATCCTCCTGCAGATCCCGGTCTTCTTCGCGCTCTACAAGGTGATCTACGTCACGATCGAGATGCGGCATGCGCCGTTCTTCGGCTGGATCCAGGACCTCTCGGCTCCCGATCCGACGTCGCTGTTCAACCTGTTCGGCCTGTTGCCCTACGATGTCCCATCCTTCCTGATGATCGGCGTATGGCCGCTTATCATGGGTATCACCATGTGGCTGCAGATGCGCATGAATCCGACCCCGCCGGATCCGACCCAGGCGATGATCTTCAACTGGATGCCGCTGATCTTCACCTTCATGCTGGCGACGTTCCCGGCAGGCCTCGTGATCTACTGGGCGTGGAATAACACGCTGTCCATCATGCAGCAGGCGCTGATCATGAAACGGCACGGAGCGAAGATCGAGCTCTTCGACAACATCAAGGGCCTCTTCCGGCGAAAGCCGGCGACCAATAAGTAACCTCGAAAAGCCCCGGCCAAACCGGGGCTTTTCTTTTGGCAGGTGTCCATCGTGCGGTCGCAACTTGACAAGCAGGGCCAAAAAACCGAAGCCCTGCCTTCCACATCGACAGGACGAGACCAATGCCCGCGACCACGACCCCGGACGAGAAGCCGCTCTTCGGCCGCCCCTGGATCTTCATCCGCGGCGTACCTTCGCTGAAATTCCTGCCGCCGGAAGGCCCGCTGGAAGTAGCATTCGCTGGACGCTCCAATGTCGGGAAGTCGTCGCTTATCAACGCCCTCGTCGGCCACAAGGGCCTTGCGCGAACGTCGAACACGCCCGGCCGCACGCAGGAGCTCAATTATTTCGTACCTGAAGGCTACTCCGGCGAAGGCGGCGACCTGCCGCCAATGGCGCTCGTCGACATGCCGGGTTATGGCTATGCCCAGGCGCCGAAGGACCAGGTGGATGCCTGGACGAAGCTCGTCTTCGACTACCTGCGCGGACGTGCGACGCTGAAGCGGGTCTACGTGCTGATCGACAGCCGCCACGGCATCAAGAAGAACGACGAGGAGGTCCTGGATCTCCTCGACAAGGCTGCCGTGTCCTACCAGATCGTCCTCACCAAGACCGACAAGATCAAGGAGGCAGGCGTCCCGCGGCTCGTCTCGGAGACCGCGGAGAAGATCCGCAAGCGGCCGGCCGCCTATCCCGAGATCATCGCCACCTCCTCGGAGAAGGGAAAAGGGCTGGACGAGTTGCGCCATACCATTGCAAGGACGATTGGCTACTCCACCGTCTGACGACGTGTTCCATCTGCTCCAAACCTGCGCTAGAACGCGCCGAACCAAATCACAGGGATTCCCATGAGCGCGACCGACAGCGAACTCCAGGCGAAACTTCTGGCCCAGGCGCTGCCCTACATGCAGCGCTACGAGAACAAGACAATCGTGGTGAAGTATGGCGGCCATGCCATGGGCGACACCGAACTCGGCAAAGCGTTCGCGGCCGACATCGCACTTCTGAAGCAATCCGGCGTCAATCCGATCGTTGTCCATGGCGGTGGGCCGCAGATCGGTGCGATGCTCAACAAGATGGGCATCGAATCCAAGTTCGAAGGCGGGCTGCGGGTCACCGACGCAAAGACTGTCGAGATAGTCGAGATGGTCCTGGCCGGCTCGATCAACAAGGAGATCGTCGCGCTCATCAACCAGACGGGCGAATGGGCAATCGGACTTTGCGGCAAGGACGGCAACATGGTCTTCGCCGAGAAGGCCAAGAAGACCATTGTCGATCCGGACTCCAATATCGAGCGGGTGCTGGATCTCGGATTTGTTGGCGAAGTGGTCGAGGTGGACCGCACCTTGCTCGACCTGCTGGCAAAGTCGGAGATGATTCCGGTCATCGCGCCCGTTGCTCCAGGCCGAGACGGCGCGACCTACAACATCAACGCCGACACCTTTGCAGGTGCCATCGCCGGCGCGTTGCGCGCGACGCGCCTGCTGTTCCTCACGGACGTCCCGGGCGTCCTCGACAAGGACAAGCAACTCATCAAGGAACTCTCGGTCGCCCAGGCACAGGCGCTGATCAAGGACGGGACAATCTCCGGCGGGATGATCCCGAAGGTCGAAACCTGCATCGATGCCATCAAGGCAGGTGTCCAGGGCGTCGTCATCCTCAATGGAAAGACCTCCCACTCCGTGCTGCTCGAGATCTTCACCGAGCACGGCGCGGGCACGCTGATCGTTCCCTGATCAGATCAGGACCAGCGCGAGTATCCCGAGGACGATCAGCAGGCAGCCGGCAATCTCCAGCCGGTTGATGTGCTCCTTGAAGATGAAGACGGACGACGCGAAGGTGAAGAGCATTTCCACCTGGGCGAGCGCCTTGATGACGGCTGCCGGCTGAAGCGTCATGGCCGTAAACCAGCCGAAGGAGGCGGTTGCGCCCACGAAACCGACCAGCACGGCCGGTCGCCAGGCCCCGACGACCCTGCCGAGTTCCTGTCGCTCCCGCAGGACGATCCAGACGAGCATGGCGATCGCCTGCATGATGATCACCACCATCAGGGTATAGCCGGCCTGAACGACAGGATCGGGTACGGGCAGACTCGGCGCCAGCGACAGGGATGCATAGCGGTAGGAGACACCGGAGATGCCGAAGAGGAAGCCCGACATCAGGCCGATGATGGCCGTGCGGCTTCCGACGGAGGTGATGAGCGACTTCGCGGTAAGCTCTGTCCTTGCCACCGAAATCAGCATGACGCCGACAACCGAGATCGCAATCGCGATCACCGTGCCGACAGTCACCGTCTCGCCGACCAGCACGAGCGCCACAAGCGCGGCCTGGGCCGGTTCCGTCCGCGAATAGGCCGTGCCTACAGCGAAATTCCGAAAGGCGAAGATATAGACGAGAAGGAAGGTAGCACCGATCTGCGCCAGGCCGCCGGTGATCGACCAGAGCCAGAAGGACAGGTTCGGAGAAGGCATCGGCCGGCCGAGGCCATAGTGCAGAATTGCCATGTAGGCGAGCGCAAACGGGACGCCGTAGCCGAAGCGCACGAAGGTCGCGCCGGTCGTGTTCAGGCGGCCACGCAGGTGCTTCTGAAGGGTCGAGCGCATGTTCTGCAGAAAGGCTGCGCCAATGGTGATCGGTATCCAGAGTTCCATGCCATTGGCCGCTACCACTCCCGCAGCGCTTCGCCAAGATCACTTTCCGGCGGCACGGGAGTTTGCCGTTTTCTTTCGCTGCCGGACGGTGCATAAGGCGGCATGACCAAGCCGAAGACCATGCCTGTCGCCGCCGATTTCGCCCATGTCCGGGACTGGGTATTCGACCTCGACAACACGCTGTACCCGCATCACGTCAACCTGTTTGCCCAGATCGACCAGAACATGAGCGCCTTCGTGGCTGAGCTCTTGCAGCTTGAGCCGGATGAAGCCCGTGCGTTGCAGAAGCGTTACTACCACGAGCATGGAACAACCCTGCAGGGTCTGATGCTGAACCACAACATCGATCCCGACGACTTCCTGGAGAGGGCGCATGCGATCGACTATTCGGCGCTGCTGCCCCATCCGGAACTCGGAGAGGCAATCAAGGCACTGCCCGGCCGCAAGTTCATCTTCACGAACGGAAGTGTTCCTCATGCCGAGGCGGCTGCGCGGGCGCTCGGAATTCTCGACCACTTCGACGACATCTTCGACATCGTCGCCGCGGACTACGTGCCAAAGCCGGCCGGCGAGACCTATGACAAGTTCGCAAATCTCCATCGCGTGGATACACGCCATGCCGCCATGTTTGAGGACCTGCCGCGCAACCTCAAGGCCCCAAAGGCGCTCGGCATGCGCACCGTGCTTTTGACGCCACGCAACCTGGACGACATCCTGATCGAGCGCTGGGAGGTGTTTTCGGAGGAGGACGACCACATCGACTACCTCACGGATGACCTCCAGGCCTTCCTAGCCGCTCTCACCGCGGGCTGACGACCTTACCGAAAGTTCATCCAGATTACCGATGTTTAAGTGGTTCTTCCAGCGGGCTGGCCATAGCTTAAGGCTATAGAGCAACCGAGGAAGGAGCCTCTCCATGAAGACCCGCAAGATCGTACTGGCATCGCTCGCCGCAGTCCTGGTCGCCGGCACCGCCCTGCCGAGCTTCGCAGGCCCTGGGCGGGATGGCCCCGGCCGGCAAGCCGGCAGAGGCGGCATGATGCAGGAGATGATGTTCGTCCGCCTGCTGAAGACGGCAGATGCCAACAAGGATGCGAAGATCACCAAGGAGGAGGTTGCGGCAAGGCAGGATGCCCTGTTCAGCGAGATTGACGCCGACAACGACGGCAACCTGATCCCTGGTGAACTACGCACTTATCGCGACGCCAAGATGGAAGACGTCCGCAAGGAAAGGGCCGAACGGCGTGAAGAGCGCCGCAAGGAGATGGCCGAGAGCCGTCAGGATAACGATGACATGCGCCAAGGCCTGCGCGGAGAGCGCGGCGAGCGTCGCCATGACGGCGGACGGTGGGGGATGCACCACGGCCGAATGGGAGGCCAGATGGGTGGCTTCCACCTGGTTCGCCAGGCCGACACCGACGAAAACGGCCAGTTCAGCAAGGCCGAGGTCACTGCCGCCGTGGACAAGCTGTTTACCCGCATGGACCGCAATGGCGACGGCGTGATCACCATCGACGACATGCCGGACCGCCCCTTCTAATCGCCCCGATTAGAACGGCACGTCGTTGAACCCGCCCCACCGCCAGGGGCGGGTTTCTTTTCCTCTAGTGTTCGTAGAAGTCGCCGATGATCTTCCAGGCCTCGTCCGCTGTCTCGACGAAGCTGATGAGGTCGATATCCTCCGGGGCAATGGTCCCGAAATCGGCCAGCGCCTGCCAGTTGACGATCCGGTGCCAGAACTCCTTGCCGAAAAGGATGAAGGGGATGCGCTCCATGCGGCCGGTCTGGATGAGCGTCAGCCCCTCGAACATCTCGTCCAGCGTGCCGAAACCGCCGGGAAAGATGGCGATTGCCTTGGCGCGCATCATCAGGTGCATCTTGCGGATCGCAAAGTAATGGAAGTTGAGGCTGAGATCGGGCGTGACGTAACGGTTCGGCGCCTGCTCGTGTGGTAGCACTACGTTGAAGCCGACCGTAGGCGCTCCGGCCTCGGATGCTCCGCGATTTCCGGCCTCCATCACGCCCGGGCCGCCGCCGGTCACCACGACGTATTCCTGATGGTCATATTTCTCACCGTGCAGGGCGCAGAGATGGGCGAACTTTCGCGCCTCCTCGTAATAGGCGGAGGCCGCCTCGAGGTTCTGGCGCTGGGTCTCGTTGCGGGCGGCCCAGGCAGCCTGCCCCGGCGCCGGAATACGTGCTCCGCCGAACAGGACGACGGTTGACCTTATGCGCCGCTCGGCGAGAATCATTTCAGCCTTCAGGAGCTCCAGTTGAAGGCGAACGGGCCGTAGTTCCTCGCGCAACATGAAGTCGTCGTCGGCATAGGCTAGGCGATAGGAGGGCGACATGGACTGCGGCGTCTGGGGCACGCCGGCGGCGCTCCGCCGGTCGGTCGAACTGTCCTTCAACGGATCCCAGACGCCATCCTTGCGCCGCGGGCCATCCTTCTTCATCTTCGCCATGTCCTGCCTTTCAAGTCCGACGCGAGGCGCCAATTCACGTTGACGGTGCGGTGGCGGTCGCTTAGATCAATTACCATCATTTGGCCAGCCGCCGACCATCCCGACCATCCTACGCAAGCGACGTTAAGGACTTCCCATGAGCAGCACGGATCTCGCCTCCCTGGAAACCTCGATCGAGACCGCCTTCGAACAACGAGACGGCGTATCTGTTTCCACGAAGGGAGAAATCCGCGACGCCGTCGATACGGCACTCGACCTGCTCGATTCAGGCAAGGCCCGCGTCGCCGAGCGCCAGGCGGACGGCTCGTGGAAGGTCAACCAGTGGCTTAAGAAAGCAGTGCTCCTGTCGTTCCGCCTCAACGACATGGAGGTGGTCAAGGGTGGACCGGGCCAGTCCACATGGTGGGACAAGGTGCCCTCGAAGTTCGAGGGCTGGGGTGAGATTGAGTTCCGAGCCGCCGCGTTCCGGGCCGTGCCCAATGCCGTGGTCCGCCGCTCCGCCTTCATCGCACCAAACGTCGTGCTGATGCCCTCCTTCGTGAACCTTGGCGCCTATGTCGGCGAAGGCACGATGGTCGACACCTGGGCAACGGTCGGCTCCTGCGCCCAGATCGGCAAGAACGTGCACCTCTCCGGCGGCGTCGGCATTGGCGGCGTGTTGGAGCCGATGCAGGCCGGACCTACTATCATCGAGGACAACTGCTTCATCGGTGCGCGCTCGGAGGTTGTCGAAGGCTGCATCATTCGCGAAGGATCGGTCCTTGGCATGGGCGTCTTCATCGGCAAGTCCACCAAGATCGTCGATCGCGCCACGGGTGAGATCACCTATGGCGAAGTGCCTCCCTATTCGGTGGTAGTCGCCGGCACGATGCCGGGCAAGCCGTTCCCCAACGGCGAGCCCGGTCCGAGCCTCTACTGCGCCGTCATCGTGAAGCGCGTCGACGAGAAGACCCGCTCCAAGACCGGCATCAACGAACTCCTGCGGGACTGATCGGAACCCATGTCCGCCACCAATCCCGTAGACAATCTCCAGGCGCTCATTCGCTGCCCTTCGGTCACTCCGGCGGAAGGCGGTGCGCTTTCGGCCCTCGAGGGGATGCTTGCGCCCCTCGGTTTCAAGGTGGAACGGGTCGTGGCGCGGGCGGAAGGGACGCCGGACGTCGAGAACCTGTATGCCCGTGTCGGTTCCGGCGGACCGCACCTCATGTTTGCTGGTCACACGGATGTGGTTCCCCCCGGCAACGAGGCAGACTGGTCCCATCCGCCGTTCGCGGCAGAGATCTCCGACGGAATGCTGTTTGGCCGCGGCGCGGTTGACATGAAGGGCGGGATCGCCTGCTTCGTGGCGGCGGTGGCGCGTCACATCGAGAAATATGGCGCACCGGACGGCTCCATCTCCTTCCTGATCACCGGTGACGAGGAAGGACCGGCGATCAACGGTACCGATAAGCTCCTGCAATGGGCGGTGGACAAGGGCGAGAAATGGGATGCCTGCCTCGTCGGCGAGCCGACCAATCCCGACGTGCTGGGGGACATGATCAAGATCGGCCGGCGAGGGTCTCTGTCGGGTCGCATCACGGTGCAGGGCGTTCAGGGTCATTCCGCCTATCCGCATCTCGCGGACAATCCGATCCGCGGTCTGCTGCAACTCACGCACGCGCTGATGGACGAGCCGTTCGACCACGGGACCACGGATTTTCCGCCGTCCAATCTCGAGGTCACGACGATCGACACCGGCAACCCGGCCGTGAACGTCATCCCGGCCAAGGCCACGGCTGCCTTCAACATCCGCTTCAACGACACCTGGACCGCGGACAGCCTTCAGGACGAGATCATCCGCAGGCTGGAAACGGCGGCAACCGAAGGCAGCCTTCGGCCGGGGCGTGACCCGGTGCGCTACGAGATCGTATGGAACGAGCGGCCGAGCCATGTCTTCCTGACGCGAAACGACGCCCTGATCGAATCCCTGTCGCTGGCCGTGGAGAAGATCACCGGTCGGCGTCCTGCCCTCTCCACCACGGGAGGAACCTCCGACGCCCGCTTCATCAAGGACTATTGCCCAGTCGTCGAGTTCGGCCTCGTCGGGCAGACAATGCACATGGTCGATGAGCGCGTGTCGGTCGAGGACCTCGAGACGCTCACGAATATCTACGGCAGTTTCATCGCCAACTGGTTTACGCATGCCCGGAGCGCTTGAGGTCAGGTTCTACCTCGGCGGCCTCTGGCAGGTCATCCGCGGGGATGCCGCCGGCCTGCGCCGTCTCGACATTTCCGACCGCGGCCTGATGCGTTCATTCTGGGCGATCATCTGGTGCCTGCCGGCGATGGCCATATCATGGTTCTGGTGGCGCGCCCTCTTCCTGCGCGGCATGCCCAGCGACACGGAAGTCGGCGGCATGTTCTTCCTGCGCCTGGCCATGCTGGAACTTGCCAACTGGGTCGTGCCGCTGGTGCTAATCGGGCTCATGGCCTGGGCACTCGGGCTCGGCCGGAAGTATTACACAATGGTCGTGGCGGTGAACTGGCTGTCCGTGCCCTTTGCCTACGCCTATGCGGTGCTCAGCCTTCTGCTGTTGTTCGCGCCGGGACTGACGGGCTTGCTGTCGCTGATCTGGCTCGCCCTGATGATCGGTCTGGTCTTCTCCATATCGCGCATCTTCAGGATCATCTGCGGACCCAGCCCGCTGATGGTAGCAACGCTGACCATGGTGCTGATCGTGCCCACCATGCTGCTGTCGGATACGCTGGAGCGCTTTCTAGGCATTTATCCGGGCTGAAGCTCACGCTTCGTCGCCGGGATAGTCGACCTTCATGAAGTAGAGACCTTCGGGTGGCGCCACCGGCCCGCATTCCTTCCGATCCCTTGCCTCCAGCGCTGCGCGTACATCGGCAGGCGACATCTTCCCCTCGCCCGCGAGCTTCAGCGTTCCGGCAAAGGAGCGGATCTGGTTGTGCAGGAAGCTCTGCGCAGACGCCCGGATCTCGACCAGGTCCCCCTGCCTCGTCACGTCCAGCCGATCGAGGGTGCGGACCGGACTGGTCGCCTGGCAGTGGGCGGAGCGGAAGGTGGTGAAGTCATGGTGGCCGACCAGCATCTGGGCGGCGGCATGCATGGCATCGTGATCGAGAGGCTTGGGCACCCACCAGGCACGATTGGCTTCAAGTGCCAATGGTGCCGGGCGATTGATGATGCGGTAGAGATAGTGCCGCCTGACTGCGGAGAAGCGGGCGTCGAAGCTCTCGTCCACCGCCGCGACGTCGATGACGGCAACCTTCTCGCCGGCCATGCCGAGATGCGCATTCAAGGCGTTGCGAAGCGTATAGGGCTTCCAGTCGCGCGAAAGGTCCGCGTGGATCACCTGGCCTATGGCGTGCACGCCCGAATCCGTCCGTCCGGCACCGCGGATAGAGACTGCCTCGCCGGTCAGCGACAGGATGCCGTTCTGGAGTGCAGCCTGGACCGAGTGGCCGTTCTCCTGCATCTGCCAGCCGACATAGGTCGTACCGTCATATTCCACGGTCATGCGGAAACGCGGCATCAGCCAAGCCTCGTGCCGGCGGGAAGCGGTGTTCCGCGCAGGAAGTCTGCGGCCGCCAGCGGCCTTCCGCCGGCCTTCTGCAGCCGCGTCAGTCGGATTGCGCCGCTGCCGCAGGCAATGGCGAGCCTCTCGTCAAGAACCGCGCCAGCAGCACCCTGCCCCTCGGCAAGTTCCGAGGAGAGCACCTTGATGCGCTCGGGACGGCCAGTGAACTCGACCTCGAACCATGCCCCCGGAAAGGGGGAAAGGCCCCGAATGTGATTGTGCACCTCGCGAGCCGGTCGAGAGAAGTCGATGCGCGTCTCGTTCTTGTCGATCTTGGAGGCATAGAGGACGCCCTCTTCCGGCTGCGACGTCAGCGGCAGGTCGCCCTCTTCCAGTCGCTGCATCGCCTCCACCATGGCGCGGGCGCCAACCAGCATCAACTGATCGTGGAGTTCGCCAGCCGTGGTGTTCTCGCCGATCTCCACCTCGCGGGTGAGCGCAACGGGGCCGGTGTCCAGCCCCTTCTCCATCTTCATGACCATCATGCCGGTCTTCCTGTCGCCGGCCATGATCGCGCGCTGGATCGGTGCGGCGCCGCGCCAGCGCGGCAGCAGAGAGGCGTGGCCGTTGTAGCATCCAAGCCTCGTGCCGTTGAGGATTGCCTCCGGCAGCAGCAGGCCGTAGGCGACGACCACCGCCACATCAGCCGTGAAGCTGCGGAACTGCTCGCGGTCAGCCTCATCCTTGAAGTTCAAAGGTGTAAAGACCGGGATACCCAGAAGCTCTGCCGCCTGGTGGACGGGGGACTTCTGCAGGTCCAGTCCACGGCGTCCACCGGGACGCGGCGGCTGGCTGTAGACCGCCACGATGTCGTGGCCGGCGTCCTTCAGCGCGCGGAGCGTCGGAACCGAAAACTCTGGCGTTCCCATGAAGATGATGCGTAGCGCCATGCTGCGTGCGCTCCTTGCCGGCGGCTGCTGCCGCCATGTTCGTTGACCCCGCGTGGCCCGCTTTTACGCGCGGGCGCGGGCAGCCTTGGTGAACTTCTTGATCACCATCTCCCTCTTGAGGCGCGAGATGTGATCGATGAAGAGGACGCCGTTCAGGTGATCGATCTCGTGCTGAAGGCAGGTCGCCAGGAGGCCATCAGCCTGGAGCGTCTGCTGCTTTCCCTCGCGATCGATATAGTCCACCGTCACCGCAGCCGGTCGCTCCACTTCCGCATAATAGTCAGGAATGGAAAGACACCCCTCCTCGTAGACCGAACGCTCGTCGGACGACGCGACGATCTGCGGGTTGATGAATACGAGCGGCGAGTTGTCCTCATCCTCCTTGGAGACGTCGATCACCAGCAGGCGGCGGGGCACACCGATCTGGATCGCCGCAAGCCCTATGCCCGGCGCGTCATACATCGTCTCCAGCATGTCGTCGGCGAGACGCGTGATTTCGGAATCGACCTGCTCCACCGGCTGGGAAACCTGGCGCAGGATCGGGTCGGGAAGGATGATGAGGGGCTTGATGGTCATGGCCTCCCATAGCGCATCTTTTTGCCGGATGGAACAGGATTGCCGCTGACCAGCGGCAACAGCAGAAGGAAGCATGTTCACGATTTGATCTTTCCGCGCAAATCATTTCTGCTAGTGTGTCGGCATGAACAGCCTCACCCCAATCCTCCAGGATCTTGCAGCCGATTCCTCCAACGCCGTCTGGCTCCTCGCAGTTTTCTTCGCAGCACTCTGCGTAACAGCCGTCGGACTTGCTCTCGGTTCGCGCCGCAGGAGTGCAGAGCAGGCACGACAGGCCGCCCAGTCGGAGGCCCGCCTCGCAGAGCTGATGCGGGCACAGGCGGAGATGCAGGGGCGGCTTGTGACCATGGCAGAGACGCTCTCCCAGAAGCAGGCGGAACTCAATCATGCGGTGAACCAGCGACTGGACGGCATGACCCACCGGCTGGGGAGCACGATCACCGAACAGACGAAATCGACGCATGAAAACCTTCGCCTGCTGCAGGAACGGCTCGCGGTCATCGACGCGGCACAGAGCAATATCCAGACCCTGGCGAAGGATGTGGTCGGATTGCAGGCGATCCTGTCGAACAAGCAGACGCGCGGTGCCTTCGGGCAAGGGCGGATGGAAGCAATCATCGCGGACGGATTGCCGATGGGCGCCTTCGAATTCCAGGCTACGCTTTCCAACGGCAAGCGGCCTGACTGTCTCGTGCGAATGCCAAATGGCGCATCGCCGCTGGTGATCGACGCGAAGTTCCCGCTGGAGGCGTGGAATACGTTTCGCGATACAGCGGCGCCCGAGGCGCGCAAGGCAGCTGCAGTACAGTTCCGTCGTGACCTCGAGGTTCATGTCCGGGATATTGCCGAGAAATACCTGATCACCGGCGAGACACAGGACATGGCCTTCCTGTTTGTACCGTCGGAGTCCATCTTCGCGGAGATCCACGAGCATTTCGACGGCGTGGTGCAGAAGGCCCAGCGGCTGAAGGTGGTGATCGTCTCACCCTCGCTGCTGATGCTTTCTATCCAGGTCATCCAGGCGGTGCTCAAGGATCAGAGGATGCGCGAGCAGGCGCACCTGATACAGGCCGAAGTGGCACTCCTGATGGAGGACCTGTCACGGCTCGACGACAGGACCCGCAAGCTGCAGGGGCATTTCCTGGCGGCGCAGCGGGATGTCGACCAGATCCTCACCTCGTCGGACAAACTCGTCCGGCGCGGAGCGAAGATTGGTGCGCTCGAACTCGAGCAGGCGGTCGAGGCGACAGGCGAACCCGACGAGCCTCGCGCGGTGGAAAGCCGGACCGGGCTCCTGAAGCTGCGGGTGGTTGACGAGGAGTAAGCGGCTCGGGCAGTGTCGCCAGCAAATTCTGACGATGCAGAAAGAGCACCCATGATCACCGTCTTCGGATCCATCAACATGGACCTGATCGCCAACACCGAACGCCTGCCGGAACCGGGTGAGACGGTGGCCGGAACCAGCTTCGCCACAGCCGCCGGTGGCAAGGGCGCAAATCAGGCGCTGGCTGCACGGCGGGCCGGGAGCTTCGTGCGCATGGTAGGGGCCGTCGGCAAGGACGGGTTTTCCAAGCCGGCGCTTTCACTTCTCGATCAGGCGGGTGTCGACCTGGCCGCCGTCGATCATGTTGACGGTCCAACAGGTACGGCACTCATTCTGGTGGGTGGCACTGGTGAGAACATGATTGCCGTCGTTGCGGCGGCGAACGGAACTGTTAACGAGCGACAGGCCCGCGCGGCGGTCAAGGCGATGTCGGCGGAAGACGTGTTGATGCTCCAGCTGGAAGTTCCGGCGGCTGCCGTCGAGGCGGCACTGCAGGCGGCGAAGGCGAAAGGCATCCGGTCGATCCTCAACACCGCCCCGATCACTGCGGATGCTGCAAGACTGGCGAAGCTCGCCGACTTGGTCATCACCAACGAGACCGAGTTCGAGCTCCTGACGGGCCAGGCGAATCTGCGGCCCAACGAGCGCGAAGACCTGCTGCGGAAGATGCATGCCGAAACGGGGCAAACCGTGATCGTGACGCTCGGGGCCGAAGGCGTGGTCGCGGTGCAGGACGGCCAGCTGTTTCATGCGCACGGTCTCGACATCCAGCCGGTAGACACCGTGGGCGCGGGCGACACATTCTGCGGCTATCTCGCCGCCGGCATTGATAGCGGCCTCACGTTTGCGGAAGCCTTGCGGCGCGCGGCCGTTGCCGGCTCGCTCGCCTGTCTCAAACCCGGGGCACAGCCGTCCATACCGCTCGCAGAGGAAGTCACCAGCCGCCTCTAGAGCCGGCCGACCCGCTCCGTCAGCAGATCAAAGAAGCCGTCGGCATCGACGTGTCGCATGACCATGGCGTTCGGCTTGCGCCCGGAAACCCGCCACCAGTCGACGACGGTCATGCCGACCGTCAACTGGGACTGCGTCTCGATCTCGACATTGCAGTGGCGACCCGAGAAGAGCTCCGGCTTCAGCAGGTAGGCGATAACGGTCGGGTCGTGCAGCGGACCGCCATCGGAACCGTACTTCTCCTCGTCGAAGCGCTCGAAGAAGGCGAGCCAGTCCACCAGTACCTGTGCCGGGCGTGTCCCGAGCGCGGCGATCCTCGCAACGCGGTCCTTGCGGGTCAGCAGTTGATGGGTGACGTCGAGCGGCATCATCACGATCGGGATTTCGGAGGCGAAGACGGCCGCGGCCGCTTCCGGATCGACATAGATGTTGAATTCGGCAGCCGGCGTGATGTTACCACCCTCGAAGAAGCCGCCGCCCATCATCACCAGTTCCCGGACGCGGCCGGCAATTGCCGGCTCCATCTGCAGTGCGAGCGCAACATTGGTCAGCGGACCGAGCGTGCACAGCGTGACGCTACCGGCTGGCTCGCGCATCACCGTTTCGACGATGAAGTCGACCGCATGCTGCGAGCGCGCCGCCATGGTGGGTTCCGGCAGTTCCGCACCATCCAGGCCGGTGCGGCCATGAACGTGCTCGGCTGTGACCTGCTTGCGCAGGATCGGGTGCATTGCGCCTTCGAAGACCGGCATGTCGGATTGCCCGCAGAGTTCGCAGACGATCCGCACATTCCGGCTGGTCAGTGAGAGCGGCACGTTTCCCGCTACCGCGCAGAGGCCTAGTACATCCAGTTCATCGGGGCTGGCGAAGGCTAGCATGAGCGCGGCGGCATCATCCTGTCCCGGATCGGTGTCGATGATGATCTTCCTACGCTGTGCCATGCCGGAGCCCCGTTTCTGTCCGGCGTCTAGCTACACCGCCAAAACGCCTGAGGCAATGGATCGGCCTTCTGTCCAGGCTTGCGTTTAAGGCGCGCCGTTCCCATATTCCGGCCGTGGCCGGCGCCATTGAGGGCCGGAGTCGCGGTCGCTTCAAAAGGACTGAGAAATGAGCCGAATCACACCGTTCGCCAGCCCACTTCTTCTGGGCTTCGACGCGATGGAGAAGACGCTGGAGCGGTTGGTCAAGGCGAATGACGGATATCCGCCCTACAATATCGAGCGGGTATTTCCGGACTCATCCGGCGCTCCCGATCGCCTCCGCATCACGATTGCGGTCGCGGGTTTCTCGCGGGACGAACTCGACATCACGGTCGAGGAAAACCAGCTGGTCATACGCGGACGTCAGGCAGAACAGCCCGAGCGGGATTACCTTTACCGAGGCATTGCCGCACGCCAGTTCCAGCGGATGTTCGTTCTTGCGGACGGGATGCAGGTCAATGGAGCAGCTTTGAAAAACGGCCTGCTTTCCGTGGACCTGGTCCGACCCGAACCTGCCCGGATGGTGCGAAAAATTAACATTTCCCTCCCAGAGTAGAGCAACGACATCATCGTCGTGATGCCCTCAATGCTGGAGGCTGGAATGCTCCTGAAAGAAGCGAATACGCGGCTGACCGAATCGGAACTTGCCCATCTGGGTGCCGGCGAAGTCGGCTACATTCGCAAGATCAGATACGAAGACGTGTCGCGTTGTTTCCCCGAAGCGCCGTCCATGGACCCCAATCTTGATCTCTGGGCACTTTTCGGTGCCGACGGCACTCCCATCCTGCTGACCGACAACCGCTCAAGCACCTTCTTCAAGGCGGCTGAGGACGACCTGAAGACGGTCAGCCTCCACTAGAACCTCTGGATTAGACGCTTCGAAACGTAAGGTAGGCGGACGATCGCCCCTCTCTGCGCGCCTTGGCTTCGTATCGCGTGCCGGGCCAGCCGGCGAAGGGCGTCAGCCAGTCCGATGCGTCCTGGGCAAGCCATTCGAAACCCCCGTGGTTTCGGCAGTGGATCAACGTCCAGTTGACATAGGTATCGATGTCGGAGGCGAAGAGAAACAGTCCGCCCGGCTTGAGGACGCGGTGGAACCGCTCCAGGTTCACCTGCGACACGAAGCGGCGCTTCCAGTGCTTCCGCTTAGGCCAGGGGTCCGGATAAAGAAGATCGATACGATCGACTGACGCCGGCGGAAGCCAATCCAGAACCTGCGTCGCATCATCGTCGTAGAGACGGATATTGCGCAGGTCGAGGTCAATGACCCTTCCCACGAGTTTTGCCATGGAATTGACGAAGGGTTCAACGCCGATGAAGCCGGTGACGGGGCTCTCCTGGGCCCGATGCACCAGATGCTCCCCTCCCCCGAAGCCGATTTCCAGCCGGACCTCGTCGACAGGAACCGAAAACAGATCCGCGAGCCTCGCCGGCGCAGGCGCCGCCAGATCCAGCTTCAGCGCCGGCAGCACCATTGCCAGACTTTCCGCCTGGCGGTCGCGTAGCGGCTTTCCCTTGCGCCGGCCAAAGAAGGCTTCGGTGGCACGGCCAGGGTAGTGTCGATCGGTCATCGTGGGTCTTTCAACAACAGAAAAGCGGACGGCTTGAGAGCCATCCGCTCTACAGTCTTCACAACGGATCCGTAAAGGCCGGTCAGGCAGCCTTCAGCGCTTCCTTGAGCGGCTTCACCAGATCAACCTTCTCCCACGCAAAGGAACCATCACGTCCGGGCTTGCGGCCGAAATGGCCGTAGGCCGCGGTCTTCGCGTAGATCGGCTTGTTCAGGTCGAGATGGCGGCGGATGCCGGATGGCGACAGATCGATGACCTTGCGGATAGCCGCCTCCACCTGATCCTCGGTGACGCCCTTTCCGGTCCCCCCGAGGTCCACGTAGATGGACAGGGGCTGGGCGATACCGATCGCATAGGCAATCTGGATCGTGCAACGATCAGCCAGGCCGGCTGCAACGACATTCTTTGCGAGGTAACGAGCGGCGTAGGCAGCCGACCGGTCAACCTTGGTGGTGTCCTTGCCGGAGAACGCGCCGCCGCCATGGGGAGCAGCACCGCCATAGGTGTCCACGATGATCTTGCGGCCGGTCAGGCCGGCGTCTCCATCCGGACCGCCGATGACGAATTTGCCGGTCGGATTGATGTACCACTTGCAATCATCCGAGATCTTCAGATCGCCGAGCGCCTCGCGGATATAGGGCTCGACGACGGCGCGCACCTTCTTGGAATCCCAGCTTTCGTCCAGATGCTGAGTGGAGAGGACGATGGAGTCGACGCAAGCCGGCTTGCCGTTCTCGTAGCGTACGGTCACCTGGCTCTTGGCGTCAGGACCGAGCTTGGCGGCATCGCCTTCGCCCTTCTTGCGTGCCGCAGCGAGTAGCTGGAGAATGCGGTGCGAGTAATAGATCGGCGCCGGCATCAGATCCGGTGTCTCGCGGCAGGCATAGCCGAACATGATACCCTGGTCGCCCGCCCCTTCATGACCCTGCTTGTCTGCAGCGCTGTCAACGCCCTGGGCAATGTCGGCCGATTGTGAATGCAGGAGGACGTCGACCTTCACCGTGCGCCAGTTGAAGCCATCCTGCTCGTAACCGATGTCGCGAATTGCCTTGCGCGCCGCGGAGCGGAACTTCGACGGATTGATGACGTCGCGGCCGTCCTTGTCCTTCTTCATCAGGCTCGGCGGAAGCCGTACTTCACCGGCGATGACCACCCTATTGGTGGTCGCGAGGGTTTCGCATGCCACCCGCACCGTCCAGGGGTCGATTCCCGTCTTCGCCGCCTCACGGTAGATAAGGTCGACGATCTCGTCCGAGATCCGGTCGCATACTTTGTCAGGGTGACCTTCCGAAACCGATTCACTGGTAAAGAGATAGCTCTCACGCATGCGGGATTCCCCTCAAGAAAAGAAACAGCCAACCTCTTAGTGGCTCACCCTGCCAAAGACAAGGACATAAATATATCTTTATATCTGAAATCGCGCCTTGCCGCGCCTGTCGGCATAAAAAAAGCGGCCCAGCGGCCGCTCTTCAAGACATTCAGAATATTACTCGTCAGCGTCGGCGGCCAGCGCCTTTACCAGATCGACAATCCGCCGCCTGACCTTAGCGTCCGAAATCTTCACGAAAGCCCGGTTGAGTTGAAGACCTTCAGATGAGGAGAGGAAATCGACCACGAAGTTCGAGCTCGATGCCTCTTCCATCCCCGCAGGGGAAGCACGGTTTTCACCGGGGGCGTCTTCGAAGAAGAAGGACACAGGCACGTTCAGGATGCTGGAGATGTTCTGCAGACGGCTTGCACCGACCCGGTTCGTGCCCTTTTCATACTTCTGGATCTGCTGGAAGGTAATGCCGAGGCTCTCCCCCAGTTTCTCCTGGCTCATACCGAGCATGGTACGGCGAAGACGAATCCGACTTCCAACATGGATGTCGATGGGATTCGGCTTCTTCTTGTTTTCAATCATCACTCTGTCCTGACGTAGGTCTGCAAACCGCTCCGAGACTGCCGCCGAACCTTGCGGTGGCAGGAACGCATATCACTTCTAAACCTTGGAGAACAGAAGCGCAGCCTCACTATGCAATTTTGGGGGTTTTCGGTCAATTCCGTCGGAAATTAAAACCATTGCGCGAAGTGACTGCAATCAAGAACATGATCATTTCAATCAACCAGAAATGGGTCTGGCGGTCAGCGTCGCTCCACGACGGCATCGAGACTTCCTTGAGCCCAACATCCCGGAAGGCTTTCTGGTTGAAGCTCAGACTGTCGACGACCGTTCCCGCAGGCGTGATCACTGCGGAAATCCCGCTATTGGCGCTGCGAATAAGAGGAAGGCCGGTCTCCACTGCGCGCAGGCGAGCCTGCTGAAAGTGCTGATAGGGGCCGGGTGTGTCGCCGAACCAGGCATCGTTGGTGATGTTCAGGATCGCGGTGGACAATCCCACATCGTCGCCGATCTCGTGCGGGAAGATCGCTTCGTAGCAGATCAGTGGATAGAGGGTACGGCCATCAGGCAGAGACAGGAGAGAGCGTGTGGCGGCGGCCGAAAAGCCCCCCGGCAGGGCGACCAGGTTCTCAACCCCCCAATCCCGCAGCCAGTCTTCGAAAGGAACGTATTCTCCGAACGGGGTGAGGTGCACCTTGTCGGCGGCACCACGGATCTCTCCCCGGTCGTCGATGACATAGACGGAATTATAGTAGCGCGGAGGTGATCCGGGGCTGGAATACTCTACGCGGACTGCCCCCGCCACCAGAACCTGTCCCTCCTCAAGCACCTCCGCGATCCGGACAAGCGCATCCTGGTTCTCGGTCAGGATGAAAGGCACCGAAGTCTCGGGCCAGACGATAATGTCGGGCCGTCTGTCGCCTTCTGCCGGTGCAGCGGATGACAGCGCCAGATGCTCCTCGAAGATCGCCGCCCGGTCGGAGTTCTGAAGCTTCCGGGACTGGTCCAGCACCGGCTGGACAAGCCGCACGATCTTCTGCGGGTCGTCGCCGGCATCATCTGTCGTGGTGGAAAGACGATAGGCGCCGTAACCGAAATGTGCGCACAAGAGGACGATGCCACAGGCCATTCCCGCAGCCAGTCCACGACGCGTGCCGAAGAGTGCAGGAAGCGAGAAGATGAAGACTGCCAATGTCGTCACGCCGAAGAGTCCGATGACTGCGGAGGACTGCATCATGATCGGCGTCTGCATGGCGCCATAGCCGATCGCGTTCCAGGGAAACCCGGTTGCCACGAAGCTTCTGAGCCATTCCGCAAGGCCGAACCCGAAGGCCAGTGCAGCCAGCCGAGCCAGCCCGTCCGACCAGAGCAGTCCGGCAACCATCGTCGCCAGGCCGAAGAAGAGGGCCAGAAAGGCAGGCAGGCCGAGCACCGCAAGCGGCAGGGCCCAAGCAAACTGGTCCGCTTCGACCAGAAGGGCGTTGCCAAGCCACCAGAGACCAGCGAGGAAGTAGCCGAAGCCGAAGGACCATCCGAGAAGGAACACGGATCGCAGGCGCACTACCCATCCGCTTTCCGGATGCGACGCCTGCCCGTCCATCAGCCAGACCAGCAGCGTGAAGGAGACAAAGAGAGCGCCGAATATCCCGAAGGGTGGCAAGGCAAGGGCGCCAACCGCACCGGCGGTAAGGGCGAGCGCATGACGGCGCGCGCCCCATAGAAGCATTATCCTGCCCGCCAGCCGCTCCATCCGCAATCCTTCCCCTGCCCCGAATCAGGATCGCAGTGTTTCAAAATTCCCGCCGCCTGTCCCGCCAAGGGTACTAGGAGGCATTCCGAACATCGGATGCTGTATCGTCGGCGACAGTCACCGCATCGGCAACAGGGGCGGTGGCGCTGGAATCGGCTTCGGCAGCAGTGTCCGGCTCGCCCTTGTTGTGTCGCCGGCGGGCAAGCACGCGCTTGCGGACAATACGCACCCGCTTGATCCGTCGAGGATCGGCGTCGAGTATGTGAAACTCAAAGCCCGGAAGAGCCTGGACCACCTCGCCGCGAACCGGAATCCTGCCCAACGCCGAGAAGATCAGTCCACCCAGCGTGTCGACATCCTCGACACGGTCGCGGATGTCGAAGTCGGGGCCGATCGCCTCGGCAATCTCTTCCAGCTCAACCCGCGCGTCGGCCACGAAGATGTCATCGGCCGAACGCGAGAACATGACCTCGTCGTCGTCGTGTTCATCTTCGACATCACCGATCACCATTTCCACGATGTCCTCGTGGGAGACGAGACCGTCGGTGCCGCCATACTCGTCAATGACCAGCGCCATCTGCGTTCGCGCCGCCTGCATGCTCTGGAGCAGGTCGGAGGCAAGCATGGACGGAGGCACGAATAGGATATTGCGAATCAGCCCCGCCTCCGCGACCGTCTTGCTGAGATCCACCCGACCGAGATCGAAGGAGGGTTTCGGCGTTCGCGCCGGCTTCTCGGTCTTCTCGCTGGCGAGCGGCATGGGCTGGGCCGGAGCCGCGCGCGGGACCGAGCGTCGCTTGTTGCGAGCCTGCTTCGCGAGGTAGGAGAGAAGATCGCGGATGTGGACGAAGCCGCGCGGATCATCCAGTGCATCGCAATAGACAGGCATTCGCGACCGGCCTGTCGCCTCGAAGTGGATCATGAGATCGCCGAGCGTGATCGTCATGTCGACCGCCTCGATATCGGCCCGCGGAACCATGATGTCTTCGACACGAACCTCACGGAACCGCAGGATATTGTGCAGCATGGCCCGTTCTTCGGGCGAGAAGGCACTGCTGATTCCGGCGTCGGTCATCAGCGCATCCGCAAGATCCTCCCGCAGGCGCTCGCCCTGTGCGGGTCGCACGAGGCGCATCATCCGCGCCCAAAAGGAACTCTGGCTTCGGGTAAGGTTGTCGCGTCGGAGCGGACTACTGTCTTCTTCCGAGGAAGTGTCCGAACCGGACTTGCCCTCATGGGCAGCAATGGTCGATATGTCGTTCATCGTTCCAGGTCATTGATCGGGTCTTGTCCCGCATAGGGATCAGATAGGCCAAGCTTGGCCAAAATGCGAGTCTCCGTCGCCTCCATCCGTTCGGCTTCGTCATTTTCCATGTGGTCATAGCCGAACAGGTGCAGGAAGCCATGCGCCAGCAGATGCGTCAAATGCGCGTGGAAGCTCTTGTCGAGCTCCGCGGCTTCCCTCTCGACTGTCTCCCGGGCCAGTACAATGTCACCCAGCATCGGGCCCGGCATCTTGCCCGGCGCGATCGGGAAAGCAGGGAACGAGAGGACATTGGTCGGCTTGTCCTTGCCTCGCCACTCGGCATTGATGGCGCGGATCTCTTCATCGCTCGTGAAGACGATCGAGACTTCAACAGGGTAAGCGGGAAAGGGCTGCCCTTCCGCATCGGCCAGATAATCTGCTGCAACCGAGAGGACGGTGGCGGCCTGCTTCGCCAGTTCCTCTTCCGAGGACCACCCGGTCTCCTCGACGCTAACCTGTATATCCAATTGCGGCATCAGACTGCGATCGGCACCTTACCGGTCGACTTCCTCGCTTTCCTCGTGAACAGCGTACTGGGCGTCATAGGCCTGGACGATCCGCCCGACGAGCGGGTGGCGCACCACGTCGATGTCCTTGAAGCGGGTCACGGATATCCCCTCCACCCCCTTCAAGACATGCAAGGCTTCCACGAGACCGGACTTGACGCCGCGCGGAAGGTCCACCTGGCTCGGATCACCGGTAATGATCATCCGCGCATTCTCGCCGAGGCGGGTCAGGAACATCTTCATCTGCATCGATGTCGTGTTCTGGGCTTCGTCGAGGATAACAGCCGCATTGGAGAGCGTGCGCCCGCGCATGAAGGCGAGCGGGGCGATTTCGATGACGCCGGCGGTGATCGCACGCTCCACCTTGTCGCCCGGTATCATGTCGTAAAGCGCGTCGTAGAGCGGCCGCAGGTAGGGATCGACCTTCTCCTTCATGTCGCCGGGCAGGAAGCCCAGTCGTTCCCCCGCTTCAACAGCCGGACGGGAAAGGATGATTCGATCCACGGCGCCGCGCTCGAGCAACTGGGCCGCGTGCGCTACGGCGAGATAGGTTTTGCCCGTGCCGGCCGGGCCGACGCCGAAGACGAGTTCCGCCCGCTCGAGCGCCCGAATGTATGTATCCTGGGTAGGGGTACGTGCAACGATCGTCTTCTTGCGCGTAGAAATCTGCGCCATGGACAGCTTCGCCTTGCGCTCCATGGTCGGCAACTGCAGCTGGTCGTCCGCCGCAACAGCCATGCGGATCGCCCCTTCGACATCCGAAGCCTCGACGCTGTCGCCCTTCTGGAGCCGCTCGTAGAGGTAGTCGAGGGCGCGACGCGCCTGGTTGGTCGCCGTGACATCGCCGGAGATCGATACGGAATTGCCCCTGGCGCGGGCATCGACATGCAGCCGCTCCTCGAGCAATTTCAGATTCTGGTCGAATTGTCCGAAGAGTTCGCTCGCCAACCTGTTGTTCTCGAATGTCAGCACGAAGTGGTTGGCATCGGGCGCAGCGGTTCGGGTTTGACGCGCGGGTGAAGAAACCAGTTCGTGTCCGTTCAAGTAGGCAAGCTCCTCGCCAGTGGGTTCAGGCTATGATTACATCCCGTACGGGCTCGGCAAACAAGCTGTTCGGCCCCGTTCCGATGATTCGTACCGGAATAATGTCACCTATCTGCGATGTTTTTGCATCAACATTCACAGACTGCAGCCAGGGCGATCTTCCGATCACCTGACCCTCGTTCCGGCCAGGCTTTTCCAGCAACAGGTCGATGACCTTTCCAACGCAGGATTTGGCGAACTCCGCCTGCTGTTTCAAGAGGAGGGTCTGCAATCTTTCAAGCCGTTCCGACTTCACGTCCTCGGGAACCTGATCGGGAAGGTCGGCGCCGGGCGTGCCGGGACGGGTGGAATACTTGAACGAGAAGGCCTGGGCATAGCCGACCGCCTGAACGATCCGCAGCGTATCCTCGAAGTCGACATCGGTCTCTCCGGGGAAGCCAACGATGAAATCGCCGGACATGGCAATATCCGGCCGCGCCGTGCGGATTCGGTCGATCAGGCGCAGGTATTCCGACGCCGTGTGACGCCGGTTCATCGCCTTGAGGATGCGATCCGAGCCGGACTGAACGGGAAGATGCAGATAGGGCATCAGCGCGCGCAGATCCCTGTGAGCATCGATCAAGCGATCGTCCATGTCGCGCGGATGGCTGGTGGTGTAGCGCAAGCGGGCAAGGCCCGGAACCTCGGCCAGGCGATAGAGCAGGTCACCCAATCCCCATTCCCGGCCATCCGGACCCTCGCCGTGCCATGCATTGACGTTCTGGCCGAGGAGCGTGATCTCGCGCACCCCGGCATCTGCCAGACGGCGGGCCTCGTCGATGATCTGGTGCAAGGGTCGCGAGACCTCCGCACCACGCGTGTAGGGCACTACGCAGAAGGTGCAGAACTTGTCACAGCCTTCCTGAACGGTGAGAAATGCCGTAACGCCGCGGGCGCGAATCCGCGCCTTCTCGGTCGCCGGCAGGTGCTCGAACTTGTCCTCGACCGCGTAGTCGGTATCGACGACCCGCGTGCCCTCTCTTGCACGCCGCAGCGCCTCGGGAAGCCGATGATAGGTTTGCGGCCCGACAACCACGTCGACTGCGGGAGCACGCCTGAGGATTTCTTCCCCTTCCGCCTGCGCGACACAGCCGGTGACGCCGATCATCAATTCCTGCCCGTCCGCCTTGCGGGCCTGTTTCATGTCCCGCAGCCGTCCCAGCGCGGAGTAGACCTTCTCCGCAGCCTTCTCCCGGATATGGCAGGTGTTCAGCAGGATCAGGTCCGCTTCTTCCATGGCATCGGTCGGAACATAGCCGTCACCGGCAAGCGCGTCGCCCATGCGCACGGAATCGTAGACGTTCATCTGGCAGCCATAGGTCTTGATGAATACCTTGCGGGTATTGGCGGCGCCTGCCTTGTCTGCGGCCGGAGGAGTTGTTGCGGTGTCGTTGCTCATGGGCGGGCTCTTTACCGCAAGACGGCCCGCAATAGAAGGGTTTATCCGGCCTCGCGACCGCGAAGTCGAGTAAGCAGCATGCGCCGGATCTGCGCGGCGACCGCTGCACTCAACAGCTTGCGGTTGTCGCCGGCTCGAAACTCGACTGTCTGTCCGAAGGAGATGTCGACATCAATCGCCTGCGCCTTGAGCACGCCGATCAGGTGTGGCACCAGCTCAATGTCGCCCGGCCAAGCTGCAATGGGCCTGTGATACCGTCCCATTGCCATGCCGTGCACCCGCGTATAGGCGATGGCGACCGGTTGGACATGGACGACATTGCCCGGCACCTGCGGCACGGCCGCCGCGGCAGCGCCGAAAAGCGACGACTTTATCTCCAGCACCCGATTGCCGTCTGACGTCGTGCCTTCCGGGAAGAGCACGACGACTTCACCCGCCTTCATACGCTCGGCGATCTCGTTCACCTGGCGGCCGGCCTGGCGCTTCTGCTCCCGCGCCACGAAGATCGTCTTCTGCAGCTTGGCGAGAAGCCCGAAAACTGGCCAGTCGGCGACTTCAGACTTGGCGATGAAGGCAACGTCGGCGATCGCGCCGAGAACCAGGATGTCCTTCCACGAGGCATGGTTGGCGGCGAGCATCAGCGGCCGGCGCGGCTCCGGCTTGCCGTGAACGTGGATGCGGATGCCGAGCAGGCGGCAGGCGGCGCGGTGCCAGTATCGCGGGACGTAGCGGCGGAGCCTCAGGTCGAATGCCAGCCCGACGACTTGGAGAGGCAGGAGCACCAGCGTGACTGCCGCAAGCGAGACGACGACGAAGCCGATCCGCAACCAGGTGATCAAGCGTCGCCCTTGTCGAGCGGCACACCGTAGAGCTCCAGCCGATGCCCGACGAGGCGGAAGCCATGCTCGCGGGCAATACGCTCCTGCAGCGCCTCGATTTCAGGCGAATGAAACTCGATGACGGACCCGGTTTCGACGTCGATCATGTGATCGTGATGTTCCTCGGGCACGGTCTCATAACGCGCGCGACCATCCCGGAAATCATGCTTCTCGATGATGCCCTCGTCCTCGAACAGCTTCACAGTCCGATAGACCGTTGAGAGCGATATACGAGGATCTACGGTCGAGGAGCGGCGATAGAGTTCCTCAACATCGGGATGGTCATCGGATTCCTGGAGGATGCGCGCAATGACCCGGCGCTGCTCCGTCATGCGCATGCCCTTGTCGGCGCACAGTTCTTCCAGTGTCTTGGAAAGATCTGTCATGACGTTGCCGCCTCTCGTTATCTAACTGATGGAACTAGCGAAGATCGCGCTTCATGACAAGCGCCGACGACCGCTCCCCACCGGCGCTTTCGTAGTAAGCGGGACGTTCGGCGACGGTCACGAAGTCGAGCTTCCGATACAGCCGGACCGCCGGCTCGTTGGCAGCCTCGACCTCCAGGAAGATTTCTTCCGCGCCTCGCTGCTCGGCCTCGCGCAGGGCCGCCTGCATGAGGCGCCAACCCAAGCCCGCCCCTGCAAATCGCTCGGCGACCGCTATCGTCAATATCTCCGCTTCGCCGGCAGTCTCTCGCGCCAACACGAAGCCCGCCGCCGGACGGGAGAAGAACGCATTGGTCTGGCGGGCGATGAAGCCGAAGACGTTCGGCTGCAGCAACAGGCCGAGAAATTCGCCGTCGTTCCACTGACGTGGAAACCGCTGACCGTGGAGCTCGGATATCTCACGGCAGTCCTGGTTCTCGAGCGGAACAATCTCGAAAAAGGGCTTCCACTGGAGATATTCTTCCAGCATCGCAATCAAGCCCTGGCAAGCGCGTAGCCGGTCTGCGGCTTGGCATCCGGCCCACGCAGGTAAAGCGGCTTCGGACGCGCCGCGTCCAGGGGCTTTGCCGCCCCCAGTCGCGCGATGATCGAGATATCGAAGCGATCGGCACCAGCGGATGCTTCCCCACCCATGGCAAGATCACGTCCCGATCCCGTCAGATCGGCGGAAAGCGAAGCTGCCAGATCTCTCGCGGCCTGCGGCGGAAGCGCCTGCGGCTCCCCCAGCGAGTTCCCATCGGCAGCGAAAGCCTGGACATAAAGTTCGCCGCGCTTGGCATCCATCGCAGCGACCACCGGGCCGGAATGTCCTCCATCGAGGAAGGCGTGGGCAAGCACCTCAAGGGTCGTTACCCCGACTGCCTGCACACCTAGGGAAAGCGCGAGCCCGCGCGCCGCCGCGACGCCGACCCGAATTCCCGTGAAGGAGCCGGGTCCAACGACAACCGCGATCCGTCCGACATCGGAAAGGGGCCGACCGGCCTGGGCTAGCGCCTCGTCGATCGCGGCCATCAGCCGTTCCGCATGCCCTTTGCCGATGTTGTCGACGACGGAACCGAGGATCTTGCAGGAGGATGTGTCATAGACCGCCGCGGAACAATCGGCCCCGGCGGTATCAATGGCCAGGAGGAGCATCGACAGCCGACAGCCTTAGAGAGCTTCGACCGACTGGACTTCCGGGACGAAGTGACGAAGCAGGTTGTGCACGCCGTGCTTCAGGGTCGCGGTGGACGACGGGCAGCCAGAGCATGCTCCCTTCATGTTCAGGTAGACAGTACCGTCCTTGAAGCCCTTGAAGGTGATGTCGCCACCATCCTGGGCAACAGCAGGCCGGACGCGAGTTTCGAGCAGCTCCTTGATCGTAGCGACGATCGTCTCGTCTCCTTCGTCATAGAACTCGCCCTCTTCGTCGAAGGCTTCGGCTGTGCTTGTGCCACCGCCCATGACCGGCTGACCGGACATGAAGTGCTCCATGATCGAGCCGAGGATGGCGGGCTTCAAGTGCTGCCACTCACCACTCTCCTTCGTCACGGTGATGAAGTCGTAGCCGAAATAGACGCCGGTCACTCCAGGAACTGCGAAAAGGCGCGAGGCGAGGGGCGATGCTTCCGCCTCGCCAGCATTGCGGAAGTCCGCAGTGCCCTTTTCCATGACCACCTTGCCGGGCAGGAACTTCAGGGTTGCCGGGTTCGGCGTTGCCTCGGTCTGAATGAACATTTCGCTTCTCCGAAGTGCGCACGGCACTTAGTTTAGAATTCTTCCAAAGAAGATAATCCCGATCACCTTTCGGTTCAAGTGCGCTTTTCGATCCCTGCCGTCAAGCGCCTCAGCACAGTGCGTCGATCTCCTCGTCGGACAGACTGTCGGGCAGAACGGTGACGGGAATGGGAAACACGGCGCCTCTGCCCGCAATGGCGGACACGAGGGGGCCGGGACCTTCCTTGGCCGAGGCTGCCGCAAGAACAAGGATGGCGATATCCCGGTCCTCTTCGACCAGATCATTGATCTCATCCGTGGCATTGCCTTCCCGGATCACCACTTCCGGGTCGATGCCGATCGATTCGCGCACCTTCTGGGCAGCCTTGGCCATGATGGCCTCGGCCTCCTCGCGGGCTTCGGCGCGCATGATCGCCTCGACGCCCAGCCACTGCTGAAAGTCCCCTTCCGGGATGACGAACAGCAAGACAAGCCCGCCATTGGAATTCTTGGCGCGGCGCCCGGCGTAGTGCACAGCCCTTTCGCATTCCGGCGTGCCGTCGATGATCGCCATGAACTTGCGGCGGTGTCCCTCAAGTCGAGATAGGCGTTTTGAAACCATGGCAGCCCCCTTCCTCCCGAAGCTCGACGCGGACGGTCGAGCCGCGGAATTTATACGAACGCGACGAAATTAAAACCGGGGCGATTGCGACGAAGCCGCACGCTCAGCGCAGGAAGCCTATGATGTCGAAGACGTCGCCCATCACCTTCGATGCCCGCGCCCGGGCCCGTTCACCACCGTCGCGAAGGATAGCATCAATGTGCGTGGTGTCGTCCATCAGCCGCCGCATCTCGCCGGTGATCGGCGAGAGGACATGGACCGCGAGATCGGCAAGGGCCGGCTTGAACGCCGAGAACTGCTGTCCGCCAAACTCCTTCAGCACATCTTCCTTCTTTCGGTCCGCCAGTGCCGCATAGATCCCGACAAGATTGTCCGCTTCAGGGCGACCTTTAAGGCCGTCAACCTCCGAGGGCAGCGAATCGGGATCGGTCTTCGCCTTGCGGATCTTTTTCAGGATCGCGTCGGCGTCGTCCATGAGGTTGATGCGCGAAAGGTCCGACGGATCGGACTTGGACATCTTCTTCGTACCGTCCTTCAGCGACATGACGCGGGGCGCCGGACCTTCGATCAGGGGCTCCACCAGCGGGAAATATCCATGGATAGGCTCCTCGCCGACGACCGTGTCGACGCCGGTGCCGGCTGCGCGGATCTTGTCCTGAAAATCGATGTTGAACTTCTGAGCGATATCCCGCGCCAGTTCGAGATGCTGCTTCTGGTCATCGCCCACCGGCACGTGCGTGGCACGGTAGACAAGGATGTCGGCCGCCATCAGGCTCGGATAGGCAAGGAGGCCAAGGGAGGCATTCTCACGGTCCTTGCCGGCCTTGTCCTTGAACTGCGTCATGCGGTTCATCCAGCCGATGCGGGCGACGCAGTTGAATATCCATGCCAGTTCCGCATGCTGCGGCACTGCCGACTGGTTGAAGACAATATGCTTCACGGGATCGACACCGGATGCGATGAACGCGGCCGCGATAGAGCGAATCTGATTGCGCAGATCATCATGAACCAACTGCGCGGTGATCGCGTGCAAATCGACGACGCAATAAATGCAGTCGTTGTTCTCTTGGAGAGCCACGAATTTCCGGATGGCCCCGAGGTAATTGCCGAGATGCAGGTTGCCTGTTGGCTGCACGCCGGAAAACACGAGCGGCTGGAAGGTATTCATCTTGTCCTCAATAGGCTGGTGGAGGGCCCCAGGCCCAGTGGGCCATGTTGCTAACGGTCGGGCTTATGCACTCCCCTGCCGCACCGATCAAGTAGATCGCGAAGAGCCAGCGGGACAAGTTTCTGCCTCATTTTTGCCACATACTCGCCTCTCCGCCTCGTCATGAGTTACTCAAAAACCGGCGACCTCGTCGAATGCCGCCGCATTTTTTGGCATATTCTGTCTTGCGTGCGTCGATTTTGCATAGCTTCCAATGCGTCGCCTTGAGCACTGATTCCTTTTGCCTTTCGAAAATTTCTTCCGCTATCGAAGCCGCGCGGTGCACGAACACCCGAGCCAACAAACAACGCCATCAACGCCCGCAGAATATTCCTTCATATTTGCGACACTTTCTGGAACCATTTTCCGGCCCACCTAAGAAGGCTCAAGATGATTTTGAGCCAACCATAGGGGGATACCATGCGCATTGTTCTTCGTGTCGCGCTTGCCTCTCTACTCTCGGTCGGCCTGAGCGGTGTTGCTGAAGCCGACAACTCACAGAAGCGCCGCGGCAATATCTTCAAGCACGATTATACAGCTGCCTATACGGTCCAGCGGGTCAGCGTCAGGACCAGTTGCTTCCCATCCAAGCTGAAGGCCATCCTGGCCCATATCGCGGTCCACACGGGCAAGAGGCCGGTCGTTACGTCCGGCCACCGCCCACGCTCCGGCCGCTCGCAGCATAGCAACTGCTACGCCGCCGATATCCGCGTCCCGGGTGTGTCCGAGAAGAAGATTCTGGCGGTCGCTGCCAGCGCCCCAGGTATCGGCGGCATCGGCCGATATTGCAATGGACTAGTGCACGTGGATATCGGGCCAAAGCGCCGTTGGGCTCACTGCGGACGTCGGAAGTGACCGCTAGCCCTTCGGGCGCGTTCGCCTGAGGTTCCTGCGGATCATGCCGATTTCGGCACCGCCGATGAGGAAGGCAACCGGGAAATAGACCGCGACCGCTAGCCCGATCAGTGCGGCAAGTGCTGCGATCTGCTGCAGAAGCGGCACCTGCGGCAAGAGCCAAGGCGACGCATATGGCAGCGCATAGATCAGTGTTGCAGCCATCACGCCCGCGGACACGATGAGCAACAGCGTTCGACGCAGGAGCGCCCATTCCCAAACGAGATCCCCTCGCCAGAGCAGGGTGGAGAAAAGCAGGATCGTGTTGATCCAGCCTGCGGCCGCCTCGGCAGTAGCAATGCCGCGCTCCGCCAGGATCGGGAAAAGCGTGATTGCCAGCCCCGAATTGACAATCACCGAGATGATTGTGAACCGCATGGGCGTGCGCGTATCTTCCCGCGCATAAAATCCCGGCTGCAGCGCCTTGATCATAACAAAGCCCGGAAGCCCGATGCCGTAGATGGCCAGGATCGAGGCCACCACTGTCGTGTTCTCCGCAGAAAATGCTCCGCGCTCATAGAGGACGCGGATGATCGGTTCGGACAGAACCCAGAGCCCCGCAGCCGCCGGCAGGGTCATGAACAGAACGAACTCGAGCGACCGGTTCTGAATGCCGGCTGCCTCCTTCATGTGGCCCGCCTTCAACGCCCGGGACAGTTCCGGCAGCAGGACCACGCCCACCGCCACGCCGACCACACCCAACGGCAACTGATAGATGCGGTCGGCGTATTGAAGCGCGGCGATCGCCCCTTCCTTGCCGGATGCGATTGCCTGGCCGATGATCTGGTTGATCTGCGTGATCCCGCCGGTGATCGCCGCGGGCACGGCAAGAACCAGAAGGCGCTTGACGTTGGGCGTCATACGCGGGCGACGAAATCCGATGCTGATGCCCGCGTGACGAACACCGAAGTAGACCACGGAAAGCTGGAGCACGCCGGCGACGAGGACACTCCAGGAGAGATACCAGGCAGTCGCCAGGGGATCGGCTCCGCTCCACCACGCATAGGCGAGCGCTGCGATCATCACCACGTTGAGGAAGACCGGCGCGATCGCGGCGGCAAAGAAATGATGAAGCGAATTCAGCATGCCGCTCATCATCGCCGTCAGCGACATGCACATGAGATAGGGGAACATCACGACTGCCAGCCGGACCGTGAGCGCGGATTTCTCCGCGTCACCGGCAAAGCCCGGAGCGATAATCCAATCCACCAGCCAGGGCATGGCCAGTTCCATGGCAATGGTGATCAGCAGCAGGGCCGAGAACAGGACGCCGAAGACCTCCTCGGAGAACCGCTTGGCACCTTCCACCCCGTGCGTCTCGATCTCCTTGGAAAAGAGCGGGACAAAGGCGGCGTTGAACGCTCCCTCGGCAAACAACCGCCGGAAGAGGTTGGGAAAACGAAATGCCGCGTAGAAGACGTCCGCCATCGGGCCGGTGCCGAGCGCGGCCGCCATCATCGTTTCGCGGGCAAAGCCGAAGATACGGCTGCCGAGGGTTGCACCACCGACCGTTGCGAACTTGCGGACGAGGCTCATGCGTCGGCCTTTGGTCGACGCGGAGCGGCTTGAACCCGCCGGGCGGGCATGGGAGCCGGCGCGATGATTCCGGAGGGCATGCCGCTCCGCAGCTCGTCCTCCTGCTCGGCCATCACTGCCTTCAAGCGTGCTGAAATATTGCCCTGCCGGTTCTCGTTGGTGATTTTCGTACCAAGCAGATCGGTCACGTAGAAGGTATCAATCACCTTCTCGCCAAAGGTGGTGATACGCGCCGAGTGGATGTCGAGCGACAGGTCCGCGAGAACAGCGGTGATTTCCGCCAGAAGTCCCGGACGGTCGAGGCACTCGACCTCGACGACGGTGAACTTGTTCGACAGGCCGTTGGAGATGATCACCGAGGGCGGGATGTCGAACATCTTGTTGCGTCGCCTTGCCTTCGCGCGCGTAGCGATCACCTCCGGCAAACGCTTCTTCCCCGAAAGCACGTCCTCGATCATCCGCCCGATCGTGGCCGCCCGGCGAAGCTCGTCTTCATCGACCGGGAACTCGCGATTGATGAGGATCGTGTCGAGCGCGCGCCCATCGGACGTCGTAAAGATTTGCGCGTCGGCGATATTGGCTCCGGCTGCGGAGCAGGCCCCTGCGATGACGGAAAGCAGCCGGGGATGGTCCGGTGCGAGGACGGTGATCTCGGTGATGGCGTGGAATGAATGGGTCCTGACCGTGGTCGCAAGTGCCTGCCGCTTCTGATCGGCCTCACGTATGAAGCGGGTATGGCGAACCTGGTCTTCCAGCGGCACCGACAGAAGGTAGGGCGGATAATGCAGCCGCGAATAGACCCGCCGGTCCTTCTGGTTCCAGTCAGCAAGTGCGTCGTAGAGCTCCTGCTCGGCCTGCTGGGCGCGCTCCTTGCGCGAAAGTTCCGAGAAGCCGCCGGAAAGGAGAAGCTCGGTTTCGTAGTAGAGCGTGCGCAGCAATTGCCCCTTCCAGCCGTTCCAGACACCCGGGCCGACCGCACGGATGTCGCAGATCGTCAGGATCAGTAGAAGCTTCAGCCGGTCCATGGACTGGACCTTCTCGGCGAAGTCCGTGATCGTCTTGCGATCGTGGAGGTCGCGGGTCTGGGCTGTCATCGACATCAGCAGATGTTCCTCGATCAGCCAGGCGACCAGTTCCGTCTGCTTGGTGTTGAGGCCGAAGCGGGGGCAGAGCTTACGGGCGATGCGCGCGCCTGCAACGGAATGATCCTCCTGCCGCCCCTTGGCGATGTCGTGAAGCAGGACAGCGACGTAGAGAGCCTCCCGCTCCTCGACCGAGGGCATCAGCTTGTTGGCAAGCGGATGGATATCCGCCGCCCTGCCATTGTCTACCTCCGACAGAGCATCGACAGAACGGATCAGATGCTCATCCACCGTATAGTGGTGATACATGTTGAACTGCATCATCGAGACGATCCGACCAAAATCGGGGATGAACCGCCCCAGCACGCCGGCCTCGTTCATGCGGCGCAGCATCAGCGCAGGTTGCCGGCGAGATGTCAGCATCGACAGAAAGAGGCGATTGGCCTCCTCATCCTCCCTCACCTCGTTGCCGATGAGGGAGAGCGAACGGGTGACGCGTTTCAGTGCATCCGGATGAAACTCAAGCCCATGGATGTCAGCAACGTGGAAAAAGCGGATGATGTTGACGGGATCGCGCTTGAAGACATCGGGATCAACCAGGGTGATCCTGCCGCGATCCTGGACGAACTCCACGGTTCCGGGAATCTTGTGCACACGCTTGGTGAAGCGCGAGATCACCCGCTTCAGGCCTGGTGCTTCCTTTGCCTGCTCGTCCTCAAGCGCCGCGCAGAAAATCCGGGTCAGGTCGCCGACGTCCTTTGCCACCAGGAAGTAGTGCTTCATGAAGCGCTCGACGGCAGAAAGGCCTGGCCGCGAATGATAGCCGAGACTTTCGGCGATCTCGCGCTGGATGTCGAAGGAAAGCCGCTCCTCCGCCTTGCCTGTCAAAAAGTGCATGTGGCAGCGAACAGCCCAAAGGAAATCTTCCGACTTCCGGAAGACCTTCCATTCATGGCGAGAGAGGACGCCCAGCTTGATCAGTTCCTGCGCGTTGCGGATTCGGTAGTAGTACTTGGCGATCCAGAAGAGCGTATGAAGGTCTCGCAGGCCGCCCTTGCCTTCCTTGACGTTCGGCTCCACCAGATAGCGGGTGTCGCCAGATTTCTGGTGGCGCAGATCACGTTCCGCCAGCTTGGCGGCGACGAACTCCTCACCCGTTCCGGCGACGATCTCCGCATCGAACCGCTTCTCCAGCTCCGCCACCAGCGCCGCGGCGCCGCAGACATAGCGACTTTCGAGGATCGCCGTGCGGATCGTCATGTCCGTCTTGGAAAGACGGATGCACTCCTCCACCGTGCGGGTTGCATGGCCGACCTTGAAGCCCATGTCCCAGAGGACATAGAGCAAGAATTCGATCGCCTTCCGCATGGCGTCGGAATTCTTTGCAGGCAGCAGGAAGAGCAGGTCGATATCCGAACCGGGTGCCAGGGTGTCACGGCCATATCCACCAACAGCCGCGACCGCGATGCTGCTTGCCTCCGGTTGGAGGGTCTCTGCCACCGCCACATGCAGGACCTGGATCACCTGGTCCTGCAGCCATGAAAGGCGCTGGGCGCAGGCGAGACCACCGCCATCCTCGTCCAGCAGCCGGCGGATCTTCTTCCGGCCCTCGGTGCTGGCACTCCTCAACACCGCAAGCACCGCAGCGCGCCGATCCAGTGCCGACTTGCCTTCGTCCTGCAGAGCCGCAAGACAATCTGCCCGCAGCGCTTCCACGTCGAGGATGTCGGAGAGATCGATCGCGTCCTGAACCATTTTATCCCGCTGATGCCGGCCTGAATGGAGCCTATATCCGCTCCGCTACGGACTGGCCAATACTAATCATCATTCCCCGTTCACACTTCGTGTGCCGGAGAGTTTCCGGTATTTTCAGTGACGAGGCAGTTGCTTGCGCAGCAGATAAAGCGCCTCGAGCGCCTCGCGCGGTGTCATGTCGTCCGGATTGATCGCCTTCAAGGCTTCTTCCACCCTGGATGGCCCTACCCTCCGCTGCTCCTCGCGCCGGACGGCCACCTGAAACAGCGGCAGGTCATCGATTAGCTGGCTCGCCGGGTTCTTTCGGTCGGAATCCTCCAGCTTCGTCAGCACGTCCCTTGCCCGCGCGACCACAGAGGCAGGCAGGCCGGCAAGACGGGCAACCTGAATGCCATAGGAGCGGTCTGCGGCACCCGGTCCGACTTCATGGAGGAAGACCACTTCTCCATCCCATTCCTTGACCCGCATCGTGGCATTGGAAAGCCGGTTCAGCTTCTCCGACAGAACCGTCAGCTCGTGGAAATGGGTAGCGAAGAGCCCGCGGCAGCGGTTGACCTCATGCAGATGCTCGACCGCCGCCCATGCAATGGAGAGACCGTCAAAGGTGGCCGTTCCCCGGCCGATCTCATCGAGAATGACCAGCGAGCGATCGGTCGCCTGGTTGAGGATGGCAGCCGTCTCGACCATCTCCACCATGAAGGTGGACCGGCCCCGGGCGAGATCATCGGAGGCTCCGACGCGTGAAAACAGCCTGTCGACCACCCCGATATGCGCGGACGACGCCGGAACAAAGGACCCCATCTGGGCGAGGATGGCGATCAGCGCATTCTGCCGAAGGAATGTCGACTTGCCCCCCATGTTGGGGCCTGTCAGCAGCCAGAGAGCCCCGAACTCCCCTTCCTGCGACGGCGAGAGATCGCAGTCATTGGCAATGAAGGGACCTTCCGACTGCCGCCGCAGCGCCTGCTCCACGACCGGATGGCGGCCGCCTTCGATCGCAAACATACGGGACGCATCCACTGTCGGACGGCGATAGCTCCATTCTTCCGCGAGTATGGCCAGAGCCGCTGCCACGTCGATGACGGCGATTGCACGCGCGCCCTTCTTGATGGCCTCGGCCTCACCGGTCACCGCCTCGACCATACGATCGAAGGCCGCCAGCTCGATAGCCAGCGCGCGGTCGGCGGCGTTGGCAATCCGGCTCTCCAGATCGGCCAGCTCGGTGGTGGTGAAGCGCATGGCGTTCGCCATCGTTTGGCGATGG
The DNA here is from genome assembly GCF_044142885.1 of Pseudorhizobium flavum. Classification (NCBI taxonomy): domain Bacteria; kingdom Pseudomonadati; phylum Pseudomonadota; class Alphaproteobacteria; order Hyphomicrobiales; family Rhizobiaceae; genus Pseudorhizobium; species Pseudorhizobium flavum. The sequence continues at coordinate 607,940 of NZ_JBIOKZ010000001.1, forward strand.
ATAAAGCGCGCCTTCGCCTCCGGGCTGTCGGTCATCGGCGCGGCGTTCCCTGCCGTCACCTCTATGAAGTAGCCGAGTACGTTGTTGTGCTTGATCTTGAGCGATCGGATGCCGGTTTCCTCGGCATATTGCAGCTGTAGGCCGGCGATAACCCGTCGCGACTGATCGCGCAATGCACGCGCCTCGTCGAGTTCCGCATCGGCGCCTTCGCGCAGGAAGCCGCCGTCGCGCTTCAGGAGCGGCAGGTCCTCGGCCAGCGTCTCTGCGAGCCGCTGCTCCAGGTTTGGCGGGAGGGAACGGATATCCTCCAGCGCTGTTCCCAGTTCCTCCGGCAGCATCGATTTCTCGAGGAACGATGCGACGGCGCGGGCCACCTCGAGGCCGCGACGTATCGCGCCCAGGTCACGCGGGCCGCCCCGATCGAGCGCAAGGCGCGAAAGGGCCCGCGGCATGTCCGGAACATGCTTTAAGGTCGTCCGGAGCTCCGAGCAGAGTGACGGCTCATCTATCAGGAAGGAGATCGAATCCAGCCTTCGGTTGATCTGCACCGAGTCGGTCAACGGTGACATCAGTCGCTCGACGAGCAGGCGGGCGCCGCCACCGGTCACGGTCCGGTCGATGGCCTTTAGCAGGGTGCCGTCCCGGTCTCCGGACAGGGTCCGCGTCAGTTCCAGATTGCCGCGGGTGGCCGGGTCTATGAAGAGCGTCGAGGCGGCGCTCTCGCGCTCGGGGATGCCAAGTGGTGGCCGCTCGGATATCTGCGTCTTCTCCACATAAGCGACCGCGGCCGCAGCCGCCGCCATTTCTGCCCGGGAAAAGCTGCCGAAACCGTCAAGGGTGCCGACACTGAAATAGCGGGCAATGCGCCCTTCGGCGCTGGCGCTGTCGAAGAGAACGCTCGGCTGCGGGACCGCAACCTTGCCCAGAACGTCGAACACCGGCTTCAGTTCGGCATCGTGGAACATGGTGTCCGGCACGATCAGTTCGCGTGGATCGATCCGCAGGATGTCGGCGAGAAGTCGCGACTGATCGGTCTCGGCGAGCCGGAAGACGCCGGTCGAGATGTCGATCCAGGCTAGCGCCAGCTGAGGATCGGCTCCGCCACGAATACGTGCGAGCGCCATCAGGTAGTTTGGTTCCGAGGGAGAAAGCAGCTTTTCCTCGGTCAGCGTTCCCGGCGTCACGAGCCGGACGACGTCGCGCTTCACCACCGATTTCGAACCGCGCTTCTTCGCCTCTGCCGGATCCTCGACCTGCTCGCACACCGCCACCCGGAAGCCGAGCGAAATGAGCTTTTGCAGGTAGTCGTCGGCGGCGTGGATGGGAACGCCGCACATGGGGATGTCCTGGCCCATGTGCTGTCCGCGTCGGGTCAGGGTGATCCCCAGCGCCCGGGACGCCTCCACCGCATCTTCGAAAAAGAGCTCGTAGAAGTCTCCCATCCGGTAGAAGAGGAGCGAATCCGGGTTGTTCGCCTTGATCTCGATATACTGCTCCATCATCGGCGTTGCCGATGCGCGGCTTTCTGCCGTCGCCAGCTCAGCCGTGGTCAGCGCGTCGATGGAGAATCTTTCGAATTGCGTCACGGAACCGGTTTTTTGTTGCGCAGGGGAATTGCCGACACTATCGATGTTGGCCCCGGAAAGACAACAGCCGCCGCAGCCAGAAGAACGGCTGCCCACAGGAAGCTGGGAGGAGGAATGCCAGTGAATGAGAAGGCCGCCCGAACGCGCACATCCGTAACGGAAAGCGAAGCGCTCGCCTTCCATGCCGAGGGCAGGCCCGGCAAGCTGGAGATCAACCCAACCAAGCCGATGGCGACGCAGCGGGATCTGTCTCTGGCCTACTCCCCCGGTGTCGCGGTGCCGGTCAAGGCAATCGCCGCCGATCCTGCCACCGCCTACGACTATACCACCCGTGGCAACATGGTGGCAGTGATCTCCAACGGCACGGCGATCCTGGGTCTTGGCAATCTCGGCGCTCTGGCGTCGAAGCCGGTCATGGAGGGCAAGGCCGTTCTCTTCAAGCGCTTCGCCGATGTCGACTCCATCGACCTGGAAGTGGACACGGAAAATGTCGACGAGTTCGTCAACTGCGTCCGCTTCCTCGGCCCCTCCTTCGGCGGCATCAATCTCGAGGACATCAAGGCGCCCGAATGCTTCATCATCGAGAGCCGCCTGCGCGAGATGATGGACATTCCCGTCTTCCACGACGACCAGCACGGGACCGCGATCATTGCTGCCGCCGGCCTGGTCAATGCCCTGGAACTGACTGGGCGGGACCTCAAAAATACCCGGCTCATCTGCAACGGCGCCGGCGCTGCCGCGATCGCCTGCGTCGAACTCATCAAGGCCATGGGCTTCAACGCGGACAACATCATCCTCTGCGACACCAAGGGGGTCATCTACCAGGGCCGCGCCGAGGGAATGAACCAGTGGAAATCCGCTCATGCCGCCAAGACGGACAAGCGGACGCTGGCGGAGGCGATGGACGGTGCGGATGTCGTGTTCGGACTGTCGCAGAAGGGTGCCTTCTCGGAGGAGATGATCCGTTCGATGGCCGACAGGCCGATCATCTTCGCCATGGCCAATCCCGACCCGGAGATCACGCCGGAGGAAGTGGCCCGCATCCGCGACGACGCCATCATGGCGACCGGCCGTTCCGACTATCCGAACCAGGTCAACAACGTCCTCGGGTTCCCCTATATCTTCCGTGGTGCGCTGGACGTGCGGGCGACACAAATCAACGATGCGATGAAGATCGCCGCCGTGCGAGCGCTGGCAAGTCTGGCGCGCGAGGACGTGCCGGACGATGTCGCGGCCGCCTACCAGGGCAACCGCCCGATATTCGGATCCCAGTACATCATCCCCGTGCCGTTCGATCCGCGGCTGATTTCAGCCATTCCGGTCGCGGTTGCGGAAGCCGCGATGGAGAGCGGCGTGGCACAGCGGAATATTCCTGACCTTGCCGCCTATGCGCGGGAACTATCGGCACGGCGCGACCCGATCGCGGCGACGACGCAAGGCATCTACGAGCGCGTGCGCCGCTTCCCCAAACGTGTCGTCTTCGCCGAGGCCGAGGAGGAGCAGGTGATGCGGGCGGCCGTCTCCTTTGCCCATCACCAACTCGGTACTGCCATCCTGCTCGGGCGCGATGACGTAATAAGAACGACGGCGGAGAAGGCAGGAATCGACCTCGAACGGCCGAACATCGAAATCGTCAACGCACGCATCTCGACGCGCGTGGACGCCTATATCGATCATCTTTACGAGCGCCTGCAGCGAAAAGGCTTCCTGTTGCGGGACGTGCAGCGCCTGATCCACAACGACCGCAATCACTTCGCCGCGACGATGGTGGCCGTCGGTGACGCGGATGCAATGGTCACAGGCACGACCCGAAACTATGCGACGGCGCTGCAGGACATTCGCCGCTGCATCAACACCAAGCCGGGCCATCGCGTCATCGGCGTGTCGCTCGCCCTGTCGCGCGGCCGGACGGTGTTCGTCGCAGATACGGCAGTTCACGACATGCCGACGGCGGAGGAGCTTGCGGATATCGCCGTCGAAGCTGCCCGGGTTGCGCGCCGCATGGGCTACGAGCCGCGCGTCGCCCTGCTCGCCTATTCGACCTTCGGCCAACCCACCGGGGAACGCTCCGAGCGTGTACGGGAGGCGGTCAAGATCCTCGACCGTCGCCGTGTCGACTTCGAGTATGATGGTGAGATGGCCGCCGACATCGCACTCAATCCGCAGCGGATGGAGCAGTACCCCTTCTGCCGCCTCTCCGGCACGGCCAATGTCCTGGTGATGCCGGCCATCCATTCGGCCTCCATCTCGACACGCATGCTGGCGGAACTGGGCGCGGCGACCGTGATCGGGCCGCTTCTGGTTGGGCTCGACAAATCGGTGCAGATCACCTCGATGGGCGCCAAGGATTCCGACATCGTGAACATGGCGGCGATCGCCGCCTACAACGCGGGAAGCTAGCGGTCAGCTGGCGAACCGTCCCGCATCGGCACCGTAGTAGTTGATGTAGCGGTTGGAGATCGCGGAAATTGGCAACACGACCAGCACATCAGTCGTGTTGAAGGCCGCGTCCACCACCGCACCGTCGCCAATCATGGCCCCGAGGCGGAGATAGCCCTTGATCAGCGGCGGCATGGCCGCCAGCGCCTTGCGCGTGTCTATCCCTTCCGGCGGCACGAGGTCCATCTCCCGGCGCAGGTCCGGGCGGGCTGCAACGGCCCATTCGCCCTTCGCACTAACATTGTGCTGGAGGAAGGACAGCGCCAGGGCATGCTCCTCCGGATGGATCCCCGGAAAGGAGGCACAGCCAAACATGGCCGCCATGCCGTGCTTCAGCGCATAGGCCCAGTTGCCCTGCCAGAGAAGTTCCACTGTCCGCTTCGTCCGATAGGCCGGCAGGACGCAGGAGCGACCCAGTTCCATGAACTGCTTGTCGGGATGACGCGCAAGCAACGGCTCGATCTCGAACTCCGAGGCGCTGTAGAAGCCGCCATGGGACATGGCCACCTGATGGCGCAACAGTCGATAGGTGCCGACGATCTGGTCCTCGATCTCACCCTCGATGGCACGATCGATGACGAGGAGATGGTCGCAGATGGCATCGAAGGTATCGATGTCACGGCGAAGGCGCATCGCCTCCGGCGGCAGTTGCGCCTTCATCTCTTCCACGAAGACGCGGTAGCGGACGGCCTGCGCCGCATCCACTTCACGCGAAGTCCGCGCAAGCCGCGTTTCCAGGCTGCCGATCCGTCCAAGGATCTCGTCGGACGGCTGCTGAACCAGAGTCTGATTGGGGTTCGCGTTCACGTCATGCTTCAGAAGGTCTAGCGCCATGGTGATTTGCCCCACAGGTTCAACTCACCGCCGTATAATCATCTTCCCGCTACAGAAAAATGACAATGGGTGTCACAATAGGTTGGGGCAGCGCCGCCGGTCAATGTAGTTCCGTTGAAGCAACCTTGCGCGAGGCCAGCTGTTCGACCAGTTGCAGCAGATGCTGAGGGTCCGCCGGCTTCCCGAGCCGCGCGCTTATGCCGAGTGCTTCCGAACCGACCAGCGACTGTCCTGAAGCATCTCCGGAAAGCACGATGACCGGCGTGGCTGAAAGAGCGTTCAAAGCTTCATGCCGCCGCAGTTCAGCCAGTGCCTCCATGGTGGCCATGCCCGGCATGTGCAGGTCGGTAACAATGACATCGGGGCGACCGTCCGGTATTGCGGCATGATCGAGAATCGATCTTGCATTGTCGACGACATCCACGCGGTGGCCCCTTTTCCTCAGAGCAGCGCTGACCAGTTTCGCCCCTACGGGATCATCCTCTGCGACAAGAACATGTAGCCTCGACACTGCAGGTGGGCTCACCGCTTCCGTTGTCGATCCGGCCGAAAGACTTCCTTCGCCGCGGCTCCGAGAGCCTCTTAGGCGGCCGGACAGGACATCGATCAGCGACTTTTCACGCAGCGGCCGTATCAGCCATGCGTCATACAGCTCCTGCGGCTGCGAGGCCCGCTCTTCCGGGTTGACGAGGAGGATGCGGTGCAGCGGAATGGCACCTTGACCGTCTATCGGCTGGGCCGCCAGTCGATGATCGACAATCAGATCGGTAAAGGGCGGCTGTGCTGAATCGCCCGCAAGCAGCTCGGCTGCTTCCACTGCGCTCTCGACATGTCGGCAGGTTCCCCCGAGCGTTTCAATCGTCGCGACGGTCGCCGTGGCCGCCGGCCCGGCTGGTGCCAGCAACAGGACCCGATTGCGCTCCAGCAGGCTACCTCGCCGGGTAGCGCCCGCCGGCGCATCCTCGGCAAGCCTCAGCGGGAAACGGATCGTGAAGGTGGTGCCCAGGCCAGGCTCGCTCGCTGCCGAGAGACTGCCGCCGAGTTCCCGCAATATGTGAAGGGCTATCGCAAGCCCAAGACCCGTTCCGCCACTGCGCTGGGCCGCATTACCCATCTGCTCGAACTCGCGGAACAGCCGTTTCCGGGCATCGGCATCCATTCCGGGACCAGTGTCGGCGACGGCGATGACGACGTCCGAACCGTCCGCGCGGACGCTGATCAGGACGCCGCCGCGTTCGGTGAACTTCACGGCATTGCCAATCACGTTGAAAAGCACCTGCCGAAGACGAGCGGGATCGAACTCAAGCAGTTCCGGTACGTCTGCTGCAACCGTCGCGGCGAGCTCTATGCCCTTCTCATGCGCGCGGGGGGCGAGCATTTCGACGACTGTTTCGATCTGCTGACGGATGCTGGCTGTCCGGTTGTTGAGGCGAAAGCGTCCCGCTTCGAGCGTGGAAAAGTCGAGAAGGTCCTCTACAAGCTGCGCCAGCGCATGTCCCGACTGGCGGATGCCACTCAGGTAGTTCTGCTGTTCCGCCGTAAGCCGGGTCTGTCCGAGAAGATGGGTCATGCCGAGAATGCCGTTCAGCGGCGTTCTCAGTTCATGCACGACCGTCGCTAGCTGGCGCGATTTCGCGGCGCTCTCCGCTTCTGCCTCACGAAGCCGCCTCCCGGAAACGCGGTCCATAAAGATCGAGCAGCTATCACGCAGCCGCGGCAGTTGATCTTTCAAGGTGGCAAAGGGGAAACGCATCGGAAATGGCCCGGCACAGTTTCCCCGAACATTGCACTTGCAATGCTAACAAATCTCTACTCGCTCTCGCTGGCGCGGGCAGCCTTCCGCGACCCCAGCAGCTCATCCAGGATCACAAGGGCGGCTCCGATCGAAATGAAACTGTCGGCAAGGTTGAAGACGGCGAAGGACCAGGTCTGCGTATAGAAGAGGATGTAATCGATCACGTGGCCATAGACGAACCCATCGATCAGGTTGCCGATCGCGCCTGCGACGATGAGGGTGAATCCGAGATGGGCGAAACCACGTTCCCCGGGCGTGCGGCGCCAGAGCCAGAGCACGAACGCCACAATCACGACCCGCATGCCGATGATGAACTCCCTCTCCATTCCCGACAGGAGAGAGAAGGCGACGCCGAGATTGTAGGTCCGGTAGAGCGCCAGCATCGGCAGGACGGTAACCGCCTCTTCCAGCGGCAGATAGGCTTCGACCGCAAGCTTGATCGCCTGATCCAGCACGACGGCAATGACGATAAGCACTACCGCGACGAGCGGACGTGAGAACCTGGAAGCAGTCGCTACGATCATCCGGCGTCCTCCAGCTTCAGGAGATGACGGCGGGCCTCAAAGAGCATGACCGCCGTCGCGACCGCAAGATTGAGGCTGTCTGCCCTGCCCTGCTGTGGAATGCGCACCAGTCGATCGGCGGACTTCGCCAGTGCCTCGGGAAGACCTGATTGTTCATTACCCATCAGCAGGACCGTCGGTTTCTTTTCATAATTGACTGTCCGATAGTCAACCGCACCGGCGAGATGGGTTGCGACGACCTGGGCACCCGAACGCTTCTGCCACGCAAAGAATTCCTCGGTCGTCGCTCTGGCGAGGGGGACCGCGAAAACGGATCCCATCGTGGCGCGGACGGTTTCCAGCGAGAAGGGATCGGTACATTCCCCGACCAAGATCACGCCAGAGGCACCGGCCGCGTCCGCGGTACGGATGATCGTGCCCAGATTGCCCGGATCGCGGACGCGATCGAGGGCTACATAGGTCATCCCTTGGCTCGGCCGGAGGTCCTCAAGCGGTGTCCAACGCTGCTCGAAAATGCCGACCACCATTTGCGGATTGTCTCGACGCGTGATGGAGGAGAGGACCTTCTCGCTGACTTCCAGCACGAGCCCCCCCTTGGCGACTGTGCGGGCAGCTACCTGTTCCACCAGAGGCTTTCCCTTGGCGGCCTTCGCATAGACGAGGGTCCGGATAGCCCAGCCCAGTTCCAGCGCATCGATGACCAGCTTCAGCCCTTCTGCCATGAAGGTCCCGCTCTGCTCGCGATCCTTCTTGTTGCTGAGCGCCTTGATATCCTTGACGATCGGATTTGAGAGGCTGGTCACCTCCTTTACCTGACCGACGCGCCGAGGAACCGCGTTGTGGTGATCATTGGTCATTCGCGCACCCAGCGGCTGAATAGCGAGGTTGACAGGGCACGACCGACAGCACTGCCCTCGATTCCCGTTTCGCGAATGACCAGTTCTCCCGATTCCACGACACCGCCCGCGCCGCGCATGTTCTCGCGCATCAGTTCGTGCATCGAATAGAAGCTCGCCCGGATCGAATAGGCGGTCAGCACGAGACCGACAGCGTTAGGAGACAGCAGTTCTCGGCACACGTCCAGCATCAGGGGAAGATGCTCGAACAGATGCCAGACTTCGCCATTGGGACCGCGGCCAAACTTCGGCGGATCGGTCAGGATAATATCGTAGTGGTTGCCTCGCCGTTCCTCCCTCTGGATGAACTTCATGGCGTCTTCGCAAATCCACCGGATCGGCGCCCGCTCCAGGCGCGACAGGGCCTGGTTCTCGCGAGCCCATCCGATCGCCTTCTTCGACGCGTCCACATGGGTGACCTCGGCGCCGGCAGCGGCGGCGACAAGCGAGGCAACTCCCGTATAACCGAAGAGGTTCAGCACCTTGAGCGGGCGGTCAGCACTCTCGACCTGCTGCTTCATCCACTCCCAGTGTACGATCTGCTCCGGGAACACGCCGACATGGCGAAAAGAGGTGAAGCGGCCAAGGAAATCGACGCCAAGCAGCGACAGGGGCCAGGTTTCTCCCAGCGCCTCTTTCGGAAAGCGCCAGCGTCCAATGCCGTCCTCGTCCGTATCTCCGGTGAATACGGCATCGACCTTCTCCCAGACTGAAGGGGGGAGCGACGGCTGCCAGAGTGCCTGTGCTTCCGGCCGGACGATCCGATAGGGTCCGTATTGCTCAAGCTTCAATCCGTTGCCGCTGTCGATCAGGTGAAAGTCCCCGGCGCCGCGCGACTCGAGGATGACCGGCACGCGCTCCGACGGGCGTTCGCCGACCCGCTGGATTAGAGGCCGCTGTGGCGCAGGCTCGGCCGCCGCTCGGCCGCCAGCGACAGATACTCCCTCGCGCTCGCCCTTTGCCGGCCCGCCGGGACGGGGGCGCGCGGAACGCGGGCTGCCGCTCGTGCCGGGTCTCCGCTCCGTGCGTTTTTCCCTGTTTTTCACTGCACATCCGATCGGTTGACGTTTCGCTGCAAATAGCAATTGCCCCGGCAGTTGGCAAAGGGCTTTAGAGCCGGCGAGGGTCACCGGGGACCTTCTACTCTGGGGCGTCCATTAGGGATGCGTTGACTTTGGAGGTTCACAGGCGTAGAAGCCCGCCGCAATTGCAACGGACAAAAGCAAGCACCCTTACCCACTCGCCATGCCTCCTAAAAACGTCCCGGTGCCGCGTGAAGCGCTTGGATGAGGTGGATGGTTGGCGTAGACTGAAACACGCAAGTCACGATAAGAAGGAACCAATCCATGAGTGTGCGTGTATCTGGTAAACAGATGGAGATCGGTGAATCGTTCCGCCAGCGGATCGAGGACCAGATCGGCGAGGCTGTCGCCAAGTACTTCGACGGGGGGTACGCAGGTCAGGTGATCGTGGAGAAATCCGGATCGCGTTTCTCGGCCGATTGCAAGATACATCTCGATACCGGCATTGTCCTGCATGCAGCAGGCCAGGCTAACGATCCGCAGCTAAGCTTCGATGCCGCCGCCGAGCGCATCGAGAAGCGTCTTCGGCGCTACAAGCGCAAGCTGAAGGACCATCATGGCGGTTCCCACGGCAACGGCCAGGAAATCGCTTACACCGTCATGGATGCCATTCCGGAAGAAGACGAGGAACTGCCAGAGGATTTCGCGCCCACGATCGTGGCGGAAAGTTCCAAGCAGTTGCGCACGATGTCGGTCGCTACCGCTGTCATGGCCCTGGACATGACCGACGAGCCGGTCCTGCTTTTCCGGAGCCCCGGCAAGGAAGACCTGAACATCGTCTATCGCCGCAACGACGGCAATATCGGCTGGATCGACTCCACCAATATCAAAGGCTAACGATTCTGGGAGAGCGTTGGCGACGACGCTCCCTCCACCTTGCGGTGGTAAAAAGGAAGAAGAGAATGGCTTTGGCAGATTTGCTGCAGCAAGATGCGATTATTCCCGCCCTGAAAGTAAATTCCAAGAAGCAGCTGTTGCAGGAGTTGGCCTCCAGGGCCTCCAAGCTCACTGGGGTTGCGGAGCGGGAGATCTTCGACGTCATCCTGCAGCGGGAACGGTTGGGTTCGACCGGCGTCGGTCACGGCGTGGCCATTCCGCATGGCAAGCTTAACAGTATTTCGTCCATTAGCGGTGTCTTCGCGCGACTTGAAACGCCCGTTGACTTCGAGGCGTTGGACGATGAACCCGTCGATCTCGTATTCCTTCTGCTTGCTCCCGAAGGGGCAGGAGCGGACCACCTCAAGGCGCTTTCGCGGATCGCCCGCGTGTTGCGCGACCAGGAACTTGTCGCGAAGCTTCGCCAGACGGATTCGGCATCGGCGATCTACGCCTTCCTGAACCAGGAACAGGCGACCGCCGCCTGACAACAGGGCTGAGAACGAAATAGCCGCCCGGCGCCTATGGCAGCGGGCGGCTATTTTGCGTTTACGGAGAGGTTGTCAGCCGTTCGTCGTTTCGCTCTCGCCGGGGGCGGTAATTGCTTCGACCTTCGGGCCTCCCTTGGAAACGCCCACCATGGCCGGCCTCAGGACACGCTCACCAATCGTGTATCCCGCCTGAACCACCTGGAGAATGGTGTTGTTCGGCACGTCGGGATTGGGGATCTCGAACATGGCCTGGTGGAAGTTGGGATCGAACTTCTGGCCCTCGGCGTCCATCTTCTTCACGCCGTGGCGCTCGAGCGCAGACAGCATCGAACGTTCGGTCATTTCCACGCCTTCGAGCAGCGAGGTCAGGCTCTGGTCGGCCGCGGCACGAATTTCGGCCGGGACGGCATCGATCGCCCGACGGAGATTGTCGGAGACGGCCAGCATGTCGCGCGCGAAGGCGGCGACTGAATAGGACTTCGCGTCCTTCACATCGCGTTCCGTGCGACGACGCAGGTTTTCCATCTCGGCGGCCATACGCAGGAAACGATCGCGAAGATCGGCATTTTCGGCCTTGATCGCTTCGATGGGATCAGGCTCGGCGTTTTGGGGTTCGCCACCCTCAACCGTCTCCTGATCCTGCTGCCCCGATGCTACGGCCTCGGCAGCGTTTTCCGCGGCGGTTTCGTGCTTTCCCGCGTCAGGTCCGGTTTTCTTTGTCTCGTCGGTCATGACCTTCTCCGGTATCTTCGTTCACAAAGTCGTGCCCGATATCGAGGTTTGAACCTCAAAAATCAAGGCTGGTCCGAGAATGGGATGTTATCTGGGCTGCCGCGTCAGGCGTGCCAGAAGCTGGGCGGTATAGTCGACCATCGGGACGACCCGCGAATAATTAAGCCGTGTCGGACCGATCACGCCGACGGCCCCCACGATGCGCTCTTCCTGATCCCTGTAAGGCGCGACGATCAGGGACGAGCCCGAGAGCGAGAAGAGCTTGTTCTCCGACCCGATGAAGATCCTGACGCCCGGCCCACTTTCGGCAAGGTTCAGTATCTCGATGAGGCTGTCCTTCTTCTCCAGATCGTCGAAGAGCAGGCGCAGCCTGTCCAGGTCGTCGAGACCCGTCATTCCTTCGAGCAGGTTCGCGCGCCCGCGCACGATCAGCTGGTTGGGTTTGCCGTCTTCGCGCGTCCCGGACCAGACGGCCAGGCCGCGCTGCACCAAGTCCTGCGACAGCGCCGTCAGTTCGGTCTGAACCTGCGTCTTCAGCCTCTCAAGTTCTGCGCGAAGCTCGAGGAGCGTCTGGCCCGTCAGATGAGCGTTCAGGAAGTTTGCGGCTTCTGTCAGCTGCGAGGAAGTTACTCCCGCAGGCAGGTCGATGATCCGGTTTTCCACCTGGTTATGTTCGCCGACGAGGACCGCTAGCGCCTTGGTCGGCTCCAGCCGGATGAACTCGACATGCTTGAGGATAGGATCGCTCTTGGTGGTGACGACGATGCCGGCGCCGCGCGAGACACCGGAGAGCATCCGGCTGGCATCGTGCATCAGGCTCTCAAGCGGTCGGTCACGGTCCTCCGGGCGGATCTGTCGCTCGATGCTCGTCCGCTCCTCCTCCGAGAGGTCACCCACCTGCATGAAGGCATCGACGAAAAAGCGCAGGCCGGACTGGGTCGGCAATCGACCTGCGCTGACGTGTGGAGAATAAATGAGGCCGAGCTCTTCCAGATCGCTCATGACATTGCGAACGGATGCCGGCGATAGCGACATGGGCAGGAGACGGGAGAGATTTCGAGAGCCCAGTGGTTCTCCGGTTTCAAGGTAGCTTTCGACGATGCGTCTGAAGATCTCACGCGAACGGTCGTCAAGCACCGCGCCGCTTTCCCTTCGTTCCATCAATCCCATCGTTCCCTTGGAGCCCTCGGTTCGTCTTGATCAAATATAGTCATCCGGCACGGTCTTCGCCACACGGAAAGTTATGCGCGCGTTTGGCCTGCTTCCGATACACGCCCCGCCCCTTTTCCTTTGCAAATGCCGGGCGACGTCCGTAGAACGCCTAGGAAATTCTCAGGAGCATGACATGCGGCCTTCAGGCAGAAAAACCGACCAGATGCGCAAGGTTTCCTTCGAGCGCAACTTCTCGAAACATGCGGAAGGGTCCTGCCTCGTCCGCTTCGGAGACACTCACGTTCTCTGCACCGCAAGCCTTGAGGAGAAGCCTCCGGCATGGCTTCGCAACAGCGGCAAGGGCTGGGTGACGGCGGAATACGGCATGCTGCCGCGCGCGACCGGTGATCGGATGAAGCGCGAAGCTGCGTCCGGCAAGCAAGGCGGGCGTACCCAGGAAATCCAGCGCCTGATCGGCCGCTCGCTTCGCGCCGTGGTGGACCTGAGCGCGCTTGGGGAAAAGCAGATCACCATCGACTGCGACGTCATTCAGGCGGACGGCGGAACGCGTACCGCAGCCATCACCGGGGGTTGGATCGCCCTGCACGACTGCCTGAAATGGATGGAAGCCCGTTCGATGACGAAGCTCGACAAGGTCCTGAAGGACCACGTCGCGGCGATCTCCTGCGGTATCTTCGCTGGACAGTCGGTCATCGACCTCGACTATCTCGAAGATTCCGCCGCCGAAACGGATGCCAATTTTGTCATGACCGGCACGGGCGGTATCGTGGAGGTACAGGGAACCGCCGAGGGTGCACCGTTCAGCCAGGAAGAGTTCCTTTCACTGCTGGCGCTGGCGAAGGCGGGAACCGAGGAACTGGTGGCACTTCAGAAGCAGGCCATCGCTGCCTGACCGGAGAGAGCGATGCTGATCGAAGGGATGCTTGAGACTGCTCTCTATGCCGAAGATCTCGATGCGGCAGAGGCCTTCTACGGCGGCATCCTGAGGCTAGAGCGGATCGTCCGGGCCAGCAACCGCCATGTCTTCTTCCGGTGCGGGCAAGGCGTCTTGCTTGTCTTCAATCCGGACGAGACGGTGAAGCCGCCTGCCGAGAACGGACCGCAAGTCCCGCCACATGGCGCGACAGGCGCAGGCCATGCCTGCTTCCGGGTTGCCCGCAGCAATCTCGACGCTGTCACCGACACGCTGAAGAAGGCAGGCGTCGCGATCGAGAGCGACGTGATATGGCCGAACGGCGCCCGGTCGATCTACTTCCGCGATCCGGCGGGCAACAGTCTCGAATGCGCCGAACCGGGCCTCTGGTCCATCGGCTGAGGAAATCAGGAACATGCGCAAACTCCACACCAGGACGATCGTCGTCGCCAGCCACAATGCCGGCAAGATCCGCGAGATCGCCGAGCTCATTGCTCCGTTCGGCTTCAGCGCGAAATCTGCGGCTGAACTGGCGCTGGAGGAGCCGGCCGAGACCGGTACGACCTTCGAGGAGAACGCGGCTATCAAGGCACTGGCCTCCGCCACGGCATCCGGCCTTCCGGCGCTCTCCGACGATTCCGGCCTCATGGTCGACGCTCTCGATGGGCAACCGGGCGTCTACACTGCCAACTGGGCAGAGCGCGAGGACGGCAGCCGCGATTTCACCATGGCTATGGAGAAGGTCGAGAAGGCGCTTTCAGAGCGCGGGGCGACCACCGCCGAGCAGCGCACCGCCCGCTTCGTGAGCGTGCTTTGCCTTGCCTGGCCGGATGGCCATACGGAGTTCTTCCGTGGCGAAGTCGAGGGCAGCGTCGTCTGGCCGCCCCGGGGAGGCAAGGGCTTCGGTTACGACCCGGTCTTCCAGCCGAAGGGCTATGATACGACCTTCGGCGAGATGAGTTCGGAAGAAAAGCACGGCTGGAAGCACGGGGAGCCGGAGGCGCTTTCGCACCGCGCCCGCGCGTTCAAGCGCTTCGTGGAAACCTGCCTGGAGAGCTGAGCCGTTGAACCCGGACGCGCCCCTTCTGCCCGATACCGGAGAACCCGGCTTCGGCATCTATGTGCATTGGCCGTTCTGCGCGGCCAAGTGTCCCTACTGCGATTTCAATAGCCACGTCCGGCACCAGCCCGTGGACCAGCCTCGCTTTACGGCCGCCTTCCTGCGGGAGATGGCCACCATGCGCCAGATGAGCGGCCCGAAGACCGTCACCAGTATTTTCCTCGGCGGCGGAACGCCATCGCTGATGGAGCCGGGTACGGTCGCCGCAGTCCTCGACGGCATTGCCCGATACTGGCATGTGCCGGATGGTATCGAGATCACCATGGAAGCCAATCCGTCTAGCGTCGAGGCGGAACGGTTCCGCGGCTATCGGGCGGCAGGCGTGAACCGCGTGTCCCTCGGCGTGCAGGCCCTTAACGATGCCGACCTGAAATTTCTGGGCAGGCTCCATGACGTGACCGATGCGCTGAAGGCGATCCGCCTGGCGCGGGAGATCTTTCCCCGCATGAGCTTCGACCTCATCTATGCCCGTCCACGACAGACGGTCGAGGCATGGGAGGCAGAGCTCGAGCAGGCGATCTCCTATGCCGTCGACCACCTCTCGCTCTACCAACTCACCATCGAGGAAGGCACGCCGTTCTACGGCCTTCACAAGGCCGGCAAGCTCGTCGTGCCGGACGGCGATCAGTCTGCGGACCTCTACGAGGCGACGCAGGAGATCACCGCCCGTCACGGATTGCCGGCGTATGAGGTTTCAAACCATGCCCGACCGGGCGCCGAAAGCCGCCATAACCTCACCTACTGGCGCTATGGCGACTATGGGGGGATAGGACCGGGAGCCCACGGCCGCCTCACACGCGGCGCGGCCAAGATCGCGACAGCGACCGAACGACGTCCCGAGACATGGCTGGAGCTCGTAGAGCAACAGGGACATGGCCTTGTAGACCAGGAGGACCTCGGCCGCGACGAGCAGGCCGACGAACTGCTGTTGATGGGGCTGAGATTGACCGAGGGCGTCGACCTTGCCCGCTGGCAGCAACTGTCCGGCCGGGATCCCAATCCCGCACGGGAGGGGACCTTACTGGAACACGGCTTTATCGAACGGCTTGGCAATTCGAGACTGCGCTGCACTCCTAAGGGAATGCTCATCCTGGATGCCGTGGTCGCGGATCTGGCCTGCTAGGGATTTGGGCAGCAACCGGCCCCTGCCCGGATAGTCGAGAAGGCCGGCAACTCTGCCGGCCTTTCTTTATTAAGCATTGTTCTCGTTGATCAGCCGCTTCAGAAGCTCGACCTCGTGGCAGAGCTTGCTGTCGCCCGAGATCAGGTCTTCGATCTTTCGTACAGCATGAAGTACCGTCGTATGGTCGCGTCCGCCGAAGCGGCGACCGATCTCCGGGAACGACCGGGGCGTCAGAGTCTTCGCCAGATACATGGCGATCTGGCGCGGCTTCACGACGACTCGTGTCCGGCGATTGGAAACGAGCTCCTGTCGCGAGACGTTATAGTGACGGGCGACGATCCGCTGGATGTCCTCGATGCGGACGCGCTTTGCCTCTCCAGTGCCGACTAGATGGGCGAGCAGTTCATCGACGCGCTCGATCGACAGCGAAGGCTCGAACGAGCGGCGAAAGAGCAACTGGTTGAAGGCACCTTCCAGTTCGCGACCGCTATTGGCGACATTGCGGGCCACATGCGAGAGGATTTCGACCGGGATGTCCAGCGAGGCGTCTTCCTGCTGAGCCGCCTCCAGGCGACGCTTCAGCATTTCGAAGCGCATCTCATAGTCGGGGCTTTCCATCTCGATCGCCACGCCGCCCTGCAGGCGCGAACGGACGCGTGGGTCCAGAGACTCCAGTTCCCAAGGCGCACGGTCTGCGGCCACGACCACCTGCTTGGCGCTGTCGAGCAAGGTATTGAGGAGGTGGCAGAACTCGTTCTGGATCATCTTGCCCTGCAGGAACTGCATGTCGTCGATGATCAGGAGGTCAATATTGCGCAGGGAATCCTTGAGCGTCAGGGCATTGTTGTCACGGATCGCCGTTGCGAAGCGCCACATGAAATATTCGGCGGTCAGGTAGACGACGCGCGGCGCGCGGGCGCTGGAGACGGCGGCATTGGCAATGGCCTGGAGCAGGTGCGTCTTTCCGAGCCCGACACCGGAATGGATGAACAGCGGGTTGAACCGCACGGCGCCTGCGCCGGCCTCGGCAATCGTTCGGGCCGCAGCCAGTGCTACCCGATTGGACGGACCCTCCACATAGGTATCGAAGGTGAAGCGGGAATCGAGCGGCGAGCCGAACAGCGGCGCGGCAGCACTCGGTCGCGGGCCCGCCGCGGCTGTCGGAAAGGTGGCGATCTTGCCGATTTCGCGGGATACCGGCTGCCGCGAGGCAGAGGGCGTAGCGACGGGGGCGGCCTCTGTGGCCTGAAGGCTAGTCTCTGCGGAAACCGGACGCGGATTTCGGCTTGCGCTGCGGACCAGGATCTCCACCTTCAGGATGCCCGGCTCCTCCGCCTGGAAGATGCTGGTGATCAGATCAAGATAGCGGTTGGTGATCCACGATTTCAAAAAGGTGGTCGGAACGCTCAGCCGAACGACGCTCTTGGAGAAGGAATGTAGCTTCAGGCGACCAAACCAGCTTGTGTATACATCGGCACCAACCTGGGCCTTCAACCGCTGCTTTACGCGACCGAAGAGAGCTTCATCCGTCATGTCCGAGCTTACCTCTTTTGTCTGCGCCGATGCCGTCTCGAATGCCTGTCGTACATGGTCCGCCTCGCCCAATGCACGTGCCGCCGTATTCGTCTGCATTTATTCTGCCGCCTTCTAGTTCCTGTACCAGCGGCACCGCTGCCGCCAGACCATCCTCGATCTCGCAAGCTCGACCTGCTGCTGCATCATCGTCGAGCCGTCCCTGCTTCCTTTGTCGTCGTTGCGGTACAGTCAAAGATACCGCTCCTCGGACCTAACGCCGCGTCTCCGCGATCATCTACCCGGGCTCCCATCCTCGTCCTGACGAGACCCGTCCCCACTTCCTCCTTGTCTCCGGCCGAAGCCAGTCGTCACACACCGGTCCCGTTCGCATTCCCGATAGGAATCCGGTGCACAACCTTTGGTTACATGGAAAGCGGACATCGCAGTCCGCAACAAGAGCGAAAAAGCTGCTGCTCCGCGCCGGTAAAAACGCGAATGGCGCCGGCTTTCTTGAAGTCGTCCCCGTGCCCTTGCTGAAGCCATTTAGGCAGGATCGGAGGTGGAGATCAATGCTGATTTTTACCCAAAATTAATTGGCGGGCGTTGACTCTTCCGACCCCGTTTGCATCGCCTGAAAGGGGCTCCGGAGAATCCCTGTCGAATCAATAGGATTCGAAAACGGCGCGGGAATGGAGCAGGTATACAGAGAAAAAATAAAAAACTGCTTGACTCGTTTCCAGCCTAGCCGCGGAAGGCGACAGAGGCTCCGCTTTTCCAAGAGCTTTTCCAAGCCATTGTTATTAATTGATTTTTTTTGTCATGCCGCCGACACATCCGCGCGGGCGACCGTCACAGAAAAGAGACAGACGAGCCGGAATCAGAAAAGCCCAGCACGCGTGCCAGGCTTATCACAGAATTTTGAATTGCTAATATTAGGCAGACAGAGCCTTCACGCGAGCCGCCAGACGCGACACCTTGCGCGATGCAGTGTTGCGGTGGAGGACACCCTTGGTCGCTGCGCGATGGATCTCCGGCTGCGCCGCCTTCAAAGCTTCGGCGGCAACTGCGACATCACCCGTAGCAATCGCTTCTTCCACCTTGCGAATAAAGCCGCGAACGCGCGAACGGCGAGCCTTGTTGACTGCGGTACGGCGAGCGATCTTGCGGGTCGCCTTTTTCGCCGAAGTTGTATTGGCCATTTATGCCTCTCTACGAATTCGAACCAAACTCCACCGTTGCCGCGGCCGTCAGCGACCAGATCTTCAGCAATTGGGGAGCATTAGAGGAAGCCTTGATCAGGCTTTCCCAACTGTGGCGCGGCATATAACTTGAATGGCGCCCGCCGTCAACGCGCATTTTGCCTTCACCGGTTGTTGAAATCCGGCTTCCGCTTCTCCATGAAAGCAGCCATGCCTTCCTTCTGGTCGGCAGTAGCGAAGAGGGACTGGAACAAGCGCCGTTCCAGGCGCAATCCTTCGGCCAGGGTCAGTTCGTCGGCGCGATTGACCGCGTCCTTCGCCATGAGCACGGCGACACGCGAGAAGGAGGCAATTTTCGCGGCCGCCTCCAGCGCCTCGTCGAGCAGGCGCTCCGTCGAGACGATGCGGGCGACGAGTCCAGCCCGCTCCGCCTCGGCCGCGTCCATCATCCTGCCCGTCAGCACGAGGTCCATGGCCTTTGCCTTGCCCACGGCCCGCGTCAGCCGTTGCGACCCGCCCATGCCTGGGATAACGCCAAGCGTGATTTCCGGCTGCCCGAACTTCGCATTCTCCGCTGCGATGATGAAGTCACACATCATCGCCAATTCGCAGCCTCCTCCCAGTGCATAACCCGAGACTGCGGCAATGATGGGCTTGCGTGTCGCAGCAATCGCCTCCCAGCCGCCCAGCAGGTCGTCTAGGTATGCGTCCACGAAATTCACCGGCTGCATTTCCTTTATGTCCGCGCCGGCGGCAAACGCCTTCTCAGAACCGGTCAGCACGATCGCACCCACTTGCGGATCGGCATCGAAGGACCGGAGCGCCTGCGTGAGCTCGCGCATCACGGTCGAGTTCAATGCGTTCAGCGCCTTCGGCCGGTTCAGCGTGATCAGCCCGACATCGCCGCGTGTCTCAATCAGCAGCGTTTCGAAATCCTGCATGGTGTTCCTCCCTATTTCTGGCAACTGGCACAATAGAACGACGAGCGGCCAGCCTGGACGATGCGCGAGACCGTACCGTTGCAGCCCGGCGTTCTGCAAGCCTCCCCTTCGCGGTCATAGACGGAGAAGGAATGCTGGAAATAGCCAAGCGAGCCGTCCGTCTGGATGTGGTCACGCAGGGAGGAACCACCAGCCGCGATCGCATCGGCGATGACGGCACGGATCGCTTCCGTCAGAAGCAGAAGCTGCTTCTTTGGCCCTCCCGTCGGCGTCACCAACGAGCCTGACTTTCGAAGCGGCGAGAGGTGTGCGCGCCAGAGCGCCTCGCAGACATAGATGTTGCCGAGCCCGGCCACCACGCTCTGGTCGAGCAGGGCACCCTTGAGCGGCTGGGTCCTGCCGCCAAGCCTGCGTGCCAGATAGTCCGCATCGAGCAGGTTGCCGGTCGGTTCGGGCCCCAGCCCGACGAAAGGCGGATAGGCATCGAGCTGGCTGCGTTTCCACAGATGCATGAAACCGAACCGCCGCGGATCGTTGTAGACCACGCGCGACCAGCCCTGCGGCGTGCGCAGATGGAACAGGACATGGTCATGCTTCCCGTCCTTCGAGCGCGGAAGGGCGAAGCCGCCCGGCGTCTGGGAGGCCGCTTCTTCCTCGACCCTGAAGGATCCGGACATTCCGAGGTGGGAGATGATGGTCATGTCGTCGTCGAGGTCGATCAGCAGATACTTCGCGCGCCGCCCCAGCGAAACGATCCGCTTGCCTTGCGAGGCATCGGCAAAGTTCTCTGGGAGAGGGAAGCGCAGATCCTGCCGGCGCAGTTCCAGCCTCTCGATGATGGAACCTTCCATGGCCGGCGCAAGTCCCCGCCGTACCGTCTCCACCTCTGGCAATTCCGGCATGACTATCTAACTTCCTGTTCCAAGCCCCGCCCGCCTCGTCTATAGACCAAGGCCAGCGGTCGCATTGTCATCGACATGCGGCACAGATAGCGAGGCTGGAGCAATTTCGCCATGGCCAGCGACCGGACGAGCAAGGAGTTCCGATGAGTGAAGCACGCACCTCCGCAGAAGGCGGCATGGAGACGTCCTACGGCTTCCGCCAAGTTGCCGAGGGCGAGAAGCAGCACCTCGTCAACGACGTGTTCCACAAGGTCGCCAAACGCTACGACATCATGAACGATGTCATGTCGGGGGGCTTGCACCGGCTCTGGAAGGACGCCCTGGTCACCGCGCTCAATCCCCGCAAGGATCCTTCTTACAAGGTACTGGACGTTGCCGGCGGCACGGGCGATATCGCCTTCCGGATCGTCGAGGCGTCCGGGCGGAAGGGCCATGCGACGGTGCTCGACATCAACGGTTCGATGCTCGCGGTTGGCGCTGAACGTGCGCGAAAGAAGGGCCTGTCCGACAACCTCACCTTCGTCGAGGCGAACGCCGAAGAACTGCCGTTCCAGCCGAACAGCTTCGACGCCTACACGATCGCCTTCGGCATCCGCAATGTGCCACACATCGATGTCGCGCTATCGGAGGCCTACCGCGTCCTGAAGCGCGGAGGGCGGTTGCTGGTGCTGGAGTTTTCCGAGGTCGGACTGCCGCTCCTCGACCGTTTCTACGATGAGTGGTCGTTCAAGGCGATCCCTCAGTTCGGCAAGATGATCACCGGCGACAGCGAACCCTATCAGTATCTGGTGGAATCCATCCGGAAGTTTCCCAACCAGGAGAATTTCGCGGCGATGATCCGCCAAGCCGGCTTCTCCCGCGTAGCCTATACCGATTACACCGGCGGCATTGCTGCCCTGCATTCCGGCTGGAAGCTTTGACGCCGATGACAGGAATGGAAATGCGACGCGGCGGGGGCTGCCCATGAGCACGATCGGCGCCTATTTCAGGCTTGTGCGCGTGGGCTGGGTGCTTGTCCGCGAAGGCGTCGTCTCAGCGCTGCCGACGCAGGACATGCCGCCGTCCATTGGCCTGCTCAAATCACTGGCAGAACCTTTCGCCCGTATCCGTGCCAAGCGGCAGGCCCGCAGCACCCGCCTGTCACGTGCCGTCGACCGGCTTGGCCCCTCCTATGTCAAGATCGGCCAGTTTCTCGCCACGCGCCCCGATGTCGTGGGGGTGGACTGGGCGCTCGACCTCTCGATGCTGCAGGACCGGATGTCCTTCTTCCCGACCGACACGGCGAAGACGGCGGTGGAGCTTTCGCTGGGGCGAACGATCGCGGATCTCTATTCGGAATTCGGCGAGCCGATCGCCGCGGCCTCGATAGCACAGGTCCATCCTGCGTATGTCGATGGGCGAAAGGTGGCGGTCAAGGTTGTGCGGCCCGGCGTGAGGCAGCGTTTCGCCCATGACATCGAGAGCATGTACCTGCTTGCGCGGATGCAGGAGCGGTTCATGCCGTCGAGCCGCCGGCTGCGCCCCGTCGAGGTGACGCGGACGCTCGAACAGACGACGAAGGTGGAGATGGACCTTCGCCTCGAGGCGGCCGCCCTGTCCGAAATCGCCGAGAACACGAAGAACGACCCCGGCTTCCGGGTACCGATCGTCGACTGGGAGAGAACCGGCCGCGACGTGATCACCATGGAATGGATCGACGGCATCAAGCTGTCGGACATGGAAGCGCTGCGCGCTGCCGGTCACGACCTCGATCGCCTCGCAGAGACTCTGATCCAGTCCTTCCTGCGGCACACGTTGCGCGACGGCTTCTTCCATGCCGACATGCACCCCGGCAACCTGTTCGTGGATGCCGCCGGCACCATCGTCGCCGTCGACATGGGCATCGTCGGGCGCCTGGGAAAGAAGGAACGGCGCTTCCTGGCTGAAATCCTCTACGGCTTCATCATCCGTGACTACAGGCGCGTCGCCGAGGTACATTTCGAGGCGGGCTATGTCCCCGCCCACCATGACGTCGCAAGTTTTGCCCAAGCGATCCGGGCCATTGGCGAGCCTATCCATGGTCAACCAGCCGAAACGATATCCATGGCGCGGCTTCTGGCGCTGCTGTTCGAAGTCACCGATCTCTTCGAGATGCAGACGCGGCCCGAACTGATCCTCCTCCAGAAGACCATGGTCGTCGTCGAAGGCGTCTCGCGGATGCTCAATCCACGCTTCAACATGTGGAAGGCGGCAGAGCCGGTGGTGGGGGACTGGATTCGCGATAACCTCGGACCGAAGCGTATCGCCACAGACCTGAAGGATGGCGTCAAGGCCGCGGTGAAGCTGGCCGAGGCCCTTCCCGAAATCGCCGCCAAGACCGAAAAGCTCCATCACGAGGTGGTTCACATGAGCGAGCACGGCCTGCGGTTCGACCCGCAGACCGCCGAGGCCATTGGCCGCTCCGAGGCCCGCCACACCCGCTCCGGACGCGTCGCGCTCTGGATCATTGCGCTCAGTCTGGTCTATCTGGCGGTCGCGATCTCCTAGGACATCCTGCCAACCGCACCGCAGGCACGTGTGGGACGTTTGCCGAAAATGTGTCCGCACTCCAGCATCGCTGTGCGGGCCGAGGCCTTCATTTCGCCGGTTTCTTCACCATCTCTTAAGGAATTCAATCCTCTGGAGTAGCTTCATGGCGCTTGGCGCATCGCACCGACTGCAGGACGGGGTCGTCGCCGTCGAAACGATGACCCGCTTCGCCCTCGCAGTTCTGGCCCTTGCCTCGGGTGTCTACACCTATCTCGGAGTGAGAAGCCTGCTCGACGGCTCCCCGACCGCGGTCTTCTTTGCCGCGATCATCTATTCCGCCTCGGTATCCGTGGCGATCTATGCCTTCTGGTCGTATATGGGCCGCTTCTATCCGCATGTGACAGGCGCCGCCGCCCGCGGCGCGATGCTGGGTGTCATGGCACTTGGCTGCGCCATGATTATTGCCATGTCCAGCTGGCTGAACGCGGCAGCACTCGCCGGGTCGGCAGCGCTCGAACAGCATCTGGCGGAAACCGTCGAGGACTATACGGCCGATCTCGACAAGGCGCACCAGAACGCACTTGCCGCCCAGAGCCTGCTTCCTGACATTCAGCGGACGTCGGAGAGATTTGCCCGGCTCGCCGAGGATGAGCGGGAGTCGGGTGCGCTGACCGGCACGACCGGCTCCGGCAGCGTGGTACAGCTTCTATCACAGATGTCGGCGCAGCTTGGAGAGCTGGAGTCCGGCATCATTGCCTCCCGCGAGCGAGTGACCAATCTCTTCGATCAGGGCCGCACCCATCTCGAGACGATGCGAACCCTTGTATCGGCGCCCGGCGCCATTGCGCCCCGCAGTGACCAGTTCTCCGCCGAGGTGGTGGCGCTGTCCGGCGTCATCACATCGCTACAGCAGACATCCATCGCGCCTTCGGTCAAGCGTGCGGCCGAGGATCTCTCGCTCGGCTTCATCGCCCCGGTCGCGGATGGCCGGGCTGCGGATCTCGCCAACCGGCAGGATCAGGTCATGGCGACCATCCGGGCGTCGGTTGCGGCCCAATCGACGGTCCTGTCGCAGGCGGCGGACGACATCCTTGCCCGCGAGCCGGTTGCCGAACGCCGGTTCGTACCGCTCTCTTCCGCCGAGGCGGTCTTGCGCTATGCGGATGATTTCATTCCCGCGTGGGCCGGCGCGATCTCGATCGACCTTCTGCCTGCCGTGCTGGTCTTCATGCTGGCTGTCGTCCATGGCGTCATACGCAGGCAGGACGAGCGGCTGCCCTTTGCGCATCGGATCACGGCCGCGGAGCTTCTCGAGGCACTTGAGGTGCGGCGAGCGGTGGAGCGGAGCGGGCTTGATCCCGAAAATGCTATCCGGCAGGCGGAGACGCAGGATCCTGCCTCCGACCATCCGACCAACATAACCAACCTCGACATGCCGCCAAAACTGCCGCGAAAGGGGCCGCAGGCATGAGGCCATCACGCCTTGCCTCCCGGCTCAAGGACCTTTTCCTGCGGACCGACGATGGCTCGCTGATGCGTTATGCGTTCTTCGGCTTGTTGCTCGCTTCGGGTGCCTTCGTCTTCATCGACATGCGCGAGCTGACCCTGGCGAATGCCTCGCTTCCCGGTCATGACCCATTGCGAACGGAGGCGCCGGTCCTGCCGCCCGCGCTGACGGACGGTGTGCCGCAAGGTCCGCCGGTACAGCCGGCCAGCCCTCCGGAGGTCCTCCGCCAACCAATCCGGTTCGAACTCGCAGCAGGCGGAGAACTGAAGGCAGAAGGCTCCATTGATGTCGGTGCCGCGGCGCGTTTCGCAGAGGAGATCGAGGCTCGCGGCGAATACGTGAAATCCGTTGCGCTGAACTCCCCGGGCGGTTCGGTCGACGACGCGCTGGAGATCTCGCGCCTCATTCGGGAGCGTGGACTGAACACCAAGGTGGAGGCCAAGGCGCTCTGCGCGTCCTCCTGTCCTCTGGTTTTTGCCGGAGGCGTGGTGCGCGAGGCGGAAGCCGATGCCGTCGTCGGCGTCCATCAGGTCTTCAACGGAGGGCAAGCCCGGCCGACGGCAGAAGAGGCGATGTCCGGCGCCCAGAACACCACGGCGAGGATTGTCCGGCATCTGGAAGAGATGGGAATTGGCGCCGGTCTCTGGCTCAACGCGCTGGAGACCCCACCGGACAGGCTCTACTACCTGACGCCCCAAGAGATGGCCGAGTTCAAGCTGACGACGCCGAGCGCCGCCACCGCACAAGCTGCCAATTAGCTGGACCGCCTGGTCCAGCCGGCTTGCCCCAAGTTGCAACTTCTGGGGTAAACGCTTAGCTTCCGCCGCATTCTCATGGCGGGTCTCTTCATGGAACTTGGCGGCAAGCGTATTCTTCTGATCATCTCGGGCGGCATCGCCGCCTACAAGAGCCTCGACCTGATCCGGCGGCTCAGGGAACGCGGCGCGGACGTACGGCCGGTGATGACGGCCGCCGCGCAGGAGTTCGTGACGCCGCTCGCGGTCGGGGCACTTTCGGCCTCGCATGTCTATAGCGACCTGTTTTCACGCGAGGACGAGCAGGATGTCGGCCATATCCGCCTCGCCCGTGACTGCGATCTGGTGCTGATTGCGCCTGCGAGCGCCGATCTTCTGGCAAAGATGGCCCATGGCCTCGCCAACGACCTTGCCAGCACAATTCTGCTCGCTACCGACAAGCCGGTGCTGGCAGCGCCCGCCATGAACCCGAAGATGTGGTCGGCACCCGCAACGCAGCGGAATGTCGACATGCTGCGCGCGGACGGAATACGCTTCGTCGGCCCGATGCGCGGCGAGATGGCCGAGTTCGGCGAGGCAGGTCTCGGCCGGATGGCCGAACCGGTCGAGATCGCCGAGGCGGCAGCAGCCCTGCTTCGCGGCGGTGATCGGCCGCTGGAAGGCCGCACAGCGCTCGTCACATCCGGACCGACCCATGAGCCCATTGATCCCGTCCGTTACATTGCGAACCGCTCCTCAGGCCGCCAGGGCCATGCCATAGCAGCGGCTCTCGCCCGTCTTGGCGCCGACGTCACCCTCGTCTCGGGGCCGGTCACCATTCCGGACCCTGCCGGCGTGACGACGATTCATGTCGAGCGTGCGGAAGAGATGCATGACGCCGTGCTGTCGCGGCTGCCCGTCGACATCGCGGTAATGGTTGCGGCCGTTGCGGACTGGCGCGTTGCCACTTCTTCCGAGCAGAAGATCAAGAAGCAGGCAGGAGAGGCCCCTGCCCCGCTGACCCTGATGGAGAATCCGGACATCCTGAAGACCGTCGGCCATCACGAAAAGCGCCCGCGGGTGGTCGTGGGCTTTGCAGCCGAAACGCAGGACATCGAGGAAAACGCGCTCCGCAAGCTCCAGCGGAAAGGTGCCGACCTCATCGTCGCCAATGACGTTTCCCCAGAGACGGGGATCATGGGAGGAAGTCGCAACCGGGTGAAGATCCTCTCATCCAAGGGCGTGAAAGCCTGGCCGGATCTCACCAAGGATGAAGTGGCTGACAGGCTCGCCCGCCTGATCGCCGAGCGGCTTGGGGAGCGCTAGGCCGTTCGCGCCGTCGCCTCCGGCAGGAAGGGCTCGGCATCGAGGCCGCGGTCGTTCACCACGATCATCGATCCATTGGGGATTTCCGCCCAGGAATCCGTGTCGTCGTTCAGCGGCTCGGACACGAGGCAGTAGCTCAACGTATTACCGAGCGGTGCGGCATAGAGCGTAGGGGGCTTGTCGTCCGTTGCATAGCGCACGGCATAAAGCGCCTCGCCGTCGGAGAAGGCGGCGGTGAAGCGGACGAGGACGTCGCCGCAGACTTCTTCAGAAAGGCTCTCCACGGTGGCAATGGCGCGGGCGATGGCGGCATGAGGGTCGATTTCCAGCCCGAATTCCAGCGCCAGGAGGAAAAGCAGTTCCGAGTCGGTGGTGCCTGTCCGGGCATGGAAGAGGTCGTCGGAAAGGAGGCTTTCCATACGCCGGCGAATGCGGTCGAAGCCCGAGATCTGGCCATTGTGCATGAAGGACCAGCGCCCATGCACGAAGGGATGACAGTTGTCCCGGCGGGTCGCCCCATGGGTTGCGGCTCGGACATGGGCGAGGAAAAGCGGCGAACGGATCTGGCGCGCGATGCTGCGCAGGTTGCAGTCGGACCAGGCGGGCAGGATGTCGCGGTAGCGCCCAGGCTCCGGCCTGTCTCCGTACCAGGCTATCCCGAAACCGTCGCCATTCGTCGCAGTCTTCGCTCGGGTCGCGCAATGCGACTGCTCGATCAGAGAATGGGCGGGGGAAGAGACGAGCTCCTCGAGATAGATCGGATCACCGCGATAGGCTGCCCAGCGGCACATGTTCCCTCTGACTTCGGTCACGGGCAGCGCATGCTGCCGGTTAAACAAGTTCCAACGCCGATCGTTAATCGGGCGTAGATCGGTCACCGAGCATGGCGGATTTATGACCGCCCGGCGCGTCTTCCATGGCAGCCGGACCCTGCCTCGACCTTGTCACGTCGGTTCAACGATATAGATAAAGACGCATGCAACACTCAGATCCGTCGCAATCCGGGACACCGGAACGGCCGCCTCAACAGATCGAATGGTTGGTCGATGCGCTGACGCGGGAACCGGAGGCTTGGGCCCTCTTCCTCGACATCGACGGCACCCTCGTCGATATCGCCCCCTCGCCGGACGCCATCGTGGTACCGCCTGACCTTCCTGGCAATCTTGTGGCGCTTTCCAAGCGCCTGAACGGAGCGCTGGCACTGGTGACGGGTCGGGCTCTTCCTTATGCCGACAAGCTTTTCCAACCCTACGAGCTTCCCGTCGCCGGACTGCATGGTGCCGAACGCCGTATGGTTGACGGCTCGGTGGACGCGGTGGCGGCCACATCGGCGTTCGAGGAGGTGAAGACTGCGCTTGCGGCAGCGGCCGGGCAATGGCCTGGCGTTCTCGTCGAAGATAAGGGAGCGGCGGTTGCGGCGCACTATCGCCAGGCACCGGAGTGGCGCGACGAGGTCGAAAAGGCGATGGAATTCTACCTGCTCCAGGCCGGCTCCGATTTCACCCTGCAGCGGGGCAAAATGGTCTTCGAGATCCGGCCAGCGCGCGCCAACAAGGGAAGCGCAGTCCAGTCCTATCTTGAAGAGGCGCCGTTTCGTGGACGGCGGCCGATCGCCATCGGCGACGACGTGACCGATGAGGAAATGTTCCGGATCGTCAACCAAATGGGTGGCCACTCGATCCGCATCGCTGATGCCCCGGGGGGCACAGAGGCCCGTGGCATCATCGCATCGGCGGAGGACCTTCGCCAGGCCCTCGCACGTGCAGCGACAGCGGGCGATGGTTCCGAATTTCCATCCTCAACATCATTGCCATCATCCTTGAAAGGAAGAACCGCTTGAGCCGTCTTGTGGTCGTTTCGAACCGTGTGACACTGCCGGCAAAGGGCGGGGCTGCGCCAGCCGGTGGACTGGCTGTCGCCTTGCAGGCGGCTCTACAGGAGCGGGGCGGTATCTGGATGGGCTGGTCTGGAAAGTCCAGCGGTTCCCGTGAGCCTGAGCCACTCGCCCAACAGCAGCATGGCAATATCACCTATGCGCTAACGGACCTGACGAAGACGGACGTGGAGGAATATTACGAGGGCTTCGCAAATCGCGTTCTCTGGCCGATCTGCCATTACCGTCTCGACCTTGCCGAATACGGTCGCAAGGAAATGGCCGGTTACTTCCGCGTGAACCGCTTTTTTGCGCATCGTCTTGCCCCCCTGTTGCAAGAGGACGACGTCATCTGGGTGCATGACTATCACCTGATCCCGCTCGCGGCGGAACTGCGGCAGATGGGCTTCAAGAACAAGATCGGCTTCTTCTTGCATATCCCCTGGCCTCCCGCCGACGTGCTGTTCACCATGCCGGTGCATGAGGAAATCATGCGCGGCCTGTCGCACTATGACCTCGTCGGTTTCCAGACCGACCACGATCTTTCGAACTTCGGGGGCGGTCTCGTGCGCGAGGGGATTGGCGAGGCGCTCGGCGATGGACGGTTCACCTCCTATGGCAGGACATTCAGAGGCGGCCACTACGGAATCGGCATCGAGACGGCCGCGTTCGCCGACTTCGCCCGCAAGGCGGCAAGCAACATCATGGTGCGAAAGGCGCGACAGAGCATCGAAGGGCGCGACCTGATCATCGGCGTGGACCGGCTGGACTATTCGAAGGGGATCACCCAGCGGATCGACGCCTTCGAACAATTCGTGAAAGCCAATCCCGGTTACCACAACAAGGTGACCTATCTGCAGATCACGCCGAAATCGCGCTCCGAAGTGCCGGAGTATGAAGCGATGCAGCGCACCGTGGCCGAACAGGCGGGCCGGGTGAACGGTGCCATGGGCACGGTGGACTGGGTGCCGATCCGCTACATCAATCGATCGATCGGCCGCCCGGTGCTTGCCGGCTTGTACCGACTTGCCAAGATCGGACTGGTCACTCCGTTGCGCGACGGCATGAACCTTGTTGCCAAGGAATATGTCGCGGCGCAGGACCCGGAAGATCCCGGTGTTCTCGTGCTTTCCCGTTTCGCCGGCGCCGCCCGGGAACTTCGAGGGGCGCTGCTGGTCAATCCCTATGACATCGAGGGTACGGCCAATGCCATCGCCCGTGGCCTCAGCATGTCGCTGGAGGAACGGCAGGAGCGGTGGCGCGGGATGATGGACCACCTTCTCGAACGCGATGTCATGCGCTGGTGCGACGATTTCCTGAAGGATCTGCAGGCTTGAGAGCCGGCGAGACCTGCCTCAGGCTTCGCTTTGCCGGCGTTCGCTGAGGCTCGGCCGCCGTGATCACGCCGCCTTGGCGACGTGATACTCCTTGATCGCGACCATCTTTATGGCGGGATAGCGCTCCGCCTCGTAGCGCAGCGAGAATGCGTCCTGGGCCATGAAGACGGGATCACCGTCGAGATCACGGCAGATGTCGCCGCGGCGCTGGCTGATGAACTTCTCCAGTTCCGCCGGCTGGTCCGCAGAGATCCAGCGGCAGACGGAGAATCGCGCCATCTCGAACGAGACCGGCAGGCCGTATTCGGCCGACAGGCGCTCCTTCAGCACGTCCAACTGCAGGGCCCCGACGACACCAACGATTGCGGGCGAGCCATCCTCCGGCTGGAAGAGCTGGACGACCCCCTCTTCCGCCATCTGCTGCAATGCCTCCTTCAGCTTCTTTGCCTTCATGGCATCTTCCAGCCGCACGCGGCGCAGGATTTCCGGCGAGAAGTTCGGCACGCCCTGGAAGACCAGTGCCTCGCCCTCTGTCAGCGTGTCACCGATGCGCAGCGTGCCGTGGTTCGGGATGCCGACGACATCGCCGGCATAGGCCGTATCGGCAAGCTGGCGCTGCGACGCGAAGAAGAACTGCGGTGCAGTCAGTCCGAGCTGCTTGCCGGTGCGCGCCAGCCGCGCTTTCATGCCGCGTTCGAGCTTTCCCGAGCAGATTCGGGCAAAGGCGATGCGGTCGCGATGGTTGGGGTCCATGTTCGCCTGGATCTTGAAGACGAAGGCGGTCATCCTGTCTTCATTGGCGTGGACGGTGCGTACATCCGCCACCTGGTCGCGCGGGGGCGGGGCAAAGGCGCCAAGCGCGTTGATGAGATCGCGAACGCCGAAATTGCGCAAGGCCGAGCCGAAGAAGACCGGCGTCAGGTGGCCTTCCAGGAAAGACTGCCTGTCGAAGGGGCGGCAGGCCTCGATCGCCAGCTCGGTTTCCTCGATGAAGGCGCTTCTCTCGTTTTCCGGCAGCCGGTCGGCCACGCTCTGCGGACCATTCACCGGCATCGGCTCGACCTGGGTGTCGGAGCCCCGGAAGGTGTTGTCGGCAAGGTTGTAGGAGCCGCAGAAGGTCTTCGAGCGGCCGACCGGCCAGGTCAGCGGCGCGGTATCGAGCGCCAGCTTCTCCTCGACCTCGTCGAGGATCTCGAAGGGATCGCGGCTTTCGCGGTCCATCTTGTTGATGAAGGTGATGATCGGGATGTCGCGCATGCGGCAGACCTCGAACAGCTTCAGCGTCCGCGGCTCGATGCCCTTCGCAGCGTCGATGACCATGACCGCCGCATCCACCGCGGTCAGCGTCCGATAGGTGTCGTCGGCAAAGTCCTCATGGCCCGGCGTGTCGAGAATGTTGAAGACATTGCCTTCGTATTCGAAGGTCATCACGGAGGTGACGACCGATATGCCGCGCTCGCGTTCGATCTTCATCCAGTCGGAACGGGTCTGGATGCGATCCTTCTTCGCCTTCACCTCGCCGGCAAGCTGGATTGCGCCGCCGAACAGGAGCAGCTTTTCGGTGAGCGTGGTCTTACCCGCGTCCGGGTGCGCGATGATCGCGAAGGTGCGGCGGCGGGATACCGCCTCTGCGAGACTTTCAGCCATGTCTGGTAAATCCTGTCGGTTGGCGCCTATCTAGCGATTTGACCGGCTTTATGCAATTCACCTCCGGAACAAAGGAGACTTCGCATGCGCGACATCATCGGTCCGGTCCTCGGTCTTGTACGGCTGCCCCACGCCGCCGGACTCCCGCTGCCAGGCTACGAAACGCACGGAGCAGCCGGGATGGACCTGCGGGCCGCCATTCCCGAGGGCGAGAGCCTCGTGCTGAAGCCCGGACGGCGCGGGCTGGTGCCGACGGGCTTCGTGTTCGAGATCCCCGAGGGGTTCGAGGCGCAGGTCCGGCCGCGCTCCGGCCTGGCCTTCAAGCACGGGATCACCTGCCTCAACACGCCCGGCACGATCGACAGCGACTATCGCGGCGAGGTCAAGGTCCTGCTGGTGAACTTCGGTGAGGACGATTTTGCGATCACCCGCGGAATGCGCATCGCACAGGTGATCGTGGCGCCGGTGACGCAGGTGCAGGTGCGCGAGGTGCGCGAGGCCGGAGAGACCGCGCGCGGCGCCGGCGGCTTCGGATCGACCGGCGTCTGACGGCGCAACGTGCTGCCCCGGCGGGCGCCGTGGATGGAACAAAATTCCGCGCATGCGGCCAGAAGCAAAGGCTGATCGCTGGCCTTCCGGCGAAACTGGCCCTAACTTGTCGGCATCCTAGGGAGAGCAAGATGACAGACAGCAAGAAGCCCGGCCGTGGCCGAATCTATTCCTCCATCACCGAGACGATCGGCGACACCCCCATCGTCCGCCTCGACAAGCTGGCGAAGGAGAAGGGCGTCAAGGCGAACCTGCTCGCCAAGCTCGAGTTCTTCAATCCGATCGCTTCGGTCAAGGACCGTATTGGCGTCGCGATGATCGAGAGCCTGGAAGCTCAGGGCAAGATCACTCCCGGCAAGACCACGCTGGTGGAGCCGACCTCCGGAAATACCGGCATTGCGCTCGCCTTCGCGGCCGCCGCCAAGGGGTACAAGCTGATCCTGACCATGCCCGAAACGATGTCGATCGAGCGCCGCAAGATGCTCGCGCTTCTCGGCGCCGAACTGGTGCTGACGGAGGGACCGAAGGGAATGAAGGGCGCCATCGCCAAGGCCGAGGAGCTCGCCTCCACCCTGCCCGACGCTATCATCCCGCAGCAATTCGAGAATCCCGCCAACCCGGAAATCCATCGCAAGACCACAGCAGAGGAAATCTGGAACGATACGGATGGACAGGTCGACATCCTCGTCTCGGGGATCGGCACCGGCGGGACGATCACCGGCGCCGGACAGGTGCTCAAGGAGCGCAAGCCCGAGATCAAGGTCATTGCCGTCGAGCCTACCGACAGCCCGGTTCTCTCGGGCGGCAATCCCGGACCTCACAAGATCCAGGGCATCGGCGCAGGGTTTGCGCCGCAGATCCTCGACACCGGCATCTATGACGAGGTCGTGACCGTCTCCAATGACGAGGCATTCGAAACGGCGCGACTTGTCGCCCGGCTGGAAGGCGTTCCGGTGGGCATTTCCTCCGGCGCTGCGCTGACAGCGGCGATCAAGGTCGGCAGCCGCGAGGAGAATGCCGGCAAGAACATCGTCGTCATCATCCCCTCCTTCGCCGAACGCTATCTGTCGACCGCGCTGTTCGAAGGCCTGGGTGGGTGATCGTAGTGAGTAGTGAGTAGTGAGTAGTGAGTAGTGAGTAGTGAGTAGGAACCGATTCTCGAACCGGATCCAAGCTGCAACGCGTCATTCGAAACTACCCACTACCCACTACCCACTATTCGCCGCTCTTCTCCAATTCACGCCGCCGCGGAGAGACGCTCGCCCGCCATGCGGTAGGAGATTGCCTCGGCCAGATGGATGCGTCCGACGGTATCGCTTCCGTCGAGATCCGCCAGCGTTCGCGCCACCTTCAGGACCCGATGGTAGCCGCGCGCGGAAAATTTCAGCTTCTCCGCCGCATCGCGCAACAGTGCCAGGCCACCCGCATCCGGCTCCGCGATCTTCTCGATAAGCGCGGTGGAGCAACGGGCATTCGTCATCACCTGCGGCATCCCCGCCCATTCGAAACGCTCCTGCTGCCGCTCGCGGGCGGCGGCAACGCGCCTGGCGACGTCGGCGCTCGCCTCGGCGGGACGAGGCCTGATGAGATCGGCCGCAGAGACCGCCGGCACATCGATGCGGATGTCTATCCTGTCCATCAGCGGCCCGGAAATTCGCCCCTGATAGTCGGACAGGCATTTCGGCCCCCGCGCGCAGGTGTGGCCGGGTTCGCCCGCCATCCCGCAGCGGCATGGGTTCATTGCGGCGACAAGCTGGATGCTGGCCGGATATGAGACGCGATGGTTGGCGCGGGCGATGACGCATTCGCCCGTCTCGAGCGGCTGGCGAAGGGCATCGAGCGCCTGCGGCGAGAACTCGGGAAACTCGTCGAGAAAGAGAATTCCATGATGGGCAAGCGAAGCCTCGCCGGGCTTCGCCCGCAGGCCTCCCCCCACCAGCGCCGCCATGGTCGCGGAGTGATGCGGTGTGCGGAACGGCCGGCGGTCCGAAAGCTTGCCGCCGGAGAGCTGGCCGGCGATGGAGTGGATCATCGAGACTTCCAGCAGCTCCGCGGCCGACAACGGCGGCAGGATCGACGGAAGCCGGGCGGCGAGCATGGATTTCCCGGACCCCGGAGGGCCGACCATCAGCAGATTGTGACCGCCCGCCGCGGCGACCTCCAGCGCCCGCTTGGCACTCTCCTGCCCCTTTATGTCGATCAGGTCCGGCAGGTTTGCCGGCAGCGCGCGTACGGCCGGCTGCGGCCGGGAGAGAACCTGCGTACCGCGGAAATGATTGGCGAGCGCGATCAGGCTTCGGGGCGCCAGGATGTCGATGTCGGATCCGGCCCAGGCGGCCTCGGCCCCACTGTCTGCCGGGCAGATCAGCCCCTTGCCGAGCGCATTCGCGCTGATCGCCGCCGGAAGCGCGCCGGCCACCGGCGCCAAGGTGCCATCGAGGTTCAGTTCGCCAATGACGACATAGCCCGACAGGGCATCGGCCGGAATGGCGCCAAGGGCCGCCATGAGACCGAGCGCGATGGCCAGATCAAAGTGCGAGCCTTCCTTGGGAAGATCGGCCGGCGCGAGGTTCACCGTCACCTTCTTGGGCGGAAGCGAAAGTCCGGAGGCATGGAGGGCGGCCTGAACCCTTTCGCGGCTTTCCGCCACCGCCTTGTCGGGAAGCCCGACGATCGGCATCAGCAGCTTGCCAGGCGAGACCATAACCTGGACTTCGACAGGAACGCCTTCTATGCCCTGAAATGCAACCGTAGAGACACGCGCCACCATAAACCGCCTCCAAGCTCATGCCAGAAGCGCCAAGCGATCCACGCTTTCCGCGCCAGCGATTGCAATCTGGCATGGAAATGAGAATATAACAAGAACATCGCAGGAACTATTTCCCGTCTCTGTTGCTCTCAGGTTGCAGGAGGTTGTGGCGCGAGAACAAACGGCTCTGCAGCCGCAGTTTCAACGGCGCTTGGCTTCGATCGCGTCCCAAAGCAGGGCAGCAACATCGGCGCCGCCGAACTTCTTCACCTCGCGAATGCCGGTCGGCGACGTAACGTTGATCTCCGTCATATAATCGCCGATGACGTCGATGCCGACGAAGATGAAGCCACGCTCTCGAAGCGCGGGTCCGATCCGTTGGCATATCTCCCGATCACGCCGCGTCAGTTCCACGGCCTCGGCGCGGCCGCCGACATGCATGTTGGAACGGCTGTCGGTCTCCGCCGGCACGCGGTTGATGGCGCCGACAGGCTCTCCATCCACCAGCAGGATGCGCTTGTCGCCCTTGCGCACGGCCGGCAGATAGGCCTGGGCGATATAAGGCTCGCCGCGATAGACCTGTTCGAACATTTCCAGGAGCGACGTGAAGTTGCGATCGTCGCGCGCCGAGTGGAAAACGCCCGCACCGCCATTGCCGTAGAGCGGCTTCAGGATGATGTCGCCCATCTCCTGGCGGAAGGCGGCGATCTCCTGCACGTCGCGACTGATCAGCGTTGCCGGCATCAGGTCGGCAAATTCGGTGACGAAAATTTTCTCCGGCGAATTGCGGACCCAGGCGGGGTCGTTGACCACCAGTGTCTTCGGATGGATGCGCTCGAGCAGATGCGTCGAGGTGATGTAGCCCATGTGGAAGGGCGGGTCCTGGCGCAGGTGGATCACGTCCATGGTAGAAAGATCGACGCGCTCGCGCTCGCCAAGGCTGTAGTGGTCGCCCTTGACGTCCCGGACCTGCATCGGCTCCACGGCCGCAAAGATCTTGCCGTCGCGCATGGTCAGCCGATCCGGGGTGTAGTGGAACAGTTCGTAGCCGCGAGCCTGCGCCTCCAACGCCATGGCGAAAGTGGAATCTCCAGCAATGTTGATGCTGGATATATGATCCATCTGGAATGCGACCTTGCGGATGTTCGCCATCGTCCCTGCCCCTTCAAAATGCCCGCCTGATGTAGGACGACGGCTCGTCAAAGGCAACGGCCTCAACTGGTGCAGGTTCAGGCCATATCCAAAGCCTGTTGAGGAGCGACCGCCGGAGCGTCACGCAGCTCGATGCGCTTGCCCGTGCCCCTCGAAAAGAAGTGCAGCCGTCGCGGATCAGCTGCTAGCCTCATCTCGTCGTGCAGCTGCACGTCAAGCGGCATCGCCGCCGTCACCACCTGATCCCCCAAATGGCCGTGCACCAGACGCTGCGACCCAAGTTCCTCGACATAATCCAGGCGGAACAGCAGACCTTCCTCGTCCTGCGAAGCGATCCGCAGGTCTTCGGCGCGCAGACCAACAGTGACCTCTCCGGACGTCGGTGCGTGCCCGCCCAGTGTCAGAAGCGACGGACCAACCGCAAGCCGGTCGCCGTCTAGTTCGCCCTGCAGGAGGTTCATCGCGGGCGAGCCGATGAAGCTTGCGACGAAGGTTGAGGCCGGCTGGTGATAGACCTCGAGTGGTGCACCGATCTGCTCGATGCGCCCGCCGTTCAGGACCACCAGGCGGTCGGCAAGCGTCATCGCCTCCAGCTGGTCGTGGGTGACGTAGATGGACGTCGTTCCGAGGCGCCGTTGCAGGCGCTTGATCTCGCCGCGCATGGAGACACGCAGCTTGGCATCGAGGTTGGAAAGCGGCTCGTCGAACAGGAAGGCCGAGGGCTTGCGGACAATGGCACGGCCCATGGCGACGCGCTGGCGCTGACCGCCCGACAGCGCACGCGGCTTGCGGTCGAGATAGGGGGCGATCTCCAGCATACGCGCCGCCTCGGCGACCCGCCGGTCGATCTCGGTGCGCGGCGTCTTGCGGTTCTTCAGCCCGTATTCGAGGTTCTGGCGCACCGTCATGTGCGGATAGAGCGCGTAATTCTGGAAGACCATGGCAATGTCGCGTTCGGCCGGCTCCTTGCTGTTCACCACGGTCCCGCCGATGGCGACGGTACCCTCGGTGATCGTCTCGAGGCCCGCCACCATGCGCAGCAGCGTGGACTTCCCGCAGCCGGACGGCCCGACGAGGACGATGAACTCCCCGTCGGCGATATCGAGACTGATGCCGCTCACGGCACGCGCGCCGCCCGCATACACCTTGCCGACGTTTTCGACCTGGATGGACGCCATAGTTACTTCTCCGTTTCGACCAAGCCCTTGACGAACAGGCGCTGAATGCAAATGACGATGAGGACGGGTGGCAGCATGGCCATCATCACGGCGGCCATGGCGAAGTGCCACAGCGGTTCGGCATCGGCGCTCGCCGACAGCCGCTTGATGCCCATGACGATGGTGTAGAAATTGCTGTCGGTGGTGACCAGCAAGGGCCACAGGTACTGCACCCATCCGTAGATGAAGAGGATGACGAAAAGCGCCGCGATATTGGTGCGGCTAAGCGGCAGAAGTATATCGCGGAAGAATTTCAGCGGGCCTGCGCCATCCACACGCGCCGCCTCCATCAATTCCTCCGGGATGGTGAGGAAGAACTGGCGGAACAGGAAGGTCGCCGTCGCCGAGGCGATCAGCGGCAGCGTCAGCCCGGCATAGGAATTCAGCATGCCGAGATCCGCCACCACCTTGAAGGTCGGCAGGATGCGCACCTCCACCGGCAGCATGAGGGTGATGAAGATGATCCAGAACGCCAGCGCCCGGAACGGAAATCGGAAGTAGACGATCGCATAGGCGGAAAGGATCGAGATGACGATCTTGCCCATGGCGATGATCAGCGCCATCCAAAGCGAGTTGAACATCATCACCCAGAGCGGCGGCGCGCCGGAAGAAGTCAGGCCCTCGTTCCACATCAGCGTATAGTTCTCGATCATGTGCCCGCCCGGCAGGAGTGGCATTGCACCGCTGACGAAGGCACCGGTCCCATGGGTCGATGCGATGAAGGCCACATAGACGGGGAAGGCGACGATAGCGACGCCGACGATCAGGACCATGTGGGTCAGGAAATCGAGGAAGGGTCTGTTTTCAACCATGTCCGGGCACCTCAGTACTGCACGCGGCGTTCGACGTAGCGGAACTGCACCACGGTCAGCACGATGACGATCAGCATCAGGATGACCGACTGGGCGGAGGACGAGCCGAGGTTCAGCCCGATGAAGCCATCGGTGTAGACCTTGTAGACGAGCGTGTTGGTCGCCTGAGCCGGTCCACCCGCCGTCGTCGCGTCGATGATGCCGAACGTGTCGAACATCGCGTAGTTGATGTTGATGATGAGCAGGAAAAACGTGGTCGGAGAGAGCAGCGGAAACACGATCGTCCAGAACCGCTTGAACGGTCCGGCACCGTCAATTGCGGCCGCCTCGATCAGCGAACGGGGCACCGATTGCAGCCCTGCGAGGAAGAAGAGGAAATTGTAGGAGATCTGCTTCCACGACGCCGCGACGATAATGAGTATCATCGCCTGCTCGCCGTTCACCCGATGGTTCCAGGTCACGCCGATGCCATCGAGGATATAGGGGAGAAGGCCGATCGACGGGTTGAAGAGAAACCACCATAGAATACCCACGACGACCGGAGCCACCGCGTACGGCCAGACGAGCAGCGTCGTATAAACCCTGCTCGACCGCATGACCCTGTTCACGCAGACGGCGAGCAGCAGCGACAGGCTCATCGACAGGGCCGTCACCGCGACGGCGAAGACAGCCGTATTGGCGAGGGAATTGATATAGTTCGGATCAGCGGAAATGCGGCGGTAGTTTTCGAACCAGATGAATGTCGTGCGGAAGCCGAAAGGGTCCTCTCGTTCGAACGAGGACCTGCCAGCCTGGATTGCCGGCCAGATGAAGAAGACAAGCGTGATGGCAAGCTGAGGTGCGAGCAACAGATATGGCAGCAGCTTGTTGGAAAAGATGACGCGTTTGGTTTGCATGTATTCTCTGCCCACGAGGCAAGCCGCGCCGTGCCGGCGGTTGCCCGGAAAGGTGGCGAGGCCGGCCGAGCCGGCCTCTCAAGGTCTCACTTGTTAGCGGCTTCGAAGTCGCGGAGGATTTGGTTGCCGCCGGCGACGGCGTCGTCGAGTGCCTGCTGCGCATCCTTCTGGCCGGCCAGAAGCGCTTCGAACTGCTCGTCCACGACATTGCGGACCTGGGTGAGGTTACCGAAACGGATGCCCTTGGAATTGCGCGTCGGCGTACCGCGGGTGATCTGCTTGATCGCGACATCCGAACCCGGGTTCTGTTCGTAATATCCCTGTTCCTGGCCGAGATCGAAGGCAGCATTGGTGATCGGCAGGTAGCCGGTTGCCTGATGCCAGTCGGCCTGTACTTCCGGCTGCGAGAGGTAGGTGAAGAACTTGGCGATGCCCTTGTAGACGTCGTCGCTGTGACCAGCGAGAGCCCAGAGGGTGGCGCCGCCGATGATCGAGTTCTTCGGCTCCGCGATGACATCCTCATAGTAGGGCAGCGGTGCGAAGCCGACTTCGAAATCCTTGGCATTGGCGATGACGCCGGCACGGGAGGCCGACGAATTCATGTAGATCGCGCATTCGCCCGAATAAAACTTCGCAGGAGCGTCAGCACCGCCAACGGGACCGCCGTACTGGAAGATGCCCGCATCGGCCCACTTTTTCAGATTGCTCCAGTGCTTGACCTGCACGTCGCCGTTGAAGGTGAACTCAGTGTCGAGGCCACCGAAACCGTTTTCCATCGTGCCATAAGGCTGATCATGGATGGCCGACAGATTTTCCAGTTGCACCCAGGAGATCCAGCCGCTGGTGAACCCGCATTTGGCCGCGCCGGAGTCCATGATCTTCTTTGAGAACTCCTCAACCTCTGCCCACGTTTTCGGAGCGGTTTCGGGATCCAGGGCGGCCTTTTCGAAGGCGTCCTTGTTGTAGTACATGATCGGAGTGGACGAGTTGAACGGCAGCGACAGGATATTGCCTTCGGTATCGGAATAGTAGCCCGTCACGGGGGCGAGAAACGCTGAAGCGTCCCAAGGTTCGCCAGCCTCCGTCATGAGTTCGTAGACCGGCTTTATTGCGCCCTTCGCCGCCATCATCGTGCCGGTGCCAACCTCGAAGACCTGTACGATCGCCGGCTGCTCCTTGGCGCGGAACGCAGCGATGGCGCTCGTCAGCGTCTCAGGATAGCTGCCCTTGTAGGTCGGAACGACCTTGTACTCGCTTTGGCTGCTGTTGAAGGCCTCAGCGATGGCTTCCAGCTTCTGGCCGAGCTGGGCATCCATTGCGTGCCACCAACTGATCTCTGTCGCGGCGAGGGCCGAAGAAGCGGACATGGCTGCCGCGAACGTGGCGAATGAAAGCGTCTTGAACATTGTTGTGATCCCTTACTCCGTTGTCGGAACGGGACCGCAATAGGGTCGCAGCATGACGCTGAC
The DNA here is from genome assembly GCF_044142885.1 of Pseudorhizobium flavum. Lineage (NCBI taxonomy): Bacteria > Pseudomonadati > Pseudomonadota > Alphaproteobacteria > Hyphomicrobiales > Rhizobiaceae > Pseudorhizobium > Pseudorhizobium flavum. The sequence goes on from NZ_JBIOKZ010000001.1 coordinate 647,857, forward strand.
GTAACAGTAATGTGTCGGGATCATTACAATCCGCGGCGCCGCCCAACGGCCGGCAGCACTGGTCAGAATGCGTCCGGGAAGTGCCTTGGAAGACGGCCGGGAAGCACGGCAACCACATCGTAGCGTTGCGAGAGGCGTGCGGCATCCGAACGGCGTGAAAGCCATATGTCGCTTGCTGCACGAATGCGTCGTTGGGCCTTCGCGCTCACTGCATCCACCGCCTCCCGCTCTCCGACCCTCGCCTTGACCTCGACGAAGACGGCCAGATCACCCTTACGCGCCACCAGGTCGATCTCTCCGGCTTTGGTACGGAAGCGGATGGCGAGGATCCGATAGCCTTTCGCCAGCAGAAAGAGTGCGGCGGCATATTCGGCGAAATGGCCGCGCCGTTCCGCCCGGCGCCTCTCCCTAGCTTGCTTCGCCACCGTCTCCGTCCTTCAGCGCCAGCAGCCGCTGGTAGAGGTCCTTCTTCGACAGCCCTGTGAGGCGCGCGCCCTCGGCGGCCGCCTTCGAAGTCGGCATGGTGGCCGCCAGTTCCTTCAGCAGGACATCGACCTCCATCGCCCCCGGCACATCATCGATTTCAGGAGGAGCTATCAGGAGTACGATCTCGCCTTTCACGGCCCGCTCCGCATAGAAGTCAGCCAGTTCCGCCAGCGTGCCCCGCCGGAACTCCTCAAAGGCCTTCGTCAGTTCGCGACACACTGCCGCTTCGCGAGCCGTTCCCAGGACATCGGCTGCGGCGGCAAGGCTTGTCCCGATACGGTGGGGCGATTCGAAGAAGATCAGCGTCGCCGGCACGCGCGACAGTTCTGCCAGCCGATCCCGCCTGCCCTTGTCCTTGACCGGCAGAAAACCGGCAAACAAAAAGCTGTCCGAGGGCAGGCCTGAACCCACCAGGGCCGCCAGGGGCGCCGAGGCGCCGGGGATGGGGATGACGCGGTGTCCAGCGTCGATTGCCATGCGTCCCAGCCGGTAGCCCGGGTCCGAGACGAGGGGGGTGCCCGCATCCGAAACGAGCGCCACCGACCGTCCCTCGTCGAGCGCGGCAAGCAGCTTCGGCCCTGCCTCGGCGGCGTTGTGCTCGTGATAGGCGAAGGGGCGGTTGACGATGCCGTAGCGGTCAAGAAGCACGCGGGTCACACGCGTGTCTTCGCAGGCAAGCACGTCGGCTCCCGCCAGCGTCTCGAGCGCACGCAGGGTGATATCGCCGAGATTACCGATCGGAGTGGCGACGAGATAGAGCCCCGGCTCCAGTGGGCGTGCGGGGATCGCCGTATTGCCGATCCTGTAGCTGCGGCCCATGGTCTTCTGTTCGTCGCTCACGAAGGTATCCGGCTGATCTGCTTGCTCTCGCCTTCTTATGGGCGAGGTGCGGCAAGCGGGCAAGCGGAGCGTCGCGAAGTTTTCCCTGTGAATCATGGCGACAAGTTTCCATTCGGGCGAATGGCGGCCCTTCCGGCTCTTGCTTTCTAGGGGGATGTTCTGCCATTTTGCGCCTCCACATCTCCCGGCCCTGCGGCCGGCAAACATGCGGACGCCCCGTTCCTGCCGGCGTCCCGGTCAGAAGCGGTAGCGTCATGCGTATTACTCTTGAGCGGTCCAATCTCCTGAAGTCGCTGAACCATGTCCATCGTGTCGTGGAACGTCGCAACACGATCCCGATCCTGTCGAACGTGCTCCTGCGCGCTTCCGGCGCCGACCTGGAGCTCAAGGCGACGGACCTCGACCTCGAGATCACCGAGGCGGTTGCAGCCATGGTCGAACAGCCGGGTGCCACGACCGTGCCGGCGCATCTCCTCTATGAAATCGTCCGCAAATTGCCGGAGGGATCGGAGGTCCGTCTGGCGACCAATCCGGACGGCGGTTCGATGACGGTGCAGTCGGGACGCTCGAAGTTCTCGCTGCAGTGCCTTCCGGAGGCGGACTTCCCCGATCTCACCGCCGGCAGCTTCAGCCATACGTTCAAGCTGAAGGCGACCGATCTGAAGATGCTGATCGACCGCACCCAGTTCGCCATCTCGACGGAAGAGACACGATACTACCTGAACGGCATCTTCTTCCACACGATCGAGGCCGGCGGCGACCTGAAGCTGCGCGCCGTGGCAACCGACGGACACCGGTTGGCCCGCGCCGATGTGGAGGCACCTTCGGGATCGGAAGGCATGCCGGGCATCATCATTCCACGCAAGACCGTGGGTGAGCTTCAGAAGCTGGTTGACAATCCCGACCTGATGGTCACGGTCGAGGTCTCCGACGCGAAGATCCGCCTGACAATCGGCTCCATCATCATGACGTCGAAGCTGATCGACGGCACGTTCCCCGATTACCAGCGCGTCATTCCGACGAACAACGACAAGGAGATGCGCGTCGACTGCCAGAGCTTCACCCGCGCCGTCGACCGCGTATCGACAATCTCGTCGGAGCGAGGCCGTGCCGTGAAGCTGTCGCTGGCCGATGGGCAACTGACGCTTACCGTAAACAATCCCGATTCCGGCAGCGCGACGGAAGAAGTCGCAGTAGGCTATGAACACGATCCGCTGGAGATCGGCTTCAACGCCAAGTACCTGCTCGACATCACGGCGCAGCTTTCAGGCGAGGATGCGGTGTTCATGCTGGCGGACGCGGGCTCCCCTACCTTGGTGCGGGACACAGCGGGCGATGACGCGCTCTATGTCCTGATGCCGATGCGCGTCTGACACAGAAAAAGCGGCTGGGAAACCTGCCGCTTTTTTGCTGTCGTTTTCCAGATGCGACATTCTGCCTTGTTTTTGCGTCATTGACCCCACATAAGCCCTTATGGATCAAGGAGGAGAGACCTGATGGAATTGCGACTGAAGGAAAGGCTGGGCCGGAAGTTCGACGAGGAGATCAGGTTCTTCAAGGGCTGGATCGACGGCCCCAAGAGCGTCGGGGCCATATTGCCGACTTCAGCCGTTACCGCGCGTCGCATGGCGAGCGTCATCAATCCGGCCTCGGGCCTGCCGGTTCTTGAACTCGGACCCGGCACCGGCATCATCACCAAGGCGATCATTGACCGCGGCGTGGCGACGGAGAATATCGTCTCGATCGAGTATTCGACCGATTTCTACCAGCACCTCAAGCGGACGATCCCCGGCGTCAACTTCATCAACGGCGACGCCTTCGACCTGGACACGACACTTGGTGACTGGAAGGACCGCAAGTTCGATGCAGTGATTTCGGCGATCCCGATGCTGAGCTTTCCGATGGAGAAGCGCATCGCGTTGCTGGAGGACCTGCTCGACCGAATGCCGCCCGGCCGGCCCGTCGTCCAGATCACCTATAGCCCGGTATCTCCCATCGACGCCCGCCCGGACCGGTTCCATATCCGCCACCTCGACTTCGTCGTCCGCAACATCCCGCCGGCGCAGCTCTGGGTCTACAGCCGGGGCTAGCTCGCCATGTTCGGCGTCTATGTTACCCATCCGCAAGTGAACATCGACCCCCAGGTTCCCGTTCCGCAATGGGGGCTGTCGGAAACCGGCAGGGCACGGGCGAACGAGGCTGCGCAGAGCGCTTGGGCTGCCACTCTTCAACGCATCGTATCGAGCGACGAGAGGAAGGCCGTGGAGACGGCCGAACTGCTGGCCCGTGTCTCGGGGGCTGCGGTGGAGGTCGCCGTCGACATGCACGAGAACGACCGCAGCAGTACCGGCTTCCTGCCTCCTGCCGAGTTCGAGAAGGCGGCTGACTGGTTCTTCGCCCACCCAGACGAGAGTTTCCATGGGTGGGAACGCGCAATCGATGCGCAGGCACGGATCGTCAAAGCGGTCGATCGGATCCTGGCGGACCATGACACGGCAATCCCGATTGCCTTTGTCGGGCATGGCGGAGTGGGGACGCTCCTGAAATGTCATCTCCAGGGCGTGTGGATCTCCCGCGACCAGGACCAACCCGCCGGCGGCGGCAATCTCTTCGCCTTCTCCCTTGCGGACAGAATCGTGACATGCGACTGGACGGCTATGGAAGAATGGAAGGGGTTCGAACATGCACGCGCGTAACCGCCTGATCGTGGGCCTCGATATCCCGACCGTCGGTGAAGCGGAAAAGATGGTCGCCACGCTGGGCGACACGGTTTCCTTCTACAAGATCGGATACCAGCTCGCGTTTGCAGGTGGCATCGAGTTCGCCCGCGACCTCGCGAAGGACGGCAAGAACGTCTTTCTCGACATGAAGCTTCTCGACATCGACAACACTGTTGCGAAGGGCGTCGAAAACATTGCCACCATGGGAATGACGATGCTGACAGTGCATGCCTATCCGAAGGCCATGCGCGCCGCAGTCAAGGCCGCCGAAGGTTCAGGCCTCTGCCTTCTCGCGGTGACCGTGCTGACGTCCATGGACGACGCCGACCTGCTTGAGGTGGGTTACCAGGCGGATGCGCGCACGCTGGTCACGCGTCGCGCCGAACAGGCGCTCGCAGCCGGGATGGGGGGGATCGTCTGCTCGGCGGAGGAATCGGCGGCGGTGCGCAAGATCGCCGGATCGGACATGGCGATCGTAACGCCGGGGATACGTCCGGCCGGCAGCGATGCCGGCGACCAGAAGCGGGTGATGACCCCGGGCGACGCACTGCGTGCCGGCTCAAGCCATCTTGTCGTCGGCCGTCCGATCGTCAAGGCAGCGGATCCGCGCGCGGCCGCCCGTGCGATACTCGCCGAGATGACATCCGCGCTCTAGATTTCAAACCGCAAGGAGGAACCCGCATGCCCAAGGCCTATTGGATTGCCAGAGTCGATGTACGCGACCCGGAGCGCTACAAGGACTACGTCAGCACGGCGAAGCCGGCATTCGAACGGTTCGGCGCCAAATTCCTGGCGCGTGGTGGACAGTTCGTGGAACTGGAAGGCAAGGCGCGGGGCCGAAATGTGGTGATCGAGTTTCCCTCGATCCAGGCGGCGGTGGACTGCTACAACTCGCCGGAATACCAGGTGGCGGCCAAGATCAGGCAGGAATGTGCAGACGCCGAAATGGTCGTCGTGGAAAGCGTCTGACACTCGTCAACTGCAGCACTTCTTCCGCTTCCCGTTTAAGAACATTTGGTCTAAGAGACCGCTGACAACCCGACCATCATAGTTCCCGGAGCCACCCATGTCCGTGTCCAACTTGCCGCCCCTCGTCACCGTGTTCGGAGGCTCGGGCTTTGTCGGACGACATGTGGTTCGCAGCCTCGTGAAGCGGGGCTACCGTATCCGGGTGGCGGTGCGGCGTCCGGATCTCGCCGGCTTCCTTCTGCCCTATGGTTACGTGGGGCAGATCGCGCTGGTGCAGGCGAACCTGCGATACAGGTATTCGGTGGACCGTGCGGTCGAGGGAGCATCCTTCGTGGTCAATTGCGTCGGCATCCTCTTCGAAAGCGGGCGCAACTCCTTCAATGCGGTGCAGGACTTCGGCGGAAGGGCCGTGGCCGAAGCGGCACGCGCCGCCGGTGCTAAGCTGGTGCATGTCTCGGCCATCGGCGCTGACAGGGATTCGGATTCGAGCTACGCGCAGAGCAAGGGTCGTGCAGAAGCCGCAATCCTCGAAACGGTTCCGGACGCGGTAATCCTGCGCCCCTCCATCGTTTTCGGGCCTGAGGACAGCTTCTTCAACAAGTTTGCCGGGATGGCCAAGATGTTTCCGGCGCTGCCCCTGATCGGCGGCGGCAAGACGAAGTTCCAGCCGGTCTATGTGGAGGATGTCGCAAAGGCGGTGGCGCTCGGCGTCGACGGCGTCATCCCCGGCGGCCGCATCTATGAACTCGGTGGGCCGGAGGTGCTGACGTTCCGCGAATGCATGGAAATCGTTCTGCGGACGACCGCGCGCAAGCGGCCGCTGGTCTCTCTCCCCTTCCCCATCGCCTCCATGATCGGCAGCATCGCCTCGCTGATCCCCCTCATCAAGCCGCCGATCACCAGCGATCAGGTTGGGCTGCTGAAGAAGGACAACATCGTCTCGGAAGAGGCGATTCGCGATGGCCGGACACTGGAAGGCATGGGTATCCGTCCGACGCATCTCGCGTCCGTCGTGCCCTCCTATCTCGTCCAGTATCGTCCGCAAGGCCAGTTCACCAACAGCGGCAAAGCGGCCTGAGGCAAGCTCGTGCCGGTTCGGCGGGCCTGCTTGACACCGTCTGTGGCACGAACGCCCCACTCCGTCTCCCGTTGAGCATTAACGCGGGATTCAGCAAGTTCCTCTATTGAAAATCCTGCAGCCGGGTCATACACGGCTGCAGCGAAATTACGCTTCAATCACATTGGTCTGAAAGGCATTTCTCCATGGGCAAGCCCATCGCACTGTTTTTTGCGTGTGCGGCACTGACGATCCTCGTCGGCTCCTTCATCGCCCCGGAAACGGGCGCGGCAGGCGGCGGCAAGTGCGCTCCGGCCTATGGAGTAGATCCTTGCGCAACGGGCTCCATACCTGGCGCCTCGACGCACTGAGCGTCAAACAATTCTCCGACATCCTGTCCAACCGGCACGTCAATTTGAAGCTGACGTGTCCGTAGCGTATTGCTGTTCGAAAGTTTTTCCTCAATACTGATCGTGGGAGAAGGGCAAAAGCCCGCCCAATTGGGAGGAGAAATCAATGGATAAGCCTGAGAAGAAGGCGCATACGCGCCGTTCGTTTCTGAAGATCAGCGCAACCGCAGGCGGAGCAGCCGCAGGCACTCTCGCGGCACCAGCCGTACTCGCACAATCACCGATCGTGATGAAGATGCAGACGTCGTGGCCGGCGTCCGACATCTGGATGGATTTTGCCCGGCAGTTCACCGAACGCGTCGACGCAATGTCCGGAGGACGGCTGACGGTCGACCTGCTGCCAGCGGGCGCAGTCGTGGGCGCCTTTCAGGTTCTGGACGCTGTCCATGACGGCGTCATCGACGCGGCCCACTCGGTTCCGGTATACTGGTACGGCAAGCACAAGGGCGCGTCTCTGTTCGGCACCGGTCCGGTCTTCGGGGGTTCGGCGACAACCATGCTGTCCTGGTTCTATGCCGGCGGCGGCGCAGAGTTCTATCGGGAACTGCAGCAGGACATCCTCGGTCTTGAGGTCGTGGGCTACCTGGGCTTTCCGATGTTCGCTCAGCCGTTCGGGTGGTTCAAGAATGAAGTCAACGCCGTCAGCGACATCAACGGCTTGAAGTACCGTACCGTCGGCCTTGCCGCGGACCTGATGCAGGCGATGGGCATGTCCGTTGCACAGCTTCCGGGTGGCGAAATCGTCCCGGCGATGGAACGAGGCGTCATTGATGCCTTCGAGTTCAACAATCCGTCGTCCGACTTGCGCTTCGGTGCCCAGGATGTCGCGAAGAACTACTACCTCTCCTCGTACCACCAGGCGTCGGAATCCTTCGAGTTCCTGTTCAATAGAGGCTTCTATGAAGATCTCGAGCCGGACCTCCAGGCCATCGTGAAGTATGCTGTCGAGGCGGCGTCCACTGCCAACACCGCGTCGGCGATGGACAACTATTCGGCCGACCTCAAGAAGTTGCAGGAGGAATCAGGCGTCAACGTGCACCGGACGTCCACGGAGATCCTGGATGCGCAGATCAAGGCCTGGGACGACCTGATTGTCGAACTCGAAAAGGACGCCTTCATGAAGAAGGTGCTCGACAGCCAGCGCGCCTGGGTGGAACGGGTCACCTATTTCGAACTGATGGCATCCCCGGACTACCAGCTCGCCTACAACCACTACTTCCCGAACAAGCTCAAGCTCTGAGCCGTTCTTGACCGCAAGTGGTAATGCCGGCAGGCGCAGGTCGCGCCTGCCGGCCCCTCTCCCATCAGGAAGACGTTCACGTCGATGATCGCATTCATCCGGTTCGCCGACGGGCTGTCGGCATGGTTCGGCAAGGCCTTCGCCTGGCTCATCCTACTGATGACCTTCGGCACGAGCTATGAGGTCTTTGTCCGCTATATTGTCGGCCGTCCCACGCCTTGGGCGCTCGACGTCTCGTTCATCATGTACGGTACGCTGTTCATGATGGGGGGCGCCTATACGCTCTCACGCGGCGGGCACGTGCGGGGCGACTTTCTCTACCGCCTATGGCGGCCGAGGACGCAGGCGACGGTCGACCTGGTTCTCTATATCTTCTTCTTTTTTCCGGGTGTCACGGCACTGATCTTCGCGGGCTGGAAGTATGCCTCGCGATCCTGGGGCTATGGCGAAGTAAGCGTCAACAGCCCGGCCGGCATCCCAATTTACCAGTTCAAGACCGCCATTGTCGCGGCGGGGATTCTCCTGTTCATCCAGGGAATCGCCCAGGTCTTCCGCTGCATCCAGTGCATACGGGACGGCTTCTGGATCGAGGCAGAAGAGGACGTGGAAGAGACCGAAACGCTCCTGATCAAGGAAAAGCAAGCCGAGCTTTCGGGAGATCAGGCATGACGGATCCCCAAGTCGCGCTCCTGATGCTCGGGCTCTTCATCTTCGTGGTGTTTCTCGGGTTTCCGATTGCCTTCACGCTCATGGCGATGGGCATCGGCTTCGGCTACTATGCCTATTTCGAACCGAACCGCATGTGGCGCTCCTTCAACCGGCTGGACGAAACGGCAGGGTGGTGGGACAGCACCAGCCTGTGGATCGAGGGCTTCTTCAATAACCGGGTCTTCGATCTCTTCATCAACCAGACCTACACGGTGATGGCGAACGACGTCCTGACAGCCGTGCCATTGTTCCTGTTCATGGGCTACATCGTCGAACGGGCGAACATCGTCGACCGCCTGTTCAGCACCTTGAATATCGCCTCGAAGAATATTCCAGGATCGATGGGCGTCGCCGCCCTCGTCACCTGCGCGCTCTTCGCGACGGCGACAGGGATCGTGGGTGCAGTGGTGACCCTGATGGGCCTGCTGGCGCTGCCGGCAATGCTGAAGGCGCGCTACGACCACTCGTTCGCGACCGGCATCATCTGCGCCGGGGGAACGCTCGGGATCCTGATCCCGCCGTCGATCATGCTAATCGTCTATGCGGCAGCGTCAGGGACATCGATCGTGCGCCTCTACTCGGCGGCCCTGCTGCCGGGCCTTACCCTCGTGGGACTCTACCTGATCTATATTGTCGGGCGCTCGATCCTGCAGCCGAGCGTGGCGCCCAAGCCGACGGCCGAAGAAGTGCCGGATGTCCCGTTCTTGAAGCTCACCTTGATGATCGTGACCTCGTTCCTGCCGCTGGCCGTCCTCATCCTGGCAGTGCTGGGTTCGATTCTCTTCGGGCTGGCGACGCCCACCGAAGCGGCCGCGATCGGAGCACTCGGCGGCATGGTTCTCGCTGTGCTCTATAGAGCGATGAGTTGGGACCGTCTCAGGCAAAGTGTCTATCTCACAGTTCGAACCACGGCGATGGTCTGCTGGCTCTTCGTCGGCTCCTACACCTTCTCCTCCGTCTTCTCCTACCTCGGTGGAGAGCACGTGATTTCCGAGTTCGTGCGAGGCCTGGATCTGACGCCGTTCCAGTTCCTGCTGCTGGCGCAGCTGATCATCTTCCTCCTGGGCTGGCCGCTGGAGTGGTCGGAGATCATCATCATCTTCGTACCGATCTTCCTGCCGCTCCTCGACATGTTCGGCATCGATCCACTGTTCTTCGGTATATTGGTGGCGCTCAACCTGCAGACCTCGTTCCTGACACCGCCGATGGCGATGTCAGCCTACTACCTGAAGGGGATCGCGCCGCCGGAGGTGCGGCTGACACAGATCTTCAAGGGTGTGCTGCCCTTCGTGTTCATGGTCTTCATCAGCATGGCGCTGATGTACATGTTCCCGCAGATCGTGTTCTACCTGCCAGAACAATTCTATGGCCGATGACATCGCTCTCCACCGGCGCTTCTCCCGGTGGAGTCAGGTCCAATAAGGTCCGTAAGGGGACCGATCGATGAAAGGAGTGGCAGATGCTAGACCGCCTTCTCGCCTTGCTGGGGTTCTCCGTGTTCTGCGGGTTCCTTGCCATCCTCGTCTGGAAGGTGCCTCGCGCAGACCTTATCGTGCTGGTGGCCATCACCATTGCCATGGCCGGCTACGACCTCTTCTTCTACCACGGGCGCGACGACCACGGCTGAGTCATCAGCCAAAGATCAGCAGCCCTATCAGGCCTGCCGTTCCGACGGCAATCCGCCACCAGGCAAACGGCGCATAGCCGCGGCTTGACACGAAATCCAGGAGCGAGCGGACCACCGCCAGCGCCATGACGAAGGCCGCGGTGAAGCCGATGGCGATGACGATGCCATCATCAAAGCGGATGAGCTCCCGGTTCTTGTAGAGATCGAGGGTGAACGCACCGAGCATTGTCGGCATGGCGAGGAAGAAGGAAAATTCCGCCGCCGACCGTTTGTCGGTCCCCATCAGCAGTGAGCCGACGATGGTAGCACCGGACCGCGAGGTTCCCGGAACCATGGCAAGGCACTGGAACAGGCCGATCTTGAAGGCAAGCGACGGCGGATAATCCATGATGTCCGTGTATTTCGGATGGATCGCCATGCGATCCACCGCAAGCAGCACGAAGCCGCCCAGGATGAGCACGATGCAGATGAGCATCGGCGTCTCGAACAGGATCGTCTTGATGAAGTCATGGGCGAGCGCCCCGATGACTGCAGCCGGCAGGAAGGCGAGCAGGACCGTCAGTACGAATCGCCGTGCCTTCCCGGAGGTCGGCAAGGCCGTGGCGATCTCCCAGAGCTTGCGGAAGTAGACGAGCAGGATCGCCAGGATGGCGCCCAACTGGATAAGCACCGCAAATGTGTTGCCGGGCGATTCGAAGCCGAGGAAGTGACCAGCCAGAAGAACATGTGCCGTCGACGACACGGGGATGAACTCCGTCAGGCCCTCGATTATGCCCAGTACGAGAGCGCTGATGATCGATTGTTCCGGCATTCTTCACCCTTTGTTTGATGGTCGGTCGGCAGGATCCGGAACCCATGGTGGCTGTCTGCTTGCCATGCCCCTTACCAAAACCGTATAGCTGGGCTATTGCGGCGCCTCGAGAAACGGCCAGCCCCTCCTATACAAAAATTGTAAAGCTCACGTATCGATGCCTACGCTCTTCCATCACCCGATGTCTTCCAGCTCGCGCTTCGTCCGGCTTATCCTGTCGGAGTACGGTTTTCCAGTGGAGCTGATCGAAGAGCAGCCATGGGAGAAGCGTCGGGAATTCCTGGCGCTCAATCCGGCCGCGACGCTCCCCGTCTATGTCGACGACAGCATGCGCGCCCTCTGTGGACCCGCCGTGCTGATGGAATTCCTGGACGAAACGCACGGCGTCCTGAAGCGTGACCGGAGGCTCTTTGCGGAAGACCCTTTCCAGCGGGCCGAGATCCGGCGGCTGACGGAGTGGTTCCTCGCCAAGATGGAGCAGGATGTGACCCGCCCTCTGGTACGCGAGCGTGTCTACAAGCTGCAGATGACCGCGGCGCAGGGCGGAGGAGCCCCGGACTCGAAAGCGCTTCGAACAGCGCGTTCCAATATCCGACAGCACATGAAGTACCTTTCCTGGCTGGCCGGCTCGCGCCCTTGGCTTGCAGGCGACCGGTTGACATATGCCGATCTCGCTGCGGCCGCATGCATTTCGGTCCTGGACTATCTCGGCGAGATCGACTGGGCCGAAACGCCGATTGGCAAGGAATGGTATCAACGCCTGAAATCCCGCCCCTCCTTCCGACCGCTGCTGGCCGAGAGAGTGCGCGGCCTGACACCGGTTTCCCACTATGCGGACCTCGACTTCTGAGATCACGGCAGGCCGTCCCGATGCCCAAGTTCGGCGTCGGGAGAAGCTGACCGCCTTCATCAAGGCGGAAGCCATGGCGCACGGTTTCGACCTCTGCCGCATCACCCATGCCGGCAGCATTCCGGAAGCTCCCAAACGTCTGGATGTCTATCTGTCCGACGGCCATCACGGCACGATGGAGTGGATGGAGGAAACGCGCGACCGACGCAGTGATCCGCGAACGCTCTGGCCTGACGTCCGCTCGGTCGTCATGTTCGGACTGAACTACGGCCCTGATGAAGACCCTCGCGCGCTGCAGGAACAGAAGGACCGCGGCGCGATATCGGTCTATGCCCGCAATCGCGATTACCACGATGTCATCAAAGGCCGCTTGAAAGAGATCGCCACGCGCTTCGCTGCTCGGGCCGGTGAGGACGTCAAGGTCTTCGTCGACACTGCGCCGGTCATGGAAAAGCCGCTTGCCGCCGCAGCCGGTCTTGGATGGCAGGGCAAGCACACCAATCTGGTCAGCCGCAGTCATGGTTCCTGGCTCTTCCTCGGCAGCCTGTTCACGACCGCCGATCTCGATATCGATGAGCCGCAGATTGACCATTGCGGCTCCTGCCGCGCCTGCGTCGACGCTTGTCCGACAGCCGCCTTCCCTGCTCCTTACCGGCTCGATGCACGCCGCTGCATCTCCTATCTGACGATTGAGCACAAGGGACCGATCGATCCTGAGCTTCGGCCACTGATCGGCAACCGCATCTATGGCTGTGATGACTGCCTGGCCGCCTGCCCCTGGAACAAGTTTGCTGTTAGTGCATCGGAAATGAAGCTGAAGGCCAGGGAGGACCTGAAGGCACCTACGCTTTCCTTCCTGCTCACGCTCGACGACCCGCAGTTCCGCAGCTTCTTCAGCGGCTCCCCGGTCAAGCGCATCGGACGGGACCGCTTCGTCCGCAATGCTCTGATAGCGGCGGGAAATTCCGGTGATGGGGCACTGATCCAACCGTGCCTGAATCTGGCGGAGGATTCGTCGCCGGTGGTTCGCGGTATGGCCGTGTGGGCGCTCAAGCGGCTGATGCCGCCGCAGGAGTTTAAGCAGCTCGCTCTTTTGCGAAAAGATGAGCAGGACCCCTATGTCCTGGATGAGTGGCAGTTGGCAGGAGCGGCATGATGCGAATGATGGTCTTCGGGTGCGGCTATTCGGGTAGGGCCATCGCGCGGGCAGCCATGGAGACCGGTGCGAAGGTCTTCGGCACGAGCCGGACTGGCGAGAAGGCGGAAGCACTGGCTGCGCAAGGTGTCGAAGCTTTCGTCTTCGATGGCACGGCCATTGATCAACCCTTGGAGCATGCGCTGTCGCAGGTCACGCATCTCGTCCAATCGATACCGCCGGGTGCGGGCGGGGACCCTGTGCTTAGCCTTGCAAGCGACCGTCTGGCCGCGCTCTGCCCCAGGCTCACATGGGTGGGTTATCTCTCAACCATCGGCGTCTATGGCGACCAGGCGGGCGGCTGGGTCGATGAGGAAACGCCCTGCAACCCCGCCCCCGGCCGTTCCCGGGAAAGGGTCGAGGCCGAGAAAGCCTGGCTCGCCGCGGGCGAGGCGATCGGCGTGCCTGTCGCGGTGCTGCGGCTATCCGGCATCTACGGGCCAGGCCGCAATGCCTTCGTCAATCTCAAGCGCGGTACCGCGCGCCGGATCGTCAAGAAGGATCAGGTGTTCAATCGCATCCGTGTCGAGGACATAGCGCGTGCCGCCCTTTTTCTGGCTCAGTCCGGCCACGGCGGCACTTTCAACGTCACGGATGACGAGCCGGCGGCACCCCAGGACGTCATTGCCGAAGCTGCGCGGCTGATGGGGGTCGAGCCGCCTACCGAACAACCGTTCGAGACCGCCGAGATGACCGCAATGGCACGCTCCTTCTACGGCTCGAACAAGCGCGTCTCCAATAAGCGGATCAGCGATCTGGGCTTTCAGTTCCTATACCCGGACTACCGCATGTCTCTCAATCACCTGTGGGTGAGCCGCACATGGGATGGCGAGCTTCCGCTTCGAAAGGGATGAAATATTCATCCGGTGGGCGTTCGAGGGGCGAAAAGGGAGGCCTCACACCCATTTCCGTGCAAAGATTTCGTCTTAATTGATGTACGGGGGCATCCTCAGCAAAAAAATTTCAAGCAATTTCGTGAAGTTCTTCCCCAGCGCCCGGGCCCGAAACTCGGTTTCAATTTGAGCTTGTTTTACAGGGTTTTTACCACTCCTCCTCCTAAACCCGCCTGTTTCATAGCCACAAATGCAATCCGGATTGTTTCATGATGTAACATTCCGTGATCGTATTGCGCACTTTTTCGCCAATTTTCACCCCGCTTAACCGTTCCCGCACGCCATGTGCCGACATCCATCGACGGGGACAAAGACTTGACGACAATTCGAAACTCGATTTTCGCCGCGGCTGCCTTTGCTGCCTTCGCAACCTTCGGCACTGCATCCGCTCACGCTGCGCCCGGTTGCGGCCACGCCTCCTGGTATGCTTTGACGTCGAAGACGGCCTCCGGGGAGCGTATGAACCCGGCCAAGCTGACTGCGGCACACCGTTCGCTGCCTTTCGGCACGAAGGTGAAGGTGACCAACAAGCGAAACGGCAAGAGCGTGATCGTACGCATCAACGACCGCGGACCGTTCATCAAGGGCCGCGTTATCGACGTGTCCAAGGCCGCCGCCCAGAACATTGGCATGGTCCGCTCCGGCACCGCGCAGGTCTGTTTCCAGATTGTCGACGCCGGCAATGGAAAGGCCTCCGGCAAGGGCGTCAAGGGCAGCTGAAGCTACTGGTACTTGCTCTTGCCGTCGATGATGGTTAGGACCCGCGCAGACGGGTTCAACCGGAGCGGAGACTGACATGCGATTGGGCGGACGGCTCAGTGGAGCCATCGATGTGCTGAGGGACATCGAAGACAGAAGGCGCCCTGTCGCGGATGCGCTGAAGGACTGGGGCCTGGCTCATCGTTTCGCCGGTTCCGGCGATCGTGCCGCAATCGGCAACATTGTCTACGACGCGCTGCGCATGCGCCTCTCGCATGCGTTCCTGATGGACGACGATGGGCCGGCGGCCCTCGCCTATGCGGTCCTCATCCGGCAGTGGGGGTTGACGCCTGAAGCCCTCTCCGCCGAGTTCGCCGATGACCGCTTCGCTCCGCCACTCCTCACCGAGGCGAACCTCGCGGCCCTTTCCTCCCGTAATCTCGACGATGCCCCCCTGCATGTGCAGGGCGACATTCCGGACTGGACTCAGCCGTCCTTCGAAGCGGCATTCGGCGGGGACTGGCTGGCGGAGGCCAGGGCATTGGCGGAACGTCCGACCCTCGATTTGCGCGCCAATACGCTGAAGGCATCGCGCGAGAAGGTCGGGAAGGCGCTTGACCGCTCCGGAGCCATCCCGGCGCCGATTGCCCGCAACGGGATCAGGATACCCGCCGGAGAAGGAGCGTCGCGGCTGCCGAACGTCACCGCCGAACTTTCGTTCCAGAAGGGCTGGTTCGAGGTGCAGGATGAGGGGTCCCAGATCGTCTCCGAGCTGGTTCAGCCGCCCGAGCACGCCCAGGTGCTCGATTTCTGCGCCGGCGGCGGTGGCAAGACGCTGGCCATGGCAGCGGCGATGAACAACAAGGGCCAGGTCCACGCCTATGATGCCGACCGCAAGCGGTTGGCGCCGATCATCGAGCGGCTCCGCCGCGCCGGGACTCGCAATGTCCAGGTTCATGACGATGCTCGCCAGCTCGATCAGTTCAGGGAGAAGCTGGATGTTGTCCTGGTGGATGCGCCCTGCACCGGCACGGGCACCTGGCGCCGGCGCCCGGATACGAAATGGCGGCTGACGCCGCGTAATCTCGAGGAACGCGTCGCGCAACAGCAGGAAGCGCTTGGTGAGGCGGCTGCCTTCGTCAAGCCTGGTGGCAGCCTCGTATACGTCACCTGCTCAGTCCTGCCCGAAGAGAATGATGGTCAGATCGAGCGCTTCTGCGAGACACACCCCGAATTTTCTCCCGAACCCGTCTTGCAGAACTGGAACGGCCTGTTCGGCGGCGACACACGGCGTCCCCGCAGCCGTGACGGAAAGATGTTGACGCTGACCCCGGCCAGCACCGGCACGGATGGTTTCTTCTTCTGCCGGATGCGCCGGCAGCCCTCCACGGTTTGACAGCCGTCAAGGGAATGACAGCATTTCAAATCGTTCTAAACTAGATGATTTGACACCAGTTTTCATTTGCGCCATGCACGTCCCGCGCAGCCGAGGGAAGAGGCTGCCGAAGGAGGGACCATGATCCGCAAGAAATTCTTCAGCGCGGCCTTCGCGCTTCTGGCCGCCTCAGCGGCCTTTCCGGTGGCGTCGGCTGCCGCTGCAACGGAGCCGGCTGCTGTCGTGCAGCATTATGCAGAGCTGGCGCACGCTAAGTACCAAGACTCCTTGATGACAGCCAAGGCGCTTGATGTGGCCATCGACGCACTGATCGCGCAGCCGAGCGAGGAAACGTTGAAGGCCGCACGCGAGGCCTGGATTGCTGCACGGGTTCCCTACCAGCAGAGCGAAGTCTACCGCTTCGGCAATCCGATCGTGGACGAATGGGAAGGCAAGGTGAATGCCTGGCCCCTCGACGAGGGCTTGATCGACTACGTCGATGCTTCCTACGGCACCGAAAGCGACAGCAATGCCCTCTATGTCGCCAACGTGGTTGCCAACCCGAAGCTCAGCGTGAACGGCGAGGAAATCGACGCCAGCAGCATCACGCCTGAGCTGCTCCGCAGCCTGCATGAGGCCGGCGAGATCGAAGCCAATGTCGCGACCGGCTACCATGCGGTCGAATTCCTGCTCTGGGGTCAGGACCTCAACGGCACCGATGCCGGAGCCGGCAACCGGTCCCACACCGATTTCGACACAGCAAAGTGCACCAACGGCAATTGCGACCGGCGCGCAGCCTATCTGAAGGCTGCATCCGAACTGCTGATCTCCGACCTGGAGGAGATGGTTGCCGCCTGGGCGCCGGAAGGTGAGGCTGCCAAGGCCGTAACCGCCGATCCGCAGGCCGGCATCCGCGCCATGCTGACCGGCATGGGCTCGCTGTCCTATGGGGAACTTGCCGGCGAGCGCATGAAGCTCGGGCTGCTGCTCCACGACCCCGAAGAAGAGCATGACTGCTTCTCCGACAACACGCATGCCTCACATCTCAACGACGCCATCGGCATCGCTTCGGCATACACGGGCGAGTACAGCCGTGCCGACGGCACGAAGATGACCGGTCCATCGCTGTCGGACCTGGTTGCTGCCAAGGATGCGGCGCTCGATGCGGAAGTGAAGGCAAAGCTTGACACAACGCTTGCCGCCATGAATGCCATGGCCGAGCGGGCAGAAGGTGGCGAAGCCTATGACCAGATGATCGGCGAGGGCAATGCGGAGGGCAACGCCATCGTCCAGGCGGCGATCGACGGACTGATCGACCAAACCCGCTCGATCGAACGCGTCATTGCGTCGCTGGACCTCGGCGCTATCACGCTTGAAGGTTCCGACAGCCTTGATAATCCTGACGCCGTTTTCCAATAAGACATGAGGAAGGCCGTTCCGACCGGACGGCCTGTACCACCAATGAGAGCGCTCAAAGCCAGCCTTTTTCTGTTGCCGATCCTGTCGAGCGCTCTCCTTCTGACTCCACTGGTGGCGATTTCTGAAGACACGCGCTTTCCGAATGAACGCACCGATCTTTCGCCAAAGGACAGGAAGCGCGTCGCCAGCGTGACGCGCGTCACCGGAGATTTCTCCAAGGCCGAGAATTTTGAGACCATGCAGGGCGGTGCGGCGACCACCAAGGCGATCGTCAACGGGGATGCCTTCTCGCATTTCTCGGCCAATCTCACCTTCGCGGAGGAGGAGGAATTCAAACTCGGCAACGCGCTCTTTCGCAAGCTGTGGGTCTCCTCACCCTCTTCGACCCAGGCCTCCGATGGGCTGGGTCCGCTGTTCAACGCCCGGGCTTGCCAGAGCTGCCATCTGAAGGACGGCCGTGGGCATCCTCCTGAAGGTGCGGCCGACGCAACCTCCATGTTCCTCCGGCTCGCCCGCCCGGCCCGAACGGAAGAGGAAAAGACGCTCATTGCCCGCCACGAGGCGCTGAACTTCCCCGACCTAACTTACGGCAAGCAGTTACAGGACCTTGCCGTCCCCGGGCTGAAATCCGAAGGGTCGATGGCGATCTCCTATGAGGAGGTCCAGATGACGCTTGCGGACGGCGAGGTCGTGTCGCTGCGCAAGCCGACCTATTCGGTGAAGGACCTGAGCTACGGTCCGCTGGACCCGGACGTGACCCTGTCGCCGCGGATTGCTCCGCCGATGATCGGCATGGGTCTGATCCAGGCGATCCACGAGGCCGATATCCTCGCTAATGCAGATCCGGATGATGAGGACGGCGACGGCATCTCCGGCAAGCCTGCCCTGGTCCGCGACCATCGTACACGGGAACTGAAGCTCGGGCGCTTCGGATTCAAGGCGCAGAACGCTTCTGTCCGCGACCAGTCCGCTTCCGCCTTCGTCGGCGATCTCGGCATTTCCAATCCGGATGCTCCGTTTCATCACGGCGACTGCACGAGCGCCCAGACCGACTGCTTTGCGCGCGCCTCGGGCGTGCAGGAGCGGCTGGGTGATACGGAGGCGCCCGATCCGGTTCTGGAACTCGTAACTTTCTACTCCGAGAACCTCGCTGTCCCCGCCCGTCGTGAACCGGGAGATACCAAGGTTCTCAAGGGCAAGGAACTGTTCTACCAATCGGGCTGCGTCTCCTGCCACACACCGAAATTCGTGACCCGCCGCGACGCGGAGAACAAGGCGCATGCCTTCCAACTGATCTGGCCCTATTCCGACTTCCTGCTGCACGACATGGGCGAAGGCCTGGCCGACGGGCAGCAGGTCGGGGTCGCCGATGGGCGGGAATGGCGCACGCAGCCGCTCTGGGGCATCGGCTTGACGAAAACCGTCAACGAGCACACGTTCTTCCTCCATGACGGCCGGGCCCGCAACCTCACCGAGGCGATCCTCTGGCATGGTGGCGAGGCTGAGGCTGCCCGCGATGCCTTTGCCTCCCTCGACAAGGACGACCGCACGGCGCTGCTTGCCTTCCTGGAGTCGCTTTGATGCTGAACGCCCTTTCCACCGCCGCCCTGGGAGCTCTCGCATTCGCATCCGTGGCCGTGGCGCAGGAAGAGGCCATCAGTCCCACCTTTCCGGAACCGGAAGCCATCCGGCAGGTCATTGAAAAGGCCGTCGACGGCTTCATCCGGGAGGGCTACCGTGTCTTCCAGCTTGCAGCGGGTGATCTCGCCGAAGATATGGCATCGCTATGCAGCGCGCCTTCGCCGGCTTCACTTGCTGCCGCGAAAAATGGTTTTGCGAAGGCTGCTCGAAGCTGGGCGAGGATCGAGATCGTCCGGACCGGTCCGGCCATCGAGGAAAACCGCCTGGAGCGCATCCTCTTCTATCCGGACCGCAAGAGCACCGGCCTGAAGCAGGTTCAGGCGTTGCTGGCGAAGCCGGACGATGCGGCCACGGAGGTCGCGAGCCTGAAAGGCAAGAGCGTCGCAATGCAGGGCTTCGGCGCCCTGGAGTTCGTGCTCGCCGGCACGGGTTCCGAGAGCCTGACCGGCCCTGAGGGAAATTTCCGCTGCCGCTATGGCCGTGCGGTAGCGCAGAACATTAAGCAGATCGCTTCCGAGCTGGCGGCGAAGTGGGATGCAGCGGACGGGATCCAGCACCACTGGAAGAACCCGGGGCCAGACAATCCCCTGTTCCGCACGGAACAGGAGGCGATGACGGCACTGCTCGGCATTCTGGTCCATGGTGCCGAGATGGTGCGAGACCAGCGGATCGAGACCTTCTACCGAGGCGAGGACAAGCCGGTTTTTCCGAAGCAGGCGATCTTCTGGCGCTCACAGAACACCTGGACGATGGTGGCAGGCAACCTAGAGGGCCTGCGGGACCTCATCCGGGTATCTGAACTTGTCGACCTGCTTCCTTCCGACCAGTACTCCCTCGTCGGCTCCATCGATTTCGTCCTCAAGTCGATGATGGGGGTGGTCGAGGAGATGAACCCCGACATCGAAGCCGCCGTCGCCGACACTGCGGAGCGGCAGAAGCTCGATTTCCTGCTGGTGAACGGCCGCGACCTGATCGACCGGCTGAACGACCAGTATGGCGGCGCGATCGGCCTGACGTCCGGCTTCTCTTTCTCGGACGGAGACTGAGGATGGCCTGGCGCAGCGACCTCATCGACCGCCGCAGTTTCCTGAGAGCCGCCGGCGTCGGTTTTGCGGCAGCGCTTGGGCCGCGCTCGCTGATGGCGCTCGAGCGATGCGATGCCGTCTATGCCTCAGGCTTTCGTGCGCCGGATGGCTCCTTCGGCCTCGCGACCGTCTCCGAACGCGGGGAGATCATCGACCGCACCCTCCTCCCCGCCCGCTCCCACGGCATGGCCTTCAGCCCGACAACCCGCCGGCTGGTTGCCTTTGCCCGCAGGCCCGGCACCTTCGCCGTGGTGACCGATCCGTTCGGCAGGATGGAACCCATCGTCCTGTCCGCGCCCGAGGGGCGGCACTACTATGGCCACGGCGCCTTTTCTCCAGACGGGCGCCTGCTCTATGCCAGCGAGAACGACTTCGATGGCAATCGCGGCATGATCGGCATCTATGATGCGGCAGACGGCTTCCGCCGTATCGGCGAGTTCGACGCGCACGGCATAGGTACCCATGACATGACCGTCTCGGACGACGGTACAATGCTGGTGATCGCCAATGGCGGCATCGAGACTCATCCGGATTTCGGTCGAACGAAGCTCAATCTCGACCACATGGAGCCGTCGCTGG
This sequence comes from Pseudorhizobium flavum, assembly GCF_044142885.1. Taxonomy (NCBI): domain Bacteria; kingdom Pseudomonadati; phylum Pseudomonadota; class Alphaproteobacteria; order Hyphomicrobiales; family Rhizobiaceae; genus Pseudorhizobium; species Pseudorhizobium flavum. Next base: position 668,461 of record NZ_JBIOKZ010000001.1, read on the forward strand.
TGCTGCTTGGGGCGAGCGACGGCCGGCTCATCCAGAAGCACGCACTGCCGCCGGCGCTGCGTCAATTGTCCACCCGCCACATCGCCTTGGGAGACGGTGGGCAGATCTGGTTTGCCTGCCAGTGGGAGGGTCCGCGCGATGCCCGGCCGCCGCTTGTCGGGCACCTTGGCCGGGGTGAGGATCTGACATTCACACCATTGCCGGCGAACGTGACCGACGGCCTTGCCAATTACGTGGGAGCGATCGCCGTGAATCGACGCGATGGCATCGTCGGGGTGACCTCACCCAAGGGTGGCCGGGCAGTCAGCCTCGATGCGAGGACCGGCGAAGTCGTGCGGGAGCAGGCGGTCGTCGACGCTGCAGGCATCGCGCCGTCGAGCACAGGTTTTGCCGTCTCCTCCTATCGCGGCAGTTTCGACGACAGCCGCAGCCCCGTCGCCTGGGACCAGCACATCGTGCGGCTCGCGTGAAGGGACTGGCGCAAGGAACCGTGCGCCCTATGTTCCCGCCCATGAAGAAATCGCTCACCTACATCCTGTTCATCGCCGTCATTGTCGGGCTCGGCGCCCTCAGCGGCGTCAGCAATATGCCCGGCGAGTGGTACCAGTCACTGGAGAAGCCGTTCTTCCAGCCACCGCCATGGATCTTCGGCCCGGTCTGGACCACGCTCTACGTGTTGATCGCGATTGCCGGAGCGCGCACCTGGCTTCAGGCACCGGCCTCGGGACGCATGCAGGTCTGGTTCATGCAGATGATCCTGAACTTTCTCTGGTCACCTGCCTTCTTCGGCTACCAGAGCCCGATCCTCGGCTTGGTCGTGATCATCCCGCTCCTCGTCGCCATCCTTGCCTTCATCCGCCTCAGTTGGAACGCCGACCGGGTCTCCGCCTGGCTCTTCGTGCCCTATGCGGCGTGGGTCACCTTTGCGACACTGCTCAATCTCTCCATCGCCGTGCTGAACTGAGCGGAAACCTGCTCCTGCTTGCTTGGCGGTCGGCGGCATGCCAATTTCGCAATCGCGAAGAGGGTACGAGATGGATGACACCGACGATTTCCGCGAGCGGATCAGGCAGAGCTTCGGTCGCCAGCCGGCGATGGAGACGATAGGTGCGACACTCACCCGTATCGAGCAGGCGATGGTCGAGATCGAGTTGCCGTTCGACCCTAAGCTGACGCAACAGCACGGTCTCCTGCACGGCGGCATCATTTCCACTGCCCTCGACACGGCATGTACGTATGCGGCCTTCTCCGTGATCCCGGTCGACGCTTCGCTGCTGACGATCGAGTTCAAGGTCAATCTCATGTCGCCCGGTCGCGGCGAACGCTTCCTCTTCCACGGGGAGATCACCAAGCCCGGCTCGACCATCATCGTCGCGGACGGGCGTGCCTATGCGATCAGCGACGGGCCGGCGAAGCTGATTGCTTCGATGACGGCAACGATGATGGTGGTGCGCGGCCGGGAGGACATCGTCGGATGAAAGTTCACCTGACCCGGGCGGGCGGCAAGACCTTGCTGTTCGTGATGGCGGTGGACGCGGAGTATGGCGTGCATCTGCGCCAGCGGATCGTTCCACTGATGACGGGCGTCGGTCCGGTCGAGGCGGCCGTCGTCCTGACTCATGCCCTCACGCGGCTGGAGGCATCGGGTGACCGCCCCGATCTGGTTGTCTCCCTTGGATCTGCCGGTTCGCGTAGCCTGGAGCAGACAGGCATCTATCAGGTCGCCTCCGTTGCCTACCGCGACATGGATGCTTCGCCGCTCGGCTTCGAGAAGGGCAGGACACCGTTTCTCGATCACCCCGCAACGATCGAACTCCCTCACCGTATCCCCGGCATTCCCACGGCCGCGCTCTCCACCGGAGGCAAGATCATTTCGGGTCCTGCCTATGACGGGATCGAAGCGGACATGGTGGACATGGAAACCTTCGCCCTGCTGCGAAGCTGCCACCGGTTCGGCCTCCCACTGATCGGCCTTCGCGGCATCTCCGACGGCAAGGAGGACCTCAAGCATGTCGGTGACTGGACGGAATACCTGCATGTGATCGACGAGAAGCTCGCCGTGGCCGTCGATCGCCTTCTCGATGCCCTGGAGAGCGGCGAATTGAACCCCTGACGCAGTTGCGCCGACGCCAAAGTTTCTCTAAAGGCTCGCCATGACCCAGATCGCCCATCCCGACAGCATCCTCATCATCGATTTCGGCAGCCAGGTGACGCAGTTGATTGCGCGCCGCATCCGCGAGGCCGGGGTCTATTGCGAGATCCACCCGTTCCAGAACGCCGCTACGGCCTTCGAGAAGATGCAGCCGAAGGGCGTGATCTTCTCCGGCGGTCCGGCCTCGGTGACGGCGGAAGGCAGCCCGCGGGCGCCACAGGCGGTCTTCGACTCCGGAGTCCCGATCCTCGGCATCTGCTACGGTCAGCAGACGCTCTGCACCCAGCTCGGCGGCGTCGTCGAGGGCGGCCATGCGGCGGAGTTCGGCCGTGCCGATCTCGAGGTGAAGGCGGCGAGCCCGCTGTTCGAGGGCTTCTGGGAAGTCGGCGGACGCTATCCCGTCTGGATGAGCCACGGTGACCGGGTCACCAAACTCCCCGAGGGTTTTGAAGTCATCGCGACGTCGGAAAATGCGCCCTTCGCCATCGCCGCCGACGAGAGCCGCCGCTACTACACCACCATGTTCCACCCGGAAGTGGTGCATACGCCGGACGGCGCTAAGCTGCTCTCCAACTTCGTGCACAAGATCGTCGGCCTGAAGTCGGACTGGACCATGGCTGCCTATCGCGCCGAGATGATCCGCAAGATCAAGGAGCAGGTCGGCTCCGAGCGGGTCATCTGCGGCCTCTCCGGCGGCGTCGATTCATCCGTAGCGGCGGTGCTGATCCACGAGGCAATTGGCGACCAGCTGACCTGCATCTATGTCGACCACGGCCTGATGCGCCAAGGCGAGAGCGAGCAGGTGGTCGGCATGTTCCGCGACCACTACAACATCCCGCTCGTCCATGTGGACGCATCCGACCTCTTCCTGACGGAGCTCGCCGGCGTCACCGACCCGGAAGTCAAGCGCAAGACGATCGGCCGCCTGTTCATAGAAGTCTTCGACGCCGAAGCGACGAAGATCGCCGAGGACGGCAAGGGTGTCCCGAAATTCCTGGCCCAGGGCACGCTCTATCCGGACGTGATCGAAAGCGTCTCCTTCTCCGGCGGCCCTTCCGTCACCATCAAGAGCCACCATAATGTCGGCGGTCTGCCGGAGCGAATGAACATGCAGCTCGTAGAGCCGCTGCGCGAGCTCTTCAAGGACGAGGTTCGCGCGCTGGGCCGCGAACTCGGGCTGCCGGATTCGTTCATCGGCCGCCATCCCTTCCCGGGCCCGGGCCTCGCGATCCGCTGCCCCGGCGCCGTGACGCGCGAAAAGCTCGACATCCTGCGCAAGGCAGATGCCATCTATCTCGACGAGATCCGCAAGGCCGGTCTCTACGATACGATTTGGCAGGCGTTTGCGGTACTGCTGCCGGTACAGACGGTCGGGGTCATGGGCGACTACCGCACCTATGACTTCGTCTGCGCACTGCGCGCCGTTACCTCCGTGGACGGCATGACCGCCGACTTCTACCCCTACGACATGAACTTCCTCGGCCGCACCGCCACCCGCATCATCAACGAAGTGCGCGGCATCAACCGAGTGGTCTACGACGTAACGTCGAAGCCGCCCGGCACGATCGAGTGGGAATAGGCCGGCGTAGACAACATGCATCTCGTCCAGATCCTGCTGCCGACGACCGACGCATCTACCTCGCCATTCCCGCCCGAACTCTTCGTTTCCGTTCGCGATGAACTGACCCGCAAGTTCGGGGGGATGACCTTTCACCGCAGCGCTCCGGCTGAAGGCCTCTGGCTCAGTGACGATGGCGTCGAAAAGGATGCCATCGTTACGGCCGAGGTCATGGTGGATGCGATCGACCGCGAGTGGTGGGCACATTTCCGCGCGGATCTGGAGCGGCGCTTCGATCAGGACGAAATCGTCATCCGCGCCCTTCCGATCACCCGCATCTAAGCCGCTAGAAGGCGAAGGCCTGTTGGGATGAATCCCTGGCGCCGAGCCGTACCCCCTCCAGTTCCAGCATGCGCACCTTCGTGTCGGAGCCGCCGGGAGCCGAAAAGCCACCAAGCCTGCCACCGGCAGCCAGCACGCGATGGCATGGTATGATCAGCGGCAGCGGATTGTTCGCCATGGCCTGCCCGACCCTTCGCGCCGCCTCCGACCCCGCTCCGATTGCCTTCGCCAGAGCGCCGTAGCTCGTGGTCTCACCCCAGCCGACCCTTCGAAGAGCAAGATAGATCTCGCGGAAGAAGGCATCCTGTTCGGCCAGATCGAGGCGCAGCGCGGAAAACTCGACGGGTGCACCAGCGAAATAACGGCGGACAGTTTCGATGACAGCCTTGATCCCGGCCGATGGAATGTCCGGCGCCCCTTGGGGCAGGCGAAGCAGGATCATCCGCTCCACTGCGTCGGCACTTGTCATCGGCAGCTGGAAGCGGCTGATCCCCGCCTCGCTCCAGGCGATCGCGCAGAAGCCCGCCGATGTTTCGAAGACATAATAGTGATGGAGCCGCACGATGTTCATCCTCCGTTCTTCCGGAAGATCGTCCCGTTTCCCTCGAAATTCAACCCGCTTCTTGCCTGGACCTCGTCCTAGACGCGGATTGCCAGCCTCAAGCCGCCCCAGTGGCGTCCATTGACGAAGATGGGTGCCGAAATATCCTTCATCAGCACGAACTGGCCGCCGCCCATGTCGCGACGATAGGTCTGCAGCAGGAAGGGCTCGGTGTTGCGGCCAGCAGCAAGGCCGACCCGGTCGTTGAACATACGGCGGTTGCGGCAGTTCGCCGTGTTCCACTCCACGTCTCCGGGACGCTGCGGATGGGAGAACTTGCGATTGTGGGTCGGCAGGTAACCGTTTTCATCAACACAGGCGCAGAATGCCACGCGATCGTCGCTCGCTGCGGCTTTCTCCTGTATCGCCGGCAGGATAGCATCGGTCAGCTCGGTGAACCGCGTCATATATTGCACCGGTTCCGATCCGCGGATCGGCTGGTACTGTCGGTCGAAGAGCGCCGCCATATCGATGCGACCAGAGCGGACGGCTGCGTCGAACGCCGCCGAGACCTCGGCGGCCACGGACATGGCTGCCCGGATAAAGGGCGTATCGGGCGTTTCCGTACCCGCGCTCGCCGTCGCCTGGATGATGCGCTCGGAAATGGCGACCACCTCGCCCACCCGGCCTGACGTATCCTGCAGCTTGTCGTTCGACTTCAGGATGGCCGCTGCGGCCGTCGCGATCGAACCCGCGAATTCGTTGCATTGCCGGTCGACGGCCTCTGTCGTTCCCGCCAGCGAGGAAGCGCTGTCGAGGATCTGGGACATGACGTCTTCGACGCCCTTGAAGGAGCCCTGGACTTCCGTGGCCGTGGATTTCACGCCTTCGGCAGAGACACGCGCCTGATCCCCCGCCGCAACGAGCGCATCGATACGGGCTCCCAACTGCTCGAGGGTGGACTGGATGGACGCTGTGGTTTGCGACGTCTGCAGGGAAAGCGCCCGGACCTCGGCAGCAACGACGGCGAAGCCCTTGCCCGCGTCGCCGGCCCTGGCCGCTTCGATTGCCGCGTTCAGCGCAAGGAGGTTTGTCTGCCGCGCAATGGTGCCGATCGCATCGGCCAGTCGGCCGACATCGGCAAGAGCGATGGAAAAGGATTTGATCTCCTGGCCGATTTCCTGGGAGGCCGTCACCATGTGGTCTATGGCAGCGACCGAGCCGGTCAGCTGCTGCGCTTGTTCGCCAAGCACCTTCCGGGCGCTGGCAGCCAGCTTGTCCGTTTCGCCAAGAGACCGGGCAATATCTGCATTCGCCTCGGCAATCGCCCCGGCGGCCTGCGTCAGGCGCGAAAGCAGACTTGCATGTTCCGACGATTGGGCCGCCGTGTCTTGGATCGTGCCGGCAATATCGACGAGATGGAGGCCGAGGTCAGACGCTTCGAGCGCCAGTCTTGCCACAACGGCCTGAAGCTGGTCGGCATCAATAACCGCCTCGGCTGGCGGTTCATTCTCATCAAGAATCTGCGCAATAGCACCCACCGTCACCTCCCGGATATCGGGAGATAATCGCGCGGCAGGATTAACAAAGCGTGTAGATGCCTAATTGATGAGCGGCTGGCGCCAATTGCTCATCAGAGCTGGTCAAAGGCCTTCGGGTCGATGCCGAGGATAGCCAGGTCACGCTTGGCCGGCTTGCGATGGTTCTCGACGGCGTTCGATGCATTGACAGCCGCACCGAAGACAGCGAAGGCACGACCGAGGAAGCCGCCCGGGACATTCTTGCGTTGGTTCAACATGATGTGCTCCTTGTGTTGCCCAGAATGTGGGGCCATCGCCGTGATTGTGCAACGCACAAGAGAACATCTGAGCCATGCAGGCGGAGCATGGCTTTAGGCGAACCGGCAAGCTTGCACCTCCACCGGGTGGCTTGCTATCGCTTCTTCTTCACTGGAGATATCGTCTTGAGCATCACCATTTACGGTATCAAGAACTGCGACACGATGAAGAAGGCCCGCGGCTGGCTCGATGGCAAAAACGTGGCCTACCGGTTTCACGACTACAAGGCGGAGGGCATCGATCGCGGCAAGCTGGAGCATTGGATCGATGCGGTCGGCTGGGAGACGGTGCTGAACCGCGCCGGCACAACGTTCCGCAAGCTGGACGAGGCGGCGAAGGCCGGACTGGACGGGGACAAGGCGATCACGCTGATGCTGGATCAACCATCAATGATCAAGCGGCCGGTGCTCGAGATTGACGACAGGATCATCGTCGGCTTCAAGCCCGAGGTCTATGAGGCGCAGATCTGACTACTCCGCCTTGAGGGGCTGCCGAGAGACGAAGCGGCTTCAAATTTCGCGTCGTAGGCCCTATCTGTGGGCGACCTCCCGAAGACAGGATAGTGAACCGATGACCATTCATTCCGAGATCAGCAGCAGCGTCGACCCGGTCAGGCTCGAAAAGCTGGCGGAGGTGGCCGTCAAGGTCGGCCTGCAATTGCAGCGCGACCAGGATCTCGTCATGACGGCCCCGCTCGCCGCTCTGCCGCTGGTGCGGCTCATCACCAAGCATGCTTATTTGGCCGGCGCCGGTCTCGTGACCACCTTCTATTCGGATGAGGAGACGACGCTCGCCCGCTACGCGCACGCCCCGGATGCAAGCTTCGACAAGGCCTCCGGCTGGCTCTACGAAGGCATGGCGAAGGCCTATGCCAATGGTGCCGCGCGGCTGGCCATCGCCGGCGACAACCCGCTGCTGCTAGCGAGCCAGGATCCCGCCAAGGTTGCACGGGCAAACAAGGCCAATTCGATGGCCTACAAGCCGGCACTCGAGAAGATCTCGAACTTCGACATCAACTGGAACATCGTCTCCTATCCCAACCCGTCCTGGGCGACGATCGTCTTCCCAGGCGTTCCCGAGGAGGAAGCGGTGAGAAGGCTTGCCGACGCAATCTTCGCCGCATCGCGCGTCGATGTCGCCGATCCGATCGCCGCTTGGGCGGAGCACAACGCCAACCTGAAGAAGCGCTCGGGCTGGTTGAACGGCGAACGCTTCTCCGCCCTCCACTTCACCGGTCCCGGCACCGATCTGACCGTAGGTCTCGCAGACGGTCACGAATGGCATGGCGGCGCGTCGGTGGCCAGGAACGGCGTTACCTGCAACCCGAACATCCCGACCGAGGAGGTCTTTACCACCCCGCACGCCCTGAACGTCGAAGGACATGTGTCCTCGACGAAGCCGCTATCCCACCAGGGCACGCTGATCGACAATATTCAGGTCAGGTTCGAGGGGGGGCGTATAGTCGAAGCCAAGGCTTCGAAGGGCGAGGAAGTGTTGAACAAGGTGCTCGACACCGATGAAGGTGCCAGGCGCCTTGGCGAAGTGGCGCTGGTGCCGCACTCCTCGCCAATCTCGGCGAGCGGCATCCTCTTCTACAACACGTTGTTCGACGAGAATGCGTCCTGCCACATCGCGCTCGGCCAGTGCTATTCGAAGTGCTTCCTTGACGGCGCCACACTCAGTCAGGAGCAGATCGCGGCACAAGGCGGCAATTCGAGCCTCATCCACATCGACTGGATGATCGGCTCGGACAAGATCGACATCGACGGCATCAAGGCAGACGGCGCGCGCGTGCCGGTGATGCGCAAGGGCGAGTGGGCCTGAGCATCGGCTTGCGGCCGGAAATCATCGCCGGCCGGTCGTCGGTCACCGATAGTAGATGACCTTGCCGCCATTGGCTGCCGTCTGTACCCACAGCACGTTGTGTACTGCAATCTGGCGGCGCTCCAGCGCGTCCAACAGCGAAGGGTCGCCCATGACGATCTGCTGGGCGATCCGCATCCGTACCGGGATAAGGTAGTAGGACGGATGGCGTTCGTCTTCCGAACGACCCTCGGAGACCGAGATCGCCGTGACTCCGTCATTGTAGATCCGGCCGAACAGGAAGACGGAAACATCGCTCTGCCCGGCATTGGTCGGGCCAGCAATCGAAGCACCCATCAGGATGCCAATGGCAGCGGCAAGCAGGTTCCTTTTCATCGCGCACTCCCAAGAGGTCAGCAGGCGGACAGGACCGCCCTCTCCTCTTTACCTAGGCCAGCGCAGACGAATTTTAAGTGGTCGGGGGCCTGCGGCCCTCAGAACAGGCTACCCTGCTTCGGCGGCTCGCCGGATGGCGCCGCCCTTGCGGTGGGCTTCTTGCGGGCGGTCTCTGGGCCCGGTGGCGAGGCGGGAGGGCTGTCCCCGCAGGCGATCGTGTTGATCCGCTCGTCCGCGAACTCGATCTCCAGGAACTGTCCGACCGATACGTCCGAGGCACGCGTCAGCGGCCGGTTCTCGGGATCACGCACCACCGCATAGCCACGTTTCAACACGTTCTTGTAGGAGAGCGATTGCAGGACGCGATCCTGCCCCGTCACGAGGCCGCGGTTGCGTGTCAGGGCGTAGGACACCGCGGTATCCGCTTGGCGCATCAGGGCGGTCAGGTGCTGACGCTCGCGCTGCAGTTGGCCCGCCAGTCGGGCCGGCAATGCGCCAAGCGCAGTCGCGGCTTTCGCGACACGGCTATGCTCCTTCAGCATGTGCCGCTCAAGGCAGCGCTCCTTGCGCAGGACCTGCTCGCCGATGAAGCGGCGTCGCTCCGAGACACGGTTTGCCAGAATCTCGAGACGCAGCCCCGCGGTTGCCTGATCGAGGCTGCGACGCTTAACGACCGTAGTGCGCTCGAGGCCGCGGCCAAGACCGGCAGCCGCCTCGTCGAAGCGACGGCGCGGCAGCGCGAGCAACTGGTCGAGGGACGGCAGCGCACGAACGAGCGCGCGGACCGACTGGCGGCGATGGTCCATGTGCCGGCTGGCGCAGCCCCGCAGCCGCGCCGAAAGGCTTGCAACCTGCGCATCCAGTTCCGCCTTCACCGGGACCGCCATTTCGGCGGCACCCGTGGGTGTGGGCGCCCGCATATCGGCGGCGTGATCGATCAGCGTCCAGTCCGTCTCATGGCCAACCGCGGAGATGAGCGGGATCCGGCTTTCCGCTGCGGCGCGCACGACGGCTTCGTCATTGAAGCCCCAGAGGTCTTCGAGGCTGCCGCCGCCGCGCGCGACGATCAGCACGTCCGGCCGCTTCACAGGCCCCTCGGTCGGCATCTCGTTGAAGCCCCGGATTGCCGCAGCCACCTCGTCACCGGAACCTTCGCCCTGCACCTTCACCGGCCAGACGACCACGTGGACGGGGAAGCGGTCGGTGATGCGGTGCAGGATGTCGCGAATGACGGCGCCGGTCGGCGAGGTCACGACACCGATGACCTGCGGCATGAAGGGCAAGGGGCGCTTGCGGGCCTGATCGAAAAGGCCTTCCTCCGCCAGGCGGCGGCGCCGTTCCTCCAGGAGCGCCATCAGCGCGCCCGCGCCGGCCGGCTCCATATTCTCTATGACGATCTGATATTTCGACGAGCCAGGGAAGGTCGTCACCTTGCCGGTGGCGATGACCTCCATCCCCTCTTCCGGCTTGAACCGAAGGCGGGGGAAGGTTCCCTTCCAGATGACCGCATCGATTCGCGCCCGATCATCCTTCAGGCAGAAATAGGCATGGCCGGAGGAATGCTGTCCGCGATAGCCGGAAATCTCGCCCCGGACCCGAACATGGTCGAAGGCGGTCTCGACCGTCCGCTTGATCGAACCGGACAGTTCCGAAACCGTGACCTCGAGAAGATTTGTCTGCGAATCCCTGGCGGCAAAAGTGTTCATGCCTCCTTCTACAGGAAGGCGGCCGGCATTTCACCTGCCCGATGCGGGGATGTGGAAGCCGCTTCCCCGCACCGGGAACGATTGATGGCCGGCCCGCCTCTGCGATCGCACAGCACCTAACCCGTTGAGGGCGCGACACCTTTGCAATCAAGGCCTTGGACGGCAGGCGAAAAACGTCATGTCGAGTCATCCCCGCGGGAATGCATGGCCCGATAATGGCTGCAGAACCCACGGAGACCTCACATGCCCGATCGTTTTGCCAATGTCCAAACCTCCTTGTCCGGCCCCGCCTCCTCCGGCTTTGCCATCACGCCCCATGATGCAGCAGACCTGCCGGAAACCACCCGCGCGATCTATGTCGGCAGCGGGGGTGATCTCTGCCTCCGCATGCTCACCGGCGAAACCCTCACATTCGTGGGGATTTCACCGGCAAGCCTCTTGCCCGTCCGCGCCACGCGCATCCTTGCGACAGGCACGACGGCCGGTAACCTGGTGGGGCTGGTGTGATGGTATCGTTCTCGACCGGCCTGAACATGGCTGCCGTCAGGACCACCGGCACGGGGCTCGCCTTGGGTAAGGGCGGCAGTGCGGCGTCTCGCCTTCTCAACCTCATCCAGAGTGATGTCGGCACGGCACTGATCTGGGACTATGCCAGGACCGACCGCCGCTTCGCCACTCCAACCGGAGGTGCCAATCCTGCGGCGTCCGGTGATGTCGTCGGGCTGGACATGGACTGGTCTAGCCACGGCACGAGGACCTATGCGCAAGTCATTGCGGAAGGCGGGTACGCCGGACCTTCGGCCGTTCCCGGCAATCACGCGACCCAAGCCATTGGCGCAGCGAAGCCGAAATGGCAGGCGGGTCCGAAACCCTTCCTGCTCTACGACGGGATCGACGATCTGACGAACGTGCCGGGCCTGGTCCCTGGAGCTTCCGGAACGATCGTCTCGGCTTTCCGGGCAACTGCCGGCATTGCCGCGACGCAGGCGATGATTGCCGGCGGGACCTTCTCGGGCAACAAGCGGTGTCGGCTGGCCTTGACGGCGACCGGCCTTCCATCCTTCGTTTTCAATGACCAGATCATTAGTCTTCCCGGCTCGTCCGACATCCGCGGCACGGATGTGGTGATGATCCAGACATGGGGAAACGGGCGCCGCCGCTGCTACCTCAGCACTTACTCCGACCCGCTCGTCATCGACGAAGCACGGGTGGCAAACATGGACGGCGCGGGGAGCAGCTACAAGATCGGCTCTCTGGAAGGTGGCGCTTCCGACTTCTTCAGCGGACGCATCTACGGCACGTTGATCCGCTCCGTCGAGACAGCCAACGCCGACATCCGCAACATCGTGCTGCCCGCCTTCAGGAGCCTATATGCATGATCCTGGGACGCTACTGCCGGCTTGCTCCCCCAACCTCACGCCCGCTTCATCCGCAGGCAGTTCACCAGCCAGCCGGCTGCGGCACCTGCCGCCACGCCGAGGGTTTTCCACGCCGCGTCGCTGGCATCAGGGTGTCGGCTGACTGAAAGGAACTGGAGCGACTCGATAAACCAGACGGCGGCCATCAACAGAAGAACGCAAAGCCAGATCTTTCGAGGGAAAGCTAACGTGAAGACCGCCGTAACGATCATGAAGGCAAATGCCCGATCAATATCGGCAGTCGCGACGTCCGTTGGCCGGAGTTCGAGAGGGACGATCGTCACGACGACGATGGCCGCCAGAAGCCCCCAGGCCGCAATCTTCAAAATCTTGTCAGTCATCATCGCCTGATATTGTACGGGCGGCGGAGCCGCAAGGCGACCCGGTGTCGCCATTCTCACTTCAGGATCATGACCAATTCGGGCGGACAAGCCGCCATTGGCCGGAGGATCGCGCCGAGGGGCGAGGCCAATTCACCTCGTCGCTCCGTCCACCGTCACCACGCGGTAAACGACGAAGCCGTCACCCTCCCCCGTACCTCCGATCGGCGCCAAGTAGGTCGGGACATCGCCCCGCGCGAGCGCAGCATAGAGGCCATCCGGCTTCATCCGGATCAGCGACCGTGTTTGCGGGTCGCCGGCGCAGAAGGCAAGCAAGGTCACGCCGGCGCCCCGTAGGAAGGCTTCGCTCTCGGCCGGCGGGGCGAGCCCGATGTGCAGTTCCGTCAGCATGCCGCCCTGGTTGCGATGGTAGGGCGCCGCAAGCACCCGGTGGGCGGTGTAGCGGAGGATTTCGGCGCCGCTGTTGGACGGTGCGGCCACGACGCCCGGCTCCAGGCCCGCCAGAAGCGGCAGCCCGTCCTGTGCCGAGCATTCCCCCGGGATCGGTCGGGCGCCGCTGTCCTGGGTGAGCGTCTCCATGCCGAGCGATCCTTCGGCATTGTGGTCGATCAACGCACCCGCCAGCGCCCAGACGGCCGGTACCGCCATCAGGACTGTCATCACATAGGCGAAGGCCGCATTTGGGCTTTCCGGGTCCGCCTGCGAGCCGCGGCGGAGGTCGGCGATCAGGAGCGCCAGCGGCAGGATTGCCAGCATGTTGGCAAAGAAGAAGCCGCGAACCTGCACGAGAGCGACCATCCAGCTTGCCGCGATCAACAGCAGGAAGACGAGATGCGCCTCCCGGTCCTGGTCCTGCAGGATGCGGAAAAGGCAGACCATGGCGGCGAAGAAGCCGACGGCATAGTACCCGCCCAGCGCATGGGTATCGCGGGTTACGATGCCGACGATGGACTGTGCCTCGGTGACGGCGTCCAGCCACAGCGTCACCAGCATGGGATCGAGGTCGGCCAGCGGGCTGCCCAGGCATTGCGGGGCGATCAGCAGGGCGGCTGCAGCGAGTGCAACGGCGATGCCCGCAGCGGCAAAGAGGCGGCCACGGATGCCGTGATCGGCGGGCAGATAGGTTGCGCCCGCCAAGAGCGTACCGCCCATGGCGGCAAGGGCATAGAAGCCGAGCGAGAGGCTGTCGCATGTCACCACGCCGTAGCGGGCGGGCGGAATGGTCAGCAGGAAGGCCGCAGTGATCCCCAGTGCAAGGGAAACCCCGAAGGCACGGGCCGGCCGGGACATCGCGTCGCCGTGCCAGATCCATTGAAGGGCGACGCAGAGGCAAGCGACCGCCACCACCGGCACCGTCTCCGCTCCGATTGCGATCGCAAGCGCGGCAACCGCCCCGGCCGTGCCATAGCTCCACGCGCGGCGGTCAGGATCGACGAGCATGGCCGCAATCCACACCACCAGGACCGACTGGATGTTGTGATGGTCGATCGAGCCGGGGTGGAAGCGGATATTGGTGAAGGCGAAAAGGCTGCCCAGACCGAGCGCGATGTTCATCGCCACCGGACCCGAAAGGCGTCCAGCGGCAAGCCCGATCGGGTAAAGGAGGCAGGGGATGAGCAGCAGTGGCCAGACGGTGAGCGCCAGGGCTTCTGCCTGATCCTGCGGCAGGACCAGCGTTCCCATCCGGATCAATGCCCCGATCGGCAGGTCCACGAGCCGCGACCAGTGCATCAAGGTGCCACCGTCGAGGCCCAGCCGGTACTGCGTGAGGTCGAACCAGCCTTGCCCCGCGAGAAGGTCCCTCACCTGTACCAGGCGCATCACATCGTCATTGTCGGGACCGACATAGTCCGTTGCGGAGGGGACGAACATCGCCAGCATGACGGCGATCGTCACCAGCGTGTAGAGGAGACTGAGCAGCCCGGGACGCACCGACAGTGGCCGGCGTTCAGGCTGTGCTTGCTGCAGATGTGCGGCCGCGGCGTCTGGCATCGGCTTCCGGTGTGTTGTTTTCTCGGCGGAAACCTAGCCTTAACCTTCCCAAGAAATAGTAAAGCCGCCGCGCCGGACGAACCTGCGCCGATTTTCCGGGTAGCGAGTGAAAATCATGACCGTCAGTTCCGTCGACATCGCGATCCTTCTCCCCTGCTACAATGAGGCAGCCACGATCGGCGACGTGGTGCTCGGCTTCCGCGCCGCTCTGCCGGCGGCGCGCATCTACGTCTACGACAACAATTCCACCGACGGGACGGCGCTGAAGGCGATGCTCGCCGGCGCCCACGTGGTGCGTGAACGGCGGCAAGGCAAAGGCCATGTCGTCAGGCGCATGTTCGCAGACATCGACGCCGACATCTACATCATGGCCGATGGCGACGGCACCTATGCTCCCGCCGACGCAGAGGAGCTTGTACGCACGCTCTTGACCGAGAGGGCCGACATGGTGGTCGGCACCCGCCGGGGTGTGCTTGCGGACGCGGGGCGTCAAGGCCACGCGGCGGGCAACCGCCTCTTCAATCTTCTCTACCGGACGATTTTCGGCCGCGACTTTACCGACATCTTCTCCGGCTACCGCGCCTTTTCCCGCCGTTTCGTGAAGAGCTTCCCGGCAGTCTCCGGCGGGTTCGAGATCGAAACCGAGATGTCGGTCCATGCCTCGCGGCTCAAGCTCCCGGTCAGCGAGATCGAACTACACTACGGTCGCCGGCCGGAGGGCTCGCATTCGAAACTGTCGACCTTCCGCGATGGCAGCCGCATCCTCTGGATGTTCGCCATGCTGATGAAGGAAACGCGTCCGTTCGTCTTCTTCGGGCTGATCAGCGGCGCGGTCCTGGCCGCAAGCATTGCCTTCATGCTGCCGGTCCTGGCGGAATACTTCCACACCGGCTTCGTCAGCCGTGTGCCGACCTGGATCCTGTCGATGGCGCTGATGATGGTGTCACTGCTCGTCTTCACGGCGGGGCTCATCCTCGACTCGCTCTCGAGGGCCCGCAACGAACAGCTTCGGCTTTCCTATATCAGCCAGCCCGGCCTCGTCAGCACGGCGTCCCGGGACGCGGAAGCCGTCTCGCCGGCCAAAACATCGCGCCGCGCCGACGCCGCATGAGAAGGCTCGCCTGGTTCGTGATCGCCGGCGGAACCGGCTTCGCGATCGATGCGGGGCTGACGCATCTCCTGATCGCATTTACGCCAGCGAGCCCGTTCCTCGCCCGTATTCCGGCGATCATGGCGGCCATGGCTGCCACCTGGTTCCTCAACCGCAGTTTCACCTTCGGCCGTTCATCCTCGTCGCTCGCGGCAGAAGGCTTCCGCTACTGGGCGGTCGGCGTCACCGCAGCGCTTCTGAACTACGCCGTCTACTCGGCGCTGATCTACCGCTTGCCCATACAACCGGTAGCGGCGATCGTCTTTGCCTCGATCGCCGCCATGGCCTACAGTTTCTTCGGCTATTCCCGCTTCGTCTTCGGACGCTGACGGCTAGACGGTTTCCCATCCGTCATGGCTGCTGGCCCGATAGATCGCATCGATGAAGCGCTGGTTCTTCACCGAATTCTCAAGCGTCACCACCTCGGCTTTCTCGCCTGCGACGGCGCGTGAGAAGGCTTCGGCCTGGCGCCGGTACTGACGGCTGTCCTGGAAGCGGAAAATCTGTGACTCGGTGTGCTTCTGGTTGGTAAGTTCAATCTCCTCGGCACCCCAGCGCTCGGCATTGAAGGGCGACTTCACTTCGATATAACCCTCGGTTCCGTGGAAGACCATGACCTGCCGGTTTGCCATCTGGGTGGCCACATAGAAGCTCATCTCGAAATCGCCGAAGTCCGCCTTGACGCTCGAATAGATGTCGGTGCCAAACTCGGCATCCCGCTCCGTGACAGCCTGCACCCGCAGAGGCTCGCGACCGGTGGCGAAGCGGGTCGTGATCGCCGGGTAGACGCCGATATCGGGCAGCGCACCGCCGCCGAGTTCGGGGATATTGCGCATATTGCCGGCATCGCGATTGAAATAGGTAAAAGCACCCTGGACGTGACGCAGACGGCCGATCGCTCCTTCGGCGATCAACTCGCGAACCTTCAGCCAGACCGGTGCATAGGTCACCATGAAGGCTTCGGCGATCAGCACTCTGTTGCGATCCCGCGCCGCGATCAGCGCATCGATATCGTCGGCCTTGAGCGCAATGGGCTTTTCGCACAGCACGTGCTTGCCGGCATCGGCGGCCTTGATGGACCATTCCACATGCTGGCTCGTCGGTAGCGGGATATAGACCGCGTCAATCACGTCCGAGGCCAGCATCTCCTCGTAGGAACCGAAGGCGTGCGGCACCGAGAACCGGTCGGCCATGTCCCGGGCCTTGGCGAGATCGCGACTGGCGACGGCGGTGACGACACAGTTCTCCGCATCCTGCAGCGACAACACGACGATGTCCCGACCGATCTTTGCCGTCGACAGAATTCCAAAACGCAACATCGTCATCTCCTCGCTTGATTTGCCGGCGCACCATAGGGTCGCAACCGGGCGGTTGCAACGATGCCGTAGGGGAGGAGACGGCGCAGATGCTCCCTGCACGATCATCACGACTGCGCTGGCACAAAAGCCGTCGCCGCTTGTTCTAGACCTCATCAGGAGGTGCATCATGACCAAGGACCAGATGATCACGGGCGGCATGAACGACAGGCCGCGGCAGGATACGATCGCCCAATCCGGAGCGGGCATCCCGGACGACAGCAGCCGGCCGATCGAGGCAGACGATGCAACTATCGGACGCGTTCGCGAAGACCTCTCCGGCGGCAGTGCGCGAGAGCGATTGAAGGAAGAGGTCCAGGAAGAGATCGAGAAGCCGCAACGGGGCACTGCCTGACGGCAGCCTCGGGTTGCTCGCTCTCCTCAGCGGAACAGTTCGCAGTGGAGAACGTTAAGTGAACATCACAAACCGAGAGGGTGAGATGGTCGATCAACACAATCCCAAGCTGAACGCGGATCCGAACTCGAATACGGAGAAGGACCCCGAGGACTGGGTGACGGGCGACGAGCCTATGACCGGTGCCCAGACCTCCTACCTGAAAACATTGACCGAACAGGCGCATGAGCCGGACGCATTCGCGGATGATCTTACCAAGGCGAAGGCATCGAAACGCATCGATGCCCTGAAGGGGAAGCTCAAGCTTTAGCTTAACCCGCGGTTCTCCAGGCAGGAAAGGTCTCATAGAAGCTTGAGTGGTCACCTTCATGGTTGGCCATTCCCGGCTTCGTCAGCACACCGCGGGGCTCGGCATAACTCATGATCCGTCGCGCGGGCCTCTCGTGCCACTGGATGTTGAAGGCCCACAGCTTCGGGAAGAAGCAAAGCGAGGCGTAAGGCAGGTGGTCGTGGATCCACCAGGCCATCTTTTGCCAGTCGCCCTCCCGGTCGTGGTTGTCGATTAGCCAAGGAATGACGACGCAAGCGGTCGCGCCCATGCATCCGTCGACGTCGCGCATGTCCCAGATATGGTCGGCCGCCGAGGCTGCATTCGTCGAGCAGTTGAGATTGTTCCGGTTGCCGAACTCGTTGACCGCCGCCGAACGGTAGCCGGAGCGCAGGTGAAGGCGTCCGAACGTCGCCTGGAGCGGCTCCAGCAAGTCTTCGCAGAGCCGCCTGCCTGACTCGATCGCGAGTTCCGGATCGTCCGGCACGTTCGCTATGCCATGGACGGCCGCGATCTCGGAAAACAGGAAGTCGCGGAAGAAGAAGTTCTTCGACAGCCTGACGCGCCCTAGGTCTTCCAGTCCCCTCATCGAACTCGGTTTGCGCATATGTCCTCCTCCTTTGCCACCGGAGGCGTACAACCTCGCCAGTAAGCGCGCCACCCGATCTGCATCACTCAGACAGCCTCACAAATTGATTGCATATGCAATTACATATGCTAAGCTGGGCTCATGTTCGACGAGTGCCTCTACTTCAATACGACCGCGCTGGCGCGCCAACTCGAACGGGTCTGGGCGGACGCCTTCAAACCGTTCGACCTGACGCCGTCGCAGGCCTTCACCTTGCGCGCGGTCTTCCGGAAGCCTGGCATGTTGCACAGCGAACTGGCGGAAACGTTGAAGATTGCCCGGGCGACCGCAACGCGCGCAGTGGACGGGCTCGTCGCGCGGCATCTTCTGGAGCGTCGTCCCGGCAGGAATGATGGGCGCGAATGGGAGATCCACCCGACCCCGGAAGCGGCCGAGTTGAAGGTTCCGCTCGACACGGCGAGCAGGCGCGTGACCGAGCGTCTGAAAGGTGAGCTTGGCACGGGAACGTTCGCGGAATTCGTTCGGCGGGCGAGGTCCATCAGCGTTCATCTGCCCTGATTTTTAATCCACATAGTTGCATAGCTAACCAATGGAGACGACATCATGCCAATCCTGAACGTGAAGGTGAGTGGGGAGCGTTCTGACGCGATGACGAAGGCCATCACGTCTCTGCTGGGAGACCTGACGCAGCGGATCCTGCGCAAGGACCCCGCGGTCACGGCTATCGCCATCGGCTACATCGATCCGCGCGACTGGTACGCCGGTGGTAAGAGCCTCGCTGAACAGGGGAAGTCGAGCGTCTACTTCGACATCAAGATCACGGACGAGACCAATACGAAAAGCGAGAAGGCCGCCTTCATTCAGGCGGCCTTCGAGGGCTTTGCGGCTCTGCTCGGGAACCTGCACGAGGAGAGCTACATCTATGTCCAGGACGTCCGGGCTGCGGCCTATGGCTACGGCGGCAGGACGCAGGAGTGGCGATACCAGCGCGCGGACTAGGCGCGCAGGGTGCCGCCCGTGCTCTTCTCGACATTGCCGACGATCTTGGCCGTCAGTGCCTCGAAGTCCTCGTCCGTCAGCGTCCGCTCGACCGGCTGGATCAGCACTTCGATGGCGACGGACTTGCGGCCCTCGCCGAGCGAAGCACCTTCGAAGATATCGAAGACGTTGACGCCGGTGATCAGCTTGCGATCGGCGCTGGTGGCTGCCTTGATGATGGCACCCGCCTCGACGGTGCTGTCGACCACAAAGGCGAAGTCGCGCTTCACCACCTGGAAGGGCGACAGCTCCAGAGGCGGCTTGGTGCGGGTCGCCTTCTTCTTCGGCTCCGGCATGGCGTCGAGATAGACTTCAAAGCCGCACAGCGCGCCGGAGACATCGAGCGCTCCAAGTGTCTTGGGGTGGAATTCGCCGAAATAGCCGAGCACCACCTTCGGGCCCATCTTGATCGTTCCGGAACGGCCGGGGTGGTACCAGGCTGGCGCACCCTTCTCGACCTGGACATTGCCCATCGGCAGGCCACAGGCTTCCAGTACGGCGAGCGCATCGGCCTTGGCGTCGAAGACATCGACCGGCTTGCCGCCGCCCTTCGTCGCGTTCGACCAGAGGCGACCGGCGCCGTTGATCGACGCCGTACCGCGACGCACGCCGCCGGCCACGCGGCGCTGACCTTCGGGTGCATCGCTCTCGTAGGTTCCGGACACTTCGAAGATCGCAACGTCGCCATAGCCCTTGTCGGCATTGCGCTGTGCTGCGGTCAGCAGGCCGGGCAACAGCGATGGCCGCATGTCCGACATGTCCGAGGCAATCGGGTTGGCAAGCTTGAGGCTCGCCGCACCACCGCCGAAAAGCCTCGCGTGGTCTTCCGAAATGAAGGACCACGTAACCGCCTCCAGCATGCCGCGCGCAGCCAGGGCGCGGCGGGCCGTGCGGCTGCGGACCTGCAGCGTCGTCAGGATTCGACCGTTAACCGAACCGAGATTGTCGATCGGCTCCGGCAGGATCTGGTCGACGCCATGGATGCGCATCACCTCTTCCACGAGGTCGGCCTTGCCGTCGATGTCAGGGCGCCAGGAGGGCACGGTGACCGACAGGCGGCTGCCTTCGCCCTTCACCCCGAAACCCAGTCGCGCGAGGATTTCCCGGCTTTCCTCCGGCGACACGTTGAGACCCGTCAGGCGTTTGACCTCCGAAGTCGGGAAGTCGATCATCTTCGGCTGGTGGCCCTTGTATCCGACGACCTTTGCTTCGGCTGCGGTACCGCCGCACAGTTCCAGCACCAGTTCGGTCGTGCGCTCCAGCCCAGGTACCATGTATTCAGGATCGACGCCGCGCTCGAAGCGGTAGCGCGCATCGGTAATGATGCCGAGCGAGCGGCCGGTCTTGGCGATGTTGATCGGATCCCATAGGGCCGATTCGATCAGCACGTCAGTCGTGTTCTCGTCGCAGCCCGAATGCTCGCCGCCCATCACGCCGCCGATCGACTCGACGCCGTTTTCGTCGGCGATCACCACGTTATTCGGCGTCAGCGTGTATTCCCGCTGGTCGAGCGCAAGGACCGTCTCGCCCTGGAGCGCGCGGCGGACGGTCAGCCCGCCCTTGACCTTGGCTGCGTCGAAGACGTGCATCGGGCGGCCCTGGTCGAAGGTCATGTAGTTGGTGATATCGACCAGCGCGTTGATCGGGCGAAGGCCGATCGCCTTCAGGCGCTGCTGCATCCAGACCGGGCTCGGGCCGTTTTTCACACCGCGCACGAGCCGCAGGCCGAAGCCTGGGCAGAGACGCTCATCGTCGAGGATGATCTTCAGGTCGACGGAAGTCTCGCCCTCCGTCCTGAAGTCCGGCTTGGCGTGCTGCTTCAGGGTGCCTAGGCCGGAGGCTGCCAGATCGCGGGCAATGCCGTAGATCGACGTGCAATCCGGGCGGTTCGGCGTCAGGTTGATCTCGATGACCGGATCATCGAGGCCGGCATAGCTCGCAAATGGCTTGCCCACGGGCGCATCAACCGGCAGGTCGATGATGCCCTCGTGGTTGTCCGACATGTCGAGCTCTTTTTCGGAGCACATCATGCCGTGGCTTTCGACGCCGCGGATATTGCCGACCGACAGCGTCACGTCGATGCCGGGGACATAGGTGCCGGGCCGCGCCAGGGCACCGACCAGGCCTGCCCGCGCGTTTGGCGCGCCGCAGACGACCTGCACCGGCTTGCCGTCGCCGGCATCGACCATCAGCACCTTCAGCCGGTCGGCAGAAGGGTGTTTCTCGGCGGAGACGACCTTGGCGATGACGAAGGGCTTGTAGGCCGCCTTGTCATCGACATCCTCTACCTCGAGGCCGATCGCCGTCAGGCGCTCGCAGATCTCATCCAGGGTTGCATCGGTCTCAAGGTGATCCTTGAGCCAGGAGAGCGTGAATTTCATGTGTCTGTCCCTCCCTTCAAGCGCTCAGGCCGCCGAACAGCGTCGGCATGTCGAGCGGGCGGAAGCCGTAGTGGTTCATCCAGCGAACATCGGCGTTGAAGAAGTCGCGCAGGTCCGGCATGCCGTATTTCAGCATGGCGATGCGATCGAGCCCCATGCCCCAGGCAAAGCCCTGGTACTCGTCGGGATCGAGCCCGCCGGCGCGCAGCACGTTCGGATGCACCATGCCGCAGCCGAGGATCTCCATCCAGTCGGAGCCTTCGCCGAACTTGACTATCGGACCGGAGCGGTCGCACTGGATGTCGACCTCGAAGCTCGGTTCCGTGAAAGGGAAGAAGGACGGGCGGAAGCGCATCGTCACGCTGTCGACCTCAAAGAAGGCCTTGCAGAACTCTTCAAGGATCCAGCGCATGTGACCGACATGGCTCTTCTTGTCGACGACCAGCCCCTCGACCTGGTGGAACATCGGCGAATGCGTGGCATCGGAGTCTTGGCGATAGGTCTTGCCCGGGATGACGATGCGGATCGGCGGCTTCTGGGCTTCCATGGTGCGCACCTGGACCGGTGAGGTATGGGTCCGCAGAACCTTGCGCTCGCCCTTCTCGTCCGCGTGGAAGAAGAAGGTGTCGTGCATCTCGCGGGCCGGATGGCCTTCCGGGAAGTTCAGCGCCGTGAAATTGTAGTAGTCGGTCTCGATGTCCGGGCCTTCGGCGATCGAGAATCCCATGTCGGCGAAGACGGCGGTGATCTCGTCGACGATCTGGCTGATCGGGTGGATGCGGCCCCGCTCGGCCGGCGAAGACCGCACCGGCAGCGAGACATCCACGGTCTCCGCCTTCAGCCGTGCCTCGATCGCCGCATCCTTCAGTACCGTCTTGCGCGCATTGATCGCTTCGGTGATCTCGTTCTTAAGCGCGTTGATCGCGGCACCGCGCGTCTGGCGCTCTTCTGCACTCATGTCGCCCAGCGTCTTCAGGAGTTCGGAGACGGACCCCTTCTTGCCCAGCGCATTGACACGAACGGCCTCGATCGCCGCCTCGTCGCCGGCTGCGGTAATCTCCGCCAGGAGCGATGTTTTCAGGTTTTCCAGATCGGACATGGTTTCTTCCGTGTGATGCTCGGCGTCGTTGTTAACGTCGTGTCGTGACGGGCAAAAGAAAAACCCGCGCCAGCCCAAACCAGCGCGGGTTTCCCAAAAACTATGAAGCTAAAGAGCCTGGGAAGCGCTGGTTAACGAACCGCGCTTTCAAACTCGTTGGCCGTGCCTGCATCCTTGAGGTACTCGAGAGCCTTCTTGGAAGCCTCGACGAGGGCACCGAAGGCAGCCGGCTCGTGGATCGCCATGTCGGACAGGACCTTGCGGTCGACCTCGATGCCGGCCTTGTTCAGGCCGTCGATGAAGCGGCCGTAGGTGAGGCCAGATTCGCGGACGGCTGCGTTGATACGCTGGATCCACAGGGCGCGGAAGTTGCGCTTCTTAACCCGGCGGTCGCGGGTGGCATACTGGCGCGAACGGTCGACCGCGGCCTTTGCAGCGCGGATGGTGTTCTTGCGGCGGCCGTAGAAGCCCTTGGCGGCCTTGAGGGTCTTGGTGTGCTTGGCGCGGGACGTTACGCCACGTTTTACGCGTGCCATGTCATGATCTCCTTAATGATCCAAATAGCGAAAGGGTCTCAGAGACCGTTCGGCAGGTAGTTCTTGACGACCTTCTTGCCATCTGGTTCGGCAAGGACCATCGTGCCGCGTGCATCGCGGATGAACTTGTTGGACCGCTTGATCATTCCGTGGCGCTTGCCAGCAGCGGCCGCGAGGACCTTGCCGGAAGCCGTGATCTTGAACCGCTTCTTGGCGGAGGATTTCGTCTTCATCTTGGGCATTTTGCTACTCCATTCTTCTTGTGAAGCCCGCTGACGAGGCCAGCTTCAAGCATATTAAGAACGGCCTCGGCATGCCCTGCCGGACCGTTCGGACGCGCGCTTATACCCGCAGTCGGGAAAAAGCGCAACGGCATTGGCGAAAGGTTTTGGCGCCGGATCCAAGCCCTCTGCTGAGGCTCCCCGGCGTGGGGACCGGCGCTCAACGCGGCGCCAGCACCATCATCATCTGGCGACCTTCGAGCTTCGGCTCGGCCTCGACCTTGGCGATTTCCGCCGTGTCTTCCTTGACCTGCTGCAGGAGCTTCAGACCAAGTTCCTGGTGAGCCATCTCGCGACCGCGGAAGCGCAATGTCACGCGAACCTTGTCACCGTCCTCGAAGAACCGGTTGATCGCCTTCATCTTCACCTCATAGTCATGGGTGTCGATGTTCGGGCGCATCTTGATTTCCTTGATCTCGACGATCTTCTGCTTCTTGCGCGCCTCGGCAGCCTTTTTCTGGTTGGCGTATTTCAGCTTGCCCAGATCGAGAATCTTGCATACCGGCGGATCATTGTTCGGAGAGATCTCGACAAGGTCCAGGCCGGCGTCTTCCGCCATCCTCAACGCTTCGTCTGTCGCAACGGGGCCGAGGTTGTTTCCATCGGCGTCGATAAGCTGAACCCTAGGAACCCGGATTTCCCGGTTTGAGCGCGGCCCTTCCTTGACGGGGGCATCGGCTTTGAACGGTCTGCGAATGGTCGTATTCTCCTTGGCTGTTTCCGTAAAACGCCGCAAATCCGCTGAAATCGCGGAAGCGTCGGCAATGTCGTGATCACGACGGCGAAGTCAATAGCATAGCTTTTCGAAAAAATCACCTGCTGCCCGCGGGACGGGAATCTGGTCTATAAAGCGCCGACACATAAGGAATCCCAATGCCAGAAGATCAGATCAAGCCGCCACAACCCAAGTCCGTCCTTGTCGGTCCTCCCGGTTCGACGCGGGAGATTGCGATCCTTCATCGCCCGGCGGAGACCAGACCCGAGGCACCCGCACTCGTGTGGCTCGGTGGCTACCGCTCGGACATGAGCGGCACAAAGGCGATCGAAATGGACGCCTTGGCGGCGGAATGCGGCTCTGAAGCGATTCGCTTCGATTACTCCGGCCATGGCGCATCGGGGGGCGAGTTTCGTGACGGCACGATTTCCCGCTGGCTTGAGGAGGCTCTTGCCGTGCTCGACGCTTTGAAGCCCACGCGGGTGGTCCTCGTCGGCTCGTCCATGGGAGGATGGATCGCCCTACTCCTGGCACGCGAATTGCGCCGCCGCGGCAGCCCCGCGCTTGACGGCCTCGCCCTCATCGCTCCGGCTCCCGATTTCACGTCCGAGCTCATCGAGCCCCACCTGACCGAGGATCAGCTCCAGGCACTGAAAGACAAGGGTTACTTCGAGGAGCCTTCGGAATACAGCCCGGAGCCGAACATCTACACTCGCGCCCTGCTGGAGGACGGGCGAGCGAACCAGGTCCTGAAGGGAATCATCGAAACCGGCTGCCCGGTGCATATCCTGCAGGGAATGGCGGATCCGGACGTGCCTTACAAGCATGCCCTGACGCTGATGGAGCACCTTCCCGCAGACGACGTCGTCCTGACGCTGATCCGCGACGGCGACCACCGCCTGTCCCGCCCCCAGGACCTCGAAAAACTGCGCTCGGCACTCGCGACCCTCATAAATTGTGATTAATAATTAAGCTGATACTCAAATGCATCACCCTTAACCATAATCACTATGAGAATGAATCCCTAAAAGTTGATCGATTGACAGTCCGACCCGCCCCGACTTAACGTTTTGTTAAGACTTGAAGGGACGGGTCCATGAGAATTGCCTCGAAGGCACAGCTGATTGCTGTGATCCTCGCATCTATACTTGCGCCGACGTCAGCCGCGGTGCCGGCGCCGCGCTCTCAGGCGCACATGGTGACAGGGGACGTGACGTCCCAGCCGATCGGACATTATGAGTTCTGCCGCCAGAACCCTGGCGAATGCAACATGCGGCTCGCTTCCAGCCCGGCGCCAAAGCTGACCCCCAACGGGTGGGCGATCGTCAAGAACATCAACCAGTCGGTCAATTCGCGGATCAAGGCGATGACGGACAGGGATATCTACGGTCGCGAAGAAGTCTGGGTCTATCCGAAGGACGTCGGTGACTGCGAGGATTATGCGCTGCTGAAGCGGCGTGAGCTCGCCGCCAAGGGCTTCTCGCTTTCGGACCTTCTCATCACCGTCGTCCGCAAGCCGGATGGCGAAGGACATGCGGTCCTGACGGTCCGCACCGCGCAGGGCGACTTCATCCTCGACAACCTTGATCCGGACGTGAAGCTCTGGAACGAGACCTCCTACACCTACCTGAAGCGGCAGGCATCCTTCAGCACCGGCCGCTGGGTCAGCATCGAAAACGGCAGCGACGTCGTGGTCGGCGCCCTGCGCTAAGCCGCTTCATATCAGACAAAGGAAGCGGGCTAGGCCCGCTTTTTTTGTGTCCGCTTGCTAGCCATGTCCGATGATGATGCCGGCCGCCAGCACTAGCGATCCTCCGAGCACCACCTGCATCACCGCCCGCATGAAGGGCGTTTCCATGTAACGGTTCTGGATGAAGGCAATTGCCCAAAGCTCCACGAAGACGACGATGCCGGCGAGAATGGTTGCAGTCCAGAAATGCGGGATCAGGTAGGGCAGCGCATGTCCGAGACCGCCAATCGCGGTCATGATGCCCGAGGCGAGGCCCCGCTTCACGGGTGAGCCGCGTCCGGAAATCTTGCCGTCGTCATGGGCGGCTTCGGTGAATCCCATGGAAATACCGGCACCGACCGAAGCCGAAAGGCCGATGAGGAAGGTCGACCAGGTGTCCTGCGTGGCGAAGGCGGCGGCGAAGATCGGCGCCAGCGTGGAGACCGATCCATCCATCAGTCCTGCCAGTCCCGGCTGCACATAGGTCAGGATGAACTGGCGATGCGCGGTCGCGTCTTCCTCTTCCCGCTCCCCCTCGCCGACATGCTTTTCCGTAAGAGCCTGGGCAATTTCCTCATGGCCCTGTTCGGCAAGCGCAAGGTCACCGAGAAGCCGTCGTGTCGAGGCATCGCTCACCCGCTTTGCCGCTTCGGTGTAGAAGCGAAACGCCTGCTCCTCCATTGCGCGCGCCTGTTCGCGGATTGTCTCGAGCGCCAGGTTGCGGACGAGCCAGTCAGGGCGCCGGGCATAGAAGCCGCGAACGTGTTCGCGGCGGATGAGCGGGATCTCCTCGCCGAAACGGGAGCGGAACATATCGATCAGCATGTTCTTGTGGGTCTGCTCCACGTCGGCCATGTCCTCGAACACCTTCGCGGAGGCCGGATATCGCTCACGAAGGTTCTCGGCATAGGCCTTGTAGATGCGCGCATCCTCCTCCTCCGCACCGATGGCGAGGGCGAGGATTTCCTCTTCGCTGAGAGAATCAAAGGAGCGGCGTGACGAAAGTGCGGAGGGAAGCAGGGTAGCAAACATCGAAAACCTCTTTTAGAATTATTCTAATCTAATTCTTCTCGACACGACGATCAAGTTCGACGCCGCCCCAGAACAAGGAAGCCTGGTCGCAATAATCGCGATTTGGTGACCCGGCTTTACGCAATTATCGACTTGTCGGGCTTGCCGTTCGGGAAATGATCGCCTTACAAGGCCGAAAGCTGCGGCCTCGGCCGCGCGCTCTATCTAGAAAGGCATCGTCCCATGAACCGCAGAAACTTCATCCGTCAGGCCGGCACGGCCGGCATCCTCGCCGGCTCGGCGGCTACACTTGCCACCCCCGCGATCGCCCAGGAAAATCCCAAGATCACGTGGCGGATGACTTCGTCCTTCACCAAGGGTCTCGACATCCTTTTCGGTGCGGCGGAAATCGTCGCGGAGCACGTCCGCGAGGCATCGAACGGCAATTTCGTGATCCAGCACTTCGCGGGCGGCGAAATCGTCCCGGCGCTGCAGGCGGCAGATGCCGTCAGTTCCGGCACGGTCGAAATGGCCCATACCTGCGCCTACTATTATGTCGGCAAGGATCCGACGTTCGCGCTCGGTACCGCGGTCCCGTTCGGCCTCAACGCACGCCAGACCAATGCCTGGTTCAATCAGGCCGGCGGCAATGAACTGCTCAACGAGTTCCTGTCCGGCTACAACATCCACTCCATCCTGCTCGGCAATACCGGCGCCCAGATGGGTGGCTGGTTCCGGAAGGAAATCAACACGATCGAAGACCTCAAGGGCCTGAAGATGCGCATTGCCGGCCTCACCGGCCAGGTCATGAGCAAGGTTGGCGTCACGCCGCAGCAGATTGCCGGCGGCGATGTCTATGCCGCACTCGAGAAGGGCACGATCGACGCCACGGAGTTCGTCGGACCGTATGACGACCAGAAGCTCGGCTTCCACAAGGTCGCCAAGTACTACTACTATCCGGCGTGGTGGGAAGGCGGCCCGGCCGTCCACGCGTTCGTCAATCTCGAAAAGTGGAACAGCCTGCCAGACAACTACAAGCGTATCCTGACGGATGCCTGCGCTGCCGGCAGCGCCAGCATGCTGGAGCGCTACGACGCCCGCAACCCGGTTGCGCTGAAGGAACTGGTGGCTGCCGGCGCGATCCTGCGACCCTTCAGCCAGGAAATCCTCGACGCCAGCTATAAGGCGGCGCAGGAAACCTATGCCGAGATCTCGGCGAGCAACCCGGCCTTCAAGAAGATCTACGACAGCCAGCAGGCGTTCAAGAAGGACGCTTATCTCTGGGCGCAGATCGCCGAGTACAGCTACGACACCTTCATGATGATCCAGCAGCGCAACGGCACGCTCTGACTCCATGCAATGGGAGAGCCCGCTCCAAGGCTCTCCCACATTCCAGCAGCGACGGGATGGCCGCGACACCGGATCCCGCTTGCGGCCGCCGGATTCTGAGCCTTAACTAGCCGCCGAACCTGCCATCATTCGTCACCAGGAGAACACCCATGGACCGCAGAAGATTCTTGAGACAGGCCGCAACGGCCGGCGCGGGCGCCGCAACGGCCGCCACGCTTGCCGCCCCGGCCATCGCCCAGGAGCAGCCACAGATCACCTGGCGGCTCACCTCGTCATTCCCGAAGAACCTCGACATCATCTTCGGCGCCGCCAACGAGATCGCCGACAGCGTCAAGAACGCGACCGATGGCCGGTTCACCATCCAGGTGTTCGCTGCCGGCGAGATCGTCCCGGGCCTCCAAGCCGCCGATGCCGTTGCAAATGGCACGGTGGAGATGGCCCATACCTGCTCCTACTACTACATCGGGCAGGATCCGGCCTTTGCGCTCGGAACTGCCATACCGTTCGGCCTGAATGCGCGCATGACCAATGCGTGGTTCGAAACGGGCGGCACGGACATGATCAACGAGTTCCTGGCTCCGCGGAACCTCTACGCGCTGCCCGCGGGCAACAGCGGCACCCAGATGGGCGGCTGGTTCCGCAAGGAGATCAATACGATCGACGACCTCAAGGGTCTGAAGATGCGGATCGCGGGCCTTGCCGGGCAGATCATGACGAAGGTGGGCGTGACGCCGCAGCAGATCGCGGCCGGCGACGTTTATCCGGCTCTGGAGAAGGGTACGATCGACGCGACGGAATTCGTCGGACCGTATGACGACCAGAAGCTCGGCTTCCACAAGGTCGCCAAGTACTACTACTATCCCGCCTGGTGGGAAGGCGGCCCCGCCATGCATGCCTTCTTCAACCTGGAGAAGTGGAACGGATTGCCGAAGAGTTATCAGCAGATCCTCGCCAATGCCTGTGCCTCTGCCAACAACAAGATGCTGGCCAATTACGACGCGCAGAATGCGACGGCCCTCAAGCAACTGGTCGCCGAAGGCGCCATCCTCAAGCCTTTCAGCCAGGAGGTGATGGAAGCCTGCTACAAGGCAGCCATGGAGACCTATGCGGAGCTTTCGGAAAAGAGTCCCGACTTCAAGAAGCTCTATGACAGCCAATTGGCCTTCAAGAAGGACGCTTATCTCTGGGCCCAGGTGGCGGAGTACAGCTTCGACACCTTCATGATGATCCAGCAGCGCAATGGTGCGCTGTAGGCTTCAGACAGCCCCCTCGGCGCAGAACCCGAAGCCCCGCCGTGTGCGGGGCTTTTTATTATTAGGCAACGCTACTTTTCGGCCACATTCGTGGGAACGCCAAGCCGCCTCATCCGTTCTGTGCAGACCACACCGGAGAGACTTCATGGCATACCACCACCCCCCGCGCCAGGCCAAGGGCGGCCTCGGCACCGCTGTCCTTTTCATGCTCCTCGTCATTGCCGGCGGCAGCTTCGTTGCGGCAACGATGGACGATGGCCCATCCGCGCCGCGTGTCTATCTCGCCAAGGACCTGAACGCTGCCGTGGTCCGCTAAGACTTCCCGCTCCGATACCCCGTGACATCCCCAAATAGATGAGCCCCGCACATGGCGGGGCCCGAAACTCTTGGATTGGGCTGCCTAGGCAGCGCCCGTATTCGGGCGGTTGCGCCCGACATTGGAGTTGCTGGACGCCGTCTTCCCGTCCGGCTCCTGACCGTAGTAGGTCCCACCCAGGTGTCCGCCGCCACTGGTGTTCTCAACCTGCTTCTCGGCGCGCTTGATGGCTTCCTTTACGTCACTCTTGGTCATGCTTCGTCTCCGTCTTTTGAGTTGGTGACCCAGACTCAACCACGGTCAAAGCTCGATGTTCCTTCATTCAGGGCGTCAGGATGACGCACCCGGCAACGCATAGCTGTCAATCCGCTTGTAGAACAAGGTGGTGTCGCAGAACCCGCCATCCGGCCACATCGCGTATTCAGGTATCATGCCTACCCGCTCCCAGCCGAAGCGCGGATAGATACGCTCCGCCTCGCTGCCGGTGGCCGTATCCAAAACCAGCAGTGTGCGGCCGCGTCGCGCCGCCTCGGCCTCCACCGCGTCCATCAGCAGGCGCGATAGGCCGTGGCCGCGGGCCGAACGGTGCACGAGCAGCTTCATCAGGTCGCCGCGATGCGGCTGGTTCGGTTTGGTCGCCATTCCAACCTGCACCGTGCCGACCACCCTGCCCTCCAGCTCGGCGAGTGCCAGGATCGTGCGACCCAGCTCGACCTCCTCGGCGACCTGCCCCCAGTACCCCGTCGCATCCTCGGGCGCGAAGGGAAGCATGAAGCCCAGCGAGGCACCGCCATTGATACAGTCAGCGAGAACCTCACAGAGGGCCGGTATGGCTGCGCGTGCTGCATCAGCATCGGCGATGTGGATCGTCGCCATCGTGTCCTTCCTTTCTTTCCTCACCGTCCGCGGTCGAGGATGACCGCATATCTCGCCGGACTTTGACCGGGATTGTAAAAGTCGAAGGCATCGCCGAGATCCATGAACAGACAGTCGCCCGGCTGCAGATGGTGCACCGTCTCGCCGATCGTCATCTGCAACGCCCCCTCCAGCAGCCAGACATGCTGGGTCATCGAGCGGCTCTCGGCGCGCGGTGGAAAACTCACCCGGGCGCCCGGCGGAAACTCCACCTCCACGATGTCCACCCGGTTCGGCATGCCCAGCGGGGAAACCGATCGTCGCAGGTAACCCGTATGCGGGTCTCGCCAGAGCCGTTGCTCCTGCCGCCGACTGAGCGGCGACGAGACATCCGTGACCTCGGCAAAAAAGCCGGACAGTGTCATTCCCAGCGCTTCGCACAGCCGCGCCAGCAGCGCTGCCGTCGGGCTTGCCTCTGCCCTTTCGATACGCGAGATCATCGCCCGGCTGACGCCGGAGCGTTCCGCGAGTTCGTCCAGGGTCAGCCCCTGCTCTGCCCGCAGGGTCCGTACACGCTCGGCGATTGATCGATCGATTGGAACGCTGTCCATTATGAGAGAATTAACGTCTCTTATAATGGAGTCAACTGGGTTTCACATTTGGCGCTGGCTCTCCAGCCAGTCGCTCACCAATGGCAGATCCTGGTCGGTGAGCGGATGACCAGCGTCGATCACGTGGCTGGTCAGCCGCGCCCCACACGCCCTCAGCCAGCTTTCCAGTTGGCGTGCCGACGGTGCGGCGATATCCAACCTGCCACTTACCATCATCACGTCCGTCCCCGTCAGATCGACAATCGGCGGCTCTTCCAGAACCAGCATGGGCCGCAGCAGGATAGCGCGGCGCACAAGTCCTGGATGGAGCGCCATGATCGCCGCCAGGAAGTTGGCGCCGTTGGACTGGCCGAGGAAGACCAGTTGCTCCGGATCAAGCCGGTAGCCGTCCATGGCGCCTTCAACGAAGGCGGCGAAGGCCTCGGCTTCGCTACGGATGTCCTGCTGGTCGAAGCGAGCCGCCGGCAGGCGCCGGAACCAACGGGGAAAACCCTCCTCCGCGGCACGGCCCCGTACGCCGAGAAGCGTTGCCTGCGGCGCGACCCGATGCGCAAGCGGCATCAGCGCCGCCTCGTTGCCACCGCTGCCATGCAGCAGCACCAGTGTCTCATCTCCCGGCGTCTCCGGCACGAAGAAGCGGTGGACGAAGGGGAGGTCACGGCGCGGCATGCGCGGCTCGCCCGGCAGGGAGAACTGTGGCAGCAGCACCTTCAGGTCTTCCGCGCGCTCAAGGTCGTGCGGCGGCACGAAGAGCGTCTCGCCGAGATGGCCTGGCTCCTCGTCGATCGCAAAACCAGGACCGTCGGTCGCGAACTCGATCAGCGTTCCACCCGGTTCGCGGACGTAAAGCGAGGTGAAGTACTTCCGGTCGTGGAGCGTGGTCGGGGAGGCGTTGCGCCTGGAAAGCTCCGCCTCGGCTCGTTCGACGGCCGCGAGGTCGGCGGCGCGGAAGGCGACATGATCCGCCGTCCCTGTTCCGGGAATTCCTGGCACATAGCCGCTGGCATCCCGCACGTCGACCGCATCGGTATCTGAAAGCATCCTCTGTAGCGAGCCGGAGGCGGCCCCCGGGCGGTATCCGAAGCGGCCGAGGAATGCCGCCGTCTCCTCCGGCGTCTCGGTCAGCAAGGTGACGGCACGCAGACGCTGCACTGCCAGGCCGTCCGTCGGCATGTCAGGCATCGGAGGCCCGTTTGCGACGAGCTTGACGATGATCCCGTCTGGATCCTTCAACCGCAACACCGTCTCGCCCAATTCGTGCAACGGGCCTTCTACCGGCACCCGGTAGGTGATCGCCCTCGTCAGCCATTCGCCGATCGTGTTCTGCGGCACGGAGAAGGCGATCTCGGAGACCTGGCCATTGCCTATCCGCCCCGAGGCGCCGTCTTCCCAGACGAGGAAGGTGACGAGCGTGCCCGGCTCTGCCTCTGCATTGCCGTAGAAGAGATGCAGTTGCTCGGCATCCTCGAAGCCCCCGGTGCGCTTCACCAGGTGGAGCCCCAGGAAGCCGACATAGAAATCGATATTGTCCTGCACCCGCCGGGTAATCAGGGTGACATGATGGATTCCGGTGGCGAAGGGCAAGGCAGGCATGGGCGGGTTCCGGTTGCGAGAACGGTACCGTAATTGCTCCCGCGGCGGCGGGATAGGATGAATCGGTTTGGCATGATGAAAGGCTGCTGATGTCTCGTTACGGCCTGTGACGCTTGCAGGTTCAACTGCCTTGTTCGCCCTTGATGATGTCGTTCACCCGCCTCGCGAGCGCCTCGCCGGAAAACGGCTTCGTCATGACCTGCATTCCACGTTCCAGATGGCCGTGGTTCAGAACGGCGTTTTCAGCGTAGCCGGTGATGAAGAGAACCTTCAGGTCCGGCTGGCCCAGCCTGGCGGCATCAGCAAGCTGGCGACCGTTCATGCCGTTGGGGAGGCCCACATCGGTCAGCAACAGGCAGATATCCCGATGGGATTGGAGCAGTCTCATTGCCGATGGCCCGTCGTCCGCCTCCAGGACGTCGTATCCCAGCTCCGTCAGGATCTCGACCGCAACCATACGCACAAGAGGCTCGTCATCGACCACCAGGATCGTCTGGCTGCCCGATGCTCGCGGCGCTTCGGGCTCACGCTCGAATTCCTCCTCGTCAGGCGCTTCGGCGGCATAACGCGGCAGGTAAAGGCACACCATGGTCCCCTGACCGACCTCGGAGTAGATGCGAGCGGATCCGCCCGACTGTCCCGCGAACCCGTAGACCATGGAGAGGCCAAGTCCGGTGCCCTGGCCGGTCGGCTTCGTGGTGAAGAAGGGGTCAAAAGCGCGTGCGATCGTTTCGGAAGACATGCCTGTCCCGGTATCGCTCACGCACAGCGAAACATATTGCCCCGGCGCCAACCCACGTTCGCGAGCGGCGCGTTCATCCATCCATCGGTTGGCGGTTTCTATGGTGACCTTTCCACCGTCCGGCATCGCGTCGCGCGCATTGATACAGAGGTTAAGTAGGGCATTCTCGAGCTGGCCGACGTCAGCAAAGGTTGTCCAGAGCCCTCCGGCCGCGACGGATTCGACTGCGACGGACGGACCGACGCTTCGCGCGATCAGGTCCTGCATTCCCGCCACCAGCCGATTGAGGTCTACCGGCTTCGGATCAAGCGTCTGGCGCCGGGAAAAGGCAAGGAGGCGCTGCGTCAATCCCGCGGCCCGCTTCACCGCAGACTGCGCCCCGTGCAGATAACGGTCCACATCCGCGATCCTGCCTTGGGATAGACGTGTGTTCATCAGTTCTAAGCTGCCACCGATCCCGGCGAGGATGTTGTTGAAGTCATGGGCCAGACCGCCGGTGAGTTGCCCGACCGCTTCCATCTTCTGGGAATGGCGAAGTGCTTCCTCAGCCTGGACCAGAGCAGCGGTCCGTTCTTCCACACGGGCTTCAAGCGACGCGTTGAGTGCAGCAAGCGCCTCGGCCGCGCTCCGCAGTTCCGCCTCCACCCTGACACGCTGGATGTGGGCCCAGGACCGTTCGGTGACCTCGCGTATGAGCGCAAGCTCCTCGGCCGACCAGGTATGCGGCACCTTGTCGTGCATCGCCATCAATGCGGTGAGCTTTCCGCCCCGCAGCAGGGGCATGCAGATCGTGGCGGCAATACCGATATCCTGGAACGTCTTGGCCTCTTCCGGCGCGAGTTCTCGGAGATTGTCGTTGATAATGAGGGGCAGACCTCGGGTTAGGTTGGAAACCGCAAGCCTTCCAAAGGCGGCGAGGCTGTAATGACCAACGATGGAAGGTGAGCCCTCGGCGGCCCAGTCGCCGCGTATGGTGAATCCATCTTCATCGTCGTCCATGTCCGCATAAGCGCAGTTGGACAGCTTCAGGTACTCGCCCACCATTCTGGTCGTGACTGCCAGAATGGTGTCGGCGTCGGCGCCCTTGCCCGTCTCCTTTGCCAGATCGTCCAGGAATCGAAGCCGCGCCTCCGAGCGTCTCAGCTTCTCTTCGCCCAGTGTTCTCTCCGTGACATCGGAGCCCGACACGAAGATGTTGGTTATTTCGCCTCCCGGGCTCCGGATGGGCTGGTAGACGAAATCCAGATATCGATCCTGGGCCTGCGCTGCAGCAGGAGGCATGAAGGTGAAGAGCTTTCCCGCGGCCGCATAGGCCTTCCCGGACTGCAGGATCTCCTGCAGAATATCGAGATATCCTTGCGAAATCGCCTCGGGAAGCGCGTCGATGACTTTCCTGCCGATGACGTCGCGGTCGCCGACCAGCCGCATATAGGCGGGATTGGCATACTCGATGCGAAAATCCGGTACGCTCAGCATCGCCATGAAGCCTGGAGCATTCTCGAACATCTGCCGATAACGCTCGCGTTCGGAAATGAGGGTCCTTCGACCGTGGACCGCATCCGTCGTCTCGATGGCCGTGTCCAGCATGCCGAGCACGGTGCCGTTCTCGTCACGGACCGGGGCGTAGCAGAAGGTGAAGTAGGCCGTTTCCGTATGGCCATGGCGTGTGGTCTGCAACGGGAAGTCTTCGTGGTAGCCGGCTATGCCCGCCAACGCGTCCTCTGCGATCGGCCTCAGCGCCTCCCAGGTCTCGCTCCATGTCACCCGAAGAGGCTGGCCCAAGGCCTCTTCCTTGGCACCGAGTATCGGCAGGAATTCGTCATTGTAGATCGCGATCAGATCCGGGCCCCAGAACAGGCACTGCGGAAACCTCGACGCAACGACTGCTTCGACTGCAATCTTGAGGGCAGGCGACCAGGACTCGATCGGTCCGAGCGGCGTCCTTTCCCACGCAAAAGACCTGATCTTGTCAGCCATCAAGCCTGTCGATGATGGGAATATGCTGCTTGCCATGGGCCCCTGATCCGCTGAGGAGCAGAATTAGGGCTCCAGGTCGCGAAGTGAAGTGCCTCAGAAGACGCTAATTGGCGGCGCCACCTAACCATATTCTCTCTCCTCCGGATCCCTGAAGGCGGGCCGCTTGACGCCCGCCCCGGGGCAGGAGGATTAACCGTGCGACCGCTCTCGAGCTTGACCCACGCGCTCCAGTGCACATCCTTGCCTGATCATGCCAGGATGATCGCGGCCACCATGATCGCCCGCTTGTCATCAGTTTGCCGTAGCATTACCGCTCCAACTGCCATTTCTTCTCGCGCCAGCCACGTCATGCGAAGGACCCGCCCATTGACGCAATCCACCGCATCGCCCCCTTCCGAGCCAGCCACCGCGACAGTTGAGCGTGGAACACTCTCGGAAGTGTTTGGAGCTTTCCTGAAGCTCGGCCTTACCTCCTTCGGCGGTCCGATCGCGCATCTCGGCTATTTCCGGGACGAGCTCGTAGTGCGCCGCAGGTGGATAACGGAAACCGGATACGCCGATCTGGTGGCCCTCTGCCAGTTCCTCCCAGGCCCCGCATCCAGCCAGGTAGGATTTGCACTCGGGCTTCTGCGTGGCGGGCCGCTTGGGGCATTGGCCGCCTGGACAGCCTTCACCCTTCCCTCGGCAGCGCTGCTCGTGATCTTCGCATTCGCCGCCGCCGCCCTCGACGGCCCGGTCGCCACCGGCTTGCTGCATGGGCTCAAGGTGGTTGCCGTCGCGGTGGTCGCGCAGGCGGTCTGGGGCATGGCCAGGAGCCTCACGCCGGACAGGCCACGCGCAGGGATCGCGCTGGCGGCCGTCATCATGGTCGTGGTGGCTGCAGGTTCTGCAGGACAGGTCGCAGCAATCCTTGTCGGCGCGCTGGCTGGTCTCATCCTTTGCCGCCAGGGGCCAGCGGTGGAGTCCGGTCACCTTTCCTTCAGGGTGCCGCGCCGCGTCGGCATGATCTGTCTGCTGGGCTTCTTCCTCCTGCTGTTCGGGCTGCCGATCCTTTCCGTCGCGTTGGAGGCGCAGGGTCTGTCCCTTGCAGATGCCTTCTTCCGTGCCGGAGCACTGGTTTTCGGCGGCGGCCACGTGGTGTTGCCCCTGCTCCAGGCGGAAGTCGTGGCCCCGGGCTGGGTGACAAATGACGCCTTCCTCGCCGGCTATGGCGCAGCCCAGGCGGTGCCCGGTCCGCTTTTCACCTTTGCCGCCTATCTTGGGGCCGTCATGGGGCCAGGGCCGAATGGCATAGCGGGCGCCGTGATCGCGCTGCTTGCGATATTTACGCCGGGCCTCCTGCTGCTCGTCGGTGTTTTGCCCTTCTGGGACCGCTTCCGCAAACGGCCATTTGCACAGGCAGCGATGCGGGGCGCCAATGCCGCCGTTGTCGGCATCCTCGGCTCCGCCCTCTACAACCCGGTCTGGACCAGTGCCATCCTCAGCCCTTACGACTTTGCGCTCGCGCTTGCCGGCTTCCTGCTGCTGGTGGTCTGGGGGGCGCCGCCCTGGATCGTGGTCCTCATCATGGCCCTGGGCGGTGCCGGGCTTGCGTTGGCGTGACGGGGTCTAAACGCCAACCTGCTTCAGCGGCCATTCGATGACCAGCCTGTAGCGTCCCTCCTCGACCGTGCGGGAGAGGGTTCCGCCCAGCTGACGCTTCACCAGCGTCTCGATCAGCCGCGTGCCGAAGCCGCTTGCTTCAAGATCGACGATGCTGTCGCTGCGCTCCACCCACTCCAGCCTGGCGCCGGAGGCCGTCGTCCAGCGCACGTCGAGAGACCCGCCGGCATGGCCGAGCGCGCCATATTTCAGGGCATTGGTCAGAAGCTCATGCAGCACCAATCCCAAGGCCTGCGCCTGGTTCGAGTCGAGCGTCAGCGGCGGTCCGTCGAAGGTAACCGCATCCGTGCTTCCCCCCACCGAGGCGAGTTCGGCTTTAAGAAGTGCCTCCAGGTCGACTCCGCCCCCGAGCGTGGGATTGAGAAGATCCTGCGCCGCGGCCAGCGCCTGGAGTTGTCGCTCGAGCGCCGACAGGAACTCCTCCTTGCTCGTCGCCTCGCGCGCAGCCAGCCTCGCTATCCCCGCTATTCGGGCAATCGAGTTCTTGAGACGATGCTTGCTCTCGTCGAGGAGAAGACCGCGCTGCTCCGCAGCCAGGCGCGCCTCGCGGGCCACCTCGCGCTCTGCCGCAATGCGCTGCTCACGCTGCTGCAGGAGACGCTGAAGCAGGACGGCGACGAGCCCCCCCACCAGCAGGGTGATTATGGAAGGACGAGAGAAAAGGCTGCCCGGATCTCGGAAGGCAAGGTGGATGACCCATTCCCGGTCGGCGACCATGATCGGGAACCTCCCTTGCCAGGCCACGGGCTGTTCCGGCTCCAGCATGACCGTTCCGGTCTTGGCATCGACGAGCCGGGCCTCGACCCCAAGGTCGGTCGGCACCGATAGCGCCGTCTCCATGAGATCGCCGATCCGATAGGGAGCGTAGACCATGCTGTGGATGGACTGCGCGTCCGGCGAGAGGACCGGCAGGTAGATGAGGAAGCCTGCCTGCTTCTGCTGGGTGATCTCCTGCACCAGCTCGACCGGCGCAGTCGCCGCTGCCTTGCCCGTGCGCCAGGCCCGCTCCATCGCCTCACGCCGGATCGGCTCCGAATACATGTCGTAGCCATAGGCCGCACGGTTTCGGTCGTCGGGCGGTTCCAGGAGCACGATGGGAAAACGGTAGGACTGGTCCGTCTCCGGCCAGATGCGCTGGTCGCCCGCATAGGAAGACCGCAGGATGTCCAGCGCAGCCGCCGTGTCCTCCGTCGGTTGGTAAAGTGCGATGCCGATGCCCTGCATGCCGCCGGTGAGGTCGTTTTCTGGGCGGAGATTGAGGAAATGGCGGATATCGGCAACATCCACCCTGTAGTCATTGGCGACCAGGAATGAGCGCAGGAAGGACAGGAGAGAGGTCTGCGCCGCAATCCGCCCCTCGATCCGCTCGGCGAGCATTCCGAGGTCATGGAGGTTCTGCTGGGACCGCATGCGCTCCATCACGCCCGCAGTCCCGAGCGCCAGGAGCAGCACGGCGGCGCCTGCGATGAGCGGACCTATTCGTTGTCCCGTTTGCCTACTCAGCGTCCCCTGTCCTTTTGCCCTGCGCCCCTGTCGGCGTCCGCTGAACGGATCGTCCTGCCCACGCCCTATCCCGCAGGATTACGGCTGCAAATTGAACCTCGTGGCGAAAGGATGGCGCATCAAGCGCGCTCACGCCCCGACCTGCGCAATCCAGTCGTGGAGGTTGTAGTAGTTGGTGACCCGCGCGACCTTGCCGTCGCGGATCTCGAAGAAGGCGCCGGCCGGCAGCCGGTAAGTCTGGCCGCTCGCCTCCGGCAGCCCCTCGTCGGTTGCCAAATACTCGCCGTTGACGATGAACTCCGCCGCGGCGCGCCGACCATCCTCGCTCGCCATCACCACCATGTCCGTCAGCCGCTCGCGGTAGCAGCGGTTCATGTGATCCATGAACTGGGCGAAGGCGTCCTTGCCCACCTGCCGTTCGCCCTGGTTGATGTCGTGCACGACGTCGTCGGTCAGCAGCGCCAGGAAGCGCTCCATATCCTGTGCGTTGAAGGCATCGTAATAGGCGCGGACGATCTCGGTAGCGGTCATGCGTGTCCCCGGGGTCTGGCAGAGGGTTGGAATGGTTGGACGGCGACGGTATAACGACATCGAAACCGGCTGAACATAATCTATGACACTCGAAATCAAAACCTTTTCCGGCGCCGAGGCTGCCGCCCGGCTTACCGATGTCGCGCGGTTGCGCATCGCCGTCTTCCGCGACTTCCCCTACCTCTATGATGGTGACCTCGCCTATGAGGAGCGCTACCTCGCCACCTACGCCCGTTCGCAAGGGTCGATCTTCGTCCTGGCGATCGACGACGGTACGGTCGTCGGTGCCTCCACCGGCACGCCGATGACCGCCGAGACGGACGAGGTGAAGGCGCCCTTCCTCGCGTCCGGACGCGACCCCGCGGACTATTTCTACTTCGGCGAAAGCGTTCTCCTGCCCGCCTATCGGGGCCGCGGCATCGGTGTCACCTTCTTCGCCGAGCGGGAAGCACAAGCACACCGCTTCGGCCTCCGCTACACGACCTTCTGTGCCGTCGAACGCCCGTCAGATCATCCGCGTCGCTCCGCGGACTACGTGCCGCTCGACGCCTTCTGGCACAAGCGCGGCTACCGCCATCACCCCGAGCTTCGCACCACCTTCACCTGGCGTGACCTCGACGACACGAGCGAAAGCCCGAAGCCGCTCTCCTTCTGGATCAAGGACCTTGCCGCATGATGAAGCTCGCCGCCTGCCAGTATGCCATCGAGCTGATCGAGGGCTGGGACGACTATCTCCGCCACCTCACCCGGCTCGTGGAAGAGGCTACCGCCCAGGGTGCGGAACTGCTGCTGATGCCGGAATATGCCGGTCTGGTGCTCGCCGGCCAGCTGGATGCCGCCACCCGCTCCGACCTGCACGGGTCGATCGCCGGCATCCAGCCGCTGATCCCGCGCTGGCTGGAGCTGTGCGAGGCGCTCGCCCGCAAGCACCGCATCGTCTTCCAGCCCGGCTCCGCCCCGGTGCTCGATCATGACGGCCAGTACCGCAACCGCGCCTGGCTGTTCGGGCCGGACGGGATCATCGGTCATCAGGACAAGCAGATCATGACCCGTTTCGAGCGGGAGCAATGGGGGATTGCCGCCGGGGTGGGCGGTCTTCGCGCCTTCGAGACCCCGCTCGGCACGCTCGGCATCCTAATCTGCTACGACAACGAGTTTCCCATGCTCGGCCGCCGGCTCGCCGAGCTCGGCGTCGAGCTGGTGCTCGCGCCTTCCTGCACCGATACGCTCGCCGGCAGCTACCGGGTGCGGATCGGCGCCCAGGCGCGGGCGCTGGAAAACCAGTATGCCGTCCTCTCCTCGCCCACCGCCGGCACCGCGCCCTGGTCCCCTGCGATGGACGAGAACCGCGGCCGCGCTGCCCTATACGTTCCCTCCGACTACGGCATGCCGCCTTCCGGCATCGTCGCGGAAAGCCCGTCCGATACCGTCGAGCAAACGTCATGGCTCATCGTCGAGGTCGATCTTGCGGATGTCGCGCGGCTGCGCACCGAAGGCCAGGTCGCCACCCGCCGCGACTGGCCGGAGCAGTTCGCACGCTGAAAGCAGCGCATTTGTCGCAAATGCCGGTGACTACCGGCTATGCGTCGCCTTTGACCGCTGCTATATGCGCGAGCCATGAGCACCGATCGCACGCCCCTCGACCACATCCGCAACTTCTCCATCGTCGCGCATATCGACCACGGCAAGTCCACCCTTGCCGACCGGCTGATCCAGACCTGCGGCGGCCTTGCCGAACGCGAGATGTCGGAACAGGTCCTCGATTCCATGGATATCGAGCGCGAGCGCGGCATCACCATCAAGGCGCAGACGGTGCGCCTGCACTACAAGGCCAAGGACGGCGAGACCTATGTCCTGAACCTGATCGACACCCCCGGCCATGTCGACTTCGCCTACGAAGTATCCCGGTCGCTCTCGGCCTGCGAGGGCTCGCTGCTGGTGGTCGACGCCTCGCAAGGGGTCGAAGCCCAGACGCTTGCCAATGTCTACCAGGCGATCGACAACGACCACGAGCTCGTCACCGTCCTCAACAAGATCGACCTGCCGGCGGCGGAGCCCGACCGCATCAAGGAGCAGATCGAGGAGGTGATCGGCATCGACGCCTCCGACGCCGTGATGATCTCCGCCAAGACCGGCCTCGGCATTCCGGACGTGCTCGAAGCGATCGTGCACAAGCTGCCGCCGCCGAAGAGCGAGGGTGGCGAGAAGGCGCCGCTCAAGGCCCTCCTCGTCGATAGCTGGTACGACACCTATCTCGGCGTCATGGTCCTCGTGCGCGTCATCGACGGCGTGCTGACCAAGGGCCAGCAGATCCGCATGATGGGCACCGGCGCCCGCTATGGCGTCGAGCGCGTCGGCGTGCTCACCCCGAAGATGCTGCAGATGGACTCCCTCGGCCCCGGCGAGATCGGCGTCATCACCGCCTCGATCAAGGAAGTGGCCGATACCCGCGTCGGCGACACGATCACCGACGACAAGAAGCCGACGGCTTCCGCGCTGCCGGGCTTCAAGCCCGCCCAGCCGGTCGTCTTCTGCGGCCTCTTCCCGGTCGATGCCGCCGACTTCGAGGACCTTCGCTCGGCCATGGGCAAGCTTCGCCTCAACGATGCGAGCTTCTCCTTCGAGATGGAAAGCTCGGCCGCGCTTGGCTTCGGCTTCCGCTGCGGCTTCCTCGGCCTGCTGCACCTCGAAATCATCCAGGAGCGCCTGGAGCGCGAGTTCAACCTCGATCTCGTCGCGACCGCCCCGTCCGTCGTCTACCAGATGACGCTGACCGACGGCACCGAGAAGGAACTGCACAACCCGGCCGACATGCCGGACGTCGTCAAGATCGACGAGATCCGCGAGCCGTGGATCAAGGCGACGATCATGACGCCCGACGAATATCTCGGTGGCATCCTGAAGCTCTGCCAGGACCGGCGCGGCATCCAGACCGAGCTTACCTATGTCGGCAACCGGGCGATGATCACCTACGAGCTGCCGCTCAACGAAGTGGTCTTCGATTTCTACGACCGGCTGAAGTCGATCTCCAAGGGCTATGCCTCCTTCGACTACAACATCATCGACTACCGCGCCGGCGACCTCGTGAAGATGTCTATCCTCGTCAACGGCGATCCGGTCGACGCGCTTTCCATGCTCGTCCACCGCTCCGCCGCCGACCGGCGCGGCCGCGGCATGTGCGAAAAGCTGAAGGAACTCATCCCGCCGCACATGTTCCAGATCCCGATCCAGGCCGCGATCGGCGGCAAGGTGATCGCCCGCGAAACCGTGCGGGCGCTCCGCAAGGACGTGACCGCCAAGTGCTACGGCGGCGATGCCACGCGCAAGCGCAAGCTTCTCGACAAGCAGAAGGAAGGCAAAAAGCGCATGCGCCAGTTCGGCAAGGTCGAAATCCCGCAGGAAGCGTTCATTGCGGCGCTGAAGATGGGGGATGAGTGAGGAGGCGAGATCCGTTCCGCGGTTGCATCAATCCTCGGCAACGGGGGCTCTTGGACCTATAGATTGCGCACACTGCAGCCCCCTCACCTGCAATTTCTAGCACTTAGCTGACGCTAAGATGCTGAAATTGACATCCTCTCCCACAGGGGGAGAGGAGACGGGGCCGCACCCTCGACACTCTCCCTCTCCCCTTGTGGGAGAGGTTACAAAATCACGATCTTAGCTTCAGCTAAGTCGTAGATTTTGTTGGTGAGGGGGGCGCACCGGAGGCGAAGAGGGGGACGTTTTCACGCAGCCCCATCAACAACATCAACATCTTGCACGAATTCTCGTCCTCCTTCATCCCCTCCCCCAAAACCCATACCTACACTATCCCCGTCCCGCTGCGGATACACCAGGAGGCGTCCTGGCGAGGTGGGGCCGGCGCTGGTGGTGGAGGGACGACGTGCACTTTCACCATCGGGGTCCGCGGAAAATGGTCTCCCTCCGGCGACACGGGGAGAGGCGAAGGGTTTCGGACCGGCCCTCGTCTCTTGATGCCCGAAAGTGCGCGCCGGGCGTGCCTGTGCGGCACACAAGGGGGTCGATGGAGAGGATGTCGCCGGACCTCCAGGTCCGACGAGATGCCGGGGCAAGAAGCCTCGGCACCCAGGAAACCGGCGGTCAAACACCTCCCCACTCGACCCTTGCAGAGAGACCGGAGTCGCGGGCACAAACTGCCGAACGGGGCGCTGAGAGGTGCCACATAAACTAACTTTACGAGGCAGCTTTCAGCGCCCCCTCCGATTTGAAATTGTTCGTCTTCCTCGGGCGAACGCAGTGAGACCCGTGGATCGCCAAGAGAGGAGTCTGTCCGCTCGTCATC
Organism: Pseudorhizobium flavum; assembly: GCF_044142885.1. Classification (NCBI taxonomy): domain Bacteria; kingdom Pseudomonadati; phylum Pseudomonadota; class Alphaproteobacteria; order Hyphomicrobiales; family Rhizobiaceae; genus Pseudorhizobium; species Pseudorhizobium flavum. The sequence goes on from NZ_JBIOKZ010000001.1 coordinate 711,811, forward strand.
CTCGGGCTTGACCCGAGGACAAGGGAACCCCTCACCAAGAGTTGCTGACGTGGCATACCTTCGTCGCCCCAAAGAAAAACCGCCCGCCAAGGATGGCGAGCGGCTCGGGAAGATGATGTGGGGCTGATTAGCCGCCGTTCGTGGCGCCACCTGCAGCGGGCGGTGTTGCCGGGTCGGCGGGTGCGGCCGGGGCAGCGTCGGTTGCGCCACCGCCCGGTGCCGGAGCGACCGGAGCCGGAGCGCTGTCCATGGCTTCCGAATTCGTCGTCGAGGAGGTCGTCGCCGGGTCGGTACCGGGCTCGCCACCCATATTGCCCCAGATGAAGGCGCCGATCAGCAGGACGGCCAGAACGGCCACCCACGGCACCCAGGACGAGCTACGGCGGGCGTCGACGTTGTTATGCACCATGTCCGGGCGGCGGTCGCGCAGGTCCGGACGATTGTCATTCGGATCATAGGTCATGGGTTCTTCCTCCGTTTAACCTGGCAGAAGAACGGAGACTCACGGAAATTTGTTCCGTCAAAGATTCGATGCGTCTCCGGAACCCATGGAAGAGCAAGCGGATCCGTCAGTTTCGGGCGGTCATCGTCCTCGCCTCGACCCAGTTGTGCCAGCCCTCGACGGAGCCGTTGAAGACGTTGAGGTCGATCTTGCCGTTCACGCCCTGTGACAGGCCCGAACCGGAATATTGCCAGAAGACGAACTTGCGGCCCGGATAGACCTTGGACGGGTGCTGGGCGACGGCGCGCAGCCAGAAGGGATAGTTCTCGAAGGCGCCGACGAGGTTGTCCTTGTAGAAGTCAGGGGCCGTGTAGATCACCGGCCGCTGGCCGTAGTGACGCTCCAGCTTGTCCATGAAGACCTGCATCTTTTCGCGAACATCGGCAGGCGACGGGCGACGCTTGCAGGCGGAATCGCCGTTCCACTCGACGTCGATCACCGGCGGCAGGGCGTCGGGATCACGCGGCACGTTACGGATGAACCAGTCGGCCTGCTCGCTTGCGCGCCGGCACCAGTAGAAGAAGTGGTAGGCGCCGCGGCGGATGCCGGCCTCCTTGGCCCGCTGCCAGTTGGTCTTGAACATGGGGTCGAGATGGTCGCCGCCGTCCGTGGCCTTGATGTAGGCGAAGTTCGCGCCCTGCGTCCTGAGCTTCGGCCAGTCGATCTCGCCCTGCCAGCGGGAGACGTCGACGCCGTGCACGGCGTAATGCTGCGGCTGGACCTTGCCGAAATTGATCGGCTTGGCGTCGCTGAAGCGCTGGCTGTAGACCCGCGAACGCGTGACGGGGCCTGCGCCGGCAGGATTATCCGGCAGAAGCATCCCCAGCGGGCGCGACGAGGGGGTCGGCATGCCGACGGTCGTAGTCATGGCCGCCAGCGGCGCACTGCCGGTCTCATCCTCCGCCCAGGCGAGCGGCTTCGCCTCTCCCACGACCGCTGCGGGAACCGGCGCCGCGGGTTTAACGGAACTCGTCACCTCCCTTGAAGGCAGACCGGCGACGAGAGCCTCGGGACCCGAGCTCGACGTGCAGCCCGACAGGGCGAAGGCAACCATGGCAATGGCGGAGATGGCGGAACGACGCATGGCACCCACGTACGCAAAACAGGGATCGAAGGCAGCCGCACACGACGCCGGGACGCGCGCACGGAAAAAGCTAACGGAAGATTACCGCCAAAGATTGAATCCATTCTTAACGAGCACGACCATGATGGCGCCAAACGGTAGCCTCCCCTCGGCGAGGCAGTAGCGAATTGCGGCAATTCTGGGAACTTTAGGCCGCGATCCCGGTTCCTCCACAGATCGCATCACTTGATGTCGTCAGGCCTATCCCGTTCCAGATTTTGGGAGAGTTCAATGACCGAACGAGACACGAATCCAGGAGCCGGCTTTCAGCCTGGCTCTACCTATCCAACCGCAAGCAATCCTGCTCGCGACCCTTCCGCCAGCAAGCCGTCGGGGCAAGAGGGGACAGCGTCCCATGCCGCCTCGGCAGTTTCCTCCGCGGCCAAGGACGCAGGAGGCAGCCTGAAGGAGAAAGCCGCTGAAGACTGGCAGGCGGTGAAGGCCGGCGCCCAGGAACAGGTCAGCCGGGTGGGGCAACAGGCCCGCGACGCTGCCGGCGAGCAGAAGGATTTTGCAGCGAGCCGAGTCAGCGGCATCGCCAGCGCCATCGAGCGCGTCGGGGGCGAGCTCGAGCAGGGCGACCAGCGCGAGGTCGGCCGCTACGCCAAGCAGATTGGTGCCAGCATGCAACGCTTTGCCGATGACATGAAGGGCAAGGATCTAGGCGAGGTCGCAGCCATGGCTGAAGATTTCGGCCGCAGACAGCCGGCCGCCTTTCTTGGCATTGCGGCCCTGGCAGGCTTTGCCGCCAGCCGCTTCCTGACCGCATCGTCCGAGCGCACCAGCCAGCCTTCGGGGCGTACAGAAGGCATCAGCCGGGCCGACAGCACGGCCACCACGACAACCTCACCCGTCAGCCCCGCCACCGGCGCCGGCTATGCGACGGGCTACAAGCCGGAGGGAAGCTACAATGGCTAACCAAATGGACAATCGTCCCCTTTCCGAACTGCTGAGCGGACTGGTGTCCGACATCACCGGTCTCTTCCGCAAGGAAATCACGCTCGCCAAGACCGAAGCCTCGGAGAAGATGTCCCACGCCCTTACGGGGGTTGAGGCATTTGCCGCAGGGCTCGTATTCGCCATCGCTGCCGTCGGCGTTCTTCTCGCGGCCCTCGTCAATGGCCTCGCCGCGTTCTTCGTCGCGCGGGGAATGACGGAACCAGGAGCAGATGGCCTCGCGTCAGTCATCGTCGGCGTCATCGTGGCCCTCCTCGCTTGGGGTATGATCCACCGCGGCCTCTCGACTCTGCGCGGTGAGAACCTGAAGCTCGACCGCACCTCGACGTCCATTCGCCGGGATGCCCAGATGATAAAGGAGCGTGTCTGATGTCCACGACCGATACAATGCGGGCTGAACAGCTCGAGCGCGAGATCGAACAGGACCGTCGCCGGATCGAGGAACGCATGGATGCGATCCAGGCGAAGATGTCGCCGGGCCAGCTTCTGGACGAAGCACTGGCCTATGCCAAGGCGAGCGGCGGCGGCGAATACGTCGCCAATCTCGGCAGTGCCATGAAGACCAATCCCATCCCCGTTGCACTGATGGGTGTGAGCATGGCCTGGCTGATGGCTAATCCAGGCAGCAACCGGACCTCTGCCCATGAGGACGATGGAGTGGAATATCCGCTGGCGCCCGTCACCGGCCATGTCCGCCGCGTCGGTCCCGTGCAGACGCAGGGGGAGAGCCGTTACAGCCACTTCACCGACGAGGGAGGTAGCCGGTTCCGGGCTTTGACCGATGAAACCGGTCGACGTGCCGGCCACTTCATGGACGAGGCGGGCAAGACCTATCGCGGCTTTGCAGATGCGACCGGGCGTCAGGTCCATGACATCCGCGACGAAACTGGCCGCCTCTTCGACGAGGCTTCCGGCTGGGCTTCGAAGACCTGGAGACGGATGAGTTCTACCGCTGGAAAAGCCGGTCACTCCATGATGCGCGGTGCGCGGTCCATGGGTGACGGTGCGATGTCGGCGGGTGGCTCGGTCCGCGATTATGCCGGCGATCTGAACGACAGCATCGCGCGGCATTTCCGCGACCAGCCACTGATCGGCGGGGCATTGGCTTTTGCGCTCGGCGCGGCCATCGGTGCGGCCCTGCCGAACACGCGCCGCGAGGACGAGGCAATGGGCGAGATGGCCGAGGGCGTGCGTAAGCAGATGTCCACGAAGGCCGCCGATGCGGTGGACAAGGCCGAGGCCGTCGCATCGGACATCTACGGCAAGGCCACGGCCGTCGCATCGGATGTCCATGATGCAGCTAGAGACCGAATAGCCGAGGAAGCCCGCGGCATGCAGCAGGGCAATGGCGCGGCGCGCGGAGACACCCGCCCCCACTGACCTGATAGTCTTCGCTTCAAGGCTCCCGTATTCGTGCGGGAGCCTTTTTTTGTTGGACCAGAGGTTCACGCACGTTGCCTCGTGCCATGTTCCAGACGAGGAATGGAAAGTCCTCGCTACACTTGCCCTTCCCTCGGATGGAATTCCGCTCGCGTTCAGTCCATAGTCGCTCGACTCCCAGAACCCGTCGAAGGAAGAGCCATGGACAAGCCGCGCGTCACCATCCTCTACTGCACCCAATGCAACTGGCTGTTGCGGGCTGGATGGATGGCGCAGGAACTGCTGCAGACCTTTTCCGACAGTCTCGGAGAAGTGGCGCTCATTCCCGGAACCGGCGGCAATTTCGAGATCCGGATCGACGGTGACCTCCTTTGGGAACGCAAGCGTGACGGTGGATTTCCGCGTCCGAAGGAGCTCAAGCAAAGGGTTCGCGACGTGATTGAGCCGGAGCGGGACCTGGGGCATCTGGACCGGCAAACGCCACCGGGCGATGCCTCCTAGGTTGCGGGCGAAGGTCCTGCGACTGTTTTTGCAATCCCGACATGGAAACTTCAAAAAGCCAGTTGACAGCAGACGGCCGCCCCCGTACATCGCTCTCCGTCGCCCAGATGGCGGAATTGGTAGACGCGCCAGCTTCAGGTGCTGGTACTCGCAAGGGTGTGGAGGTTCGAGTCCTCTTCTGGGCACCATTTCCCACTAAGTATTTGACTTTGTTCAGATACTTTGGATCGCTCGATTGAAGTCCCAGCTGTAACAGTCAGTGTTATAGTCGAGGCCCACGAAGCGATGAAAATGCTGCCAGACCGGCTCATGGTGCGAAACGGCACCTTCTACTTCCGCTTATGGATCCCCAAGGATATCGTGCCGGTCTATGGCCGGCAGCTGGTGGTGACTTCCTTGCGTACCAAAGACCTCAAAACCGCGAAGACCCGCCTGGCCCGCAAGACTGTGGAAGCCGAAGAGCAGATCGAGGAATTGCGCTCGAAGAGCCAGGGGGCGAACGGGCCCAACGAGGCGACCCCAGCAGCTGATCAGGGCGCTCTACGCGCCACCTTCCCGAGGATCGTCTCGCAACACACTCTTACGGTCCGCGATCGCGAGTTCGAGCAGCGAGCGGCCTTCTATGCCGAGGCAACCCGGGAGCCTCGGCGCCTCTGGTCGGGGGAACTCATGGCACTCCCTACCCCTGCCCATTTCGGTCACGGCGAAGCCGACGCCTATACCTATTTCGATCATCTCGTCGCGGAAGGCGACCTCGACAAGATCATCGGCTTCTTGAACCACTTTCGACTGAAAGAGCGCGTCCGAAATCTGAAGCGGATGCGGGCAACCGGCGACGTCGAAGAGTTTGTGATCGCTGCCCGTGAGCGTCTTGCCGGATTGAATGATAAATCCGCGGTGAGTTTAGCTCGGCTGCTACTGGACACCGAGCTTTCAACCCTTGAAGCCATTCTTGGCGGAGACCCGATAGCGGCAGATCAAGTTGCTCCATCGAGCCCGGCTCCGATTTCTGATGTTGCCAAGGCCTTGAGCCCACCCCCGTCTCCGCTCCCCCTAGAAGGCGATCCCCTATCGATCGACGCTATCTTCGAGAAATGGGAAAGGGAGACAAACCCAAGCGCCAGCACCCTCTCCAGTTGGCGCGGAATCGTTCGCGACCTGAAGTCCTTTCTAGGACCCAAGGCGAATGACATCCGCACCGTTGTCGCGGCTGACATCGTCGCATGGAAGGACAAGCTCGTACGGGACAAGAAAGCGGCGGCAACAATCTCCCGTGGCTATCTCGGCTGCGCACGCGCCTTGTTCCGGTTCGCTATCGCCAACCAGACGATGGCGACGGATCCCACCGAAGGGATCAAGGTCATTCGCAAGGCAAAGGCCGGCACTCGCATGCTAGGCTATACCAATGATGAAGTAGCAAAACTGCTCGATCTCGCCGCAGAGGCGAAGGAGCCGTGGAAGCGCTGGCTACCCTGGCTTGCAGCAGCCACCGGGTCTCGCATTGGCGAGGTCGCTCAGTTGCACGGCTCGCATGTAACGGAGGAAGAGGGCTACGCAGTTCTGAAAATACAGCCGGCGAGCGACGCCGGCAGCATCAAGAATGAGTCAAGCGAGCGTACCGTCCCCATACACCCTGCACTGATCGAGGCCGGCTTCCTTGAGTTTGTTGCCTCGCGAGGGAGCGGCCCTCTCTTCTATTCCCGATCCTCAGGTGATCCCAAGCGCAAGCACGCCTCAAAAGGCGTCTCCAATCGCCTCGGTGTCTGGATCCGTAGCTGCGGCTTCCGCGACCCTCGCAAAGCCCCCAACCATGCTCTTCGGCATTGGTTCAAGACCGAAGCAGCCCGAGTTGGGATACAAGACAGCGTTGCAGACGCTATCCAAGGTCACAGTGATGGTAGTTCTTCGGCCGTCTACCGACACATCGGCATAGCGGTGATGGCAGCAGCTCTGCAAAAACTAACGCTACCACCGGAATGAGACATTCGGGCGGCTGGCTGTTTGCATGAAATGTTCAGGTGGCATGAGAGGGTGGTCTGTCACCATCATTCGGCTGACCGCACGCAATGCAGCCCGATACCGCCGTTTCAAGAGGCGTTGAGCATCTCGGACAGGTAACCCAGTTGCCTATGTGGTGTGACGAGGACATCCATCCGTCCCTCGGGGGTCAGCGGTACTCACCACACGAGGCCAAGTTGGCTAAGAACTCGGTCATGCCGGAAAGGCTGTTTTGGGGCCGTCTGCGGACCGTCCGCTTACGCGGTGGGATTTCGAGAAGCCGACTTTCAGCTCAGAAATGCGGGGGGCGCGAAGCGGAAATCATTTCCGTTATGAGACTCCCTGTGCGCCTCCCTCATAATCATTCCACGACAAGCGTGCTCGAGCATTTATCCGCAAGCGTTCGTCTGTTATCTGCTCAGGTCATGCCCCCGCCCGGTCCCTCCCCCGCTCCTGCGCTCTCCAACGTCCATGCTCGAGGACGTGAGAAGCTGCTTGCTCATCTCGCCATGCTGTTGTTCGCCTCACTCATCGCGGGATCATTCTCGTTCGGCGGCATGGCGGCGCAACATCTGGACTCCGGGCCGCTGACATTGATGCGCTACCTCATGACGGTGGCAGTGATGGGCGTTCTGACGTTCTGGATCATGAGGGTCCCGTTCGCGCTGCCTCGAGCCATCTGGAGATATGCAGTCCTCGGCGGTCTCATAGCAACGTACATGCTCACGATGTTCATCGCGCTGGAGTTCACCAGCCCGGTCCAGACAGGAGCAGTCTTCACCCTCATGCCGCTGATCAGCGCAGGGTTCGCGCTGATGTTCATCGGCCAACGGACACGACCAGACGTCCTGGCTGCTCTTGTCACGGCGGGGCTTGGAGCCATCTGGGTCATATTTCGCGCCGACGTTCAGGCACTGCTTTCGTTCGATATCGGACGCGGCGAGCTGATTTTCCTGGCTGGTGTGATCGGCCATGCTGCCTACGTGCCGCTGCTGAGAAAACTATCCCGGGGGGAGAACCCCGTATTGTTCGGTTTCTGGATTATCGTGTTCACGGTGCCATGGCTGGTGCCGACGGGTGCACGCGAGCTGGCCTCGCTGGAGTTTAGAGCGCTGCCACTGTCGGTCTGGGCCACCCTTGCCTACCTTTCCATCGTGACGACTGCCTTTACCTTCCTACTGCTTCAGTACGCGTCCATGCGTCTACCGGCTGCCAAAGTCCTTGGTTATGGATATTTGACGCCCAGCTTCGTGATCGTGCTTGAGGGGCTTCTGGGGCACGGGTGGGTTGCTCCCCCGGTCATCCTCGGCGCCCTCGTGACTGCGGCAGGACTCATAGTCATGGGCGTTCTGAAGGACTAAAGCATCCCTCCCCCGGAGATGTCACAGGCGACCTTGAATGGTGAAGCGGGAGGAATTTGCTTTCGAAGCACCTAATCCGGCTTCGAGGTCCTAGCTGACGGAGTGCGATATCGGGACGATGTATCTGCTCAACTTGGATCAGACTCGTTCGGGCCTGATTTCTTCGCGGACAGCTTTGGAAGCATAGCGGGTACTGCCGCGAGAATGATCAAGACCACGAAGGTTGACAGGACGGCGGTTGCTTCCAATCCCAGGCCCGCTATCACTCCAATTCCTGCCGTCGCCCAGATGTTCGCTGCCGTCGTTAAACCCTCGACCTCCCGCCGCGCTGCACGAACCATGATCGCGCCCGCACCGAGAAAGCCGATCCCTTGTACAATGCCCTGCAGCACGCG